>JAJPIZ010000021.1 GCA_021324435.1 Anaerolineae bacterium
ACCAACGGGAGCGAAGAATCTCGTTTTTTTCGTTCAAAATTTGAGATTCTTCGTCGCTTCGCTCCTCAGAATGACACATGAAATTGATTTTGCATACACACTCTAGCGGCCTTCGCGTGCTTCGCGGTTCAAGAAAGCAGTTGCCCTCGCAAAAGTTTTGCTGTATATTTAGCCAAATATTTCGCCAAAGGAGAGAGACATGGCCAAGAGCAAACCGCAATTGGAAGGTGACGTCTATTTCCCATCGGAGGCAGTGGTTCAGCAAGCGCGCCTGAAAGACTGGGATGAGATGGCGGAAAAAGCCCGCAAAGACCCGCAGGCATTCTGGGCCGCGGAAGCCGAAGAGTTGGAATGGTTCAAGAAGTGGGACAAAGTTTTGGATGACTCGAAGAAGCCTTTCTTCAAATGGTTCGTGGGGGCCAAGACGAATATCGTACACAACGCGATTGACCGGCACCTGAATTCATATCGGAAAAACAAACTGGCTCTGATTTGGGAATCCGAAGACGGCAAATTGGAGCGCACGTTTTCGTACCACGCGCTCAACCGCGAAGTCAGCCGCTTCGCCAACATCATCAAGGCCATGGGCATCGTCAAGGGCGACCGCGTCACGATCTACATGGGACGCGTCCCGGAGATCATGTTCGCCATGCTGGCCTGCGCCAAGATCGGCGCGATTCATTCCGTGGTCTTCGGCGGCTTCAGCGTAGACGCCCTGCAGGGCCGCATCGAAGACAGCCAGTCGAAACTGGTCATCACGGCGGATGGTTCGTATCAAAACGGGAAGATCGTCGAACTCAAGCGCACGGTGGACGAGGCGCTCAAGCGATGCCCGTCGGTGGAGAATGTGATCGTCGTCAAGCGCGTCGGGCACGAGGTCCCGATGGAGGCGAGCCGCGATCACTGGTATCACGATCTGTTGGCGCTCCCAATTGCCAACGGCAAATGCCCAACCGAAGTGATGGACGCAGAAGATCCGCTGTATATTCTTTACACGTCCGGCTCGACCGGCAAACCGAAAGCCATCGTCCACACGCATGGCGGCTACATGGTGGGAATTTATTCAACGCTCAAATATGTGTTCGACATCAAAGACGAGGATCGCTGGTGGTGCGCGGCGGATCCGGGCTGGGTCACCGGGCATTCGTACATTGTATACGGCCCGTTGATCAACGGCGCGACTTCGTTCATGTTCGAGGGCGGACCGTCCTATCCTTACCCGAATCGCTGGTGGCAATGCGTGGAAAAATATGGCATCACGATTTTGTACACTGCGCCGACCGCCATCCGCGGCCTGATGCGCTTCGGCGAAGCATGGCCGAACAAACATGACCTTTCGTCTTTGCGCTTACTCGGCACGGTCGGCGAGCCGATCAACCCCGAAGCATGGAAGTGGTATTACCGCGTCATTGGCAAAGAGAAATGTCCGATCATGGATACCTGGTGGCAGACCGAGACCGGTATGTTCATGATTACGCCGACTCCGACCGTGCCGCTCAAGCCCGGTTCAGGCACGCGTCCGTTCTTTGGGCAGGAAGCGGAGATCGTGGACGAAGGAGGCAAACCCGTCCCGGACGATACTGAGGGCTATCTCGTGTTGAAGAATCCGTGGCCTGCCATGTTACGGACAATTTATGGCGACCCGGATCGTTATGTGACTCAATATTGGTCCAAGAACCCGGGCAAATACACCACTGGCGATTCGGCCAAGCGCGACAAGGACGGTTATTTCTGGATCATTGGCCGCGTGGACGATGTGATCAAAGTCAGCGGTCACCGACTTGGCACAGCAGAAGTTGAGTCCGCGCTCGTAAGTCATCCTGCCGTCGCGGAGGCCGCCGCGATTGGATTACCGCATGAAGTTAAAGGTCAGGGCATTCACACCTTCGTCCTTCTGCGAGCAGGCTTTGCAGGCACGCCCGACTTGGCGGAAGAGCTACGCCAACATGTTGCGACTCATATGGGTCCAATTGCAAGACCAGAAGAAGTGAAGTTCGTGGATAAACTTCCAAAGACGCGTTCCGGCAAAATCATGCGCCGCGTGTTGAAAGCGCGCGCGCAGGGATTGCCCGAGGGAGATATTTCCACCCTCGAGGAATAAAAATCAAAAGAAGGTCGAGGCTTTTTATCTCGGCCTTCTTTTCATAATTGTCAGTTCACAATTATTTGCTTCAAGTATAATCCTGCCCATGCCCAGCGAAGAATATGAAAAAAGCATCTTGAAATGGCGCGCCGAGGTGGACACCAACCTGCGCCGCGAAAATGGCTGGCTTGCCCTGGCCGGTCTCTTTTGGCTTCGTCAAGGCACCAATCTGGTCGGTTCCGATGCGGATTGCGACATTCGCCTCCCTGCTCGCGCGCCGAAACGACTTGGCCGTTTTGAATTCGACGGCAACAATGTAACGCTTTACGTCGAGACCGAGCGCGCCGTTGAAGTCAATGGCATGGAAACCAAAACGGCCCTGCTGGATGCAGATCAGGAAGACATGCCTTCCTTCATTACTGTGGACGAGATGCGAATGGTGGTCGTCCGCCGATCAAAGGGCGTTGGGATTCGTTTATGGGATAACACACGCGAAGAACGCCGCACCTTTCCACCCCGCGAGTGGTATCCCGTCAAAGAAGAGTATCACATCCCCGCCACCTACACCCGTTTCGAGACTCCCAAAGTCGTGAAGATGCCGGACATTCTGGGAGCCATCCTCGATGAAAAGATGGATGGCGAAGTCACATTCAAATTCAGCGGCAAGACCTTCACCTTGCTCGCCACTGAACTGCCCGATAAGAGGCTTTACATCCAATTCATGGACGCTACGAACGGCAAAACCACCTACCCCTCCAGCCGCTATCATTACACCGATCCGCATCAAGATGGCAAAGTGTTCGTGGACTTTAACAAAGCCTACAGCCCGCCTTGTGCTTTCACCGACTACGCCACTTGCACTTTTGCACCAAAAGAGAATCATCTGAGAGTGGCAATCGAAGCCGGTGAGTTATATAAAGGTCACCACTAAAATAAAAACAGACGGCCACCTTGCAAGTGACCGTCTGTTTTTCTATTCAAACCATTGTGCAGGAAACCAGTATGGGCCATAAGGCGAAAGATAGCGCAATCCAATGATTGCAATCAGGGTTAGCAAGAAAAAGCCCATCACAACATAGTCGGCGAGTTGAAAACGAAGAGTATCAGAGGCCGTCCATGTGCGCGGACCGACGCCGAACGCGCGCAGTTCCATCGCCTCGACTACTTCTTCACCGCCCGCGATTGAATTGATGGTGACCGGCACGATAAGCGGCGCCGAGCGGCGAATCATGTTGACGATCCCGCCGCCTTTGACTTCCAGCTCATAGCCACGTGCGCGTTGAGCATCTACAGTAGTAAAGAAATCGCGCGCAATAGTGGGCACGTAGCGCAGGGAAAGGTCCAGCGCGAACGCCACACCGTCGGAAAGTCCCATCCGCCGAAACGCGACGCCATACATGTAGGGGTCAGTGGTGAACGTGAAAGGCAGAATCATCGCCATGATTGCCAATGGGCGCAACATGCGCGCAAAGCCCACAAACGCGATTTCCCAAGTCACGGTGCGTTCAAGCACAAACGAGCCGATCTTGATGGTGGGAAAGGAGAAAATTGGATGAAAGCTCTTTATGTATGTTGGGGCCATTCCAAAGAGGGTTACATTGATCAAACCGATGATGACAACCGCAAAGAACAGCACGACTGCCCAGGCCTTCCAAGTTGACCGCCACGGCAGGTCTGCGAGCAAATAATAACCAAACGAGAGGGCAAAGAGCGCCAATAGAACGCGCACATCGTCTACTACAATGGTCGCGATCATCACCAGAACAAACGCGGCAAGCTTGGTGCGCGGATCAAGCCGATGTATGAGACTGTGGCCGGGAAGGTATTTGAAAGTGGCAAGCATCGTTATCCTTGTAGGGGCACGGCGACGCTGTGCCCCTACATCAATACGGGTTATCTTCCTGAACGCGCGCGGTACGCGTTCCAGGCGTAAAGCAGAATCGGTGTGAGGATGGCTCCGTTGACCGCGTCGGTGATCCCAGCCGGCAGGAATTCCGTGGTAAGCCCGCCGTTGAAGTCAATGTTCCTCAAGATGAACGGATCAGCCAGCAACGCGGGGAAGGCAATGCCCACAAACGCGGCAACGATGCAGGCAACGATGGCATAGACGTAATCGCGGCCGGTTTTGATCTCAGTTATGCCCACGTACGGCAACAAGCCGGGAATCAGGCCGAGAAGCCCGTTACCGACATCCCAAGCCCAGAAGAAACCGTAACCGGAGAGCAGGTCACCAATGACATTGCCTACGAAGCCAGTAAATAACCCAACCCATGGGCCAAAGACGATACCCATGAACATCGGGATGACGACCGGCGGGCGAATGGAGACCAGCGTAGAGCCGGGAAGTGTCAGATTGTTGAAGACCCAGTTAAGGACGCCGTACAACGCCGCGCCGATGGCCGAGTACACAATCTCGCGCGTGCCGAATTTCCACAGGTTATTTTTGTCCATCATAATTTCACTCTCCTCATGTCAAGTAGGGTTACACTTGCGGACAACAGATTGAATCTATTCACTTTTCCTGCCACCTTCCTTTCCAGCCTTCCCGGCCAACATTCACAATTTGGAACACTATGACGCTGTAAAAGATGCACAAGCCCAACTCGGTAAAGAATTATGCAAAATCGGCAAGCGCTTCGGCGCGCAAAAACGCGCCTGTCTTCGGCAACAAACGCAGATTCTCCTCAAGCAAAGTTGTTGGGACGATACGACAGCGCTCAAGCAGATTTCGATCATTCAACACCGCCTCGGGCGGACCGTCAGCGGCGACATGCCCATCAGAGAGGAGAATCACCCGGGACGCATAGATGACAGCCAGGTCGAGGTCATGGGTGATGAAAAGGATTGCGTCGAAGTTTGAGGCGGACGGAGTTGAATCATTCAACCCCATGATGCCATCCATGAAACTCATGTAGTTTCCATAATCCTGCCCGGCGGTCGGCTCATCGAGAGCAAGGATCCTGGAACGCATGGCCAAAACACAGGCAATCGTCACACGCTTTTGTTGTCCGAACGAAAGCGCCAGCGGCGGATCGTTTTCCAGGCCGCGCAGGTTGACGGTCAGGACAGACGCGTTCACGCTGTCATTCAACTCAGGCGGCTTGAATCCGAGATTCTTCGGGCCAAATTCCAATTCCTCCCTGACCGTCGGCGCAAAGAGCATGTGAGTGGGACTCTGAAAACAATAACCCAGCGTGCGGGCTACTTGCGCGACAGACAGATGGCGCGTGTCTCGACCTTCCACCATTACGCGGCCCTGACGGGGTTTGATCAACCCGATCGCGTGCTTGACGAGGGTGCTCTTTCCCGCGCCGTTGGGACCTAGCAAAGCAACTCGTTCGCCGGCATGAATCTCAAGATTGATGTTATGCAAAACATCCGGATCGTCCCCATAACCAAATGAAACATCTTCGAAAGCAATCAGCGGTTCAGCTTGAATAGGCGCAACGTTCCGAACAGGGTGGGCGATCTTAATACCTTCGGAACGTACTTGCTTAATGACCTGAGGAGCGGGAAGTTTAACTTCACGACGATCAACGACATCAGCCAGTCCATCGGGAGCGCCTAGATAATGAATGCCTCCCTCTTTCATATAGAGCACGCGTTCCGGTCTGGAGGCAAGCGCATCTTCGACGCGATGTTCGACGAGCAATATTGTCGCGCCTTCATCGGCCAGGCGGCGAAAGGCGGCTAATGCTTCATGCGCAGAGGCTGGATCAAGCGAGGCCAGCGGCTCATCCAAGAGGAGGATCGAAGGCCGCATCGCAAGCAGACCTGCCAGAGCTACTTTCTGCTTCTCGCCGCCTGAAAGCGAAAACGTATCGCGGTCACGCAAATGGGCAAGACCGAGACGAGCCAGGGCTTCGTCTACCCGCGCGTTTACCTCCGCGGCGAGGAGACCAAGGTTTTCGGGTCCGAATGCTATCTCTGACTTTACATGTGCGCCAAGAATTTGTTTCTCGGGGTCTTGCAACAGAGTCCCAACTGTTTGTGCGAGCCTGGCGAGCGAGAAGTCGCTGACATTTTCGCCATTGACAAGTACATGCCCTTGCAAATCGCCGTGATAACTACGCGGGATAAGGCCATTGATACAGCGAAGCAAAGTCGTCTTGCCGCATCCGCTGGCGCCCGCGATCAGTAAAATCTCACCGGGGTTGGCCTCAAAGGAAATATCATGAATGGCCGCGCCCTGACGGTCACGGTAGCGGAAGGAAAGGTTTTCTACAATGAGAGGAGAATTTGCCATAAAAATTTACATTTTCATTGGAGGACTGCTTCGATGACGTCTCCAACTTTAACACCCAATTGGCTGGCCGCGTTGCCATTGACCACCGATACGATTAAGTTGCCGGTGCTTCCGAGCAACGCTACCACCTCCCCCACCGGACGTTGACCAAAGGTATCCACCATGCCTTTGATCTCTCGGCCATTGATGCGGACGAGGATATTCTCTTTGTGTTTCATGGCCTCGCCAAGATTTTCGGCGCGAATGTTCGACGCCGCGTTCCCGAAATGGTCAATGTAGATGATCTCACCACGCCAGCCGGCTTGGGTCTTGACGGGTGTGATGACGGGAAAACGAACCGGGTCAGCGAACGCCGTTCCGAGGTCCGCGAGAGGAACGCCGCAGGCCAAATGAGCGGCGACCGGCGCGAAGATGTCGCGTCCGTGAAAGACAAAGCTGACGTTCGGTAGCCAATATTTGACTCGATCCAGTTGAACAAATTGGAGCGGCCAATTCTCCTGTTCGGCGCGCGCCAACAGTAAAGTGACCGTACCGTTATCCGGCCCAACGTAAAACCAGTCGCCAATGCGCGCGGCCATTGGGCGGCGCGCCGTTCCGACGCCGGGATCCACCACAACGACATGCACCGTACCTTTTGGAAAATAGGAGAACGAACGCGCCAGAATGTAAGCGGCCTCGCGCACGTTCTGAGGCCCGATCATATGACTCAAATCGGTGATTTGTGCACTGGAGCAAATTCCCCAAATCACCCCTTTCATTACCCCCACATTGCCATCCTTGAGTCCAAAGTCTGTCATGAGAGTGATGACGGCCATATCATCTCCTCCGCATGATTATCAAGGGAGTTGGAACGAATGTCAAGATTTTTGTTTTCAAGAGATGGCGCCAAGCTGGATTCTATGAGAGCATATGCGCGAACGAAGATCGTCGAGTTGGCGCATCGCCTTAAAAAATGCTCCATTCAGGGTGAGGGGGGCACCCTAAACGGAGCAAGCACATTGTTACACAGAATTCAGCATTTTGCAAGTAGGAAAAATTTAAAGATTCCCACATTATGAGTTTCTGATTAAATCTTTCCCTTGCATCAAATGGGCGGACAAGTATCAATCCAAGTATTTCGCAAACTCTTCTTCGAATTGCTCCTGAGTAACCAAACCAACAAACTTGTGGAGTAAGTTTCCCTGCGCGTCGAGCAGATAAAACTCAGGTTGATAATAAAAACCCAGGGCGCGTTGAAATCCTTTGGTGCGCGGATCGTCGGCGTCGAGATACGAAAACTTGATCCTGCCAAAATATTTTGCTTCCAGCCCATGAACCATGGGCGCCATTTGACGGCAGGTGTATCAGGTGAAGCGGAAGAATTCAATAAGTTGCAAGCCGCCCGAATCAAGCCGGACCGTGGTCGGATCGGTCGCCTCGAGATTGGGGCCACGCGAGGTGGCAACTGCCAGCGGCGTCTGTGTGGGCGCTTCGGCCGGGACCCCTTCGACTGCGCTCAGGGCAGGCTGGGTCTGGGTCGCCGTTACGGAGACTTGGGTCGGCGGCTGAGGCGTAAACGTGAGAGTCGGAGCGGGTGCGGCAGTTGGCAAGCTCACAGCCGTAGAGCAGGATGAAGTCAAAATCGCGGCCAGCAGGCTAAAGGTCCAGAAAAAGAGGCGGGTTTTCATCGGCTTTCCTTGTCCGCACAGATGAAGTCGCGGCTTTTCATCTTACCCAAAGTTCATGAGAAACGTCATATCAAAACGCAGACGCGTCACTTTGACGTTTGTAATATCCTACGCTATACTATGAAAGTCAAATCAGTCCTTCTGTCTAACTGGTCTAAATGGTCAGACTAGTTAGACTAACAGACCATTTAGACCAAATGACTAGCAGGAGGTTTTGGTATGGCTTTCAAGCTCACGTACGCAACCATGTTCAACCCGCCCGAGGAACTGCACAAGGGATTCGACAAAGCGGTCGCAGACCTGAAGCAAAATCTCGGCAAAGAATATGGCATGATCATCAACAACAAGGACGTGTTCGCCGACGAAAAATGGGATGATCGCTCTCCCGTCAACACGGATTGGGTGCTGGCGAAGATGCAAAAAGGCAATGCCACGCATGCGAACCAGGCCATTGCCGCGGCACGCGCCGCCTTTCCAAAATGGAGTCACACACCGTGGCAGGAACGCGTCAAACTCGTCCGCAAAGCCGCGGCGTTGATCGAGAAGCGCATCTTCGAAATGGGCGCGGCCATGGCACTGGAGGTCGGCAAGAACCGCATGGAATCGCTCGGCGATGTGCAAGAGACTGCGGACCTGATGTACTGGTCCGCGCTGATGATGGAGCAGAATAAAGGCTTCATCAGGCCGATGGGCAAAGACCCGCTGGTTGGCTACGACGCAACGAACGTCTCTGTGCTCAGACCGTACGGCGTGTGGCTGGTGATCAGCCCATTCAACTTCCCGTTCGCGTTGACCGGCGGCCCGACCGGCGCGGCTTTGGTCGCAGGCAACACCGTCGTCATCAAGCCCGCCACGGACACCGCCTGGATCGTGCGTTTGTATGCGGAAGTGTTCCGCGACGCGGGTTTCCCGGAAGGTGTGGTCAACTTCGTCACCGGCCCCGGCTCGACTCTTGGTCAGGCATTGGTGGACAGCAAAGAAGTTGACGGCGCGACCTTCACCGGCTCCTTCGACGTGGGCATGAAGATGTATCGCGATTTTGCGAATCGCAATTACATCCGCCCGATTGTCTTGGAACTCGGCGGAAAGAACCCGGCCATTGTTTCGCGCAACGCGAATCTCGAAGACGCTTCGACGGGCATCGTCCGCTCTGCGTTTGGCCTGCAGGGACAGAAATGCTCGGCGGCCTCGCGTGTGTTGGTTGAAGAACCCGTCTATGATGAATTGCTCGGTTTGCTCAAAGCCAAAACTGAAAAATTGGTCATCGGCGATCCGACCGAACGCGCCACTTATCTCGGTCCGGTCATCAATCAGAATTCATACAATGACTTCAAGAATTTCACCGAAGAGATCAATCAGGGCGGCGGCAAATTCCTGACCGGCGGTCACGTCAAAACCGGCGGCATATTCGACAAAGGCTACTACTGCGAACCGACTTTTGTCACGGATCTGCCGTTCGATCATCGGCTGTGGCAATATGAAATGTTCCTGCCCATCACCACGATTGGCAAGGTCAGCAATCTCGACGAAGCCATGAAGATCGCCAACAATGTGAATTACGGACTCACAGCCGGTTTCTATGGCTCGCTCAAGGAAACGGACTGGTTCTTCGACAAGATCGAAGCGGGCGTCACATATGCCAATCGTCCGCAAGGCGCGACGACCGGCGCGTGGCCGGGCTTCCAGCCGTTCGGTGGATGGAAGGGTTCCGGCGCGAGCGGCAAGAACGGCGGCGGCTACTACTATGTTCAACTTTACATGCACGAACAAAGCCGCACGTTGATCAAACCCGCCGCGAACGGCAAGCCCGCGGGGAAGAAAGCAACGGCAAAGAAAGTCGTGACAGCGTCCCCGAAGGGGAAGAAGGCGGCTCCGACATCGTCCCTGAAAGGGAAGAAATCAATCAGAAAAGCCGCTTTGAAGAAGAAATCTGCACGTCGCAAATAAGATTCAACACACCCCTTCCCCGAACAAGGGGAAGGGGTTTTTCATAGGTCTCATGGAAGGTTTCATTCTCCGCATCGGCACATTTTTTATTGTGATTGGCGTCGGCGTCTTCATCCTATTCATGGCATCCAACTACGCCGATAAAACCAATTTCGATTATTTGTGCCTCGCCTTGTCCGCGATCGCGATGGGGCTTTTGATTCGCAGACGCAAACCCCCTCCGCCATCCAGCGGACGTTTTTCGCTTTGGAAAAGAATGTTCGGAAAGAAATCAAAAGAAGAAAAGAAATAAAGCAATGTCAAAACTAACTTCTCTTTCAGACGCGATCTCCAGATTTGTGAACGATGGCGATGTAGTCTACGCCGCGGGATTCACACATTTGATTCCCTTCGCGGCCGGACATGAGATCATCCGCCTCAAAAAACGGGACCTCGTGCTGGCGCGCGCGACTCCAGACTTGATCTACGACCAAATGGTCGCGGCGGACTGCGCGCGCAAAGTAATCTTTTCCTACATGGGCAATCCCGGCGTGGGAAGTCTGCGCATCGTGCGATCTGCCATCGAGCAAGGCAAACTCGAATGGGAAGAATATTCTCACTTCGGGATGATCACGCGTTTGCAGGCCGGAGCATCCGGACTTCCCTTCTTGCCGATGAATCAAACCGGCGCAACGGATTTGGAGAAAGCCAATCCTAAAATCAAACGTGTCCCGGACCCCTACGGCGGCAAGGATGTGATCGTCGTCCCTGCGCTGAATCCCGATGTTGCCATCGTCCACGTGCAACGCGCGGACGCCAATGGCAATTCCCATTTATGGGGAATCATCGGCGAGCAAAAGGAAGCCGCGTTCGCCGCGAAAAAAGTCATTGTGACCGCGGAGGAGATCGTGGACGAGTCCGTCATCCGGTCCGACCCGAACCGTACCCTGATCCCATCTGTAGTTGTGGACGCGGTGTGTCATGTTCCTTACGCGTGTCATCCATCCTACGCGCAAGGGTATTATGACCGCGACAATGAATTTTATTTGCGCTGGGACAAGGTCAGTGAATCGACTGAAGCCGTGCAGAGCTATTTGGACGAATGGGTCTACGGCGTGAAGGATCGCGAAGAGTATTGGCAGAAACTCGGCGAGGAGACACATAAACGCTTACAAGTCAAGCCGCGTATGAGCGAAGCGATCAATTACGGAGAGTATTAAGGGCAAGGGGATGAGGGCGATGGGCGATTACAGCGAATTATTGTTTTATCAAAAGGCGCGGCAGGTTGTCATAGAGATTGACACCCTTGCAAAAAGCTGGCCGAAATCAATGCAGGCGCAGGAAATTTCGCGGCAGTTGTTCCGTTCTTCAACTTCCGTCGGCGCAAACATCGCGGAGGGACATGGCATACACGAAGGGACCGAGTACATCCATTATTTGATTATCGCTCCAGGCTCCGCCAACGAAACGGATCATTGGCTTCGTACAGCAATAGACATCAGGCCTGGCACAAAAGAGAAAGCCCAACCCATTATTGAGCTGAACAGTGAAGTTTGCCGGATGTTGACCGCGTCCATTAATACCTTGAAGGCCAAAAGGAACGAGCAAAAAGTTCGCGAAGAGTCCTCGTCCTACAACATCGAAATCGATTCTTCTGATGACTAGCTCCTCCTTTCCCTCTCTCCTATCCCCTGTCCCCTATGTTGATTATGGCGGCAAAGGCCAATCACTTCATTTCCTACATGCTAATGGCTACCCTCCTGCCTGCTATAAGCCTTTGCTTGAACTTTTAATAACAAAAAATCATGTTCTTGGAACGTTGCTGAGGCCGCTTTGGCCAAACTCCAATCCAAGTGAAATCAGCGATTGGACTCCATTCACTGAAGACCTGCTCCAATTTCTCAGTGACCAAAATCTCGGCCCGGTCATTGGCATGGGACATTCCATCGGCGCGATCGTCACTTTGCGCGCCGCGCTGAGAGAACCGAATCGTTTCCGCGCGCTGGCGCTGATGGACCCCGTGCTCTTTCCGCGCTATTTCATGCTTGAATGGAATTTGATGCGAATGCTTGGCCTTGGTTATCGTCTTCATCCGCTGATCAACGGCGCGGTTAAACGCCGCCGCGAGTTCGACGATCTCGATAAAGTCTTTGAAGGCTATCGCCGCCGCGATATCTTCCGCTTCTTTTCAGATGAGAACCTTCGTACCTTCATTAAAGGCATGACCCAGCCCAAAGCGGGCGGTGGTTATGAATTAGTTTATTCGCCTGAATGGGAAGCGCGCGTGTATTACACCGGCATCTGGCGTGACTGGGATTTGTGGAAGGGACTTCCCCGCCTCGAGGTCCCGACGCTCATCATCCGCGGCGCAGAGACAGATACATTCTGGGCCTCCACCGCCCGCTCGGTCCAGAAATTGAACCGGCGAATCAAAATCGTCACACTGGAAAAATCCACTCACCTGCTTCCGCTCGAAAGGCCGCAGGAAGTCTTCGAAATCACGCAATCGTTTTTGAAAGAGGCACTATGACCGAATTGAAATATTCATCCGCCGAACTGATGATTATCAATGCCGCGCGCCTGCTTCGCGATGGCGATGTGGTCTTCGTCGGTGTGGGACAGCCGAACCTGGCCTGCAATCTCGCCAAGCGGACTCACGCGCCGAACCTCGTGATGATCTATGAAGCAGGCGTCATCGGCGCGGAACCGGCGCGGCTTCCGCTTTCCATCGGCGACCCGACGCTGGTCAGCGGCGCGTTGTCAGTGGTCAGCATGTACGATATTTTCTCGCTCTACCTCCAGCGCGGCAACGTGGATGTGGGCTTTATGGGCGGCGCACAGATTGATAAATATGGCAATATCAACGCCACCGTCATCGGTAACGATTACAATCATCCGAAAACACGTCTGCCCGGCTCGGGCGGCTCACAGGAGATCGCGGCCTGGGCCAATCGCTGTTATTTGATGACGCCGCATCAAAAACGCCGCTTCCCAGAAAAAGTGGACTTCATGACCTCCGCCGGATTCATCAGTGGCAAAGGCGACCGCGCCAAAGCCGGACTGCGCGGCGCGGGCATGATCGGTGTGGTGACCGACATCGGCTTCATGGAACCGGACGAAACCGGCGAATTGATTCTCACCGCGTTGCATCCGGGTCGAACCGTTGAAGAAGCCAAATCTAACACGGGTTGGGATCTGAAAGTTGCTCCGACACTAAAGACCACTGAACAGGTTACAGAAAAGGAATTGAAAATTTTACGCGAAGAACTCGACCCAAAAGGAATTTACCTCAAAGGTGGATAATCTCGCAACAACTTGTCTTCGTCGTCGTACTTAATGGTGTCTATTCGTTTTAGCAGACGGAGGTTCCGAATGAGCAATCAGAGAAATGCGCTACGACGTTCCAGCCGTGACCGGATCATTGCCGGTGTTTGCGGAGGCTTGGGAGAATTCTTCGGCATCAGCCCAATTTGGTTCAGACTGGGCTTCATCATCGCCGCCATCCCCGGCGGAGTGCCGGGCATTGGCCTGTATCTGCTTTTGTGGCTGATCATACCGGCTGGGATTTGAAAATTGAGAGGGGGGAGCAGAGAGACGAGAGGCAGGAGTGAGAAATGGAAGAGCGCGCAAAGATTCGCGGGTTCAAGGACTTGATCGTATGGCAAAGGTCGCTCGCACTGGCAGTAGAGATTTATAGGCTTACAAAAGAATTCCCGCGCGAAGAGATTTACGGCATCGCTTCTCAGCTTCGCCGCGCGGCTGTTTCGATACCGTCCAATCTGGCCGAAGGGCATGCTCGCAATACAAAAGCTCAATTCGCGAATTTTATTGATATCGCCCTTGGTTCGGCGGCAGAGCTCGAGACCCAATTGACCATCTCGCTTCAAATCGGTTACATCAAACAGACTGACTACGATAAACTTACAAATGAACTCATTGAGATCACGCGAATGCTCTATGGCCTTCTAAATCGCGTCCAGCCAAACCGTCACGCCCGCTAGCATCTCTCGACTAACGACTCTCGACTAACGACTCTCGACTCTCAGCTGGAGACAACATGACTGAAACCCAAAACCCTTCCCAGCGCTCTTTGCTCTCCATTATCTTCCTCTCCCCCAACGAGCCGCGCTTGCGCGCAGGCTGGCGCCTATTTTTGCAGACGCTGTTGATGATCCTCATTGGCATCATTGTGGGTATTGTATTCATTCCTTTGCAAATAGCGCTGGAGGGAACGGGCTTTTCACAACACAGTTTCTTGATCGGTGAATTTGAAGAACTGCTTGTCATCACCGCTTCTGTATATCTCGCCCGTCGCTTCCTCGACAGGCGTTCGTTTGTCAGCCTCGGCTTCAATCTGGATAAATATATTCTCTACGATATCATAGCCGGCATTGTCATCACGTTCATCATGATGGGTTCGATCTTCGCCGCGATGTGGGCTTTAGGTTGGCTCAAATTTGAGTCTTTCGCATGGGATACCGAACCGCTTTCCAACGTCATTCTACAAACATTGGCATTCTTCTTCATCTTCATCCTCGTCGGCTGGAATGAAGAACTGCTCAGCCGCGGCTATCATTTGCAAACCATCGCCAGCGGCACAAATCTCTTCTGGGGCGTTGTGATTTCCTCAGCGGTATTTGGTCTGCTTCATCTCGGCAACCCCAACGCCACCTGGGTCAGCGCGGCGGGCATTTTCTTCGCAGGCCTCTTCCTCGCGTATGGCTACGTCCGCACGAAACAACTGTGGCTTTCGATTGGCCTGCATATCGGCTGGAATTTTTTCGAGGGCGTCGGTTTCGGATTCCCCGTGAGCGGGCTGGATATTTATCCACTGACTCACATCACCGTCTCCGGGCCGGAGATTTGGACCGGCGGCGCGTTCGGCCCTGAAGCCGGACTCATCGTTCTTCCCGCCCTCGCGCTGGGTGCGGTCTTAATTTATCTTTACTCACGCTCACGCCTCGTCTCATGAAAAAACCGATTCGCGTCGTCTTCTTCGACCTCGGCAATACGCTCCTCTATGACAAGGAGCCGTGGGAGAAACTTTATCAGGAAGCCGACGACGTTTTGTGGAAATCACTGCATACGTTCGGTGTTCAAGCCTCGCCCGCCGAAATCTATGGCGACCACGAAACGCTTTTCCACTATTACTACAATCTGCGACAAAACGAACTGGACGAACCCGGCATCGGCGCGATTCTCAAAAGCCTGCTGAAGCGAAAAGGGGTTGCTGTCTCACGGGAGCAATTGTACGCTGCATTGCGCTCCATGTATAAAGTCACACAGGCGAACTGGTATCTTGAAGACGACGCGATCCCAACACTCCAGACATTGAAAGAACACGGCTTCCAACTCGGTCTCATCTCAAACGGTGCAGACGATGAAAATACCCAAACGTTGATTGACAAAGCCCGCTTGCGCCCTTTCTTCGAGTACATCATCTCCTCCGCCGCGTTCGGCAAACGCAAACCGCATCCCAGCATCTTTCGCGCCGCGCTGAATCACTTTCGTGTTCGCGCCGAGGAGACTGTGATGGTCGGGGATACTTTCGAGGCGGATATTGTCGGGGCGCAACGGGTTGGCATGAACACGATTTGGATCACGCGCCGAGTCCGTGAGCCGGTGGCAGATTCAGGGGTCCGGCCTGACGCGGTGGTCAAATCCTTGAACGAAATTCCCGCGCTGTTGTCCGCTTGATGAGCATGGAAGAAAACATGGCAAGGGGAGGTGGTACTTTTCTAGGTTGTCCGGCGGGGTGATTTCCTGTACACTTGGGGCACGAACGGCTAGCTGGAGGAGCCATGCAACTTGACGCAATTCTCGAAGTCGCCATCGGGCTGGTCTTTGCCTGGATTGTGCTAAGTCTCGCGACGATGCAGGTGCAGGAGACGGTCACATCCATTCTCAATTGGCGCGCCAAGTTTTTGGAAACTCAGGTGCGCGATATGCTCAAAGACGATACGCTGGTGGATCAGTTTTACAACCATCCGCTGATTCAATCTCTTGGCAAACTCGACAAAAAGGGCAGGATCAAAAAGCCTGCTTCCATCCCCGCTTCTCTCTTCGCCGCGGCGGTGATGGATGTGTGCCTGAACGCGGGTCAACCCGAAAACGAGACACCCGCCCACTCGATGTCCTTCGCGCAGATGCGCAAAGGCATGGCCCATCTCAAGAAGATGAATCCCTGGCTGGAACGAACCCTCGGCCGCCTGATGCCCGGTTTCGATCTTGAAAAGGAAACGACCATCGCCGAGGTCAAGGTTGCGAATTATCGGCGGAACATCGAGGGCTGGTTCGATAATGTGATGGCGCGCGCCACCCTCGAATACAGACAGCGCGCGCAAATGTGGGCTTTCATTATTGGCACGGCGATTGCTGTTTTGTTCAACGTTGACACGATCAATATCGCCAATCAACTCTGGCGCGAGCCATCCCTGCGCGAGGCCGTGGTGGCGCAAGCGCAAGTTCAGGCCGAAAGCAACGCTACGCCAACAGCCCTCAACCAACTCATCTTTCCAGTCGGCTGGACAGGCGCGCCGGTCACGTGGACGGACTGGTTCTACAAAGCGCTCGGTCTGGCGTTGAGCGGCGCGGCAACCGTGCAGGGCGCTCCGTTCTGGTTCGATATCCTGCGCAAACTCTTTGGTTTCAAACAACAGGAAGCAAGAAAGGCGTAGCAAGTGGCTTCGCGCTTCTCGTGAAAATTCAGGTATCATATGAGTGGATGAATAAATTTTAGACAGGAGAAGCACATGCAAATCAAAGTGTCCACTGAAAACCGCCGCGTCCCGGTGACGGTCATGGAAGTGACGGGCAATATCGATTCTGCCACACACATGGCGTTCCAAACCAAGGCCGAAGAACTGATCAAAGGCGGAGCGCGTCACATTCTGGTTGACCTGACCCACGTCCCCTATATGAGCAGTGCCGGTCTGCGCGCTTTGAGTGCCATCTTCAAACAACTTCGTACCCTCAATTCCGATGTCAGCGAGGAAGAGATGCTGAAACGCATCAATGAAGGGACGTACAAATCGCCCCATCTGAAACTGTTGAATCTGTCCAAGCAAACGCAGACGGCCTTTGAAGCCGCAGGCTTCGACATGTACCTGGAGACCTTTACCGACTACCAGCAGGCTCTCTCTTCATTTTAGAAAAAAAATCAGAAGTAAAAAGACCGCCTGACGGCGGTCTTTTTGCTTTTGACCTGCTATAATCATGGAAAGGCAAAATGGTTATGTCCAATAATGGGATTGACGATCCAAACAAAGATAAAACCTGGTTGCATTCTGAGATTTACGATTGGCCCGATGAAGCCAAAAATAAATTACCGCGTACATCAATTTTGAAATTCGGTTCTTTCGGCGATTTATTCAGCAATGCGGGAAAACTAATAGGCCAAAGTCTCATCTCGTGGTTCTTGTCGCTTTTCTTTCTCATTCTACTAATCGATCCTGTTTTGCGGCATGATGACCAAAGCTTCGTTCTTTATTCCGAGCTCATCAAATTAACTTGTTTTACCATCTCCGTATTTCTAGCAATAAGAATCTTTGATGACAGTAACCCTGTTGACATAGGGTTAAAGGTAAACCGTCGCGCCATACAAGATTTTGCATTCGGCTTTATTCTCATTTTCTTTATTTTCGCTTTCTTGTTTCTCCTAGAGTTGATTTCGGGCTGGATACGAATTGAGGGTGCAGCTTGGGATACTCATTCGCCGTCTGATATATTATCTAGCTTACTACTTAACCTAATCATCTTTGTTTTTGTTGGCTGGAGTGAGGAACTTCTCTCACGCGGATTTCAGTTGAGAATCATATCCAAAGGGCTCAATCGGCCACTTGCTATAATCTTATCATCGGCAGTTTTCTCTTATATGCATCGCTATAATCCCGAGACTTCGACTTTCTATTTTATATTCCTTTTCTTATTCGGTATACTAATGTGCTTTGTCTATCTACGGACAGGACAACTGTGGCTGGCAATTGGTCTGCACACAGGCTGGGATTTCTTTGGAGGTGTTGTTTTTTGGCAAACTCCGCCTATCTTCGGCTCCGGAATTTTTCACCTATTAGATGAAAGTCTTGCTTATCTTCCATCGCCTAATAAAATTTTTGAAGTCCCAGTATTAATCATCCTTGCACTAATCGTCTACTTCTATACGGCCAATCGCAAGCCTGAAATTTATGGTTGGTGATTATGCCTGATCTCTTTGATCATGCCATGCAGGAACGCATGAAAACCGAAGCCCCGCTGGCGGCGCGTATGCGTCCGCGCACGCTGGACGAATACATCGGTCAGGAACACATCATCGGCGAGGGCAAACTTCTGCGGCGCGCCATCGAGGCCGATAAACTTTTTTCATCCATCATTTTGTGGGGTCCGCCCGGCACAGGCAAGACCACGCTCGCGCAAGTCATTGCCAATACAACCAAGAGTCACTTCGTCACGATTTCAGCTATTTTGGCGGGCAAGGCCGAACTGCGCGAGGTCGTCGAAGCCGCGCTCGAACGACGGCGCTTGCACAACGAGCGCACGATCCTGTTTGTGGACGAAGTCCATCGCTGGAACAAGGCCCAACAAGACGCGCTCCTGCCCCACGTGGAGAACGGAACCGTAACCCTGATCGGCGCGACCACCGAGAACCCATATTTTGAAGTCATCGGCGCGTTGATCTCGCGCTCACGCGTCTTTCAACTACGAAGCTTGAATCAGGAAGAGACTGGAATTTTGATTGACCGCGCGCTGGCAGACAAAGAGCGCGGCTACGGAAACAAGCGCGTCAGTCTGGACCCCGAGGCGCGCGCCCATTTAATCGAAGTGGCCGGCGGCGA
>JAJPIZ010000005.1 GCA_021324435.1 Anaerolineae bacterium
ACCAACGGGAGCGAAGAATCTCGTTTTTTTCGTTCAAAATTTGAGATTCTTCGTCGCTTCGCTCCTCAGAATGACACATGAAATTGATTTTGCATACACACTCTAGCAAAAATTAGCTTAGGTTGTAGGAGAATAAACAACAGTGCGCTAGAGACTTTAGTCTCTAGCGCACTGTTCTATTAACCCTACCCCTCGTACTCAGCCTGCTCTTCGTCCGCGGCCATCATCGGCTCGTCGGCAGGCTTCTTATCGAGGAACTGCAGGGTCAGCGCGACCACTTTGGTGAAGTACTTGGTCTCGCCGCCTTTGTCTTCGTACTTGTCGGTCTTCAAGCGCCCTTCAATGTAGACGAGACTGCCCTTCTTCAAATACTGCTGGGCGAGTTCGCCCAACTTGTTCCAGGCTTCCACATTGAACCACTCGGTGGCTTCCTTGCTCTCGCCGCCGCTCTTCCAGCGTTGCGTCACGGCCAGGCTGAAGTGTGCCACCTTCTTGCCGCTGGGTGTGAAGCGAGTCTCGGGGTCCTTGCCTAAATATCCGATCAGTTGGACACGGTTTAGTGCTGGCATGGTTTCCTCCATTCTCTGCCATCGGTCAGGTCAGGACTTTTAGAGGACATGTGTTTGGGTTCCATACAATTTTCTCCTTTTCTCTAAAAGAATATTTAGTTGTAGGCACAGTTTAGCACAGATTTTCTAGGAGTCAAGGCGAGGTTTCATCCCCCAAAAGGTTCACCCACTTTGCAGCGGAGACCTTTCGCCAGCCCCTCCACTTCGTTCGAGGCTTCGGCTCAGGGTGACACTTGAATTTAGTCACTCCGGAAAATAAAAATCCAGCAGGTTCGCTGGATTTCTATTCAATACCAAGAGAGAATTTGTTCGGTTATACTTTCTTCAGAACGGGCAAGCCCGTCTTCATTTCGACCACAGTGTAGCCTGCTGGAACGGCATCGAGTGAGCCTTCTTTGATCTCTTTCGAGAAGAAGAACAAGACACGCTCCTTGCCGCTGGCCGCCATCGTCTTCTTCGTGTGAAGATAGTACGTAACGCCTTTGGAATTGGTGAATGAGTAAGCCATTCAATCTCTCCTTTCTGAAGTTTGTACCGAAAGTGTAGCACAGATTTTCTAGCCTTGTCAACAAGGACTTTTTGGCGATGACTAGACAAATGATACTCGCCTCTACGCTTGATGAATTGCGCTCCGCCCGCCTCTTACTCGACGGGAAGCTGGGCTTTGTCCCGACGATGGGATACTTACACGAGGGCCATCTCTCGCTTGCCCGTCGCGCCCGCACCGAATGTGACTCTGTGGCCGCAAGCATCTTCGTCAACCCCACTCAGTTTGGTCCCAACGAAGACCTCTCGAAATATCCGCGTGACCTTGACCGAGACTTACATCTACTCGAAGAAGTCGGCGTGGACTTGGTCTGGACGCCCACGCCTGAGATCATGTATCCGCCCGGGTTCCAGACGTGGGTCGAGGTCCAGGAAATGACGCGATCACTCGAAGGGGCGATGAGGCCCGGTCACTTCCGCGGTGTCACGACCGTGGTTGCCAAGCTATTCAACGCAGTCCAGCCGCAGAAAGCCTATTTCGGTCAAAAGGATGCGCAACAGGCGGCGGTCATCCGTCAGATGGTCAGGGACCTGAATTTTCCCATCGAGATCATCGTCTGCCCCACCGTGCGCGAACCGGATGGGCTGGCGATGTCCAGCCGCAACGTGTATCTCGACCCCGATCAGCGCAAAGCCGCGACGGTTTTGTTCCGTGCTCTGAGCGCGGCCAAGGCTGAATATGAAAAAGGTGAGCGCGATGCAGAGAAACTGAGGGGCAAGATGAAGGAAGTGATTGCTCGCGAGCCGCTGGCGCAAATGCAGTACGTCTCCTGCGCCGATTACGATACTCTGCAGGAACTGGACAAAGTGACCGGCAAGACTTTGCTTTCGATGGCTGTATTTATTGGGAAGACAAGGTTGATTGATAATTTTGTGCTGGAAGCCCCACCCGTCACTTCGTGACACCCTCCCCAAATACCCCGAAGGGTATTTGGGGAGGGCTGGGGAGGGGTCACTGCCCCCACTTCATTTGAAATGCAAAATCGGGGGAGAGTGGGATGGAACGTCCATCGGGGTATTCAACATACGGCACGCCGCCCTCGTATACATCCTGGATCGGCGCATAGGCGACGATGGCAAAACTCGCGTCCGGCGCCCATAAAATTTCATTTATGTCCTTGAACTCATCAGGTCGCAATTGAGTCCGCCCGGTGACTCCATCGGAGGCGGACCTCACCATGAACAACGGCGTATGACCCGAAGTCGGAATCTCCTTCAGGTTGTTGAAAAAGAAATACAACTGTGCGTCCGGTCCAACAATGGGTGCATCCGCGAAGTTGAATGTTCCATCCGGCGCGCCGCCCGGCAGAAGGATACTCACCTCGCCGTTTGTTGCGTTGGCATACAACAGCCCCGAATCGATCATACCGGTCGTCGGGCTGGCGGCATACACGCCGCCGCTATCCGGCGTCCATGAGGTGTTGCAACAGAACATCCCTCCATCAGGGCGGTTGAGTTTGGTCATTGTGTTGTTGCCGAGGTAATAAATACCCATCGTCCCGCTTTCGGAATAGCCGATGTTGATGAGCAGTTTTGTTCCATCCGGCGAATACTTGACGGGCGCGTAAATGGCCCTCACCATCAGAAAGCCGGCTGAATTATCCAGGTCGTTGATCAGCACCTGCTTGATCGCGCCGCTGTCCAACGAATAGAAGTTCAAACCGTTGTAAGCAAAGGCAATTGTCTTTCCGTCCGGAGACCAGACAGGCGTGCCCACACTGTTGGTCAAGCGGTTTGTATCAGTGAGAGGTCCGCCGTCCACGAGTACGCGGCGTCCCGCGCCGTTGGCATCCGCTAAAAGCATCTGGTTGTTGGACGTGTAGACTATACTGCCATCCACGGGCGAAATATCAAATGTGTTCACTGCCGAGGGCTCAAAGGTGATCTGATGCACGGTCTTCCCATCGCGTTCGAGACGGAAGATTTGCAATTCCCCGCTGGGATTTCCGTTGTTGAGAAAATATAAAGAACGCGGGAGCAGGTTCGAGGTCGCGGTGGGCGCGGACGTTGCAGGAACAGGCGAGGCAAATGGAGTCGCCGCGGGAGTCAGCGCCTGCATGGTTTGCGCGACAATGGTCCCCACCTGATCTTGTGTCAGTGTCGGGGCCGCGGCCCCTCCGCAGGCTGAGGCGACCGCTGAGAATAACAACAATGCGACAAAAGCACGAACGCGGTTCATTCCGACTCCTACACTTGTTCGAAGCGCGCCACGGGGACAACAAACAACGTTGCCCGCTTCTCTGCAGACCCTGAGGCGGTCACCGTTTCACGGACCAGTTTGATCGCTGAATCGACTTGCGCGTCCTCGACGCCGATCAGGAGCGTAGCGACGCCGCTCCGTAAAAAGCCGCCCGTGGAGGCGATGCGCGTGACGCGATACTCCGCGCTCGTCAAAGCACGCGTAAGGGCGTCGGCTTCACTGTCTTTGACAATCAGGATAATCATCTTCATGGTCATACCTCCTCGAATCGCTCTACAGGCAAAGCGAACACCGTTGCGCCGCCAACCGTCACCGGCACAGGCGCGGGCATCGGCAGGGGCGACCCCTCCAGCGGCATGGTCAGATATTCCACGCGCTGGCGGCAGGATTCGCGCAGAACTTTGAGCGCTTCCTCTTCACGGCCTTCGGGCAGGCCGATCAACAACGTCGCATTGCGCCGGCCAAGAAAGCCGCCCGCGCTCGCCAAATAGACGACTTGCGCGCCCAATGGTTCCAGAGCGCGTGTCGCCGTATCTGTGTCTTGATCTTGAATGACAGCCAGCATTAAGAGATGAATCGGCGTAGTCATACTCTCTCTCCTTGCTCGGATACTCGTAGCATACCACGTTAAGTAGCAGAAATTACCAACGGGCCAACCTCTGTAACCTCCGCTCTTTTTCCATTTGGAAAGGTCACTTCTGTTTTATCCAGCCCGCGTACCACTTTTAAACCCTTGTATTGAATCGTCACCGGCCACGCAAATGGATTCTTTCCTTCCAGTCGGACACAGGTGGATGAACGGATGCTTACGCCCAGCGTTTGCAGGAAGAGGCCGACGGGGGCGAGTCCTTTCAACGCGCCGCGCTCACCGATCCCGGCTCCGGTTTCCGCGTGGTAGCGTTCGTAAAATGCGCGGCTTTGCCTGAGGCTTTGAATCGCCGCGTTCATCAAATGCACGGTGAGACGCGCGGCCTCGTTTCTGAATCCATAAAAGAGAAGACCTTCGCCGAGCAATTGATTCCAGGGCAGGTGAACGCTCATTGCCACGGAGTCCGCTTCACGGTCCGGGATGAACGAGAAAGCCGGAACACCGAAAGGGCGGTCAAAGCGTTCCGCGTCCAGCAAGGAACGCGCGATCATTACTTGCGCGAGCTGGTGATCCGGGATGCGCGCCCACAGCGGGGTGAAGAGCGTGATGTCCTCGGCGGTTGTGTCCACGGTGCGGATGATGACTCTATCATTTTCGTCGAGGCCCGTGACGCTGATGCGCCCGACTTTTGAAAAGACCTTTTGGCTGGTTGCCACCAGGCCGCCGCTCCGCCACTGAAAGCGATGCTCTTCAACGATCTCAGACTCGCCTTTGGCTTTGGTGGTCAGTTCGCAGATTTCGACGACGGGCCGTTCCGCCGCGGGACTTTTGGTTTGCACCTCGATTAATAAGCGCACTAGCGTCTCGAACTCTTTTGCCGGACGCATGTTTCCGGAACCTTTATGTTTTGCGATGAGTTTACCAGGCGTAGATTGTTTGGTGGCGCGGTCACGATATAAATACAGCGCGGCACGCGCATCCCAACTGGCCTCGACCGAGGAGCGAAGCGCGGCGGCCTGTGCGTGAAGCGGAGCGAGCTGATCGGAGTGTCCAAGTTTTTCGGCCATGCGAATCAAACACGCGGCTTCGCGATACAACATGGCTTCCAGCGCGGGATTGTTCAAGGCGGCGATGTCCACGCCCTGTGACCAGGGATGCCACACATCGAAAATGGGATGATCGTCGAATCCGGTTTGCAGAACGTGATCCCATTGAGGGATGCCATCGCGGTCGGGATCATGTTCGGGCGAGAACCAGTTCCAGAAGAACTTTGTGAGTTTTGGAAAAACGTCGGCGAGGAAGGACTCGTCTTGAGTCTCCTCGTAATAATTCCAAGCGAGGCTGGCCAGCAAAGGCGCGGCGAGAAATTTGGCGCGCTGGCCGCTCAGTCCCGGCCTGCCATCAACGAAACCATCTTCGTTTTGAACGTGAAGAAAATTTTCGATCAAGCCGCGTTTGAACTGGCTTGCGGTGGAAAGCAGGCTGGCAAGATAATAGGTTTCGAGCGGGGATTGTCCGCTCCAGGCGGGCGGATAATCTGTGCCATCGCCTTTGTGTGAAAAACCGCTGTCCGGCTGGCGAGACTGCACAAAGGATGGATTGGGTAAATCCTGGCTGGCTGGATAAAACAAGCCAAGCGCGGTTCTTTGACTGAACGCCAGCGCCGCGTCCCAGTTTGAATCGCCGGTGCGGATGTCGAGCACGTCACCCGCGTCCACGAGTTCGATGCGGGCGCGTTCCGCATCCCACGGACGAGCGGCGGTGCGGCGCGCTAAATCGAATGAGTCCTCGGCTGAATCTTGCGCGGCCAGCGTCCACGTGATTACGCGCGTACTGCCGGGGTCGAAATCGAGATCAATCATCAGTGATGGATGAGGCCCGGGTCCGGGTTGAGGGCTGCCGGTCATGAAGAGAACCGGGGCCAGTCCGCTGGTTTGCCCGGCAAGGATGTTGACCATCTGCTGTTGCGCGGGTGCCAGCGATTGACCTTCAAGAGGAGTCAGCGCGCCGCACAGCTCGAAATTCAATTTGCGCGCAAAAGAGGCGCGATTGGAAATGGTCAAGCGTCCCGCGATGACATGCGATTCCGGAACCCAATATTCGGCTGTGGTTTCAAATCCTTCAAACGGCGAGAAACTCAGCCAAAGAAAATTTGGGTAAAAACGGCGCAGGCGCGGCGGTGCGTGAAACTCAGATGGGTTGGCAACGACCCTGCCCGATTCGTTGAACCGGTAAAAGAGGCGCATGGCGCGGGCGCGCAGTCCATATGTGGTGCGGATGGCCAGCGCGGCCGGTTCCCCTGCGCCCATTTCCAATTCCCAGATGTGATCGTTGAGATAATCGGGTTTGCATAAACGCGTATCCGCCGCGATGATGAGGGAAAGCGGATCGCCTGCCTGAAGTGACCAGTCGCGCATGGGTCTATTGTACGGTTAGATGTGCATGAGGTCAAAGGGTATAATTTAGTTCGATAGTTTGGTAGTTGGCTGGTTAGATAGTTCAATGTACGTCGAGGAAGACGATAACAAGGAGAAGAGAAGACGACATGGGAAAATATTTCGAGGAGTTTGGCGTTGGGCAAAAGATCGTTACGGGAAAAAGAACCATCGCTGAGGAAGACATCATGAAGTTCGCGGCATTGAGCGGCGACGACAATCGCATCCACACCGACCCGGAGTTTAGTAAGACCACGCCGTTCGGTAAACAGATCGTGCATGGGATTTTGGGTCTCGCTATCGCTTCTGGTTTGGCCTGGCAGACAGGCATCCTGGATGGCACGGTAATCGCCTTCCGCGAAATCACGGACTGGAAATTCGTCAAACCGGTGTTCATTGGTGATGTGGTGCAGGCCGAGATGAACGTGACTGAGACCAAGGCCTTGCCGCGTATCGGCGGGGGGTCGGTGGTAATTGCATTTGAACTGAGAAATCAAAATGGCGAGGTCTGTCACCGCGGAACATGGAACGTGCTCGTAGCGTCCAAGCCGAAGTGAGCTATAGATGCTGATCGCTTAGCCACTGGGCCACGGAGTTCACTGAGAAAAAGATTGATTTTCTGCGTATTGTCTGTGGCGAATGCATTAAGTGAATTTGTAAATTCTTTATCATGAACGAAGACACCCCCAAGCGATTTCGACGATTGATCAATTCTGAAGAAGAGACGCAGGCCGAGCCGCCCTCCCAGCCGCTTCCGCCGATGGAGCCGATTCCGTCGCGTCCCGCGCTGGACAAAGACAACATGCCCCTGCCCCGCCGCGTGGATGAGATTGACACAGGCGGGACGCGCGTCACGCCGGCGGCGTACGAGGTGAAGACCAATCGTCGTTACGCGAGCCAGGTTCCGGTCCCGCCCCGAAGCGGCGTGCCGAGTTTTGAATTCCATTCCATCAATTGGGGATGCCTCCTGCGCGGGTTGATCGTCCTTGTTTTCATTCTGGTGGCGGTTGGTTTATGTCTCGGTTCGTTGGCAGTGTATGAATATTATTCCATCGCCAGCTCGCTCCCGTCCATCAGTGACTTGCAAAACCGCGCCTCACAATTCGAGACCACGCGTATTCTGGATCGAAACGGCGACCTGCTTTACGAAATCCTCGACCCGAACGCGGGGCGACGCACCTATGTAACGCTCGATAAAATTTCTCCAGAACTTGTGGCGGCCACGATTGCGACCGAAGATAAAGATTACTACTCCCATCCCGGTTACGATGTATGGGCTATCATCCGCGCCATCTGGCAAAACTACACCAGCGGCGAGACGATTTCAGGCGCATCCACGATCACGCAACAACTGGCGCGCTCCATCCTTTTATCTCCCGATGAGCGCAATCAGCGCACGTACTTTCGCAAAGCGCGCGAGATCATTCTTGCGGCAGAAATTACGCGGCGTTATTCCAAAGATCAAATCCTCGAACTATATCTCAATGAAATTTATTACGGCAATCTTTCGTATGGAATCGAAGCCGCGGCGGAAACATACTTTGGAACGACTGCCGACAAATTGACTCTTTCGCAGGCTTCGTTTCTCGCGGGACTTCCTCAATCGCCCGCCGTTTACGATATTTATACTAACCGTGACGCAACCCTGACGCGCAACCAGCAAGTTTTGACGTTGATGTTGCAAGCGAGTTACGAACAAGGTTGCATCAAGGTCAGCAACAGCGACAAACCCGTCTGTGTTGACCCGGCCAATGCCGCGGCCGCGGCGGTTGAGATCCGCGATTACAACTTCCCGCCGCCGAACATTGACATGCGTTACCCGCACTGGGTCAATTATGTGCGTTCACAACTCGAATCCAATTATGACGCTCAGACCATTTATCGTTCGGGCTTTACGATTTACACCACGCTCGATCCCAATATGCAGGATTACGCCCAGCAACTTGTCGCCAGTCAGGTCGCCGCGCTGGCCGATAAAAACGCGACGGACGGCGCGCTGATTGCCATCCGCCCCTCAACAGGCGAGATCCTCGCCATGGTCGGCTCGGCAGACTTCAACAACACAGCCATTTCAGGTCAGGTCAACATGGCAGTCAGCGAGACGCGCCAACCGGGTTCTTCGATCAAGCCCATCAACTACGTCGCGGCGTTTGAAAAAGGCTGGACGCCCGCGACGTTGATTTGGGATGTGCCGTCTGAATTTCCTCCGTCGGGCGATCCGAACGATCCGCGGCCTCCGTACATCCCAAATAATTACGACAACAAATTCCACGGGCCAGTCACGGTTCGCACTGCGCTTTCAAACTCGTTCAACATTCCGGCGGTTAAAACTTTGCAATTCGTCGGCGTGTATGGCGACCATGGAATGATCGCCATGGCGCATCGTTTTGGAATCACCTCGCTCAATCGTGAGGACTATGGTCTCTCGCTCACCCTCGGCGGCGGCGATGTGAGTCTGTTGGAAATGGTCAGCGCGTATTCGGTCTTTGCGAATGGAGGCATCCGCGTCCCGCCTGTATCAATTCTTAAAGTCGTAGATCATCGAGGCAACATTGTCTATGAATATAAACCGCCGCAGGGCGAGCAAATCATTCGCCCCGAACACGCGTATTTGATCACTTCCATTCTTTCAGACAACGACGCGCGCTCATGGATGTTTGGCCCCAACTCTGTTTTGAACCTCCCATTCCCGGTCGCGGCCAAGACGGGGACCACAAATGATTTTCGCGACAACTGGACTCTCGGGTACACACCGGACCTCGCGGCGGGCGTCTGGGTCGGTAACGCGGACTACACTCCGATGGTCAACACCACCGGACTGACGGGCGCCGCGCCGATCTGGTCGCAGTTCATGCAGACCGCCGTCCCGTATGTGACGCAGGGAAACCCGAGTCCGTTCACTCGTCCCGCGGGAATCGTGGATAAAGTGATTTGTTCCGCTTCGGGCACGGAACCGTCGCAATGGTGCAAAAGCAAACGCACCGAAGTCTTCGCGTCTGATCAACCGCCTCTGCCTGCCGGCCAGGATTTGCGCCGCCAGGCAGTCATTGACACATGGACCGGCCTTGAAGCAAGCAATGCTTGTGATGATTTTACCGACACTGAGTTTGTGATCAACGTCACCGATCCATGGGCGCGCAAATGGTTCAACACCAAAGATGGCCGCAACTGGCTGGACGACAACAATTTTTCTGTTCCGCCTGTCTATGCCCCTGAGCGCGAGTGTAACAGCGGCGATCCGCGCCCCACACTGAAAATCAACGTGAATGATGGCGATGTTCTCTCTCAGAGCATCCTTACAATCACGGGCACTGCGGATGCAACGGGCGGATTTAAATCCTGGAAACTTGAGTTTAGTCTTGGAAGTCATCCCAACGCCTGGACAACTCTTGCTCAGGGCAATCAGCCCGTGAAAAATGATCTAATGTTCAACTGGGATTTATCGAACCTGCCAAGCGGTGATATTGCTTTGCATTTATATGTCACCGGCACGAATGGATATGCGGAGAAATTTGTTCATTTCACATTTGCGCCTCCGCCCCCACCGCCTCCCCCCCCAACGAATACGCCGGTGGCGATCATCCCAACGGACACACCGACCATCACACCTTTCCCAACCGAAACGCCAACGGAAACACCCACACCGTAGGAATAATATGCGCCTCGAAGATTTAAACTGGATGGATGTTGAAAAATATCTTCAACATGAAGATCGTTTGATGTTGGTGATCGGTGCGACGGAGCAACATGGTTATCTCAGCCTGTTGACAGACATCAAGATTCCGCTGGCGCTGGCCGATTCCGCCTCACAAGCGACCGGTGTGCTGGTCGCGCCACCTTTGAACTTCGGTTCATCTCCATATTTTCTCTCCTACCCCGGCACATTGAGTTTGCGCGTCAGCACCTTGATCGCGGCTGTGGAAGATATTGTCCGCTCCGCATATGGTCATGGCTTTCGGCGCGTTCTCATTATCAACGGCCATGGTGGGAATTCGCCAGCGCGCGGCCATTTGCACGAAGTCAATAACGATCTGCCCGATCTTAAACTCAACTGGTATGACTGGTGGCTGTCTCATTCCATTGAAGCAGTAGCTGTCAGGCATAACCTCAAGCCGAGTCACGCCAACTGGCTGGAGGCTTTTTCTTTCACTGTCGTTGGTGAAATGCCGGAAGAAAACAAGACCCCGCCCAGGGTCCCGCGCGCGATCGTGGATTCAAAAACTGCGCGCCAAGTCTACGGCGATGGGTCCTTTAGCGGGCCGTACCGCGTCAGCGACGAGGTCATGCACGAGATTTTTGCCGCGGCCCTCGAAGACATCCTTCAAATGTTAAAGTTCGATTAACCCGGCTCTTGACGTAAAGCCATCCGGCGCGTATAATCTTGCTCGTTGGATGTAAAAATCGAGCAAAACATCGCAAGCGCTTGAGGAGAAAAGCCTCGAAGCGCTTGCCTTTGTTTGTCTCTCGTACATGCCGACTACACGCTGTGCAGAGACACTCGCTCATATCTCGAATCTTTATGTGTGACGAGGAGAGAACCAGTGGAAACCAAAGGACTGACCGCACTCCGTATCAGCCTGGCATCGCCCCAAACGATCCTGTCGTGGTCGTACGGCGAAGTGCTAAAACCTGAAACCATTAACTACCGCCGTCTGCGGCCCGAAAAGGATGGGTTGTTTTGCGAGGCCATTTTCGGCCCCACCCGCGACTGGCAATGCTATTGCGGAAAATACAAGAACCCGCGCTATAAGGGAATCATCTGTGATAAATGCGGCGTGGAAGTAACGCGCGCCGCTGTTCGCCGCGAGCGTATGGGACATATCGCGCTGGCGACTCCTGTCGCGCATATCTGGTACACACGGCGCATCCCGTCTCAACTCGGAATGTTGCTCGATATTTCGCGTCGTAATTTGGACCGTGTGCTTTACTTCGCCCAATACATCGTTACCTACGTTGACGAAGAGGCCCGCAAGAAAGCCTTGCAGAGACTCGAGGATGAAATCTCCGTCTCCGAGCGCGAACAGGCCGCGGGAGTCAACGCCAAGATCGCCGAGATCAAGACTCGACGCGATCATAAACTGAACGAAATCAATCAAAAACGCTCGGCTCTCGAACAGGGCTACGACGAAGTCATCGCTGAACAACTCGATCCTGTCATCAAAGAGGGACAGAAGCTGGAGAAGACCCTGCAAGATCAAATGGGCCAGCTGGCCAAGAAGGCCATCGTCTTTGAGTTGACAGGTGAGAAGATTCTGGACGCGAACGATAAAGTCTCGAGCAAGCACATCAGTCAGGTGCAGAAAATCGTCCAGAAGAAACTCGAAGTGCTCGAGAACGAACTGAAAGACAAGCGCGCCAGGGAACTTGAAGAACTCAAGATTCAGGCCAGCAAAGTCAAAGCTGAAGCCGATATGCAGATGGAAGGCCTGCGCGCACAACTCGAAGATCAAACCTCTGCATCAGCCAACCAGTCCTCACGCCAGCGCGATGAGTTGATGGAACTGCGTCCGTTCACGTTCATCAGCGAAGTGCGCTACCGTGAACTCAAACAGCGCTGGGGTCAGGTCTTCCGCGCCGACATGGGCGCCGAGGCTTTTTACGATATCCTCGAACGCCTTGACCTCGATAAATTATCTGAAGAACTCTGGCATGAGGTGAAGACCACCAAGTCGAAGCAAAAGCGCAAAAAGGCGACCACTCGTCTCAAGGTCGTGGAGGCATTCCGTCGCTCGGGCAATCGCCCCGAGTGGATGATCCTGACCATTCTGCCGGTCATTCCGCCCGATCTGCGTCCGATGGTTCAACTGGATGGCGGCCGCTTTGCGACTTCCGACTTGAACGATCTGTATCGCCGTGTGATTAACCGCAACAACCGCTTGAAGAGATTGCTCGAACTCGGCGCGCCGGATGTCATCATCCGCAACGAGAAACGCATGTTGCAGGAAGCGGTTGACAGCCTCATTGATAACAGCCAGCGCGGCAAGGCGCTCTCGCGCCGCGGGCGCCGCGAACTCAAGTCCTTGAGTGACATGCTCAAAGGCAAGAAGGGACGCTTTCGCCGCAACCTGCTCGGCAAGCGCGTGGATTATTCCGGCCGCTCCGTGATCGTCGTCGGCCCGCAGTTGAAACTTTATCAATGCGGTTTGCCGAAGACCATGGCCTTGGAACTTTATCGTCCGTTTGTGATTGCGCGCCTCGTCCAGAACGGCTACGCCGCGAACGTCAAGGGCGCGCGCCGCTTGATCGAACGCAACCGCCCCGAGGTCTGGGAAGCGCTCGAGGATGTCATCAAAGATCGTCCCGTGCTCCTCAACCGTGCTCCGACTCTGCACCGTCTTGGCATTCAAGCTTTTGAACCAATCTTGATCGAAGGCTCGGCCATTCAATTACATCCTCTTGTCACCACCGCCTTCAACGCAGACTTTGATGGCGACCAGATGGCTGTGCACGTGCCTCTATCTCAAAAGGCCGTGACCGAAGCGCGCACACTGATGCTGGCTTCCAAAAATCTGTTGAAGCCCGCCGATGGCGAGCCAATCATCTCGCCGTCGAAAGATATGGTGCTCGGCGTTTATTATCTGACGATGCTGCACCAGCAGCCTCATAAGGGCGATGGACGCGCCTTTGCCGACATGGATGAAGTCGAACTTGCCTATCAACTTGATCAGGTTGACATTCATACTCGCATCAAACTGCGGGCAACGACCTGGTACAACGACAAAGGCGACCGACTGCCGCAAGCTGAAACGCGTCTCATCGAGACGACGGTGGGGCGCGTGCTCTTCAACCGCATCCTGCCTCCTGAAGTTCAGTTTACCAATGAAAAGCTGGATAAAGGCGGAGTCAAAGATTTGATTGCCGATGTGTACGAACTCTGTGGCCAGGAAAAGACCACAGATGTTGCGGACCGCATCAAGGCCATGGGCTTTGAATACGCCATGAAGTCTGGTACGACGCTGGCTGTGGCCGACATCTCCATCCCGTCTGAGCGCAAGGATATTATTTCCGAGGCCCAGAAGCAGGTCGAGGTTGTTGAGCGTGATTTCCGCCGTGGTTTGCTCACCGAACAGGAACAGAACGAGCGCGTCATCGAGATTTGGCAAAAGACCACCGACACAGTGGCTGACGCTGTCAGGAAGCACATGGACCCGGATGGCAACCTCTCCACAATGGCGAGTTCTGGCGCGACCAAAGGCGGCTTCTCAACGATTTCGCAGTTGGCCGGTATGCGCGGCCTTATGGCCGACCCCGCGGGCCGCATCATTCCGCTCCCCATTCGCTCCAACTTCCGCGAAGGCTTGACCGCGCTCGAATATTTCATTTCAACACACGGCGCGCGCAAAGGTCTGGCGGATACCGCTCTCCGCACGGCAGACGCGGGTTACCTCACCCGCCGCCTCGTAGACATCGCGCAGGATATCATTATCAATGAGCATGACTGCGAAACCAAAGAAGGCGTCTACATTCGCCGCAAGGATGATGTGGCCGGACAATCTTTGTCCAGCCGTTTGTATAGCCGCCTGCTCGCTGAGCGCGTGATTCATCCTCAGACCGGCGAAGTGATCGGCGAACGCGATGACGTGATTGATCACATCATGGCGCGTAAGATCGCGGCTTCCGGCATTGAAGAAGTCAAAGTCCGCTCACCCTTGACCTGTGAACTTCAGCATGGCATCTGCGCCAAATGCTACGGCCTTGACCTGGGTCGCGGCGATATGGTGGACCTCGGCGCGGCGGTTGGTATCGTGGCCGCTCAATCCATCGGCGAACCTGGCACGCAGTTGACCCTCCGCACGTTCCACACCGGTGGTGTGGCCGCTGGCGGCGCAGACATCACGACCGGTCTGCCGCGGGTGGAAGAACTCTTCGAAGCGCGCAAGCAGCCGAAAGGTGAAGCTGTCGTGGCGGAAATCAGCGGCGTTGTTCGCTTGATGATGTCCGAAAAATACGCGGACCTGCGCGAGGTCAAGATTGAACACGCGGAAATGGTCCACGATGAATACAACGTCCCCGAAGACTGGAAGTACATGGTCAAGGACGAAGGCGAAGTCAAAACGGGTGAAGTGCTGGCGACCAAAGACAAAGCCACCATCACTGCCCAACACGCGGGACGCGTGGCTGTGGATAAGAAAGAACACAAGATCATAGTCTCGTATGAACAGCGCGAAGAAAAAATCTACGAGATTCCCACTACAGCCCGCCTGCTCGTCAAGGACGGCGATCATGCCGAGGCTGGTCAAGCGTTGACCGAAGGCTCGCTCAATCCTCATCGCGTTCTGCGCATTCAAGGACGCGAAGCTGCCCAGATGTATCTGCTCAGTGAGATTCAAAAAGTGTATCGCTCGCAGGGCCAGAACATCCATGACAAACATTTCGAGGTCATCATCCGCAAGATGATGAGCAAAGTCTCGGTGAGCCGCCCTGGTGACAGCAAATACCTGCCGGGCGACACCGTGGACCGTCAGGAATTGCGCAAGCTGAACGAGCAGTTGCTCGCCGAAGGCAAACAACCCGCCAAGTTCCTTGAAACTTTGCTTGGCGTGACCAAGGCCTCGCTCTCAACCGACTCATTCCTCTCGGCCTCCTCCTTCCAGCACACCATCAAGGTGTTGGCGAGCGCGGCCATTGGCTCGACGACTGATCCGCTGTACGGCTTGAAGGAAAATGTGATCATTGGCAAACTGATCCCGGCGGGCACAGGTTTCACTCCTGGCCGCTTCAAAGCCGGGCCTACAGAGGGAACTTCCTCACAATGGACGGAAGTCAGCGAAACCGCTTCAGCCGATTAACAAACAAACAGAGACGCCCGCAAGAGCGTCTCTGTTTTTCATAGGCAACTGTAATCTGCCCGTCTTATTGTAGAGGCGTAACATGTTGCGCCTCTACAATTTGATCTTCTTCGGTGTTTGCGCGACGAAATCCTGAATCACTTCCAGGTTCGCCTCCGGCTTTACATCATCGGGCTTCCCTGTATTTCCCGTAAACTCAGCGGTAAACGTACTGCCTTGCGCGTGAAGCCGGTGCTCGCCCGTGCAGGTGTGACAATATCGAATGTCGCCGTCCCGCGTCTCGCGCGTGACCGTGATGATCGCTCCGCAAGTTGGGCAGGGCACGAGCGGAATCCCCTCGTCGCTGTGCGCGACGATGTGCGCCAATTGATCTTTTCGATTCAGCTCCTTCATTCCATTCACGATATTTGAATCGAAATGAGAACCCGCGTCCTGTTCGAGGCGCGCGAGCGCATCGCTGATCGGGAGACCCTTGTGGTAGGGGCGCTCGCTTGTCATGGCATCGAACGCATCGGTAATGGCGACCAGCCGCGAGGGAAGTGTGATGCGGTCTCCATCCAAACCAAACGGATACCCTTTTCCATCCAATCGTTCATGATGATGCAGAATCACATCCAATACCAATGAGGCCAGCGGATGCGCCTCGATTAATTCTCCGCCGATGGTCGGATGCGTTTTGAGCGTTTCGAACTCAGCCGCCTCCAGTCCGCTCTTTTTGCGCAGGATACTATCTGAAATTCCGACCTTGCCGAGGTCGTGCAAAAAGGCTGCGATGGCGGCTTGCGCGCTTTCATCGTTTGAAAGACCGAGTTGCTTCGCCAGCAATTTTGTAAATTGCGAAACGCGCCACACATGCCCGCCTGTGTATGTGTCACGCGCCTCGATCACATCGCCCATGATGAGCAGAGATTTGAGCAGTGCCTTGTCAACGTCAACATTCATGGCCGCATCCTCATCGAAAGATTATCAATAATACTGTCAGTATAATCAAAGCCAATGAAAAAGTCATCCCACCTGCAGGCTGTTTCCAAAAAACCGGAGGGACAGCCGACGCGCGGCAAGACCGCCTCGAATCGACTCCGCCGCGTGGATAATTTCATTCTGCTCTACGAGCCGTCGCTTCTCACGCGGACCGATGACCGGTTCGCCGATGCCCTGTTCGTTGACCTCGGCTACGGCTTCGACCCGCGCACCACGTTGGAGTCTGCGGCGCGCTTCCGGCGTCTGAATCCGAATCTCAAAATCCTCGGCGTGGAAATTGACAAGGAACGTGTCGAAGCGGCGCTTCCATTTGCCGATGAAAAAACGTTCTTTCGACTCGGCGGATTCAATTTGCCGCTGCTCGAAGGCGAGAGTGTTCGATTGATTCGTGCTTTCAATGTCTTGCGTCAGTACGAAGAAAAGGACTTCGCTCCCGCGTACGAACGGCTTGCTCACTACATCCTGCCCGGCGGCTTGATGATCGAGGGGACGTCGAATCCGTTTGGAAGTATTTGGGCGGCGAATGCAGCCAGAAAAATGGAAGATGGATCATGGAAAATGGAAGCATTGGTCTTCAGCACCAACTTTCGCTTGGGATTCGACGTGGAAGAGTTTCAAACAATTCTGCCGAAGAATTTAATTCATCGCGTCGTTCCCGGCGAAGCGATCTATGATTTCTTCGAGGCATGGAAGCGCGCCGCGGCGGAAACGGCCGCGGCCAAAGCGTATGGCGCGCGTCAGTGGTTTGGCGCGGCCGCCCAAAGTCTGGCGCGACGCGGGTACAAGGTCAATCTGCAGAAGAAGTGGTTGTCCAAGGGTTGGTTGATCTGGGAACGGGACTGATTAATTCGTTTATACTTCGTATTGTTATTTTTTGATTCCGAGAGATTCGATGAACGGTCAGGAAATTGTTCTGGTCGAGGAAGTCATCATTGCGTTGTTATTGATCGCATCTGCAGTGGCTGTAGGCGCGCGCCAGCTGCGCTTGCCCTATACAGTGGGGCTAGTGCTGATTGGCCTGGCGCTGACATTGGTAAGCCCGCAGCGCGTGGAACTCTCACCGCAAATCATCCTTGCTCTACTCGTTCCGCCATTGGTATTTGAGGCGGCTTTTCACATCCGTCTGGAAGATTTGCGGCGTGACCTGTGGTTGATTCTCTTACTGGCTGTGCCGGGCGTTATCCTCACCACACTGATGGTTGGCGGTCTGGTCTCGTGGGGAACCGGCTTGATATTGCCAGCGGCCCTCGTCTTCGGCGCGCTGATCGCCGCCACAGACCCGGTGGCTGTTGTGGCTTTGTTCCGCCGTCTCGGAGCGCCACGCCGGCTTCAGGTCTTGCTTGAAGGCGAAAGCTTGTTTAATGATGGGACGGCCATTGTGATGTTCGGCCTCATGCTGGACATCGCAATGAGCGGTCATTTCGACGCGGCCATCAGCGTGGCGAATTTTTTGAAGATCGCAGGGGGCGGTATCTTGATCGGTATTGCATCGGGGACGCTGATTTCGCAAGTCATTGGCCGTATTGAAGATCCGCTGGTGGAGACCACCCTCACAACCGTATTGGCTTTTGGGTCTTATCTGGTCGCTGAGTCATTGCATGTCAGCGGCGTATTGGCCGTGGTCGCGGCGGGAATTGTCAACGGCAACGTTGGACCGCGGGGCATGTCAGCCACGACCCGCGTGGTTGTTTTCAATTTCTGGGAATATGCGGCCTTCCTTGCCAACTCTCTGGTCTTCCTGCTCATCGGCCTGAGTATTGATCTGAGCGCCATCTTCCAGAACTGGCAGGCAATTGGCTGGGCAATCCTCGCTGTATTACTGGCGCGCGCCGTCAGCACGTATCTCTTCCCAGTCTTCGGCAATGCCATCCCCGCCAAGTGGAAACACGTGTTGTACTGGGGCGGTCTACGCGGCGCCATTACACTGGCATTGGCGCTCGGTCTGCCGGATACAGGCATCTTTGCCACGGAACGTCTTCATCTGCAGGCCATGGCCTTTGGCGTTGTGCTCTTTACGTTGCTCGTGCAGGGCTTTTCCATGGACTGGCTGATCAAACGACTGAAACTGGTGCAACGCTCACAGGTTCAGGAGGAATACGAGCGCAGACACGCGCGTTTTGTGGCAGGCCGCTCCGCGTACGATTATCTGCATCGTCGCAGTCAGGAGGGGCTGATCTCGGAACATATCTGGCAGAGAACAGCGCCCCTGCTTCAGCGCCAAAATGAACTGCTGGTGGATGCGATGAAGGAAATCATCTCATCTGACCCGGCAGTGGAAGCGGAGGAACTGGATACCATCCGGCGCGAGGCGTTACGTGCACAGCGCGCGGCCCTGATCGGTTTATTGAGAGACGGCGTGATTTCAGAGGAAACGTATTCGCAACTGGTCGGTGAAATAGATGCGGCGTTGACTGAGGAGAATCTGGCCTGGCCCGAACTCAGGCGCAGCGTCAACGCGCCGCATCATGCCATCTCGCGGTTGATGGTTGTGGTGATCCAGAAAAGGGATTTTGAAAACGCCATCGGTGCGTTGACCAAGCTCGGCTTTACCATTGCTCAATTGCCCAGCACTGGAGGTTTCGTGGATCACGCAAGTGTCACGTTGTTGATTGGTATGCCCGAAGGCCGCGAAGATGCCGCGGTGCGCGCCTTGAAGAACAGTTGCCGCCAGCGGGTAGAATATCTGTCGTCACCACTTCCAAACATTCCCGAAGCAGTCCTCGCTCCCACCAAAGTCACGGTAGGCGGAGCCACTATTTTTACTTTCGAGGTCGAATCCTACGATGAGTTCTGACGCGATGAAGTTGATTCTGGCGATTGTCCCCGATGGGGATAAAGAGCAGATTCTGGATGCATTGACAAAAGCCGGTTTCCAGGTGACGATGATCGCATCCACGGGCGGCTTCCTTCGGCGCGGCAAGGCTACCTTGTTGATGGGCGTCGAGAGGGAGAAAGTGCAGGATGCGATTCAATTGATCCGCGAAAACAGCACGCCCGCCATTGACCCTGAACTGAAACGGGCGGTCATCTTTGTTCTGAAAGTAGATCGGTTTGACAAGCTTTAGCATCTCGAAAGGATGATAGCAAAAGTCATGAACCATACGGCGGAAATATTTCTTGGGCTTTTCATCGTTTTCTTCGCCGCGCAGGTGGGAGCGGAAATCGCACAACGCCTGAAACTGCCGGCTGTGGTGGGCGAGATCACCGCAGGTTGTGTGGTGGGTGCATCGGTGCTGGGCTGGGTGAAAGTCAATGAACCGCTTGAAGTGTTGGCCGAGATTGGAGCGATCCTCCTGCTTTTCTCGGTGGGACTGGAAACGCGCCTCGATGATTTGACTCGCGTGGGGCGTTTGGCGGTTGTGGTCGGTTTGGGCGGTGTCCTCCTGCCGTTCGTGCTGGGAGCCGCATGGGGAATATTCAATGGATTCGATACTCCGAAAGCCCTGTTCATTGCCGCCTCCTTCGTAGCGACCTCGGCAGGGATTACGGCGCGTGTCCTCAAAGACATGGGTGTTCTGAACCAGACCGTTAGTCGTGTGATCCTCGGCGCGGCAGTCATTGACGATATCCTCGCCATGTTGCTGTTGGCCATCGTCACCGCTCTTCAGGGTGGAGAGGAAATCAATTTCATCAGCCTGTTTCTTGTCTTTATTCAGGCAGTTGCCTTTGTGGTTTTGATTGCGCTGGTAGGTTCGCGCTTTATGCGCCGCTCCTCCGCCTGGCTGGAAGTTCCCATCAACCCGCTTTCGCCACTGACCATTTTGCTGGCTCTGTGTTTGGGGCTGGCACTGGCCGCCGCTGTGCTGGGACTGGCCGCCATCATCGGTGCGTTTCTGGCAGGCATGGTGGCCGCGGAGACTCAACAACGGCACACGCTGGAAAAACAATTACAGCCAATCATGGCTTTCCTCGTTCCGTTCTTTTTCGTGGTGACCGGTGCGAAAGTCAATCTCGGAGATTTGGGCAGTCTCTCCGCGCTTGGCTCGCTGGCAGTTGTTACTCTGCTTGCCATCATTGGAAAACTGCTTGGAAGCGGTCTGGGCGCACTTCCACTCGGCAAGAAACCCGCGCTGATCGTGGGCACAGGCATGGTGCCGCGCGGCGAGGTGGGAATTATCATTGCCAGCCTCGGGCAGGAGGCCGGTATTTTCACGGGCACGACGTATGCCATCATCATTGCCATGTCTCTTTTGACCTCGGTCATCGCGCCGCCCGCGCTCGGCGCGCTGTTGGCCCGCGAGCCGCGCGAGCCAGAGGAGCCAGCAGATGAATGATAAAGATTTAACGCGAAGGCGCGGAGTCGCAAAGTTTTATAAATTGTAGCTTCGCGTTCTTCAGTCTTTGCGTTGAGTTTTTTTTATTTAACGGCAACCCGCTCACGGGTCCACGAAAGAAGCGGCCTTATAATTGAAGTGAGGAGTCCGAATGACCGATCCCAATCCTGAAATTGTCAACTTCCTGCGCGCTTATCCGTCCTATCCCACCACGCACAGCCTTGACGATCTGCGCGCCAGCGAATACGCGCGGCTCGACGCGGGCGAGCACATCTATCTCGATTACACCGGTGGCGGGTTGTATGCCGAAACGCAGGTGCGGCGTCATCATCAACTGTTGAGCGAGCAGGTCTTCGGCAATCCGCATTCCTCCAATCCATCCTCGCTGGCCGCCACGCATCTCGTGGAGCATGCCCGCGAATACGTGCTGAAATTTTTCAACGCCGACCCGAATGAATATGACGTGATCTTCACGGCCAATGCCAGCGGCGCGTTGAAACTGGTCGGCGAGTCATATCCGTTCGCAAAGGGCGGACATTATCTTTTGACCTTCGATAACCACAACTCGGTCAATGGGATTCGGGAATTCGCGCACGCGCGCGGCGCGGACGTGACCTACATCCCGGTGGCCCTGCCCGATATGCGCGTCGACGCCTCTTCCCTCGACGATTACTGGTCGCGCGGACAAAAGGGCGCGCACAATCTGTTTGCATATCCCGCCCAGTCGAACTTCTCCGGAGTTCAGCATCCGCTCGAATGGATTCAGCGCGCTCATGCCGCGGGCTGGGACGTCCTGCTCGACGCGGCGGCCTTCGTTCCCACGAACAAGCTCGATCTTTCAAAATTCAAACCCGATTTTGTTCCAATTTCATTTTATAAAATCTTCGGCTATCCCACTGGCCTCGGCGCGTTGATCGCGCGCAAGGAGGCGCTGGCAAAATTACATCGTCCGTGGTTCGCGGGCGGGACGATCACGGTCGCCTCGGTGCAGGGCGACAAATATTATCTGGCCGACGGTCACACCGCGTTCGAGGACGGCACACTCGATTATTTAGGCATCCCCGCGATTGAAATCGGACTCAAGCACATCGAATCAATTGGCTACGACGTAATTCACGAACGCGTCATGTGTCTCACCGGCTGGCTGTTGGACAATCTGACTCAAATGAAACACAGCAGGGGCGAGCCACTCGTCCGCATCTACGGGCCAACAAACACACAAGCGCGCGGCGGCGCGGTGACGGTCAACTTTTTCGATAAGGATGGCAGTCCGATTGACCATCGCTTCATCGAAAGCGAAGCCAACAAGGTCAACATCTCGCTTCGCACCGGTTGTTTTTGCAACCCGGGCGCGGGCGAGATCGCCCTCGGCATCTCGCGCGTCGAACTGGATGTGTGCTTCACACAACCCGGTCACGAGAACCGCCTGAGCCTGGACGACTTCCGTCTGTGTATTGACGGCAAGAACAGCGGCGCGGTGAGGATTTCCGTTGGCATGGTGACCAATTTCAACGACGTGCAGGCGTTTTTGAGTTTCGCGAGAGCGTTGTTGATGTAATGCAATTGAATGTGAGGAAAAATGGAAGAAAGAGCGCCGGAAACAAAAGATTTCTTTTTAAATATTCCACTGTACAAGAAATACTCGAAAGAATATGTTGGTGATGTTGAAAACTTTGACGAAAAACTTGACATGTATTGCCCGGGGTGCAAGCAAAACAGTATATTCAAGCGTATTGATGACACACCTAACAAGATAGCTGCGAGAGCTATCGGATTCCCTGGTGGTGGATTTTACGGCTCCCGAAGTGAAGAAGGAACCCGTGTATTTTTAACGAATTTTGAATGTACAAGAGATGAGGATCACAAGGCAATCTTTATCTTCAGGGCTGATGAAACTTTTATAAGCAAAATTGGCGAATATCCTTCAAAGATAGACAGAGAATATTTAGAGTTGAGGAAATATGAAAAATATTTGGGGTAATATTTTGGCGAATTCAAGACAGCCGTTTATCTCTATTATCATGGTTTGGGAATAGGCTCTTTCACGTATCTCCGCCGCGTTCTTGAGAAAGTTGTTGACGAAATAGCCATTCAAAAGTACGGGAAAGAGCCCAGCTGGGAACTAGAAACTTGGAAGAAAAGCAAGAAACGCTTCGAGTACATTCTCGACGACTTGTCAGAGATGTTGCCCGACTTCCTGAGAGGGAAGAAAGTATTATACGAGATACTCAGCAAAGGAATACATGAATTGAACGAGAATGAGTGTATAGAGCATTTTATAGAAGTCAGAGACGCCATTGAAGAAATATTGGACGACAAAATGCAACAAGAGCAAAAACAAGACAGACGAAATAAACTTGATGGAAAATTGACGGAAGTAAAATCAAAAATAGAAACAAAAACTTCTAACAGCTAAAGCTGGGGAAGGAGCCTCGTCAGAGCCGTGTCATGCTGAGGAGCCGCCCAAAGGGCGGCGACGAAGCATCTCGGGATTACAGAGCAAGTTCCGGTCAATGAGATTCTTCGGTCGCGAAGAACGCTCCCTCAGAATGACACACAGACAATGGTAGTGTTTATGAAATCTTACTATGTCTACATCATGACGAACAAATCAAAAACGCTCTACACTGGCGTTACCAACGACCTTGAGCGGCGGGTTTATGAACATAAGAACAAACTGGTCGCAGGCTTTACAAGGAAATACAACATCACGAAACTGGTTTATTATGAAGAAACGAACGATGTCCAGATTGCTCTTGCGCGAGAAAAGCAGATCAAAGGCTGGCTTCGCTCGAAGAAAGTTGCATTGATCGAGGGCGAAAATCCCGAATGGAAAGATTTGAGCCGCGAATGGTACGATTAGTAATACACTGCAAACGTGTCATTCTGAGGAGCCACGAAGTGGCGACGAAGAATCTCAACCATGACGAATGAGATCCTTCGGCCGCAAAGAATGCTCCCTCAGGATGACACGACGCGAAGAACGCCCCCTCAGAGTAACACACTACAAAGGACAAACATATGAACCTACAAGACATCCTCCTCATTTACGAATACAACTACTGGGCCGATCACCGTATCCTTACCGCCAGCGAAAAAGTAAGCGAGAAACAATTCCTGGCGCCCGCCAATTTTCCCTTTGGCGGCCTGCGTGGCACCCTCGTCCACATTTTGGATGCCGAATATGCCTGGCGCATGTTTTTACAAAACAATGACTGGTCCGCGCCGGAGTTGAAGCCGGAAGACTTTCCGACTCTGGCTTCGATTCAGGAACGTTGGCAGAGTGAAGAAAAGGAGTTTCGCGCCTATCTTGCCAGCCTCAATGATGAAGCCATGGATGTTCATCGGCACTACGACACCCCCGAAGGCAATCATCGCGACCGCATCCAATGGCATTGTCTCTTGCACGTGGTCAATCACGGGACACAACATCGCAGTGAGGCCGCGGCCATCCTCACCGATCTCGGTTCTTCGCCCGGCGATCTGGATTTCACCGTCTTCCTCAACTCGCTCAAAAAATCATGAACAGCCAGACCCGCGCCAACATCAAACCCGGCATGACGGTGCTGATCGTCCTGAAACAGGATCAGCCCACTGGCAAATTGACGAAAGGCATCGTCAAAGACATCCTGACCAAATCGCCGACGCATCCGCACGGCATCAAGGTCCGTTTGACGAACGGTCAGGTGGGACGCGTGAAAGAGATTGTGGAATAATCCCATGCCGATTCTGACTCCACAACAAGCACTGCTGATTGGCTTCATCGTCGCGCCGATTTTGTTTGGATTGAGCGCCTATTTCACGCGTGCAAACAAGAAGCGTATCCTCGCGGGCCTTATGGCGGGGCTGGCTTTTGGACTTTCGAATCTGCTTTGGGACCAAGCCGCGTTTCGACTTGGCTGGTGGAGTTATCCCGCGTTTCAAAAGAACAACTGGTGGCCGCTTCTTTATCTGCCATCCGGCCTCGTCGCGGGCGGCGCGTTTGGTCTGATTGGTTGGCGCGTGACACGGCGCTGGGGTATAAAAGGTTTTGTTCTTTTTATTTTGATTTGGTCTGCATGGGGAATCATTCATGACTTTGGCGGAGGCGCCGCATTCCAATCCAGCAACTTAATGTCGTTCGCGCCCGGACCCGTGCCGGTCCTCGCGGATGGACTTTTGTACGCGTCCTGTCAACTGGCCGCGCAAGGAGTCCTGCGTCTCATGGCCGGTCCTGCCGCGGCGGATGATTTCCGAAAATAATCATCAAAGTGAATCGACATGAGTGAACTTGAATTCCGCTTCGCCTTCTTTGTCTTTAGCCTTTCACTGCTCGGATATTTAAGCGGCTCGCTCCCGTTTTCGATTTGGATCACGCGATTGTTTAAAGGCGTGGACGTTCGCGACGCGGGTTCAGGTCACGCTACGACGACCAACACGATTCGTCAGGCCGGATTTTGGCCGGGCGCACTGGTTTTCGTTTTGGATGTGGCGAAAGGCTTTCTCCCGGTCTGGCTTGCGATGAAGTTTGCTCCCGCACCGTGGATCGTTCCGCTGACCGCCGCGTGCGCGGTGATGGGTCACTGCTGGCCGCTCTTCGCTCAATTCCGCGGCGGGATGGGGCTGGCTACCGGGGGCGGCGGATTGCTGGCAGTCAATCCACTTTCGTTTCTAATCGGCGCGGCGATTTTGATTTTCTTTGTGCTTGTTATCCATCACGGGGCGCGCGCCAGCGTCTTCACCGGCATTGCCATTGGTCCGGCCCTGTGGGCACTCAGCCTGCGCGGCATGGAATTCTGGATTGCCGTCGCGGTTGGGCTTGTCATCGTATACCGCTTCCTGATGGACTGGAACCGCAAGTATCGCGAGCTCTGGCTCGACCGTGATAAATCCAACTAAGAACGTCTCATACTTTTGGGGGTTTGATAATGTGCATGTCTGCCGCGTATACTCCGCCAATCTGTTTGTAAACAACCTTATCCGTTCATTCGAGGGCCAGCCATGAAATTGTCTGAATTCAAAAAAGAGTTTCATCCGAACATTCTTCTGCCCAGTCTCACAGCGGGACTGATCGCTACCATCGTCACCATCAGCCTTGAGATTTCACTCGCCGCGCTGGTCTTTTCCGGCGACCTGAGTCCATTTCTCGCGGGCGGAGTCGGTCTGATGTTGTTCGGCGCGTTCGCGATGGGCATCGTCATCTCGCTGACCACTTCCTTGCCGGGCATCGTCGGAGTCCCGCAAGATACGCCCGCCGCGATTTTGGCGCTGGTTGCCGCGGGAATTGCCCTCGCCATGAAATCCGCCGCGCCGCAATCCATTTATATGACTGTGCTGGCGGCCATCGCGTTGACGTCTCTGCTTACCGCCATTTTCTTCCTGCTCCTCGGATGGTTCAAAGCCGCCAGTTTTGTGCGTTACATTCCGTATCCGGTCATCGGCGGATTTTTAGCGGGCACCGGCTGGCTCCTCGCCAAAGGCGCGCTGGGTGTAATGACAGATTTGCAACTCACATCCTCCAATTTATCTCTGATGCTGAGCGCGGATAAACTCATCGTCTGGGTCTCCGGCACGATCTTTGCTGTGACGCTTTTGCTGGTTCTGCGCCGATATTCTCATTTCCTCATCACGCCCGGCGCGTTGATTCTCGCCACGGCCTTGTTTTATGGCTATCTCTTTGTTGCACACATCCCCATCGCGGACGCCTCCGCGCGCGGCTGGATGCTTGGACCATTTCCATCGGGCGGTTTGTATCAACCGCTGACCCCCGCCGCGCTCGGCCAGGTCAATTGGAGTGTGATCTTTCAACACATTGACAAGATCGCCACCATTCTCGTTTTGAGTGTGGTCTCGCTTTTGCTCAACGCCAGTGCTTTGGAGATCACAGTCAAACAAGATATTGATTTGAATCGCGAACTCCTCACCGCGGGTTTTGCCAACCTCGCAGGCGGACTCGGTGGAAGCCCGGTCGGGTATCAAACGCTTGGGATGTCCGCGCTCGCCCACCGTCTGGGCGCGAAGAGCCGGCTTGTCAATCTGATCTCCGCGTTATTATGCGGCGCGGCACTCTTCTTCGGCGCGTCGCTCATTTCCTATTTTCCAAAACCGGTGCTTGGCGGCATGTTATTGTTCCTCGGCCTTTCGTTCATGGTCGAGTGGCTGGTAGATGCGCGCCGCTTCCTGCCGATGACGGATTATTTGCTGGTCTGGATCATTCTCGCCATCATCGCCACCATCGGTTTCCTCGAGGGCATCGCGGCAGGCATCTTCATCGCCGCCATTATCTTCGTGATCACCTACAGCCGCGTCAATGTCATCAAAAACACGCTGACCGGCGAGGTGTATCACAGCAAAGTGGACCGCCCCAAAGTCCATCGCGATCTGCTCACTCAAAAGGGCGCGCAGATTTACATCCTGCGTTTGCAAGGTTTCATTTTCTTTGGAACCATTCAAACGATTTTGGAGCGGATTCGCGAACGCATCAGCCAGAAAAATTTGCCGACTCTGCGCTTCATCATCCTTGACTTTCAGCGGGTCACACGCCTCGACTCGTCCGCGGTCTTCGGCATCACGCGCCTGAAACAACTGACGCAGGCCAACAACATTCTCATGGTCTGGACTCAAGTCACGGATCAGATTCGTCATCAACTCGAAAAAGGCGGCCTCGTGGATGAGACCGATGACTCGTTCATCATCCTGCCCAGCCTCGATCACGGCGTGGAATGGTGCGAGAACAAGATCCTGGCCGAGCAGGGCATCACCGACCTGACCGGATTCATCGAGCGCATGGAAGGTCAACTCAAGCGCGCCTTCCCCGGACTTCAAGCGGTTGATCGTTTGATGAAATATCTCGAACGCAAAGAAGTGAAGGAGGGCGAGTATTTGATGCGCGAAGGCGACCCGCCGACAGAAATGTATTTCATCGAAGCCGGGCTGGTCACGGCGCAACTCAAATTCCCCGATGGACAGATTTTGCGCCTGCGGACCATCCGCGGCGGCGCGACGGTGGGCGAGATGGGATTGTATCTGGATGCCAAACGCACCGCGGATGTGATCGCGGCGCGCACCAGCGCTGTCTATCGCTTGTCTGCGGATTCGTTGAAGGCCATGCGCGAACAAGACCCCGAAGTGGCCGCGCTCCTGCACGAATGGATCGCGCGCCTTCTGGCCGAGCGCCTCGCCGATAACAATCGCACCATCGAAGCGTTGATGGATTAAAAAGCTCGTTCCGACTCGGAGAGTCGGAACGAGTAAGGTTTTGAAGATATTAGTGCGAAGGTGTGGGTGTACCAACCATAATCGTCATGTTACTCTGCGGATCTACATGAATCACATTGCCGTTTTCAAAGAATTCCAGCTTTCCATCATTACTCCAGCCTTGAAACCAGAGGGTAAAGATTCTGTATTCTCTTATCACCTTTTGCTTCATGGTTGAGAGATTCAAGTAGATGGTTTGCACTACCTGATCACTTGTTTCAGTCTGAAATGCAATTTCGTCACCCGTGGGCGACCAGTAGATATCGCCCACTCTAGCATAATGCTTTGAATCGAAGATGACGTAGGCGGTCTTCTCTTTACCAGAGGCGAGGTCACGAACATAAATAATGCTCGGATCATCCTGCTCACGGGTATAGGCGATTTGTGTTTCATCGGGCGAAAAAGCAAATGCTACGAAGCCTTCCGCTTCTATGACCCTTTGGATGTTGCCAGTTATCACATTGATCCGTTGTAAGTTATATCCATCCCACCAAAATGCCATGTCGCCACCGTCGGGGCCGAAAATATAATAGAAATACAAATATTGACTGTCGCTTGACCATCCATAAATACTGAGAGACGGATGCGGTATTGTCATCGAGATTTCGCCTTGATAGGGAATCGACCACAACGGCAAACCTTGCTTGTCGAGGATTTTTATGACTTGTTTCGCCTTCGCCGGATGACTGTAGGCATTATCAAATTCTGCAATGAATTCTCCATTGGGTGAATACAGAATTTGGTCGGGCGGTTTGATTGCGGCGGTGGGCGTTTCTGCAAATGCAGAGTTTTCTGTCACTGTAGGAGTGACAGCCAATGATGCCACAATTGCTGTGGTCGAGCTTGGTGTGTAGGTCACAACCGGCACGGCAGTTCTTGGAATACAAGCGGCGGCCAAAAGAACAATTAGGGATAATGCCAATAAGTTTTTATGCAAGTAATGCCCTCTGCCATCCACCATAATCTAGTTGCGTCAACTCGCTTATTCCCCAAACAAACTATCCAGAATGCCCCTCTTCTTTTGCGTCTGCGGTTCAGGGATTCCCTCTTTGGGGACACCGATCAACACCACCGTGATGTTATCGTGGCCGCCGCGCTCGTTGGCCTGCGCCACCAGATCCTCCGCGGCGGACTTCAACAGACTGCGCGTCGTGATCACGCGCTGGATTTCATCGTCCCACACCAGATCGGTCAGGCCGTCACTGCATAGCAATAAAATGTCGCCGGGCAGAAGTTGCGTGCCCTGATTTTGTTTGGCTTGTTCGTTATCTTCTTCACCGTTTAGCCGCAGACGGAAATCCACTTGCGGCAGTTCGACCGAACCGAGGTGGCGGCGAATCACATGAACATTGGGATGATCGCGCGCCTGCTCTGGCTGGATGATGCCCTTCTCGATCGCTTCCTGGACCCAGGTGTGGTCCACCGTTAAACGACGAATCTTCCCATTTCGAACCAGATAGATGCGCGAGTCGCCGACATAGGCCGTGTAAAGTTTGCGTTCTTCGATCCACACGCAGGCACAAGTCGCGCCCATGCCTTGTTGGTCCGCTTTGCTGGCCGAACGCGAGGCGATGGCTTGGCTGGCGGAGTGGATCGCATCCTCCATAATGGTCGGCGGCGACTTCCCATTGCTCTCTGAGATTGTTTCAATGATGTAATTGACGGCTAATTCCGCGGCCACTTCACCGGCGCGATGCCCCCCGATGCCGTCGGACACGACGGCAAATACGACGGGTTTGTTTTCATCGTTCACATACGATGAGACCGCGTAGCGATCTTCGTTGTTCTTGCCGACCATCCCCGCGTGGCTCAACGCCGCGACGTTAAGATGATGGCGCTGGGAACGATTCATTCAGCAGGATTCTCTTTGTTGATTTTGGGTTCCGCCTGTGCGGGCGGATTCTTCAACTCAAAGCGGAAGGCTAACTGCCCGAAGTGTACCACGTCCCCATGCTGGAGGAGACGGCTTTCTTTTCCGATAGGCTCGAAATTGACCCACGTCCCGGCGATGGTTCCGGCATCGGCCAAAAGATAATTTCCATCTTCATTTTGAGTCAGCCGCGCGTGACGCGGCGCGAGCGACGGATCATCGAGCACATACGTGGATTGGACCGGGTCTGAGCCGAAGGTGATTTCTTTTTCGCCGAGGGGAATTGGTTTAACGGGAGCCGCTTGAAGGTCCGCTGTGAGGCGCTGTAAATAGGCGGGCGCCTCGACCCGTCGCCTCGTCGTTGCTTTTGCGGTGGCGGAACGTCCACCTTTTGTCGTCTTCTCCGCCACCGGCGCTTCCACAACCGCGATCACAGGTTGAGTCAACGGGTCACCTTGTGCCTGTTGCGCGGCGCGGCGGCGCGCAAATGTATTGCGCAGACTTCCCATGAAAAGAATCAGCAGTAAGGCCAGGCCGGCAAAACTCACCGCGCCGATGGTGATGTATTGGCGATAGCGCGCAAAGAAAGCGGCCGCGCCGCGCGGCGGTTGAATGACCGTGACCGTGACCGGAATCTCCATGCTGGTCTTGCTCAGGCCCATCACATCCACGGCTTCGACGAGAATCTTATGGTCGCCGCTCAGGTTGTAATTGCTAAGGTCCCATGTGAATGTATCGAAGGGCGCGGTCTTGTTCTCGGCGACGATCTGCCCATCCACGTAAAGCGTGGTGCTGACCAGATCGCGCTTGTGTCCATCGGGGAATTCAACGATGATGTTGATTTCCTGCGCGGCAGGCACGAGCACTTTGTCGTTGTACGGATCGTCTTCCGGCGCATGACGCACGATTTGCAGAGGCGGCGAAACGAAGATCGGGTTGGGCGGCTGGATATCAATATTGAAAGTTTGCTCGTTGGATTTGATTTCGCCGACCGGGCTTTTGATGTCCACGCTGAATGTATGCGAGCCGCCGCTTACAACCGCCGAGTTGTATTTGACAGAATACATTCTTCGCAATGGCGCGAAGTAAGAATCGGGATTGGGATATTGCACTGAGTTGGCTGTCGCAGAAAAAAACTCGCCGCCGGTCTGCGAAGCCAGCATGTTGAAGGACGCCGCGCTGGTAGTGGCCGCATATAAATCCGTGTCCACAAACCAGACGAAAACATGCACGCGATTTTGGACGGCGCGCTCGATCAGCGAAGCCATGAGCGAATCAATGTTCGGGTCGTCCATGTGCGGAGTGATGAACAAAATGGCGCGCTTCATGCCGACGCGCGGCGTTGGGATGGAGACCGTGTCAATCGCGATGGATAACGATTGCAGGTTGGGAGTTGTAGCGCGGAAATCCGGCTGGAAAGAGTTCAGGCTCACCAGCCAGTCTTTGGCGCTGGCATGTGAGATGATTGGCCCGGCAATCGTCACGAGACTCAAATCATCGGGCGTGTCCGCGGGCAAAGCCTGCGCCCAGGCATTGAGCGTTTGCACGATCCGCTGAAAGCGTGTGATGCCCTGACTGTCGCGCGTGCCGAGCGAGGGTCCGGGATTGACCGCCACTACGATTTGCGCGGGGACAGTCATCTCGTTCAATTCCTGGACCGGGAGCGGCTGGCCGTCTTCGAGCGCGGCCAGGTCCCCGGGTTTGAGTCCGCTCACGAAACGGCCCGAGCCGTCCCACACATCCAAAAACGCGGAGATGGTTGGGAAGCCCGAGGCGTCCGCGGGATAAAGATCCGCGCGGGCTTGTCCCTGAGCGCGCGCAGATAAGCCCCATCCGCAGAGCAGGCTTAGGCCAAGTAGAGCAAAAAATATTTTACGCATTCACAGGTAAAGCAATAGGCGTTTGGTCGTTCTGTTTTGGCTTTGTGAGGCGAAGATACGTGAGAGTCCAAACAGACTCAAGATAAGCCATCAAGATTCCGTTGGCGATCCATGCGACGGGTACGTAAGCAAGGATAATACATAAGACGGCGATCAGCCACGGCACAAACGAGGAGTCAGCGCCGTTTACATTCGACAGAAAAACGATCATCACCGGAACCAGGATGATCAACAATGGCAGGGCGATCACGATGCTGGCTATAAAACCGATGGCCGCCTGAATGAGCCAGATGATAAGAATCGGGCCGATGTTCGAGGTAAATACATTCCATCCGCGCCTTAACCCATCCAGAATTGACAAGTTCTCGATCACAATGGCGCGTTCAGCCTGTCTTGAAACAAGTCCGATCAGGATGGCAAGCAGGAGAATCACACACAACAACCCGCAGAGAACGGAAATGAAAAGCAGGAAAGCGGATACATCAGGTCTATTGCCTGCCAGTGGAACGAGAGAGAAGACGAAACCGGCGGCGATCGCGAGGGCGACGACAAAAAACGGCAAACCGATCAGAACCGAAAGCCAGAAGATGCGCCAGAAATAAGGCAGGCTTCCTTTCCATAATTCACCAAAGGTCAATTTCTCCGCGCCGGCATCTGCTTCCGTCGCGCCTTTGATCAGGCCGATTCGGCCTATTGCCACAAAGAAGACTTGCACCAGCACCGCGACGCAAATCAAACCGATGACCGCCGCGATAAATTTCCAGATGAACGCTGGATCATTGAAGAGAAGTTCCAGGCGATGCAATGCTAATTGAATCTCCGGCGGCAGGCTGGGCGATGGCCCTGAGGCTCCGTTGCCGGTCCCAAAGGAATTATTGAAGTTGAAGTTCCCGCCGCGGCTCGTGCCGCACCCCGCGAAAAAACCAAAGATCCAAAGCACTTTGAACTTCCATACGATCTTCCACGATTTGCTGAGAATTTCACCGTAATCCATATTACCTTCCTTATTCCCACTCGATTGTGGCGGGCGGTTTGCTCGTAATATCATACACGACGCGATTGATTCCGTCCACCTCGTTCACGATGCGGTTGGCCACGCGCGCCAAAAGGTCATTCGGCAGACGCGCCCAATCCGCGGTCATGAAATCTTCGGTTGTAACCGCGCGAATTGCCGCGGCTTCCTGATACGTGCGCTGGTCGCCCATCACGCCCACTGATTTGACGGGCAGTAAAACCACGAAGGCCTGCGAAACTTGCGCGCCTTTTCCCAAAAACCCCGCGTTGGATAATTCCTCCTGCAGGATCGCGTCCGCGGCGCGCAGACGGGACACGCGCTCGCGCGTCACTTCGCCGAGACAGCGCACGGTCAGTCCGGGACCCGGGAACGGCTGCCGCCAAACCATTGCTTCCGGCAATCCGAGGGCTTCACCGACCGCGCGCACTTCATCCTTGAACAAATATCTCAGCGGCTCGACCAACTCGAATTGCATGTCGTCTGGCAATCCGCCCACGTTGTGATGCGTTTTGATTCGTTCGGCTTTGTTGCGATCCGGCGCGGATGACTCGACCACGTCCGGGTAAATTGTGCCCTGCACCAAAAATTTTAGATGGCCAATTTCTTTTGCCTGCTTTTCGAACAAACGAATGAATTTTTCGCCGACAATTTTTCGTTTCTGCTCGGGGTCTGTCACGCCTTTCAACGCGCCAAGAAACTCATCGCTGGCATCCACCGCGATCAACTCGGCGTGCATTTTTTCGCGGAACGTGGCGGCAACTTGCTCGCCCTCGCCTTTGCGCAGTAAGCCTGTGTCCACAAACACGGCCACGAGTTGATCGCCGATGGCTTTGTGCACCAACGCGGCCGCGACCGATGAATCCACGCCGCCGCTGACCGCCGCCAGCACGCGCTCTTTGCCAACTTGTTTTTGGATGCGCGCCACCGCATCTTCGATGATGGAATCCGGAGTCCATTCAGGCTTCGCGCCGCATATGTCAATCGCGAAATGCTTCAACAGTTGAGAGCCATTTGGCGTGTGATGCACCTCGGGATGGAACTGCACGCCGAAATACTTGCGTTGAAAATCGCCCATCGCCGCGAAGGGACTGTTCCCACTTTTTGCCAGTGCCACGAACCCCGCTGGCATTTTGGTGATGCGGTCCCCGTGCGACATCCACACTTTGGAGATCACATCCAGCATCGTCCCCGGAATCAGCGGCTGGATTTCCGCCGGGCCATATTCGCGTTGCGCGGATGGGTCCACTTGCCCGCCGAGAGAATGAGTCAATGCCTGCATCCCATAGCAAATGCCGAGGATGGGCAAACCTGAATCAAAAATGTATTTCTGAATGAATGGAGCATTTGGCTCGTAGACCGATTTCGGGCCGCCAGAGAGGATGAAGCCTTTGGGTTTGATGGCAAGCACGGTTTCCGCGGGCGCGTCCCATGGAAACAATTCGCAATACACCTGCGCCTCACGCACGCGCCGAGCGATGATCTGCGCGTATTGGGAGCCGAAATCGAGGATGGCGATAGAATCAGTCATCAGTGGTCAGTATCCAGCAAGGAGTCAGCGGAATTCGAGGTTTCAGAAATAAGATGAAAATGCAACTGTGGAAAATCCTGATAATCGCCGCCATTGACAATCAGACGATAGGCGGGTAAATGAAATTCCTTGACCAGTGATTGAACTGTGAAAAATAAATCTTTGAGAAAGGCTGAGTCGTTTGAATCAAACTCGGCCAACGTGCCGACGGCTTTCTTCGGCATGATCAGCACATGAAAAGAATACGAAGGCTTGGGATGATGAAAGGCAATCAACGTTTGCGTCTCGCGCAGGCGATCAACGGGAAGCAAGAAACTCATTTTAGAAAATATCCAACCAGTCAACGCCCGGCCCAATTTTGTATTCGCGAACCACACCAACAGTCTAAACACCGGTCACTGATTGCTGATCACTGAAACACGATCTTCCCGCCGTCCATGGAAGCGATGCAAGCCAGCGACTCGACCGGCACGCCCAGCGGCTTGAGCGCTTCGCGTCCGCCCTCGAAGATTTTCTCGATCAACGCGCCGATGCCGACCACCTTTGCGCCCGCCGCTTCTGCAAGACGGACGAGGCCGAGAATTGTCGCGCCGGAGGCGAGGAAGTCGTCAATGATGAGAACGTTCTCACCGTTGGCGAGATATTCGGGCGAGACGATCAATTCCACGGTGCGGCCTTTCGTGTGCGACGGCGCGAGGGTCAGGTAAACCTGGTCCGGCATGGTGATAGGCTTGGTTTTTCGCGCGTACACGACCGGAAGTCCGAGATGAAGCGCCGTTGTCAGCGCGGGAGCAATGCCCGAGATTTCCGCGGTCAGCACTTTGGTGGCGCCGAGTTTTGCGAAGCGTCGCGCGAATTCCTTGCCACATTCATCCATCAGCCGCGCATCCACCTGATGATTGACGAAACTATCCACTTTCAAAATTCCATTGCCGAGAATTTGACCGTCGCGTTGAATTCGATCTTTGAGTTCTTTCACACCTGCCTCCGAAAAATTTTTAGTCTAGACATATGTGTGCTATTTTACCACTCGCAATTGTTCATGATTGAGCCTGCTGACAGATAAGCGGTCGCTTAATGCCCATTTTTATCCTGTGTTAGAATCTTTGCGTGACTGAACGGACTTCAATACTGCTGGCATCCAACTCACCGCGCCGCAGAGAATTGATTGCACTTGGGAACTGGATGTTCAGCGTGGCCGTCTCAGACGTGGACGAGAGTCAGCGCGCGGGCGAAACGCCGGATCAATATGTGCTCAGGCTGGCAGAAGAAAAAGCCCGCGCTGTTTTGTCGAAAGCCCGTCTGCATCACATCATCCTCGCGGCGGACACTGCGGTCGTGGACAAAGGAATAATCCTCGGCAAGCCGAGGGATATGGCCGATGCCGCAGAAGTGTTGAAGAGTCTGCGCGGACATACACATCAGGTCTACACCGGGTTGGCCGTTTTCAAAGTGAACGATGGGCAACTGCTGACGGATCTCTGTGTGACCAATGTCCCGATGCGGAACTACAGCGACGATGAGATCGAGGCTTACGTTCAGACTGGCGATCCGCTCGATAAAGCCGGCGCGTACGCCATTCAACATTCCGACTTTCAACCCGTCGAAAACATGAGCGGGTGTTACGCCTCGGTGATGGGACTTCCTCTTTGTCATTTGGTGCGCATTTTCGCAAAGATGGGTGTTGGGTCCGATGAGAACGTCCCTCAAAATTGCCAAACTCATCTGCAGTATCACTGCCCTGTCTCGTCTGCCATTTTGCGCGGCGAGCAGGTTGGATAAAAAAGGAAACGAATGAAACCTATCCGCTGGCTTCAATTGATTCTTCTGCTGTTTTTGCTGGCCGCCTGTACGCCGAATTCCAATCATGGCACACCGCAACCGGGATGTTTGTTTTGCCCATCTCCCACTCTGCCGCCTCCGCCTGTTACCATAGTTTCCGCGCCGGATGCGAAAACGCCGATGCAATACTTCCTGGATGCGCTCAAGAAAAACGATTTCGCCTCCATGTATGCCTTGTTATCGAAAGACAGCCAAGCCAAGATCACACAAGACGAATTTGCCAAGACCTACAATGACGCGCTCAACACCATGAGCGCGGGCAGTCTGGATTACGAAGTCCACTCTCAAATCCTTCACCCAAATGATGCGCAGGTCGGCTTCAGCATTACATATCACACTGCATTGGTCGGTGACATTCAGCGTGAGATGTTGGCGAACTTCGTGATCGAAAACGGAGGATGGCGCCTCAAATGGGACCCGAGTCTGATTCTGCCCGAATTGACCAACGGCAACGTCCTGAAGATGGACTACCAGATCCCGTCCCGCGGCGACATCTACGACCGCAACAGCCAGCCCCTCGTCAAACAATCCACGGCCTACGCGCTGGGTGTGGTTCCGGGCGAAATGGGAGGAAAATCCGGTGACCTGCTCGTTTCAGAACTCTCGAAACTTTGCAACATCAGTCAGGATGACATTTGGAAATCCATTAATTCTGCCGCGCCGGATTGGTATGTGGCGATGTGCGAGGCCTCGCCGGATGAAATCAAGGGTGTTTTGGACTTGAACATTTCCGGTTTGCGATACACACAATACGATACGCGCTATTATGTTGACCAGGGCCTTGCCCCTCAGGTCTTGGGATATATGCAATTGATTCCCAAAGAAGAAATAGATCAGTATCGCCGTCAGGGTTATCAAGGCAGTGAGACGGTCGGCAGAGCAGGCGTGGAATACGCTATGGAATCGTACTTGGCTGGTAAACACGGAGGCACGTTGTATGTGGTTGACCCCAACGGCCAGCCTGTTGCCAAACTTGGTTCGAGCAATCCGCAACCCGCCGACTCGGTCTATTTGACGATTGACAGCAACCTTCAATACTATGCACAAAAAGCGCTCACCGGCTTGAAAGGCGCGGTGGTGGTGATCGAACGCGATACAGGCCGCGTGCTGGCCATGGCCTCCTCCCCAGGGTATGATCCGAACCTGTTCGATCCCAATAACTTCAATAACGGCTATTTGCTCAATGATGTGATCAATAATCCAGATCATCCGCTTTTCAACCGCGCCACGCAGGGCGCTGTTCCGCTTGGGTCCGTTTTCAAAACCATTACTTTTTCCGCGGCGCTGGAGAGCGGACTCTATCTGCCCCAGACCACCTATGATTGCCAATACGATTTCAATGAACTTGTGCCCTTCGGCGGACCCGTTCTTCACGACTGGACTTGGCAACACTGCCAGGATAGGTTGGCAATCGATCCTACTTTCAACTGTAGTGCCTTCACATCTACAAAGCCATCCGGTCTGTTGACTTTGCAGGAAGGCCTGATGCGCTCCTGCGATCCATACTTCTGGCACATCGGTTTGGATTTGTATAACAACAACCGCGCCGGCGATATTGCGGCCATGGCGCAGGAATTTGGCCTCGCTACCAAGACCGGCATTGTCGGCCTTGATCCCTCCGAGGAAGCGGCGGGCGCCATCACAGTCCCGAGCGAACCGATTGCCGCCACCAATCAGGCCATCGGTCAGGGTGACATGGGTGTGACTCCGCTTCAAGTGGCGCGTTTCATTGCGGCCATCGGCAACGGCGGGACCCTCTACCGGCCTCAACTTATCGAGAAGATCCAACCCGTCAACGGCGACGCGATCAACCTCTTCAAACCCGAGGCGGCAGGGACTTTGCCTCTGCGCCCGGATAATCTCAAGGCTTTGCAGGATGCGATGTGGATGGTGGTGAATGATTCGCGCGGCACGGCCAATTTCCGTTTGCGCGGGTTGAATGTGCCTGTTGCCGGAAAGACAGGTACCGCCGAGACCTGCCCGGGTTGTAAACCCTATGCCTGGTTTGCAGGCTACACATTGGCGAACGAACAGGACACTGGATTGTCCAACATCGCCATTGCAGTGATGGTGGAAGATAAGGGCGAAGGTTCAGATTGGGGCGCGCCGATCTTCCGGGCGATGGTTGAGACCTATTATTACGGTTCGCCGCAGGCCATCCCCTGGTTCGGACCGTTCGGGAATCCATACACGCCCACGCCTCTGGGCGGTATCCCCACCAAGACACCAAGGCCGAAGAAACCCTAGGCGCGCATCGCAACTCTGTGAACGAAGAGTTACGCACAGGTTTAATCGTCAAGGCCCAATCCGGTTTCTTCACCGTGGAGACCGGAGAGGGCCTTTTCGTTTGTCAACTGCGCGGCAAACTCAAGCAGGGACGCCCCGTCGGCGATCTCGCGGCGTTGGGCGACCGCGTGAAGATCGCAGTGTTGCCGGATGGGACTGGGGTGATCGAAGAGGTCGAAGAGCGCAAGCAGGCCATCGTCCGGCTTGACCCGAGGCCGCAGGGCAAATATCAGCAGGTGCTGTTGGCGAATCCGGATCAAGCAGTCTTCGTGTTCGCGTGCGCCAATCCAAAACCAAAACTAAGAATGTTGGATCGCTTCCTCGTCATCGCGGAAAAGCAACGCGTGCCCGTTATCATCGTTGCGAATAAAATTGACCTCGTCAAAAAGCCGAACGAAATTTTCGGGCTGTATGAGACGCTGGGTTATCCCGTGATTTATACTTCGGCCAAGACCGGCAAAGGTGTGAAAGAATTGAAATCGAAACTCGCGGGAAAAATCAGCGCATTGGCCGGGCCGAGCGGAGTTGGTAAATCGAGTTTGTTGAATGCGATACAACCCGGGCTTGGCCTTGCAGTGGATGAGATTGGGGCAGTGAACAAAGGCAAACACACCACTGTGACGCGCGAATTATTTTCGCTGGGCAATGGCGGATACGTGGCCGACACACCGGGATGGAAATCGCTGGCGTTGTGGGATACTGAACCTGAAGAAATGGACGCGTATTTCCCGGAACTCGCGCCGCTCGTGGCAGAATGTCAGTTCAGCGATTGCACCCACACCCATGAACCGGGTTGTGCGGTGCTGTCCGCGTTGAAGGCTGGCAAGATTCACCCCGAACGATATGAGTCTTATCTGAGACTCAGAGCAGGGGAAAATTAACGCGAATGGGCAAATAAGATCATTCGCGAAATTCGTTCATTTGTGATATTCGCGTTAAAATATCTTTATGAGCATGAATAATCATTGGGGACTCCTTGGACATGAATGGGCCGTGGACATGTTACATCAACATGTTGCACAGGATGCCGCGCGCCATGCGTATCTTTTCGCGGGACCTCCGGGCGTGGGCCGGCGGACTTTGGCTTTGCGTTTCGCTCAAGCCTTGAACTGCACACAGCCCCGCGAACCGGGCGTGCCATGCGGCATCTGCCGCGATTGCAAACAGATCGAGGTGATGCAACATCCAGATTTGACCATCGTTCAAGCGGACTCGGAGGGCGGTACGCTGAAAGTAGATCAAGTCCGCGAGGCGCGGCGGATGTTGACTCTGAAGCCGTATCAATCAATGTATCGCGTGGCTTTGTTTCTGCGCTTCCAGGAAGCCAATGACAACGCGGCCAACGCTTTGCTAAAAACACTTGAAGAAGCGCCGTCGTACGCAGTTTTGATTCTGACCGCAGAGAATCCTGAAGTGTTACTGTCAACCATCGTCTCGCGCTGTGAGGTCTTGCGACTGCGGCCATTGCCAATCGAAGAGGTGGCGTCCTTTCTCAAACAGCATGGCGCGGACGAAGACAAGGCCAACCTGCTGGCGCACGTCAGCAACGGACGTCCCGGTTACGCATTGCGGCTCTTGCAAGACCCATCGGCTTTGACCTTTCGCGAGGAAAAACTCAGCGACCTTCAATCCCTGCTCCCCGCCACGCGCGTGGACAAGTTCACCTACGCCGAAAAACTTTCCAAAGACAAAGACGCGATGCGTAATGTGATTCTGTTGTGGCTTTCGTTCTGGCGCGATGTATTGCTGAGAGTCGGCGGGGCGTCCACGCCAATTGCAAATGTGGATCGGGCGCGGGAAATTGAATCTTTAGCGGGAGCCGTCAACTTGTCTGAGGCGCGACGCGTGGTTGAGGATTTGGAAAAGGCTTTGTCGCGGTTGGAAGCCAATGTCAATCCGCGGCTGTTGGCCGAAGTCCTTTTGCTTGATTGGCCGAAGATTTGATGTCGTTGCGAGTCTTCGAGAAGCAATCTTCTCCGTCGCGAGGTCGCCACGCCTTTCCGCAATGACAAAAAGGAGAACCTTATGTGCCGAAGTATCAAACCTTTACGAAACATGGATCACGCCGCGACCGAGGAGGAAATCGCGGAGGCCGCCTTGCAATACGTCCGCAAAGTGAGCGGATACCGCAAGCCCTCGCGGGTCAACGAAGAGGCCTTCAATGCGGCAGTGGCTGAGGTTGCACGGGCTACACAGAAATTGCTGGGTGGATTGAATGTTCAGACTAAAACTTTGTAGAGTATCGAATCGCTCGCATAACATATGCTCTGACTTCTCGTTACTGTTAGCATAACAAAGGAGCCGCTATGTCACTAGAATCAATCGTAGTCTGGATCATCGTCGGCGGGATTGCCGGTTTGCTGGCGGAATGGCTGATCGGCGGCGTGAATGCCGGTTGCATCGGAACCGTGATCATCGGCATTCTGGGCGCGTTCATCGGCGGCTGGCTGTTTGGACTGTTGCACATTTCCATCGGCTCGGGCATCGTCAACGAGATCATCACTGCCTTTGCCGGCGCGGCAGTTCTGTTGTTGATCGTCAGGGTGATCCGCAGAGTGTGAATCCATGAAAGATAAAGAAAGAAAAAAGACCGCAGTTTTTCTGCGGTCTTTTTTTATCCAATGGCATCTTTTAGTTTCTTTGCCAGTTTTCCAAAGTGAGTGGTGTAACGCATCTCCTCTTTGCGGGGACGCGGCAAATCCACTTCCAGATCCAATCTGATATGGCCCGGGCGTTGAGTCAGCACCAGCACGCGGTCGGCAAGTAACAATGATTCTTCAATTGAGTGCGTCACCATGACCACTGTCTTCCCCGGACTGCCCAGGGCAGGCTGTCGCGCCTGCCAGATGCGCGATAACTCCATCCACATGCGTTCGCGGGTGAGAGCATCCAGCGACCCGAAAGGCTCATCGAGCAGAAGCAGGTCGGGGTCGTGGATGAGCGCCCGCGCGATCGCCACGCGTTGCGCCATCCCGCCGGATAAATCGCGCGGCAACGCGGACTCGAATCCGGTCAATCCCACCAAATCAATTAATTCCTGTGCGCGAGCGCGGGCCGTGACGCGATCCGCGTTTTTCAATTCAAGCGGCAGCATGATGTTATCAATTGCAGTACGCCACGGCATGAGATTGGATTGCTGAAAGACCATTCCGATGCGCGGGGTGCGCCCATTACCGAACTCAACCTCACCTGTGGTCGGCGAATACAAACCTGCCAGAACGCGCAGTAAAGTGGTCTTGCCCGAACCGGATGGTCCCAGCACGCAGATAAATTCCTGCGGGCAGACTTCGAACGAAACATCCTCGAGCGCGCGCAGACCATCGTTGTTATCGGGAAAGACAACAGTCAGGTTGCGAACGGTGAGGATGGGAGGAATTTCGGTCATTTAATTCTTTAAACACGAAGTACACAAAGGTCACGAAAGAGAAAGCGTTTCAAGTTTTTTCTTGGTGTACTTCATATCCTTTATGGTTAAAAGTTTTTACGGCACAAACTGATTCGTAAACGCCTTGCTCACGTCCAGCGACTGTTTCAACAAACCCATTTTGAGCAAAGTATCTTGCATATTCTGCCAGGCCTGCGGGTCAGATATTCCAAGATGATCAGCCTTCCAAAGTTCAATCGAGCGCGCGAGAATTTCTTTTTGAGTCTGCTCGTCGGCCTGCGCCAGATCCTGCACATATTTCTTGCTGATGTCGTATGCGGCGTTCGGATCTGCAATCGTATCGGCCAATCCTTTCAAGAACGCGGCGGTCATCTTGCGTACCAGATCGGGATTCTTTGCAATGGTTTCTTCATTCGTGATGAGTCCATTCGATGCTAACTGCACATAATCCGCCACGCGGATTTCATTGATGTCATAGCCTTGCGCCTTCAATTGCACCGGCTCATTGGTCGTATACACCGACACGGCTTGTTCCTGATCCGCGGCCAGCGCCGCGACCTGATTGAATCCAATCGAATCCAGCGTTACATCTTTTTCAGTCAGCCCCGCGGAAAACAGCAACGCGTCCAGCCCGATGTAATTCGCGCCGAACAATCCCGGCAGGCCGATCTTTTTGCCTTTCAAATCGGTCGGCGTTTTGATTCCCTGCTCGGCCTTCGACGCCACCGCCACGGGATACTGCTGATACCACGCGGCCACATATACAATCGGCAGTCCCTGGGCGCGCGCCAGCAAAACCTGTTCGCCCGACACAACCGCGAACTGCAAATTGTTCGCGCCGACGAGCGAGGCCGCGTCGGTCTCGAACGAATAATCAAACTCGACCTCGATGCCCGCATCCTTGAAATAACCTTTTTCGACCGCGACATACAACGGCGCGAATTGGACATTGGGAATGTAACCCAGCGGCAATTTGATATGGATCAACTGCCCCGCGTCATTCCCCGACTTGGAACTGCTACAGGCCGAAAGGCCGATCATCAAAACGAGCATGAGCAAAACTACCCTGCGAAGCATAACGACTCCTTCTAAAAATTTATTGTTGAACGATTTCCTGCCAGGCCAGAAGTTTTCTTTCAGCCCAGGCCACCGCTCCGTACAAACAAAGCGCTAGAACGATTAATGTAAACATGGCCACGAAGACCAGCGCCGTATCGTATTGTCCGCGCCCAACGTTGATGAGAAATCCCAATCCTTGATCCGACCCGACCAATTCACCCACCACCGCGCCGATCACTGAGAGAGTCGCGCCGATGCGTAATCCACCAAGAAAGACCGGCAACGCGGCAGGCACTTCGAGTTTAGCAATGATTTGTCCACGCGTTGCATGAAGAGATTGCATTAAATCATGCAGGGCAGGCGGCACAGCACGCACACCGACGACCGTGTTGACCAGCACCGGGAAGAACACGATCAACGCGCAAATCAACACTTTTGAAAACATGCCCGGTCCAAACCAAATAACCAGAAGTGGCGCAATCGCAACCAGCGGTACCGCCTGGCTTGCAACCAAATATGGCGAGAGCACGCGTTCCAACATGCGCGACTTGGCAATGAGATAACCAAGCAAGGTCGCCAATCCCGCGCCGGAAAATAATCCGAGCAGAATTTCAACGAGAGTCACGCCTGTATTGAACAGCAGACTTCCATCCAACGCGGCGCTCAGGAAACGCGACCAAACATCCGTTGGCGAGGGCAGGATGAACGCGGGGAGATTCGCGATCCGCGCGACCACCCACCAGAGGAGGAGACCGCCCAATAATGACGCCAGTCCAAGCCAGTAACGAGCGGAGGAAAGTCTTTTGGTCATGTTCTTTTCTCCCTCTCCCGCTGGGAGGGGGCCGGGGTGAGGTCAAACAAAAACGCCTCGCTAGAATCAACTCGCGGGGCGTGGAGACGAGCCATGGGCGGAGTCCGATGCGGCATTATGTCGTGCAAGAAAAATCCCGAAAACAAGGATCGTTTTCGGGGCAATGTCGAATCAGACCCGCGCGGGGTCGTCATCACCTTCTTCTATCCAGACTTTTACTGTCGGCCCCGGAGTTTCACCGGGTCATGCGCTTGCGCGCTCGTGGGCTGTACCACCGATCGGGAATTCACCTGCACTTCGTGCGGTGCAAGTGGCACCCTGCCCCGAAGGTTGTTATTTGGTTGTGATTATTATAGTCAACGCGACGAAGCGTGTCAATTCAATTATTTCTCGCTGGAAAGAATATCAAGCAGGCGATTCAATTGAGGACCGATCTGGCGTAATTCCTGTTTATGGGCTGTTGAAAGTTTTTCCAACACATTCAAGCCGCGCTCCGTCAACGCCACATAGACTTTTCTATGATCGTCCTTGGAATTTTGTCGAATGACCAGTCTCTCCTCCGCGAGACGATTGACCAATTCCACCGCGCTATGATGGCGAATTTGCAATCGTTCGGCTAATTCTCCGATGGTTAACTGTTGGCGGTTTGGAAAACCTTTGATTGCCAGCAGGGCCTGATGCTGATGAGGAGTTAGGCCGAGGGCACGGGCGGCCTCCTCGCTGAACCGGAGGAACTGACGCAGGGAATACCGGAATGAAGCCAGAGCCTCATAATCGGATTGTGAGATGAAAGCCATTTGCTCTCCGTCTTTTGAAATTTGTTGATGCGCCTTGAATTATATCGTATTCCGATATATAATCCGCCAGGTTTTTTCGAGGTGAAAACATGCTTAGAGACAATTTGGACTACAAACACGCATCAAATATCAATGCTTCTGCCGATTTTCGTATGTTGCTGGTCTCGTTCCTGGCGGCTGCCATCGGATTGATCGCGGGCTTTGTCGCGTACGGCCTGTATACGCTGATTGCGATCATCACCAACCTGGTCTTCTATCAAAAATTTGCGTTAACCCTGCCTAGCCTGAAAGACAACCCGCTCGGTCTTTGGGTTCTCGTCGTTCCCGCGCTGGGCGGGTTGATCATCGGCGTGATGGCGAAATACGGCACGCCCAAGATCAAAGGTCACGGCATTCCTGAAGCGATGGAAGCCGTGCTAACCAATCGCAGTCGTATCGCGCCGCGCGTGGCGATCCTCAAGCCGCTCTCCGCCGCGATTGCCATTGGCACAGGCGGCCCGTTCGGCGCTGAAGGGCCGATCATTCAAACAGGCGGAGCGATCGGTTCGATCATCGGCCAACTAATTCACACCACTGCCGCGGAACGAAAAGTCCTGCTGGCCTGCGGCGCGGCGGCAGGCATGGCCGCTACATTCAGCACGCCGATTGCGGCAGTCATTTTGGCCATTGAACTATTGCTGTTTGAATTCAAAACGCGCTCGTTCATTCCGCTGGTCGTTGCCAGCACACTGGCAACGGCTGTTCATTTTCAACTGCTGGGCACGGGTCCCATGTTCACGGTTCAAGTTGTGGATTTTGGCATCCCCGGCGCGCTTCCCTTTTATATCGTTCTGGGTTTGTTGTGCGGACTTGCCGCAGTCCTGATCAGCAACGCTCTGTATTGGATCGAGGATATATTCGAACGACTGCCAGTGAATGAAATCTTCCTTCCGGCCATCGGCGCCTTGGCGCTGGGTGTGATTGGTTACTTTGTGCCGCGTGTCCTCGGCGTTGGGTACGACACGATCTCGGATATTTTGAACGCGCGCCTGGCGTTGTCTGCGTTGCTGATGATTATGTTTTTCAAAAGTTTGGCTTTGGTCATTTCGCTCGGCTCCGGGACTTCGGGCGGATTGCTCGCCCCAATGTTCATGGCGGGGGCCGCGCTCGGCGGCGCGTTCGCGATGATCGTCAATCAGATCATCCCCGGTGCGAATCTTTCACCCGCCGCCTGTGCGCTGGTCGGAATGGCCGCGGTCTTCGGATCTGCGGCGCGGGCGACCTTCACGCTCATCATCTTTGCCTTCGAGTTGACTCGCGACTACAACGCCATCCTGCCGCTGATGCTGGTCTGTGTGATCGCGGACGGGACCGCGCTTCTGCTGATGCGCAACTCGATCATGACCGAGAAGTTAGCGCGGCGCGGCCTCCGCATCCACCTGGACTATGAGGCGGACATTCTCCAACAAGTAAACGTGGGTGAGATCATGGATCGCCAGCCTGTCGCGATTCCGAACACGATGAAAGTCAGTGAACTGGCGGACCGCATTGCCCGCGGCGATAAACAGTTTGCGCGCCGTCAGGGTTTTCCCATCGTGGACAAAAGAGGCTATTTGATTGGAATCATCACATGGGGCGATATTGCGGAGGTGGTCGGCGAAGGCACCGCAGATGAAACGACTGTGCTTGATGCCGGCAACGACAATCCTGTGGTGACCTATCCAGATGAATTGATGCACCATGCGGTGTTGAAGATGTTGCACAACAACATTGGCCGCCTGCCGGTCGTGGATCGCCGCGAGCCGCGTAAGTTAGTAGGTTACCTCGGGCGCTCGGCGGTGATGGAGGCGCGTCTACGTCGCCTGCACGAAGAACGCGTTCGCGAGCCGGGCTGGATCACCACCGCCGCTTCCGACATAATAAAAAGAATGCCACCTGCCAATGTTCCATCCAATGGCAAGCGGCCCAAAAGACAAAAGCAATCCGCTAAAAGGAAATAGCGGCGCGTCCCCGTTCAACTCACGAACAAGTTGTTTCAATTGAAGCTTATTGCTCTTACTCAGCCTTGACGATGCACTCCACCGGACAAACGGAAGCGCAGTGCGGCGAATCATAATGGCCGACGCATTCCACGCAGGTCTCCTGATTGATCACGTAAAGAATCCCATCGCCTTCGCTGATGGATTCGGTCGGGCACTCCGGCACGCACGCGCCACAGGCGATGCAGTCTTCTTTGATTTTCATGGACATGGTTATTCTCCCGAATGAAATTTCGTATCTACGTTAATTCATCTGGCGAAGGCCGTCAAATGACGAATGTCGTCTCGTTTTAAAGATTTTGTCATATAAAAATCGGACAGGCTCTTGAGCCTGTCCGATTTCGCTAACCTTTCAACTGCGCTTTCAACTTCTCCGCCGTTTCCTTGTATCCGGCGAGTTTCTCGCGCTCCTTGGCAACGACCGGCGCGGGCGCCTTATTGGCAAAGTCACTGGCGAGAAGTTTTTCCAGGCGCTCGATGTGAGATTGCGCCTCGGCCAGTTCTTTCTCAAGACGCGACTTTTCATCGGCCAAGTCAACCATGCCGGCCAGAGGCAGAAAGATTTCAACGGGACCAATCACGAGTGCAATGCTGTCTTGAGGCTTTGCCTTCAGAGAAGGGAGAATAGTAAATTGCGAAGGGTCGAGCCCTGCGAGAGATGCCATCGTTGCGGCTTGTTCTTTTAGCAAATTGGCTTTGCCGCCTGCCGCGAGTATCGCCGCGATTCGCTTCGAGGGTGCGACCGACTTTTCCGCGCGCGTGTTGCGGATGGCGCGGACAATTTCCTGAATCAGCGTGAAGTCTGTTACTTTTGATTCTTCCCAGCCTTCGGGATCGCGCGGCTCCGGCCATGACGAAACAATCAAAGCCTCGGCCCACTCGCTAGCGAAATCCGAAAGCGGCGATTCCAACATTGCGCTCCGCAGATGACCCCAGATTTCCTCCGTGACAAAGGGCGTGAAAGGGTGAAGCAGTTTCAACGACAGGTCCAGGATGCGCGCCAGATTGAGAACGGTTGACGTTCGAGTTTCATCCTTTGCTAACTGACCTTTTGCGATCTCCACGTACCAATCCGCAAAATCGGACCAGAAGAACTCATAAATCTGCCGTCCGGCTTCGCCATATTGAAAATTCTGGAAGAGACGCTCGGCATCGCGGATCAGACTCTCCATGCGCGCCCAGATCCAGTGGTCGGCGAGAGTCCAATCTCCCTCACCCCCATCCCCCCTCCCTTCAAGGGAGGGGGGCGCCGGAGGCGGGGTGAGGGTCGAAATAGCGTTAATCACAAACCTTCCCGCGTTCCACAACTTGTTGGCAAAGTTGCGATTGGCCTCCACTTTCTTGAGCGAGAGATTCATGTCATTGCCCGGCGTTGAACCCACCAGCAATGTGAACCGCAACGCGTCGGTGCCGAAATCGTCCATGACAATCAACGGGTCAATCACGTTGCCATACGTCTTCGACATCTTGCGTCCGTGCTCGTCGCGGATCAGGCCATGCAAATACACCGTGTGAAATGGCGCTTTGCCTGTGAACTCCAGTCCCATCATGATCATGCGCGCCACCCAGAAGAACAGGATGTCGTAGCCGGTCTCCATGTATGAGGTCGGATAAAAATATTTATAATCCGGCGTTTCATCCGGCCAGCCCAGCGTGGAGAACGGCCACAAGCCAGATGAAAACCATGTATCCAAAACATCTTCATCCTGCTTTATATCTTTTGAATGACAGGTTGCGCATTCAGTCGGGTCGGTGCGGCCCGTGGTCATGTGGCCATCCGGGCAATACCAGACCGGGATGCGATGCCCCCACCACAACTGCCGGCTGATGCACCAATCCTTGATGTTCTCGAGCCAGTTGTAATAGACCTTCTCGAATCGTTCGGGCACAATTTTGATTCGTCCGTCTTTCACGGCTTCGAGCGCGGCCTTTGCCAGCGGCTCGATCTTGACGAACCACTGAGTCGAGATCATCGGCTCGACGATTTCACCGCCGCGTTGCGAGCGCGGGATGGTGGTCATATATTTTTCCTCTTTGATGACCAGGCCGGACTTCTTCATATCAGCCCACAGATTTCTACGCGCTTCGAATCTATCTTGACCCTTGTACGGGCCGCCGTTTTCATTGATTCGCGCCGCCTCGTCCAGCACCGATATGATCGGAAGATTGTGTCTCTGCGCGATGGCATAGTCGTTCGGGTCGTGACCGGGGGTGATCTTCAGCGCGCCCGTGCCAAACTCGCGCGACACGTAATCATCAGCGATAACTGGAATCTCACGTCCCAGCATTGGCACGATGGCGGTCTTGCCGATATATTTTTTGTAACGCTCATCGTCAGGATGCACGGCCACAGCCGTATCGCCCAAAATGGTTTCGGGTCGAATCGTTGCCACCGGGATGAATTCATCTGAATCCTTAAGCATGTACTTGAAATAATACAGCGCGGCCTCTTCTTCGTTGTATTCCACTTCGAGGTCTGAAACGGCCGTCTTTAGTCCTGGCGACCAGTTGATCAGACGCGGGCCGCGGTAGATGAGTCCTTTTTCATAGAGGCGCACAAAGGCCTCTCGCACCGCACGCGACAGCCCATCGTCCAGAGTGAAGCGTTCGCGATCCCAGTCACAGGAGGCACCGAGTCTCCGAATCTGAGTCGTGATGATGCTTCCGTATTTTTTCTTCCAGTCCCAGGTGCGCTTGATGAACTCCTCGCGTCCAAGTTCTTCGCGGGTCACTTCTTCGGTCTTGAGCAAATGACGCTCGACCATGAGTTGTGTGGCGATGCCCGCGTGATCAGAGCCGGGCACCCAGAGAGTTGGAACGCCTTTCATGCGATGATAGCGAATCATCAAATCTTCCATGCTGACGAACATGGCATGGCCGAGATGCAGTTCGCCGGTCACGTTGGGCGGCGGGATGGAAATCACGAACGGCTTGACGTTCGGGTCGAAGCCTTTTTTGGTAGGATCGTTCCACGGCTTGAAGTAGCCACCTTTCTCCCACATCTCATAGATGCGCGGCTCGGTGGATTTAAAATCGTAGGCTTTGGGTAGTTCGTCTTTCATGTTCGCTCCTTCGTCGCTAAATATTCGTAATTCGATATTCGTTATTCGAGGATCAAATATCGAGTATCGGCTCTTAAAACAAAAACGCCTCGTCCTTGATGAGGACGAAGCGCCTGCTTCGCGGTACCACCTCAATTCAGTCTTACGACTGCACTCAATGACCGACCATCATCGGTCTATGCTGTAACGGGCATTCCCGTGAACGGTCTACTCGGCCGGGGGCCTTTCTTCGTCAATGACATTCAGACGACTTCAGCGCTGTTTCCCTGCGGAGACTTCCACCTTTCATCTCCTTCTCTATCAAGTCACTGGTCTCGATACGCCCTTCGGGCTACTTGACCAACACGCTTACTACTTCTGAATGGCCGAGATTATACGCGTCCGAGAATTTGAAGTCAAGTGTCAATCCCCAGCGGTACTTTTGTCGTTCCAGTGCAGGACACTTAATGAAGCGCCAGCCAAAATCGAAATTCCTATAGCAAGATTGGGCATAGCGCCTATGAATACGGCTACAGAGGCCAGCTTTTGATCTGTAAAAAACAGGCCCATCAGGACGAAAACAAGAGGAATACCGCCCAAGAATATTCCAACAAATATCATACTAAACAACACCAAAGGGTCTTTTGTCCTATAGAACTTTCCAACAAATAGCCATCGGATCATTATTCCTTGGAAACGAGCCAGCTCAGCTTGAGTTTCAATCCATCCCAACCCTGATCTACCTCTCGCGACTCGATACCCCGGCGAACCAAGTAGATAGATGGCGCTCTCATCGTTTTCAAAAATATCAATCACGGGAGCCAGTCTCGGATTTTTGACGGGTAATTTTGGTCTCTTGTGTTTGACGACTCGCCGGAAGGATCGATTCATAAAACCCTCTCGAATAGGTTGCTTGAATTATACTTGCCCTGCGTGAAAATTTGACATACAAAAAGGACATCAACAATATCATGCTCAGCGGATTCGATTTTGTATTGATCGGTTTGGCCGCGGTGGCGGCGGGCGCAGTCAACGCGCTAGCTGGCGGCGGGACGCTCATCACGTTTCCGATGCTGACCGCGGTCGGCGTTTCAGCGGTGGCGGCGAATGTGACCAACACCGTGGCGCTGTGTCCCGGTTATATCGGCGGGACGCTGGCGCAACGCAAGGATTTGCAGGGGCAGGGGAAACGTTTGTGGTTCGTCCTGCCCGCAGGAGTGATCGGTGGACTCATCGGCGGGATTCTCCTGCTGAACACCGGCGAAAAGCTGTTCAAGGATTTGGTCCCGTATCTCATTTTGCTGGCTTCGGGTTTGCTGGCGATTCAAGACCCGGTGCGAACCTGGCTCACGAAGAGAATGGGCGAGAATTCATCCAAAGATGGCAATGAGAAATGGGCGAGCCTGCCGATTGGCCTGGCCGCGATCTATGGCGGATATTTCGGCGCTGGACTCAGCGTCATCGTTCTGGCGGTGATGGGATTGACCCTTGAGGACACGCTGACGCGCCTCAACGCGTTGAAGCAGTTGGTCGGTTTCACTGTCAACGTGGCGGCGGCGATCTTCTTTTTGTTTTCGGGACAAGTGGAGTGGCTGGCCGCGCTGGTGATGGCGGTCGGCGCGTTGATCGGCGGCGTATTGGGGGGGCGGCTGGCGGGCCGCGTCAGCCCCTCGACGTTGCGCTGGATGGTTGTGACCATCGGCGTGATCGTAGCGATTATTTATTTGGTGAGGAGATAAATTCACGCTGAGCGGAGGGTCGAGTAGCGAAGCGTATCGAGACCTGAAGTCGAAGCGCAAGAGAAACAACCTCTTGTAAATGAGGAGATTGCTTCGGCGGGGTTTCGATACGCTCACTTCAATCACCGCCTCGCAATGACATCTATTGCACAAACGTCTGCCATTTGCTGTGATCGTCCGGCACGAGGATTTCGTTCTGCGGGCCGGCCTGATCGTCCCAGTATTTGTGGCTCCACATGTCCGCGCCGAAGGAATGGCATTCAGCGTTGACAAAGTCCAATGGGGTTGTGTCCGCAAACAGGCAGGAGGGAGGCGGAGTCGCTTTGCCGGAGGGGGAAGAGGGTACAGAACCGGTCAATGAGTTTTCGTTGCCCGGCGTTGGGAAGCAGGGGAATCGCCAATATCCCATTCCGTCGGGGATACGGCAAATGGATTGATCTGGATATTTGATCACGGTGTATCCGCGCGCGTCCACGACGACCCCGCGGGAATTGATCAAGCGGACTTCGTCGCCGCTGTCATCCAGCAGGATATGCGTTTGAGAACCGAAAAATATAGCGCGTTCACCCGGCTTGAGGGTCTTGCTTGGCAATGTGAATGGACTGGAACCGATGTTCGGCTCGTCGTCTAATTTCCAGCCTGACAAATTGACATTGATGGGGCCAAGATTTTCGATCTCGATGAACTCATCATAGACATTTACTTCGCCATCGTTATTCCAATCGAAACCGGGGCGAGGCAGGAATTCGTTGATCACAACATGGGCGAAAGGAGTGGGGCTGGGCGTGACTCGCTTTTTTGTAGCGGTCGGTTTTGGAGACGGTGTAACGGTAACAGTTGTTGCCCAGTTGGCATCGCCTGGTGTTCCCCGAATGACGTTATTGCCTCGATCTCTAACTATTGATCCGGACCCGGCATAGGTTACCCAAGCTGTTGCGCTATCTGCAACATTCGCGCGGCGTTCCATTGTCTGATAACCGGGAGATGCTAGACCGGCGGGCCAGCTCCCGCCGTCAGAATTAGCAGTGTCTATTATTGTATTTGCAGGATCGTACAACCGCAAAATCTCACCAGCATTATTTAGGGTCCCGGTAAATGTAAAGGTCGGTATCGTTGGAGGTAAGTTGCTGAAAACACTCGAACTGGTTTCCAGTATTAGGAAGCCATCAGCCGCGATAACGCCTGACAAATTAATGCTCGGATTGCCATCGGAAGCCACAAGACGCCAGCCAGCCAGATTGATATCCTGATTGGTGGTATTGTAAAGCTCAATCCATTCATCACTACTGGACGCAATGGTTCCCATCCACGCTACCTCATTGATAAGCACAGTGCGCGAGGCAGAGGGTGTGGGAGTGAGTGTGGGCGATGCGGTCGGCGTACGAGTCGGTGAGGGTGTAATCGTTGCTGAGGGCGTGATCGTTGGTGTTAGTGTAGGCGTAACAAAGAAGGCCCAATTTGCTTGCTTTGGCGTTCCGTGGATTGGATTGTTCGCCGCGTCACGACCATTCCATGTTACAGTACCAAGGTTAGTTGCCCAGCCTGATGGGTCATCCGGGGCGATAGCGCTATAGCGTTCCATACTGCCATTTGGAGATACACTGCCAGCAGGCCATGATCCACCGCTTGCATTCGCCGTGTCAACCGATGTGCCATCAGGCATACGGAGACGCAGTGTTTCGCCTGTGTCTGACAAGGCGCCAAAATATATTTGATCAGCAGGAAGATCATTGACAGTATTGTCGTGAGCGCGTTCCAGCAGGAAGAAGCCGCCAGCCGCAATCGTGCCATTCAATATCACATCTACATGGCCGCTATCGGTTACCAGACGCCAGCCGGTCAAGTCAACATCAAGCACGCCGGGATTATAAAGTTCGATCCATTCATCATCGGGTGAAGCGAGAGTGCCGGCCCAGGCGACTTCGCTGATAATGACTCGTGGGGAGGGAATTGCTCCACATGCAACAGCAGAGCTAGATAAATTTTGAGGGTTGCTTGTACCGTCGTTATAAGAAAAATCACTTATGTTCTTATCTGAATCGATGCAGTTTCCATTCATCCAGGTCAATTTACGTTCATAACTCTGTTCCTTATTCGTTGTGGTCTGAGGGAGTGGAGTGGTGCCTTCTATATAAGAAGGCGCAACAGACATGCCTACTTGATCTATTATGGTAGTTCCATCTGCTAAAGTAATTGCCATTCCGCCATCATCCGCAATACCGGTGGAATAAGTTCCATTAGCCAAGGCCAGTAGCCCTGCGCTGGCAGAAGAATTAACAAGAAGATAATATTGATTTGGCGGTATTGTTGTCAGAGGTGGAAATATATATCTTGTATTTTTTGTGCCACTTGAACTTGATGTTCGAAATAACCAGCCGCTCACATCTGCTGGTGTATTCATGGGATTATAGATCTCGACAAACTCGTCGTTTCCCCCATTTGGGCCCCTTGTTCTAAATTCGCTAATAACTATGTGACTTGCGTTTCCTGCCCTAGGCGCTGATGCTTTCACTGGTGCAAATGTGGGTAAGAGCGCGCCTGCGAGCAGACCAGCCAACAGGAAAAGAATGAGAAACCCGCGCACAAAAACTTTGGATGAAGTCATCGGGTTAATTGTAGCAGAAAGAGGGCGCGCCGCATCTTCCCAATTTGGAAAGGCGCGACGCGCGTGAACATCCCTGAAGTAGAAGCGTATGAAACGGTGGCCGGTGTCGGGTCGGGGGCGAGGCGGCTAGCGCGGCTCAACGACCAGTTTGATGGCTGTCCGGACTTTGTCTTCAATTTCCACGTCCACAAATTCCGGGACGCAGACCACGTTGATGCCATCATTCTTGAGATAGCCGGTGGCGAGAACCAGCGCCTTGACAGCCTGGTTCACGGCCCCGGCCCCGATGGCCTGCACTTCCGCGTGCTTGTGCTCGCGGATGACTCCTGCAATCGCCCCAGCGACAGCGGAGGTGCGGGAGTTGGCGGAAACTTTGATCATGTCCATGTGTGCCTCCCACGCAATACAAAGAGGGGCTTGTTTGTACAAATTGTACAGGATTCGAGGTTTGCTTTCAAGCGGCACCTCAGCGGGAATATCAATCCGCAGATTATGCAGATTTGGCAGATTTCTTCTTGGTAGTGGCACAAAGTAAGTAACGACACTCAACGCGAATGTTTCGAATGAGCGAATGCCGCGAATTTCTTCTGGTTTATTTGTAAAATTCGCCGCTTTGCGCCATTCGCGTTCCGAAGCTTGGTGATGCCAGTTGCCATCACTTACAAATAGACCACCACCTTCTTCTTTTATTCTGCGTAATCTGCCGAGTCTGCGGATCAATTTTCTGATTTTTTTCATTTGGTATACTTGCCTCATCTCACACAAAGGAGCCCATCATGTCCACCCCTCCCCGCTGGGATATGACCAATGTCTATCCATCGCTTGAATCCAAAGAGTTCAAGGCCGCTATTGAAGATTACAAGAAGCAGGTCAAAAGCCTTGAGAATTTCTTCGACAAAAAACTGAGCAAGGCTGGCGCCAAGACTCCGGTCAAGGAACTGGCTGCACTGATCGGCGATGCGGTCAACCGCATCAACAAAATCCAGACTCTTTCAGGCACCATCGTGCCGTTCATTCATTCGTACGTGACCACCGATTCGCGCGACAAAGCCGCCATGCGTTCCCTCTCGGAATTCGAGCAGGCCAGCCTGCCGATGGACAAACTCCTCACCCGCTTCCGCGCCTGGCTTGGCAAGATTGGCCCAAAACTCGATAAAGCCATCGCGGCCAACAAGATCGCGCAAGCACACGCCTTCATGATCAAGGAGGCCGCCGAACAAAGTCAATATCAGATGAGCGACGAATTGGAGGGACTCGCTTCGGAACTCAGCCTGAGCGGCGGCAATGCCTTCGGCAAATTACAGGGGACGGTCACCTCGCAACTTTCCGTGGACTTTGAACTGGACGGCGAGACGAAGAAACTTCCCATGCCCGCGCTGATCAACCTGCGCTCCCACCCGGACGAATCGGTTCGTCACCGCGCCTACGACGCGGAGAACAAAGCCTGGGAGTCGGTCAAGGAAACGCTTGCGGCGTGCCTGAACGGGGTCAAGGGCGAGGCGGCCACGTTGAACCGACGACGCGGCCGCGAAGACGCGGTCCATTCCGCGCTGGATGCGGCGCGCATTGATCGTAAGACCCTCGATGCCATGCTGGGCGCGATGAAAGATTCGTTCCCGATGTTCCGCCGATATTTCAAAGCCAAAGCGAAGAAACTTGGCAAGGAAAAACTGGCCTGGTGGGATATTTTCGCTCCACTCGGCAAGACAGATAAAGTCTATTCGTTCGAGGATGCGCGCGATTTTATTCTCGATAACTTTGGCAGGTTCTCGCCTGATCTGCGGGCGTTTGCCAAGCGAGCCTTTGACAATCATTGGATTGACGCCGAACAACGCGATGGCAAACGCGGCGGCGCGTTTTGCATGGGCGTTTCAGGAGTCAAGGAAAGCCGCGTGCTGTGCAATTTCGATGGCTCGTTCGATCAGGTCAGCACGATTGCGCATGAACTCGGTCACGCCTTCCACAATGATTGTGCCTTCGCCGCAGACAAGACTGAACTGCAACAACTCACGCCGATGACTCTGGCTGAGACCGCCTCCACGATGTGCGAGACCATCGTCACAGAGGCGGTGCTGGCCAACACCAAAGACCCACAAGAGGAATTGGCTGTGCTCGAGGCGCAGATTCAGGGCGCGGGTCAGATCGTGGTGGATATTTATTCACGCTATCTGTTCGAAAAAGAAGTCTTCGAGCGTCGCGAACAGGCCGAACTTTCGGCGGATGATTTCTGCGAGATCATGGAACGCGCCCAGAAAGCGACCTATGGCGATGGCCTTGATGAGAAGTATCTGCAAAAATTCATGTGGACCTGGAAGCCGCATTATTATTCGCCCAGCCTGTCGTTCTACAACTTCCCCTACGCGTTCGGTCTATTGTTTGCAACGGGTCTTTACGCTATTTACAAACAACGTGGTGCGGCCTTCGTCGAAGATTACAAAAAATTGCTGGCCTCTACTGGCGAAGAGACCGCCGCCAAACTGGCCAAACGCTTCGGCATTGACATCACCAAACGCAAATTCTGGGAGGACAGCCTGGCGATCATCGGTAAACGGATAGACAGGTTTTGTGAGTTATAACTGTAAGCAGATTTAAAACTGCAGGGACACAGCGCTTGCCCTGAGATTGTCGCTGTGTCCCTGCTTTTATTGAACCAGCCTATCTTTTACCAACCTGCGTTTAACCAGCCGCGCAGTTCCATGGCCTTGACGACACGCGAGATCGCGACCATGTAGGCCGCGTCGCGCATGTAGACTTTTTCCTTCACTGCCATGTCCAGCACGTCGTTGAAGGCTTGAGTCATCTTGGTGTCGAGCTTTTCCAGCACCTCGTCCTTGGTCCAGTAGAAGTTCATATCGTTCTGCACGGATTCAAAGTAGGACGTGGTCACGCCTCCTGCGTTGCACAGGAAGTCGGGGATAACAAAGATGTTATTCTTCTTGAAGAATTCATCCGCTTCGGGCGTGGAAGGACCGTTCGCGCCTTCGGCTACCAGCTTGACGCGGCTCGACATCTTCTTGGTCGTATCAGCGTTGACCGTCCCCTCTTTGGCCGCAGGGATCAGTACGTCGGCTTCCTTGGTGATCCAGGCGTCGCCATCTTCAATGATGTAACCGGCGTCCTGCGCTTTCTTCTTGTCAATTGTCCCATACTCATCCACGATGGAGAGCAGGAAGCGCGGGTCAATCCCATCCTTGCGGCTGTAGGTAAAGGCCTTCTTCTCATGGCGATCATAGCAGGAGACACATGCCACTTTGCCGCCCAGTATTTCAACGAAACCAATTGCGGCGTACTGCGCTACGTTTCCAAACCCTTGAATGGCCGCCACAGACTTCTTCGAGTCCATCTTCAAATGCTTCATCGCCTCGCGCACAGTGTAAATCACACCGTAACCGGTCGCTTCGGTGCGACCCAACGATCCGCCGCCGCCGAGAGGTTTGCCGGTCACCACGCCCGGAGTGTATTGGCCAACGAGGCGCGAATATTCGTCCATCATCCAGCCCATCATCTGTGGAGTGGTGCCCACGTCCGGCGCGGGCACATCATTGCGCGGACCGATGTTGCGCCACATGGCGCGCACCCAGCCTCGGCACAACTCTTCTTTTTCGCGAGTGGAAAGCGTGGACGGGTCCACGATGATGCCGCCTTTGCCGCCGCCCAGCGGGATGTCGGCCACCGCGCATTTCCATGTCATCCATGTGGCGAGAGCTCGGACGGTATCCAGGGTCTCGTCTGATGCGAAGCGGATGCCGCCCTTGTTGGGTCCGCGCGCGTCGTTGTGCTGGACGCGGAATCCCTGAAACACTTTCAATGATCCATCATCCATTCGCACGGGAATGCGAAAGGCATATTCGCGCATCGGCCAGCGCAGAACTTCAGCCACGCCGGGATCCAGTTTCAATTGTTTGGCGACCGCGTCGAACTGTTTCTGCGCCATTTCAAAAGGATTGATTTGTTCTGCCATGATTTTCTCCTGAATAAGTTTTGAGAAAAATATAAGCGGGCACCCCGGACGAGGGAAGCCCGCTTACGAACAGCCTATGTCGCACTTACAATTCATATGAATAAAGTCCCAATTGTCTTACAGCTTAACCTTACCCGACTTTTTCCCCTCCGTCAATATGAAAGTTATCACAAATAGGTCATACCCTGTCACTTGGACAGTTGTTTCTCAAGTTCTGCGCGCACAACCGCCGGATTAGCCCTGCCCGCCGCCTTCTTCATCACCTGCCCGAACAGGAAATTCGCGACCCCGGTCTTGCCAGCCTTGTAACTCGCCACCTCGTTCGGATTTTCAACCAAAGCTTGATTGACCAGATCAGAGATAAACGACTCATCCGAGACCTGTTGGAGGCCGCGCGCTTCGACAATTTCCGCCGCGCCCTTGCCGGATGTGAACATCTCTGCCAAAACTTCCTTGGCGCTCGACTGGTTGATCTGGCCTTCGGATACAATCTGCACCAATTCCGCCAGCGCCTCGGGCTGGACCTTCAACTGGCTGACCGTTACGTTGGCCTGATTCATCAATGAAAATAAATCACCAAGCATCCAATTTGCAACTGCCTTCGGCGGGATTGCAGACGGTAGACCGTGAACCGCAGATTCAAAATAGTTTGCGACTTTCTGTTCTTCGACCAGACGCCATGCGTCGTATTCTGTCAGACCATATTCTTTGATGAAGCGGTGATATTTTGCGTGAGGCAACTCAGGCAATTTGCTTTGTATGCTCTTCACCCAATCTGACTCGACGACAAGCGGAGGCAGGTCAGGCTCAGGGAAGTATCGGTAATCATGCGCGTCTTCCTTGCTTCGCTGAGAGTACGTCTCACCGCGCGCCTCGCTCCAGCCGAGAGTCTCCTGCTCGACGGTTCCACCCGCCTCGAGAATCTTGCTCTGACGCTTGATCTCGTACTCGATGGCGCGTTCCAGCGCGCGGAACGAGTTGAGATTCTTCACTTCGGTGCGTGTGCCTAGTTCTTTGTCACCTTTTCTCCTCACAGACACATTCGCTTCAAAGCGGATCACGCCTTTTTCCATATCGCCGCTGTTGACGCCAAGATAGCGCAGAATATCTCTCAACGCTTCGCCGTAGGCTTTTGCGGCCTCCGCCGAATGCAGGTCCGGTTCGGAGACGATTTCAAGCAGAGCTACACCCGCGCGATTCAAATCCACCAGCGAGTAGGATTTTCCATCACGTTCGACGTGAGTCAATTTGCCCGTGTCTTCTTCGAGGTGCACGCGTCGCACGCGAATCGTCTCTTCGCCGCTCGAGGTGCGAATGACGAGTTTGCCATTTACTGCAAGCGGACTCTCGTACTGCGAAATTTGATAGCCCTTGGGAAGATCGGGATAAAAATAATTTTTGCGCGCAAAAATGCTGGTGTGTTGGACTGTGCACTCCAGCGCCAGCGCCACGCGGATGGCATACTCGACCGCGGTTTGATTCACAACTGGAAGAGTGCCGGGCATCCCCGCGCAGACGGGGCACACCGCGCTGTTCGGCGCGGCGAGAGTCGAATCGACAACTTCGCAGGCGCAGAACATCTTCGAGCGCGTCTGCATTTCTGCGTGAACTTCAAGACCAATGACGGGTTCAAATTCCATGAACAATACTCGTTGTTCGATATGCGGTGTTCGATAATCGGTCGTCGAATAACGATTATCGAATATCGTTTGTGTATTTCGGTCTTCGTTTCTCCAAGAACGCCGCGACGCCTTCTTTGTGTTCGGCGCGTTTACTCGCGATTTCCTGGAAATCCGCTTCTGCGCTCAACACTTCTTCAAGATTCGGCAGAACGGCTTTATTGAACGTCTGCTTTGCCAACCCAAACGCGCCGACCGGGCCAGCCGCGAGTTTGGTTGCAAACGCCGCTATCTCCTTCTCGAAATCGGCCGCGGTGAAGAGTCCGTTGACCAGTCCCCATTCTAATGCCTGTTCGGCGGAAATGGACTCATTGGTCAGGTAATAATATTGAGCGCGGCCAAGGCCGATTAGGGCGGGCAAAAGCAGAGATACAGCCGAATCGGGAACGAGGGCAATTCCGCCAAAGCCAACGACCAATTTTGTTTCCGTTGTTGCAAAACGCAAATCACAAGCCAGCGCGATTCCAAGCGCCGCGCCCGCACATGAACCGTTCAGCGCGGCGATGACCGGCTTCTCGATTTGCCTGATCTGCAAAATCAACGGGTTATATGATTTTTGCAGGTGCTCGCGATATGAAAGCGAATCGCCGCCGGCGCGCATCTCTTCGATGTCCTGGCCTGCGCTGAAGGCGCGGCCCGAGCCGGTGAGCACGATGACGCGCGTTTGCGAATCGTTCACGGCTTGCGTGAAAGCCTCCTGAAGTTCAGCAATCAACTCCGCGTTGAAGGCGTTGGCGCGCTCGGGGCGATTAAGGCTGAGGGTCTGCACCCCCGCTTTCAGGCTTGCACTGAGCGGCGTCGAAGTGGCGGAAAGAAGCGTGGACATAAGTCAAGGGAAAAAGAATAAGGGATAGAGAATATTAGTCTCTATCCCTTATCCCTTGTTCTCCAAATTTATAGATTGTCGTTATCAGACTCGGCGTCATCATCGCCATCGTCGAATTCGTATTCGACATGTTCCTTGTCGAGATACACCCACAACAACAACACATGGCCTTCGGGCGTTTCCACATTGCGGGCCGCTAAAATCGGCGCGGTCTGTTCGAGGCCCATGTCGTTGCGATAATGCAAGTGAATTGGTTCTTTGCTGTTCCATGCGCGATGACAGCGTTCCACCAGCGCATTTCCATTGAACGTTCGCAGGCGCGTGAGCGCCGGCACGAGCACATGCGGGCTTTCGTTCAGCCCCATCGCCCAGCCATCGTTCACTTGCTCAAACAGCGGCGGCGGGCCTTCGATAATGGTAATCTTTTCCATGCGCAAAACTATACCATAAAAGCAATCAGAGCGACCTTACGATTGCGCGAACCAGTCCCGGCCCATGATAAATGAGACCGGTGTAAATTTGGATCAGCGCCGCGCCCATGTCGAGTCTGCGTTTGGCATCTTCGGGATTCATGATTCCGCCAACGCTGACGACCGGGATTTGCCCATTTATTTTTGCAACAGCTTGACGAAGAACCGCTTCGCTCCTGACCTTGAGCGGGCGGCCGCTTAATCCGCCATTCTCAATCTGATGGTTTGATCTCAACCCCTCGCGCGCCAGAGTTGTGTTCGTAACGATCACGCCATCCATCTGCGTGCGCAGGATCGCGTCGAGGGCGTCATCCAATTCTGATTCGGTGAGGTCCGGCGCGAGCTTGACCAGAAGCGGAATGCGTCGCTTTAGTTTTTCTTCTTCGAGTTTGCGCTGTTCGTGAAGTTGAGTCAGCAAGGCTTCGAGCGCGGCGCGTCCCTGCAGATCGCGCAGCCCCACTGTGTTCGGCGAACTGACGTTGATCGTCAGATAATCCGCGTAGGGCGCAAAGTTCTGCAATAATTCAAGATAATCGAAGACGGCCTGCTCGTTGGACGTGTTTTTATTTTTGCCTATGTTGACTCCCAGAATCGTAGACCATGGACGATGGACGAGGGGCACGCGGCGCAAACGCATCCCATAGACGCGCTCAATAATGCCCTCGCGCAAATTGGGGTTGAGTTGCCTCTGCGCGAATTCCGAGCCGCGGCTGGGAAAGCCCATGCGATTGATCACGGCTTCATCTTCGATGAGCCGAAAGACGCGCGGCTTCGGGTTGCCCGCCTGCGGCAATGGAGTGACCGTGCCAATTTCCACGTGACCGAAGCCCAGCGCGGCCAGCCCGCGGATGGCAAGACCGTCTTTGTCGTAGCCCGCCGCGATGCCGATGGGATTTTTGAAGGTCAATCCAAACACGGTGACCGGCCTGGATGGGGCCTTATAAATTTGCGTTAAGAGCCAATTGGAAAGCGGGAAGTTTCCCGCAAGACGTAATGCGTGAAGTGTGAGCGCGTGAGCGCGTTCGGGGTCGAGTTTGAAAAGGAGGGGGCGAAGGAATTGATACATTGGGTCTCGATACGGCGGCGGTGGTCGAGTGGACGAAGTCTATATCGAGACCCCGCCGCCTACTCGACCAGCAATGCAACTAAAATTTCTTCTGCCCGCTGAGATTCAAAAAATACTGGATGACTTCCTCTTCGGGGTGCGGGACGTTCATCAACGCGTACATCGCCGCCAATTCGCCGCGATGATGCGTCTCGTGATTGGCGACGTGCATCAGCATCTGCCAGAGCGGCACGCGAAAGGTCTCGCCGCTGAAGTTGTTGTACGTGACGACCGCCTGCAGGCTTTCTTCTGTTTGCTTCTCAATGAACTCCCTCATCTCGGTTTCAATGTGTCCCGCCTGCTCTTTGACCGAGACTAGCGTTGGAAAATCTTCTTTCTTGAAATGGCCTTTTGGCGATCTCCCATTCCAGCGCTCCAGCCACACCCATTCACTGCTCATCATGTGCACGAACATGGCGTGGACATCGCCCCAACTGTGTCCCTGCATTTTGTGGAGTTGTTCCTCGGTCAGGCCTTCGGCCACTGCGAAGTAACGTTTGTTGGCCCAGTAATTGTAATCGTAGACCTGATTGATGTAATCTTTGATATTCATAAAGGCTCCTCACTGCATGTCGTTGCGAGGAGCGCAGCGGCGAAGCAATCTCGCGTTGATCGGAGATTGCCACGCCGCAAAAAAACGCGGCTCGCAATGACATTTTCTATTTTCCCTTCTTCAACATCTCAATCGTTTTCTTGATTCGTTCGGCACGCGTCTCTGCTTTCTTGGCTTCCTCGATCCAGCGCACATACTCCTTTTGATGGGTGTAGGAGAGTTTATCAAAGATGGCCTTGGCCTTTTTATCCTTCTTGAATTCATTGGCCAAATCCTTTGGGATTTCAACTACACGTGGCTCAGTATCCGGTTCGATGGTCACTTTGACCTCGTCGCCGAAGGTTTTGCCGATCTGCTCGCGGATGCCCTTCAGGATGATCAACATGTGATTCAGTCCACCCATCCGTACCAGCGTGCCGCGATATGGGACTCCTTCGATCATCGCCTTGATTTTTGGCTTCTTCGAGCCGAACGCGGCTTCCACATCGAAGGGGATTTCCACGAATGCGCCGCCTCCGCCCGCATTTTGGATGCTAGCTGTGAAGGTATGTTTTTGTGGCATATTACACCTCTAAATTAAAGGCTGGGAGAGAAATTTTCTCGTCTCTTTTATTTTATCCTTTTCCACTTTACCCGTCTTTTCCCAATAATCCAACGTCTGTGTAATTGTCAACACCGCGCGCAGCGAATAGCCCGCCTGTGCCAGCGACTCCTTCGCACCGGATTGACGGTCAATCAACACGACCACATCTTTCACCACCAAGCCCGCGCTGGTCAGTTTTTCAATGGCCTCGAACTTGCTTCCGCCGGTGGTGGCGAGATCATCAATGACCACGACCGTCTCGCCTGCGTGATACTCGCCTTCAATCTCGGCTTTCGTGCCGTAGGTTTTGACTTCCTTGCGCGGATAGATCATCGGGTAATTGCCCTGCAAGGAAATCGCGGTCGCGATCGGAATCGCCGCGTACGGCAGTCCAGCAATGCGAGAGAACTGGAGAGCAGAGAGTAGAGGTAAGTAGGCTTGTGCGATCTGCGCGAGCAGTTTGGGATAGGTGATGATCCCCCGCAGGTCAATGTAGATGGGAGACTTGAGTCCCGACTTGAGGGTGAACTCACCGAATTTGATACAGCCAGCCGATAGAAGATCGTCAGCGAGGGATGCTTGCGAAGGATTAAGTTCTACCATGAAGGATTCCTTTTTCGAACCGCCAAGAGCGCGAAGTCCGCAAAGATTCTCTGTTATTTCTTTGCGCTCTTAGCGCGCTTCACGGTTTAAATCTCTTTTGATATTCACAATCCGGTCGCGCAATTCCGCCGCGGCTTTGGCGGGATCCTCAGCACGCGAGATTCCGCGCGAGACGTTAATCAGCATCCCTTTGCCATCTTTGCGCAAGCCGGCCTTCAACGCGGATTCCAAATCGCCGCCTTGAGTCCCAACGCCGGGGGCGAGGAACCACAAATCCGGCGCGGCGGCGCGGACGCGTTTCAGCGCGTCGATATGCGTTGCGCCGGCGACAAGGCCGATGTTATTTTTCGTGTTCCATGTTTGGGCGAGGCGGGCAACGTGTTCATATAAAAACATGGACGATGGACGATGGACGGTGGACGGCGCATCGCGGTCAACGATCAACGATCCGCCGTCCACGATCAAATCTTGCAAATCACCGCTTCCCGGATTGGATGTCTTGCATAAAAGGAAGACACCTTTTTCTTGATCCTTGATAAATGGCTCGATGGAATCTTTTCCAAGATACGGACTCAACGTAATGCAATCCGCGCCGAGAGTCTCGAATGCGGACTTGGCATACGCTTCTGCCGTGGACGCAATGTCGCCGCGTTTGGCATCCAAGATGACGGGAATCTTCGAGCCGAGTCGCTTCGATTCTTCGTGGATCGTGTCAATGACTTGCTTGAGGGCAGTCCAGCCGTCCGCGCCGAAAACCTCGAAGAACGCGGCGTTGGGTTTGAATGCCCCGGCGTAGGGCGCGGTCTGTTTAACGAGATGCAGGCAGAAGTCGAGGGCGGACGCGGCGGTGGGTTCTTTGAGATCGGAAACGTGTGGGTCGAGTCCAACGCAAAGCAAGGATGACGAGTCGTCCACGCGTCGTTCGAGAAATGAGAAAAAACTTTCCATGAAAATCCTTTTTACCGCGAAGAGTGTTAAGCCCGCTAAGAAAAGCCTAAAAATCTTCGCGCTCTTTGCGTGCTTTGCGGTTAATTTTAGGCTTTGCCTAATACCATCGCCAGCAAAGCCATCCTAACATAAAGCCCATACTCCATCTGGCGGAAGTACGCGGCGCGGGGATCGTCGTCGAAGTCCACGCTGATCTCACCGACGCGCGGAAGCGGGTGCATGACGATCATCTCTTTTTTCGCGGCCTTCATGATGGCGGGATCAATCACGTACGCGCCCTTGACCTTTTCGTAATCGGCAGGGTCTTCGAAGCGTTCCTTTTGGACGCGGGTCACATATAACACATCGGTGTTGGGCAAAACTTTTTCGAGAGACGAGAACTCAGCCTGCGGAACTTTCTTCTCCGCAACTTCATCCATCACTTCTTTTGGCATTCGCAAAATATCGGGCGAAACATAATTCAGTTTGATGTTGTTGAATTGCGAAAGCAGGCGCGCCAATGAATGGACCGTGCGGCCATATTTCAAATCGCCGAGCATCGTGACGTTCAGGGTATCAAGCCGACCGATTTCTTCCATGATGGTGAAGGTGTCGAGCAAAGCCTGCGTGGGATGTTCGCCCGTGCCATCGCCCGCGTTGATGACGGGTTTGCGCGCCGCCTTGGCCGCAATCGCCGCCGAGCCCGTTTCGGGATGACGAAGGACGATCACATCCGCGTAACTTTCCAGCGTGCGGACGGTATCAGGCAGGCTCTCGCCCTTGGTCACCGAGGAATACTTCACTTCGTTGATCGGGATGACCGAACCGCCAAGCCGTTCCATCGCAGCGGTGAACGACGATGAAGTACGCGTGGATGGTTCATAAAAAAGATTGGCCAGAATTTTTCCTTTGAGCAAATCGAACGTGCCAATGCGTTCGACCATGCCGCGCATTTCGTGCGCCACGCCGAAGATGTATTCGAGGTCATCGCGTTTGAACTGCTTGACCGAAATGATGTCTTTGCCGTACCAATCAGCGCCTTTGTTTTCGCCGAACGGCAGGTGTTGAGAGGAAGAAGGGGTGGGCATACGTTAGTCTCCTGGTCTAATAGTTTGGTAGTTCGTTAGTTGTTATTCGATACTCGATATTACTCTTCAAGTACGATGTGGAAAATCGAGACATGATCCAGACGATTATCTATTCTCGAACATCTAATTTCTCTTTCGCTTCATTCTTTCTCTACTCGGACTCGCGCGACGACGGAGGTGGATTCTGTTTCGATAAACATTTCTATTCTCTCACATCTCTTCCAAAACCTTTTTCTGCCAGCACTTTGCCGTCTTTGAAGGCTTCGCGCCCGCGCAAAACGACGCGGGTCACGCGGCCCTTCACCTTCCAGCCCTCGAAGGGAGTCCAGCCGCAACGTGTGAATTGATTCGCGGCTTTGATTTCATATTCAGCATTCTCATCCACTTCGATCCATGTTTCGGGTTGGTCGGGAAGATTGAAAATCTTTTTGGGATTCAAATACATCTTAGAAATAATATCGTCCACTGTCAACCGTCTATCGTCAACCGCCGTAAGCCATAACGGTAACGCGGTTTCCAGGCCGGGGAAGCCGGGCGGAGGATTCTCAGAATCTTTTTCTTCGAGCGTGTGAGGAGCGTGATCGGTGGCAAAGCAGTCAATCACGTCGAGATTTTCCCACAACGCATCAACGTCCTTTTGTGTGGCGAGGCGCGGGCGGACTTCAGAGTGGCCCCCTCCCAGCCCTCCCCCAAATCCTTTGGATTTGGGGGAGGGTGTCCGAAGGACGGGTGGGGGTTGAGGCTGAGTCAAAAACATATGATGCGGGCACACCTCGCACGTCACCTTGATGCCCTCTTCTTTTGCGGCTTTGATGAGCAGGATTTCTTCTTTCAATGAAACATGCGCGATGTGAACGGGGCGGTCATAGAGCGCGGCGAATAAAATTCCAGCCGCCATGGTTCGGGATTCGGAATGTAGAACGATGGGAAAATCGTTTGGATACTTTTCAAAATGCGGCATCCACAAAGTCATGTCATCGAGACGCAACTCGCCGAAGGTCGAGTCAAGATACATCTTCAGGCCCGCGGCTTTTGGCGCGAGGGATGAGACCAAGTCGGCGTTATGGGGTCCCGCGCCAAGATATTGTCCGTAATCGCAATGCGCTTTTTCTTTCGCCGCGTTCAGCGCAAGTTCGAATGTCGAGTTATCGAATATCGGTGGTTTTGTATTTGGCATGGCCAGGATGGTCGTGAATCCACCCGCCAGCGCGGCTTGGGTCGCGGAATCCCAATCTTCTTTGTGAGTCTGGCCGGGTTCGCGCACGTGGACGTGGGGGTCAATCAATCCAGGAAGACGTATCATGTGTCAGGTGTCAAGTATCAGGTCCGGAGAGAAGCGGGCAAAAAAAGAGAGCCGCTTTCAGCGGCTCTCGAAAAAGGAAAGGAAAAGGTTAATTTGGCGGGTGCAGGTTGTAGGTCCGGGAAGAAGCGGTTTCTCATTTCTGCCTGATTCTATGCGGGCGAGGGATTCTGTCAAGAGGCAGATGGCATCATTTGGAATAAGGACAATCGTCACTTGGAGATTGAAAATTCCGCCGTTATAATCCGCCGCATCTTTTGAAGGAGCATCTGATGGCATACACAAACATAAAAATCCCCGCAGGCGGGGCGAAGATTTCGATCAAGGCTGGAAAGTTACAGGTTCCCGACAATCCGATCATCCCGTTCGTCGAAGGCGATGGCACGGGCCGCGACATTTGGCGCGCCTCGGTGCGCGTGTTCGATGCGGCGGTGCAAAAGGCATACGGCGGCAAACGCAAAATTCATTGGATGGAAGTCTATGCGGGCGAGAAGTCATTCAAGCAATTTCAAAGCTGGCTTCCGGATGAAACCACCGAGGCCTTCAAGGAATTTTTAGTGGGGATCAAGGGCCCGCTCACGACTCCGATCGGCGGCGGCATCCGTTCATTGAACGTTGCGCTTCGCAAAACCCTGGACCTATATGTCTGCCAGCGCCCAGTGAGATATTACAACGGTGTGCCTTCTCCCGTTAAACACCCGGAATATGTGGATATGGTCATCTTCCGCGAGAACACCGAGGATATTTACACGGGCATTGAATTCCAGTACGGGACGGATGACAACAAGAAGTTCAAGCAATTGTTCAAAGAGGCCTTCCCGAAGGAATATGCCAAGATGCGCTTCCCCGATACGGCGGGGATCGGCATCAAGCCTGTTTCTGTCGAAGGCACAGAGAGACTCGTGCGCGCCGCGATTCAATGGGCGTTGAATAACAAACGCAAGAGTGTAAACTTCGTCCACAAGGGCAACATCATGAAGTTCACCGAAGGCGCGTTCAAGGATTGGGGTTATGCCCTTGCCAAGCGCGAGTTCCGCAACGAGATCGTCACTGAGCGCGAGAGTTGGATTTTGGGTAATAAGGAAAAGAATTCAAATCTATCTGTCGAAGAGAACGCCAAGATGATTGACCCCGGCTTCGATATGATGTCGCCCGATCAGCAGAACGACATCAAGAAGGAAGTGCAAGACGCGTTGAAACTGTGGTCAACGCACGGCGATGGAAAGTGGAAATCGAAACTGCTCATCAAGGATTCAATTGCCGACGTCAGTTTGCAATTCACGCTCATCCGTCCGCGCGATTACGATGTGATCGCCACCTTGAATCTCAATGGCGATTATTTGTCTGACGCATTGGCCGCGCAGGTGGGCGGGATCGGCATTGCCCCGGGCGCGAACATCAATTATGAGACCGGTCACGCCATCTTCGAGGCGACTCACGGTACTGCGCCGAAATATGCCGACCTCGATAAGGTCAATCCCGGCTCAGTGATTCTCTCCGGCGAGATGATGTTCCGCTACTTGGGCTGGACCGAGGTCGCCGATCTCATCGTCAAAGGCATGGAAGGCGCCATCAATGCCCGCACTGTGACGTATGACTTCGCCCGCCTGATGGACAACGCCACCGAAGTGAAATGCTCGGAGTTCGGCGACGCGATCATCAGGCACATGTAAAGCAAAAGGCAAATAGCAAAACGCAAAAGGGACGGGCACGAAGCCCGCCCCTTTTGTTTCAAAGCTATTGTCTGTCTACGAAGAAATGCATCAAGGTTGACTTACATTAAAATTTAGAACGAACGTCCAAGGGCCATATACTTTGTCGGTTGAAGCGGCAATTGCATCTTCAGCTGCTTGCAGAGCCTGGTCATTCGCCACAGAACCCGGTTTCTTGGTAATAACTATGCCTTGTGTATGAGGGACGCTCTGAACTTCAAAATCAATTCCTGAAGTCTTAAGCTTATCCCTTGCTTTTGCGATGATGTCAACAGGCAATATCTCAGGGAGCGACATTTCAAAGTAATCTAAAGAGAAAAGTAGTTTGCCGGAAGGATGACTTGGATCAATCACTGCATCCTCAAATATAACAATATAACATCTGTGCTTTGACTGTACAGCACTATCAGGATCAACCAGCCCCCAACCTGTGATATTAACTTGCTGGCCATTATATGTTGCTGACATGTGAGGTAGCCAGTCGGCTACTGATGGTGCATCAGTGCATAACGTCACAGAAGGCGAACCGTGATAAATTTCAATCTTACTCGTAATTTCAGCAGTAATCCCATTAACGCTTGCCTTTGTAACGTTGGCGGAGTTATTATTGACCACAGAACCTGTAGAAACACTGTTTTTCTCTTTTGCGGAATTGGCGTCTGCCGACGAAGAATTTTGGGATGCAAAGTTGTTGTTGGAGGCTGAATTTGAGAATGGACGCCAAGCTGTAACAACCGCAAGAGCGACTAGGCCCAAAGCGGCAAACACGATGAGTAGGATTTTACTTTTCATGGGTATCTCTCTTTAGATTTGCCTCTTGCTACTGGTTGCAAGCCCAACTTTTATAGACCCTTGAGTCCGTGATGAAGTTAGGTACATTAGAAGTATACACCCAGCCTCTTGCGCAAGAATGCACACTTCCAGCGGCCATGTCTCCATAGAAGTAACCCTGTGTGGCCTGCTGAGGATTTGGGGTCTGTTGAGTTCCATACCAAGGCCAATAGTAATAATAGGTTGGGGGGTTCGGAGGAGGCGTCGTTTTTGTGTAGACGCAAGTATTATTTGCGCATTCTAGAATCTCGGTTTCCATCCAGTTGCCGGGATAGGAAGAGCCCTTTACGGCCTTTGACCATATGGCATTGCAGGCTGTTGATTTTCTCAAGTATGTAGTCACCTCTCCGGCAGGGGATGAAGCAGATGCGATCGTCTGAGCGTCACCACTGCATCCCATGTCAATGGGATCCTGTCCGCGACAGGATGTATTGTAGCAAGACGCATGCGCAGATACTAGTGGTATAGCTAGCAATGTGAAAGCTAGAATGAGCGCGAGCAAGATGTGTATCCTTCGTGAAGTCATTGCAAACATCTCCTTTTGATTTCTGAACAATTGATTATTCCTGAATTATTCCTTCCAGCACACCTCCTTTTCACACGGCATAAAGGCAAAATATTTAATCTTCTACATTAGAAGAGGGGTTTTGCACACTTTCAATTAGGGGAATCCGTACCTTTTTCCAGCTACCGAAGTCAAATGCTCGGAGTTCGGTGACGCAATTATCAAGCACGTGTAATAAATTAGAAGCTGTTTCATAACCCCATGAAAGGGGTTGCGTAATTCGAAGATTTATGGCTTAACCGGGATGGAGGTGCAATCATGACCCGACCCCGCAAGCCACTTCTGACAGACAAACAATGGAAATTGATCGAACCTCTGTTACCTGTCCTGCCCAAATCCAAGAAAGGCGGCCGACCTTGGGCACCCAATCGAGCTGTCTTCGAAGGCATTTTGTGGATCCTGCGAACCGGAGCACGCTGGCAGGACCTACCCGACCAGTATCCGAGTCCTTCCACCTGCTGGCGACGGTTGCAGAAGGGGGAGGAAGAAGACGTATGGCTGGGCATCTGGCGTGCCTTTCTTTCCACCCTGGACGAACGCGGACAGTTGGACTGGAGCGAAGCTTTCGCCGATGGCAGTTTCGCACCCGCCAAAAAAGGGGGCCGGGAGTTGGGAAAACCAAGCGGGGGAAAGGCACAAAGTGGATGGTGGTGGTCGACGGCCAAGGTGTTCCTCTGGGAGTCCACTTGGACTCGGCGTCCCCGGCGGAAGTGAATTTGCTCGAACCGACCTTGGCGATGATTTCGGTGCCGCGTGCCGGGCGTGGCCGTCCGCGCCAAAAGCCCCAGCGGGTGATTGCCGACAAGGCCTACGACAGTGATCCTCTGCGACTTCGCCTGAAACGACGAGGGATTGAATTCATTGCTCCTCATAAGAGCAACCGCAAAAGGCCTCGCCAAGACGGTCGACCATTGCGCCGCTACCGTAAACGCTGGAAGATCGAGCGCACGTTTTCCTGGTTCGGGAACTATCGCCGCTTGGTCGTACGCTGGGATCGTTCGTTGACAATCTATCTGGCTTTTTTCCACTTGGCCTGCCTGATCATCACTCTGAATAGGTTATGAAACTACTTCTAGGGTCTGTATGCAAATTCGTCTCATGTCATTCTGAGCGACCAACGGGAGCGAAGAATCTCGTTTTTTTCGTTCAAAATTTGAGATTCTTCGTCGCTTCGCTCC
>JAJPIZ010000013.1 GCA_021324435.1 Anaerolineae bacterium
AACTACTAACTACTAACTACTAACTACTAACTACTAACGACTCACTATGCTAACCGAACGAACCGACCTCCGTAACATCGCCATCATTGCACACGTGGATCACGGTAAGACCACGCTTGTGGATTTTTTGCTTCGCCAGGCACACACCTTCCGCGAGAATCAACAAGTCGCGGAGCGTGTCATGGATTCCAACGACCTCGAACGCGAACGCGGCATCACCATCCTTGCCAAGAACACCGCCATCAGCATCGTTGATCCGCAAACCAAACAACCGGTCAAGATCAACATCGTGGATACGCCCGGCCATGCCGATTTTGGCGGCGAGGTCGAGCGCGTCATGAACATGGTGGATGGCGTTCTGCTCCTCGTGGATGCCGCCGAAGGCCCCATGCCTCAAACGCGCTTCGTGCTCAAGAAGGCGCTCGAAATGGGACACAAGGCTGTGGTCGTCATCAACAAAGTGGATCGCAAAGATGCCGAACCTTCGCGCGTTTTGAACGAAACATTTGACTTGTTCATCGAACTCGGCGCGAGCGAAGAACAAGCGGACTTTCCTGTGATCTATGCTCAAGCCACGGCGGGCCGCGCCGGTCTTTCCCCGGACCTCGGGCCGGACCTCCAGCCTTTGTTCGATGCCATCCTCCGACACATCCCCGCGCCGAAAGTTGACCCCGACGCGCCTCTGCAAGTGCTCGTCACGACTCTCGGCTACGACGATTATCGCGGCGTGACCGCGGTCGGACGCGTCTTCGCCGGCACGATCAAAGCCGGGCAAAAAGTGGCGCGCCTCACCGCGGATGGCAAGATCCTCCCCGAATGGGCGCGTTATCTTTACACATTTCAAGGCTTGAATAAAATCGAAGTGGAAGAATCCAAAGCGGGCGATATCATTTCTCTCGCCGGTCTCGAAGGTATCGCTATTGGTGAGACCCTCGCTGACCCAGCCAATCCCATTGCTTTGCCCACCATCAAAGTCGAAGAGCCGACCGTCCGCATGACGTTTGGAGTCAACACGTCACCATTCGCGGGCCGGGAGGGGAAGTGGAGCACCTCGCGCAAACTGCGCGAGCGTCTCTACGATGAACTCCGCACGAACGTCGCTTTGCGCGTGGAAGACACGGACTCGGCAGAAAACTTTTTGGTCAGCGGGCGCGGCGAGTTGCATTTGGGAATCTTGATTGAAACCATGCGTCGTGAGGGATATGAGTTTCAAGTCTCGCGTCCCGAAGTGATTTTCCACAAGGCCGAAGACGGTTCCCTGCTTGAACCGTACGAAGAAGTCCATATCGAAACCAGCAATGAAACCGTCGGCGCGGTGGTGGAAATGCTCGGGGCGCGGCGCGGCAAAATGATGGAGATGCACGACACAGGTCAAGGCACGACGCGCATGGTGTATATCGCGCCGACGCGCGGCCTGCTTGGTTTCCGCTATCAATTCCTCACGTCCACGCGCGGCGCGGGCGTCATGCACACCATCTTCCACGGCTACGATGAAATGGCCGGAGCGATGTCCACGCGCGGCACCGGTTCGATTGTCTCGATGGAAGCGGGAGTCACCACTGCGTATGCGCTTGAGAATGCAGAACAACGCGGCGTGTTGTTTTACGGCCCCGGCGTGGATGTGTACGAGGGCATGGTGGTGGGCGAGAATTCGCGCCCTGGCGACCTGTCCATCAATGTTTGCAAGAAGAAGCACCTGACCAATGTGCGTTCCTCGCGCGGCGATATGGAAATCCGCCTCACGCCGCCCCGACAAATGTCTCTCGACGAAGCGGTCGAATACCTGGCTGACGACGAACTGCTCGAAGTTACGCCGGAGAATTATCGCATCCGCAAGCGCATCCTCGATACCGAGGAGCGCGGCAAGCAGGCGAAGAAAGCCAAAGAGCAGTTTGGAGAATAAAAAATTGGCAGTCACACAAAAGTGACTGCCAATTTTGTCATGGACAGTATGAGGTCACTTTGGTTTGTGCTGAAGTGCCGTAAGAGTTATAGGCCGCGACTCCATAGGTAATATTACCGCTTGGCAGGCTTGGATTTAAATGATTAAGCCGGGTGTTTTGTTGTTGGGATATTTGATTTCCATTCTCGTAAACGTAATAGCCATCTGCCCCGCTAACATTGCTCCATGTCAACTCGACGTCGCGGCCCGGAGGCGTGCAATCCGTTTGGATTGTCAGATTTGAGGGTTGGGACGGAGCCAGAACGCTGTACAGGCCCGGGTTGACTAAGATGGGATTTGGGTTGACCACAGCGGCGCTTGTTGCCGTTGGAGAGGACTTGTTCTTCGGCACTTTGGTGGGATTCTGCGCGACCGTAGTCGGCGGTGGAGCGGGCGGCACCATTTCAGCCAATGTGCTTGTGTCACCCTGTACTGCGGCGTAAGCGCCCCATAGCCAGCACGTTCCGCCAGTGGGCGTTTTTATGATCCAGTAATTCGATGGCGTATATTTGCCCACGACTTCTGCGGTCTGGCCCGGTTGAAAGACTAGGACGAGATCATAATTTGTACCTGGGCCGGTGCGGCAATTGGTTGCTGTGCTGACCGTTACGAACACTGTGGATGAAGTGGTGGGCGTAGACGTTGCCGCAGTTGCTTGTTCGGTCCCTGCGATGGCCGTGAGCACCGCGTCTGTGTTCGGTTTCTGTGATGGGAGATTGCAGGCTAATGCGGCAAGCACGAGAGCGATAACTGCTAAAGTGAATTTTTTACCAATGAAGTCTTTCACGTCGAACTCCTTTCATTTCATGTATTATTTTGTTCCATTGTGTCTGTGCAGGCAATCCCCATCATGTACCAAAATACTGAAGCGGTTCGGTGAATAAAAAAGATGACGGTCACCTTTGAAGTGGCCGTCATCTTTTACGCTTATGTTAAGGGCAGGTCGAAAAACTTACTTCTTTGATTACCGAACTGCCATAACTGTTGTAGGACGCAACTCCGTAGGTCCATGTTGTGCCGCTGATAATCAGCCCAACATCGAACTCGTCTTTGTAAGAAGTGGTGTTGGGGCCGACATTTGCAAGCAATGAGCCATTCTTGTAAACGGAGAAACCTTCTTCGTTGTTTGAGTTATCTTTCCAGGTGATCTTCACCGTCCAGTGGTAACTAATGATCCAGAAGTTGCCGACTTTGTGCGAGTTGTTGACGCTATTGCAACTGTAGTTCACGCCCTTGGGCGGATTCGGCGCGGTTGGTTCAGGCGTTGGGGTGGGCGGAAGCGGCGGCGGAACCATCTCCGGTAATCCGCTGGTGTCGCCGACGACAGTGGCGTATTGCCCCCACAGCCAGCAGGTATTTCCGCCTCCGCCCGGGTACTTGATAATCCAATAATTCGAGGATGTATACTTGCCGATCACCTCTGCGCTAAAACCGGGTTGGAATAACATCACAAAGTCATAATAGACGCTTGGGCCAGTGCGGCAGTTGGTGTCCGAACTGACTGTCACGGTTGGCGCGGTCGCGGGCGGAGGGACTGTGTTGGTGGGGATGCCCGACTGCGCCTGTTGCGTGGCCGCATTGATGGTCTGCACGGCCAGCGTCAGCGCCTCGCTCAAATTCACTTGCCCCGATGGCTGTGTCGGCGCGCTGACGGAAATATTGCAGGCCAGCGCGATGAGCACCAGGGCGCTAAGAAAAGCAAGAGTGATCTTTTGTGTTCTCATATCTTCTCCTCGTGTCTACTATATCGCAAAAATTATTTGCAAACAAAACCTTCTACATGTTGAGCGGATTCGCCCGCGCTGTTGAAGGCCGCGATGCCGTAACTGATGCTTCCGCCAATGGCGATAAATGTGTTGTCGGTGTAGGTAGTTGTGTTGGCTGGGAGTTCTGCCAGAAGAGCGCCATTGCGATAGAGATGAAAGCCGGCCTCGTTGTTGGACGAGTCGCTCCAGGTGAGGGTCGTGGTCAAGATGCCATTGGGGCATTCGAAATGATAGAAAAAATAAACCGGGCGGGCGGGGATCGTGGCGTTCTTATCAACAACAGGTGTGCTGGCGGGCAATAAAGATGGATTGCCTCCCGAAACTTTTCCCAGTTCGCCGAGCACCCAACACTGAGCGTTGCCATTCGGCGCGTTCACAATCCAATACTTTCCGTCTGAATATTGAGATACGATTTGAACCGATGTGCCCGCGGGAATCACGACGATGATCGGGTAATTCGTTCCGGGGCCGGAACGGCAGTTGGTGTCATCGGTCACCGTCAGAATGGGTGAGCCGGGTGGAAAGGAGGGAGTCGCAGGTCCGGCCTGAAGCGTGAGCGCCACCACCGTCGCGGCCTGATCGGCAGGCGATAATCCTTTGGATGGGATCGGCAGGTTACATCCCCAGGCGAAAAGGATCAGGAGTAGAAATAAAATCAGAACCTTTGGGAAGGATTTCATCGCATTCTCCATCTACAGAACCGGCCAATGGACCGATTGGTCTGACTATTTTCGCACAGAAGCCGGAGAAATCAAATCCCAGAAAAGGACTATTCAAAACCCAAAGGCCCCGCTTTGGAGCGCGAGGCCTTTGGGGAGTCGTTACTGACAGGTAAAGGTGATCGTGCGTTGTTGCGATGTGCCCACATCGTTGTATGCCTCAACGGCGTATGTGACCGAGCCGCCAGAGTATGACGCTGTATCAGTGTATGAGGTTGAATTGGCAGGCAAGTCTGCGATCAGCGTGCCGTCTCGATAGACGCGATATCCGTTTTCGTTATCGGCGCTGTCTTTCCATGTCAGCGTGGTATTGAGACTTCCGAACGAACAGGAGTAATTGTAAAACAGGCTTCCGGGTCGGGCCGGGACCGTTTGAGCGGGAGCCTCGGGCGTGACCTCTTTCACTGCCTCGTAATCTCCGCTGGGCGTGGCGTATTGACCCCAGACCCAGCAAGTCTCCTCGGTGTTCGGAATCTTCACCAGCCAGAAATTGTTGGCCGAGTCTTTACCGAGGATATCCAGTTTGGTTCCAGGCACGAAGGCCGTAACTACCTTGAAGTTCTGACTTGGACCTTCGCGGCAGTTGCTGTTTTGATCAATGGTCAGGGTGGCTTTCACCGCGGTGGGCGTGACGGTGACGGTAACAGTGGCCGCGGCGGTGGGGGGCGCGGGGGATGCAAAAGGAACGCCCGATGTGGCTGTTGCCCCAGAGGCCGTTGGAAGACCCTGAGCTTGCAAAGTCTTCGCCACAATGGTCGCGGCCGCGTCGCGCGGGTCGTTCGATGATTGTTCGGGGATGCCGATGTTGCAGGCCAGCGCGGCAAGGATCAGAATGCAAAAAGCGGGAATAATCTTTTGGACGGGTTTCATGACTCTCCTCATCTCATCCTTCGCTATTTCGTACAAAGTTGATTCGTTGTAATGGTCTGTCGCGGAGAGGCGCCGGCGTCATTGTAAGCCTCCACGCTGTACCTTAATTGTGTGCCAACGATGATTTCGGTCTCGTCTTTGATCGTCGTAATGTCAGCGGGCACATCTGCGATTTGAACATCATTGCGATAGACGCGGAAGCCGTTCGCATCGTGACCGATATTCATCCATGAAATTTGAATCGTCAGTTTGTAGTGAACGTCACGCAGATAAGTGCAGTAATACGGCCAGCTGATCGGGCCGGGAATCGTTGGGAGTTTTCCCGCAACGGGCTGCGGCGTGACTTCCGGCAGGGATTGAAAATTTCCCGCCGGAGAGCCATCCTGCGCAGAGACCCAGCACATGTCCGCGCTGTTGGGAACCCTGACCAGCCACGCGCTGGCAGGCGTATCTCTGCCGATTAATTCCACGCTCATGCCGGGCGTGAAGGTAGCAATCACTTTGAAGTTGCTGGTTACTCCGCTTCGACATTTGGCATTGACGTTGATGTACAACATTGGCTGAGCGGTCGGCGAGGGGAGCGGTGACGGAAGCGGTGTGGGCGTGCTGGCGCTCGCGGTTTGGGTGACAGACTCAAAGGTCAATGCAACGAGCGTGGCGGCTGCGTCGTTAATTGTCAATGGTGTTGGCGTTGTTGCACCCGTGCTGCAGGCTGAGGCAAGGATGATCAACGCGCTTGAAAGGGTCAGCGCAGCTTTATTCAATTTCATTTTTTGAATCCGCGGTTCGATATTTTTTTCGCAAGTCAGCGCGATTATTCTCCGTCGCCTTCCAGCCACGAAGCCATGTATTCCGACTTTTCCATTTGAACTGCCTGTTTGGTGAGATGCAACGGATAAAATGTATCCACCATCACGGCCAGTTCGGTCGTTTCTTTTTTGCCAATGGAGGCCTCGGTCATGCCGGGTTGCGGACCGTGGGGCAGGCCGTATGGGTGCATACTGATGTCGTACTGGTCAATGCCTTTGCGCGACATGAAATTACCTTCGGCATAATAAATCACTTCATCCGAATTCACGTTGGAGTGATTGTACGGCGCGGGAATGGCTTCGGGGTGATAGTCGAAGAGGCGCGGCACGAAGGAACACACGACGAAGTTGTGGCCCTGAAAGGTTTGATGCGCGGGCGGCGGCTGATGGACTCGTCCGGTGATTGGTTCGAAGTCTTCGATATTGAAGATCCACGGATACAGATAACCATCCCAGCCGACGACATCGAACGGATGATGATCCAGTTCGTGACACGAGAGGCGATCACGCACCTTTATGCGGACCTCGAAGTTGCCGCGCTCCGTGTGCGTTTCCAACTCTTCGGGCACACGGATATCGCGTTCCGAATACGGCGCGTGTTCGAGCATTTGACCGTAGTCGTTGCGGTAGCGTTTGGGTGGTTCGATCTGAGACGGATTCTCAATTGTAAAAAAGCGCGCTTCCTTGCTGTCCAGTTTCATCTGCCACGTGGTTCCAAAGGGAATCACGATATAGTCGCCTTTGCGGAATGGCAGGTTGCCGAACTGAGTCTTCAGCACGCCGCTGCCTTCATGGACCCACCAGGTCTCATAGGCTTGCGCGTTGCGATAAAAGTAATCCATGCTCTTGGTGGCGCGGCAGACTCCGAGGATCACGTCGTTGTTGCCGAGGAGAGGAATCTTTGCAGAAACAGGGTCCGCTCCGAGCGGGGCCTGAGCCGTTTTGAAGGCGCGGTGGCGGATGGGGCCGAAGTCTACATATTCGGGTTTGAGCGACCCCATGTCTTCGGTCTTCGTCACGCGCGGGGGGAGGAAATGATGATAGAGGATGGATTGGATGGAGGAGAAACCCTCCAGGCCCATCAATTCTTCGCGATAAAGTCTGCCATCGTTCTTTTTGAACTGCGTGTGACGTTTGTGTGGGATTTTACCGAGCTTATGATAGAAAGGCATTCTACACTCCTTTTCTAAACAATAAATGGACGCTTGCCGATCAGAGCGTGATGTGTTTCCTCATCTAATTCTTTATAAAAGGCATCCGGGTCTGCGCCGAGCGCATCGAACACCTTGCTGACAAACGAGCGCGCCGCCGCGGCCAACGTGATGCTGAGAATATCCTGATCAGTCCAACCGGCTTTTCGCAGTTTGTCGAAGTCGTCCTGCGTGGTGGAAGGCGCGTCGCGCACGACTTTCTGCGCGTACTCCATCATGACCACTTCCTTTTCTGCGAGACCGGCGTGACGGAAATCTTTTGCAATGGCTTCCAGTTGTTCGGCTGCGAAGAAATTTTTACGGAGCACCGCTCCGTGCGCGAGCATTCAGAATGTGCATCCCATTTCCATCGCCGCGGCTAGTGTGGTCAGTTCATAGTCGCGCAGGCGCATGTTTTTCCGGACGGATTTGATCAGCGCCTTCCAGCCTTCCCAGGTTTCGGGAAGCAGGCTGAAACTGCGGGTCGTGTTTGAAACCTGCCCATCCTCTTTGATGTCTTGATCGTAAAATTCACGCAGTTTACCAGTCGCCTCTTGATTGGGGACGGTTTTAATGAAAAAGCCCATCATCGCTCCTTGTCTTCACTATAAATCAGAATACGAAACGTATAATTTTGAACTTTGCGAACGCGCACTTTTCAATGCAGAACTTGCTTGTTGAATCAATACCTCCGCCGAGAGGTTGGAACCGCCGAGACTGGTCGTCAGACCGATGCGTAACGCGAGAGTGTACGACTCTCCGCCTTCGGTAGTAAATGGACCTTTGAAAATGGATACCATACGCTCGCATACCGCGCATCCGCCTGTTTCATCGGTAGTTGGCAGAAGCACGAAGTAATCTTCTTTGAAATGCGCCGGGATATCTGCCGACCGCAGACGCGAATTGAGCAGAACGGCGATCTGGGACTCTGCCGCCCTGGCAATTTCGGGCGTGTTGGGTTGAGGTTCAATGGTCATGTCCAGTAATGAGAGCGGATTCGGATACCGCTGTGAACGGTTAACTTCATAATCCAAGAGGATTTTGAACACGTCCCATGAATATAACGTCATGCCTTGCGCATCATCTCTTTTCACGGCGGCCCTCCCGAGGGTCCATCTGTTTACGGCGCGACTTGCAGTGATTGTATCAGTGAGTCGAGCAGAGTAAGCGAAGGAGTAAACGATCCCGGTGCGGCGGCATTGAGTTTATCGGTAATCGCGGCCAGATAGTTGTTGTAAGTCTCCGGCTGAGGGGCGTTCAGATCCGGGAAGGGAACCCCATCCGATGGGATGCTTGCCGATGGATCACTGCTCGCAGCCAGAAACGGCGCGCCGATGGGCAGAACTGCTATGATGTAGAATGTCCCGTCGTTGGTGAAGCCCTCGAAGTGATAGAACAATCCTTCGTTCGAGATCGGACCGATGCCCTGCGCGTATTGCGTAACTGTGCGCAGGCCCGCGCCGCTGGCAAAGGGAATGATCTTGGTTTGCGCGTCAATGACCTGATCCGCGTTGAAATAAGGCACGCGCGGCATGATGTCCAGTGTGATCGGCGCGGATGGATTTGCCAGAATATTCTCCAGCCGCGAGACGCTGAAGTCCGCGCCCGCGTAAACATTGGCGTAATCCTGTTTCGGGTACACCCTGATCTCAGCCAGCGAAAATTTCGCGACTGAATTGTTGTATCCATTCAATGTGAACTCGAGGTGAGCGGGCGCAACCTCCCATGGCGCGCCGCTCGTTTCATCCACCGCCGCGACTTGTTTACCTGATGCGCCGTCGGCCAGTCCTTCCGGAATCACAAAACTGATATTTTGGAATGCAATGCGGATTCCGCTCGATTGTGTCGGCGCGACCGGAGTTAGAGCCTGCATCGTCGAGGCGACGATGGTCGAGACGTTATCTGCTTGCTGGGTTGCTGTGCCCGACTCGCAAGCCAGCGTTGCGAAAATCAGCGCCAGCATCCCCGCCCAAAGTCTTTTCATTTTTTGTCCCCTCCAACCGTGTTTTTCAAAACTCCCAGTCGTTCGATTTCTAACTCGACCACGTCGCCGTGATTCAGCCATGGGCCTTGTGCCTTGGTCAATTCAAGCAGACAGCCTGTTCCGACTGTGCCCGATCCAATCACATCGCCCGGAAGAAGCGTCACACATTCGGATGCGCGGGCGATAATATCGCCAAACGACCAGTACATGTCTTTGAAATTTCCACGCGATCTCTCCACGCCATTGACTCGCGCCCGCATCTCCAACTCATAGACCCCGGGCCGGCCCGCCGATTTATCGGCCAATTCCTCCGCTGTGACGATGTACGGCCCAAACGCGGAGGCGAAGTCTTTCCCCTTTGCCGGGCCGAGGCCGACCTTCATCTCTTCGCGTTGTATGTCGCGGGCGGACCAATCGTTGAAGATGGTGTAACCGAAAATATGCTTCGGTGCATCTTCGGCTTTGATGTCCATGCCGGGTTTGCCGATGACCGCCGCGACTTCCAGTTCATAATCCATTTCCTTTGTGTATGGAGGATAGGGGATTTCGTCCTCCGGCCCGAAGATGTTGTTGGGATTGGTGAAGTAGAAGATCGGGAACTTATACCATTCGGCGGGAACTTCGCGTCCGCGATTGGCGTTGGCGGTCTTGACGTGGGTCTCGAAGGCATAGCCGTCGCGCAGCGTGGTGGGACGGAGCGGCGAATGCAGTCTGACTTCTGCAAAAGGGAAAGACGCTTTTGACGCGTGCCGCGCGGCTTCGTCCGCGCCGGCTATGATGACGGCGCGCATGTCGGCGTAAGGCAGAGGGTGGACTCGGTTTTCTTTGACGAGGCCCGGCTGAGGCGGAGTCTGAGGCGTGGAAAAGGTCACGAATTTCATATTTTATCGGTGGAAGGTTTGAAAGTTGAAAGTCAAAAAGTTGGCAGGTTAACTTGTCAACCTGCCAACCTGAAACTTTGAACCGTTACAGATTGCCGCGCTTTTCCTGTTCCAGTTCCAGCGCTTCGAACAGGGCTTTGAAGTTGCCTTTGCCGAAGCTTTGGGAACCGTGACGTTGGATGACTTCGATGAACATGGTGGGGCGATCCTGGATGGGTCGCGTGAAGATTTGAAGCAGGTAGCCTTCATCGTCGCGGTCCACGAGGATGCCGAGTTCATGAATGGTCTTCATGTCCTCGTCAATTTTTCCGACGCGCTCCGGCAGGATTTCATAATACGTATCTGGCACGCGCAGAAATTCCACGCCGTTATCGCGCAACTGCGCGACGGTCTTGAGGATGTCTCCGGTGATCAGCGCGATGTGTTGTGCGCCGGGTGTGAGATAGTAATCGAGATATTCTTCGATCTGACTTTTCTTCTTGCCCTCGGCAGGTTCATTGATCGGGAACTTGACGCGGCCGTTGCCGTTCTGCATCACCTTCGACATGAGCGCGGAGTATTCAGTGGAGATGTCTTTGTCGTCGAAGTGCATGAGTTGGCGGAAGCCCATCACTTTGTGATAGAAGTTGACCCATTCGTTCATCTTGCCGAGTTGCACGTTGCCCACGATGTGATCCACGGCGGCCAGGCCCGTAGATTGAGCTTCTTTATCTTTGATGGGGCGGTAGGTCGGAGCGAAGACGCCTTTGTAGTCGGCGCGATCTACGAACACGTGCAACGTCTCGCCGTAGGTGCGAATGGCAGATGTGCGAAAGATGCCGAAGTCATCCTTCTCTTCGCGCGGCGTCCATGCAGATTTGCCGCCGCGTGAAGTGGTTTCCTTCCAGGCTTTTTCAACATCGTCCACTTCCATGGCGATGACTTTGACGCCGTCACCGTGCACCATGTGATGCGCGGCGATTTCGCTGGTGGGGCTGTATGGCGCTGAGATGACAAACCGCGCCTGCCCGGACTCTAAAACGTACGAGGCAAATTCGCGGTTGCCTGTCTCCAGGCCTGAGTAGGCGACCGGTTTGAAGCCAAACGCTTTCCACCAGTAATACATGGCGTGTTTGGCGTTACCAACATAAAAGTGGACGTGGTCAATGGATTTGATCTGCAGGAAGTCGGCTTCCTCGGTCATGGGCCGGGAATCGGCGACGGGCGCAGATTTAGATGCGGTTTTAGTCATATCTCTCTCCTTTGGCTGGATGTGTCGATTCTACGACAAAGGTTGTCCGATTGCAAATAAGAATTATGAAATGGCGGAAGAAAAAATTAAACACAAAGTACGCCAAGGGCACGAAGGAAAAACGTGTACCTGCACTGTGCCGCAGGCACATGTGCGTACTTTGTGTTTAGAAATTATGGCTTTGGATGCGCGGCAAAGAAATCCCACATTATTTTTGTGGCGGAGATGGTCTGCGTGGGTTGATCGCCTCCCGGCCAGGCCGGGCCGTTCCCGCCGGGCCAGGCGTGACCGCCGCCGACAATGGTGTAGAGTTCGACGGCGGTTCCGTTCGCGCAGTTCGAATAGGCGTCGTGTTGAACATCAGCAAACGATTCGGTTTTTGGCGTGAGCGGACATTGATCGAATTTTAGCCAGAAGTCAATCGAGTCCTTCACCGACACAAACGGGACTCCGGCCAGCGATTTATCTCCCACGCCGCCGTCATAAGGCACGTGTTCATCCGTGGTGCCGTGAAAATCAATGACCGATAGCGGCTCTTTTGGATTGCAACGCGCATAATTCAGCGTTCCCGAAACCGGACCGATGGCCGCGAATAAATCGGATGCATCGCAAGCCAACCGATACGAAAAGATTCCGCCGTTCGATAAACCCGTCGCATAGATTCGTTTCGGGTCAACCTTGACAATGGTTTGTAAATCCGCGATCAGGGCGCGTACAAATCCGACATCGTCAATTTGATTCGCGACCGCGTAGCCGCAGCAAGTGCCGCCGTTCCACGTCAGTAGTCTGTCGCCGAGGCGGCCATTTCCATTTGGATAAACGACGATGAATCCTTTTTCGTCCGCCAGAGATTCAAAGTTGCTTGTGCGAATTTGAGTCTCTGCGTTGCCTCCGCCGCCGTGAAAATCCAGCACGAGCGGCACCGCGTGGCTGCCGTCATACACTGATGGAATGTGAACGATGTAACTGCGTTCGATGCCACCAAAGGTCAATGTGCGGATGGAATCAGCGGAAGGTGCGGGCGTTGCGCCGGTTCGGGCGCAGGCCAGCAGGCTAAAGGTCAAGGCAAGAAGCGCAGGCAGGGTTCGTTTCATGGGGGGCGTGGACCTTTTCATGCCATGGAGAAATTTTGCAATTCAGAGACCCGATTATAACGTTTGACGCGACAATGTCTGTATGCTATAGTCTTGCAATCATACTGGCTGAGGAACAGAGATGAATCATCTTAGGCTGGATAAACTGAAAGTTCTGTGGAATGAACATCCAAATCTTAGACGCATTTTGCTTGCAGTCATTCTGTGGGGAATCACGGCTCTCCTGCTTTTCCCTCGGTTGGGCTATCCTCGAGCAATTGTCTTCGACGAGACCTATATGATTCCCCGCGCACAGCGATACATGCAGGGAATTTTCTTTCAAGAGTCGCATCCTCCGTTGGGACGCTTGGCGATTGCGCTCGGCCAGATTTTAGTTCATCCTGATGAGCGACCGAGTCAATTCGCGCTGGTGGAGAAGATTCACGAATCCTGGCCGCAGGATCAGGATATGACCGGCTATCGCCTGATTCCCGCCATCTTTGGCACGCTGATCCCGGTCATTGTTTTTTTCATTCTCTTGAAAGTTCTGACCGTTGAATTGTATTCCTTCATTATCAGTTTATTCGTAGCCTTCGACAATGCGCTGTTAACGCAGGCTCATTTCGCGTTGTCTGATAGTATTTTAATCGGCTTCAGCCTGTTGTCCATTCTTGCTTTTGTCTATTTGTACTTGCAGGACGCTCCTCCAACGCGCTCGGCCTGGATACAATGGACTCTGTGGGGCTTCGTCTCAGCGTGTGCGCTCCTGGTCAAGTTTTCGACATGGTTCATACTCGTGCTTGTTCCGCTTTACATGTTGAAGTTGGTTCTAGCGGGCCAAAAGCGACAGGTTTTCCTGTTCAGCGCAATCTTTGGCGTGACGTTTCTTTTTGTCACGGTCGCGGTCTGGCAACTGCATTTTTCTCTGGTCCCCAAATTAGACCCGAACAATACGTACGAAATCCCCGCGGACCATCTCGATATTCTGGAGGGGAAGTCGCATCCGAATCCTGTTGTGACGTTCTATATTGAATTGCGAGATGCTCTTGTTTTTATGGCGCACTATCACGAAGGCGTTCCGAAACTGGATTTGACCAAGCCGGGCGAGATCGGCAGTCCCTGGTTTTGGTGGCCGCTGGGAGGCCGCGCCATGGATTATCGCTGGGAGACACCGGACGGAAAAACATATCGCTACATTTATCTGATCGGCAACCCGGCTACATGGTTGATTTCTTTGTTGGGCGTTTTGGCTGGCACGGGGCTGACATTATCCGATTTACTCTTTCGATTCCTCCCGGCGGAGAGACGCAAGTGGCCGTATATTTTTACACTTCTGTATTGGGCATACATGATCCCGCCGATGTTTGTCCAGCGTGTTCTATATCTTTATCACTATCTCCCGCCTTTAATCATAGGCGTCATGCTGTTTGGCGTCGTTCTCGCGGAGGCAACTCGTTTATCGTCATCGGCCAAACGAGGCATCCTTTCGGTCTCTCTGATTGCGGCGCTGATTGGATTTTGGGTGTTCAAACCTTTTACATTCTATGAGCCGCTGACGAACGAACAGGTCCAACAGCGCGCGGTCTGGCCGGCCTGGGACCTGAAATGCGCAACCTGCTCGGATAAGTGATCTCGCAGGAAGGCTTTGCGTATTTTGTGAATTCTGTTTAAGCCTTTACCCTCACCGCTTTGCCGCCCGTCATCTTTTGTAAATCATCCGGCGTCAATTCAAAGATGGCATTGGGCGTTCCCGCCGCGGCCCAGATCGTTTTGTATTGAAGCAAATCTTCATCAAGATACGTTTCCATTTTCTGTGCGTGACCGAGCGGAGGCACGCCGCCAATCGCGAAGCCGGTAACGGCGCGCACGAAATCCGCGTCGGCGCGGCCGATGGCTTCGCCCGCGTACTCGCTGATACGTTTTTCGTCCACGCGATTCGCGCCGCTGGTCAAAACCAGAATCGGTTTATTGCTCGTCTTGCCCTTGAAGATGAGGGACTTTGTAATTTGTCCCAGCGTGCAACCGGCGCGGTCTGCGGCTTCCTGTGCGGTGCGCGTGCTTTCAGCGAACTCGATCACGTTGCAGTTAAAACCAAGTGATTGCAGAATATCCTGGACTTTTTGTGCAGAGGGGGAGAGCGGCATGTGATTCGTCCAATGATAGAATTGCGCAGGAGTATAACGCAAATGCCGACTCAGGAAGAGATTTATCAATATCATGCTGTTGAATATGAGGCGCTTGTTTCGCGGGAAGATTATCAGGGAAATATTCTGAAAGCGATTCAAGCGATTACCAATTTGGAAAACCTGGATGTGCTCGATCTCGGCGCGGGGACGGGGCGACTCGCTTGTCTGCTCGCGCCTCATGTGCGGACTATTCTTGCCCTCGATCTTTCGTTGCATATGCTGACGATTGCGCGCGATAAACTGCGCCGCTTCACGCGGGACAACTGGCTGGCCGCGGCTTCCGATCATCGTTTTCTTCCGCTGGCGCCGCGCGCCGCGGACCTGGTCGTCTCCGGCTGGAGCGTGAGTTATGTCGCGGTATGGAATCCGCTTCGGTGGCGGGAAGAAGCGGACGCGTGGCTGGCCGAAGCGCGCCGCGTCCTGCGTCCCGGCGGATGGATCATCCTGTTCGAATCGCTCGGCACAGGGAATGAGTCGCCGGTGCGATTGGGGCATCTTGAAAATTTCTATAACTGGCTGGATGCAGTTGGTTTCAAAAACAAGTGGATTCGCACGGATTACAAATTTGAATCGCCTCAGGCGGCGAGCAAGATCGCGGGCTTTTTCTTCGGCGATGACATGAGAGAAAAGATTCTTCGCGAGCAAATGACCATTCTGCCGGAATGCACGGGTGTATGGTGGTTGAGAATAGACGATGGACGATAGACAATAGACGATGGAAAAGAATTGAATTTATGCTGAATTATCGAATTGAGGGAAATGGAAGGCCGTTATTGTTGGTTCACGGCTTTGGGATTTCGTTCAACATCTGGCAGAATCTTCTTCCGCTCCTGCGCCCGCATTTTAAGTTGATCATGCCCGAATTGCCGGGGATCGGTCAATCGCCAATGACGTTGCATGGTCAGGACTATTTATGCGCCTCTGTAGATGGGCTTGAAGAATTGCGCCGTGTACTGGGCTTCGATTCGTGGGATGTGCTCGGATACTCCACCGGCTCGCGCATTGCCGAGGCTTATGTACAAAGATATTCAAGGCACGTGCAACGCGCCGTTTTCCTGTGTCCCATGGCTTTGGATATTTTCAAGGTCATGGGTCTGCGCTTCGGATTTTGGATGGATGGTTTTCTTCCCGCTATCGGCACCTGGCTTTTGCGCGGTCCGCGCCTGAAGTTTTTCATTTCCTTGTTTGGCTTCAATCTCAAGCCCGATCCTCACGCGGATGAATGGTACATGCAGATCGACGCTCTGCCCGTGCGCGTGTTGAAAGAGACGTTGAAGATGCTGATCCGCGGCGAGGCACGGACCTTCACTGTGCCCGTTCCGTTCTCGATCATTTGGGGTGATGAGGATATTATCCCGGTCACGCCGAGTAAGCGCGGACCGCACGACTATTTCATCCATGCCAATCATGCCGCGCCGGTCGTTGCCGCGGATGAAGTGGCAGGAGCAGTTTTATCTATTCTGAGTCAGGACTCTTAATCATCCACTCGTTTTGTCATGAAGCGGTAAGCCAGAATATAAACCCCCGCAACAACGCAATACGACAGAATAAAATTCTCGATGCCCTGCGCCAGGCCCGGCAGGAACAGGTCCAGGCTGAGGATGTTGAAGGCATTCAATGCAGAGAGGTCCCCGCGCAGGATGGCGGCGAGGCCCAGGATCATCAAATGAACACTCCCGAAGAACAGGATGGTTTTGGCGAGCGCTTCTACGAATCGGTTGGACAATACCTTTCTCATGGAATCCTCCTGATTAAAGTCTGCTTTTCGCTCATTGGTTATTGTTGTTCATTCACGGGCTGTTGATCGGTAAACACATCCGTGCTCGAATCGTAGAGATGCCCGCCCATCACATAAGTCGGTACACTGTTCAGATTTCTTTTGGTCAACAGCACCTTGAGCGCGGCTTTTGCATACAGCAGAGCAAAGCGCAGTTTTCCCTGCTTTCGGACGCGGCGAAGTGAAAGCACAAATAGTGTTTCGCGCAGAATGTGGAGCGGAATGCCCTGTGCATTGATGCGCTGGGTGAAGTCGTAATCTTCGCCGAAGGTCAGCGATTCGTTGTAACCGCCGACCAATTCAAAAACCTCGCGCTTGACCACAGTCAGCGGACCGGGCGCAATGGGGCGATTGAAAATAATACTGCCTTCCACGAATAAGTCTGAGATCAGTGTGAAGAACGCATCACCCGAATCCTCGCTATCAGGCCGAAACCATGAGGTGAACAAAGTTGGTTTGTGTTCTTCGATGAAGTGTTCCAGCCGTTCAATGAAGTAGGGCAGAAGCACGCTGTCTGCATCCACAAAGACCAGCCATTCGCCGCTCGCGGCTCTGGCTCCCAGATTGCGTTGAAGAGGCAGTCCCGCTTTGTGACTGACGATCACTTTTAATTCAGGCAATTTTGAACTGAATGACCGTGCAATCTCAACGGTTTTATCCGTCGAGCGGCCATCCACGACCACAACTTCAAAATCCTGTTTCGTCTGTTGCGCGAGGGATTGCAAAAGATGCGGGATGAAATTTTCTTCGTTTAGTGCGGGGATTACGATGGACAACCTGCCCATACACGCTCCTCATCCAGTTTTAGAAACCCCTGCCTGACCGTTTCGTTTCAGACGTGGCGTGATGATACCATGCCATCGCCATTGGCTGAGGATCAGTTTGTATTGAAATAAAAAGTTATCGAAGGATGGCCGAGGGGCGGTTGGCGAGCGCGTCTTCCACGCGTTCTTTGTGGCGTCCGTGCATGGGCATGGATTCGATCTCCGCCAACGTGAAGAATCCGATGTCAGTCGTCTCATTGCTCAAGCCAGGCTTCCCGCCGATGATCTTTGCTTCAAAACTCAGGACGACGATCTGGACTTTATTGCCATCGGGATAAATGACCAGCTGGTCGCGATTGCTGTACGCGCCGATCAACCGCTCAAGCCGGACCTCGAGGCCGGTCTCCTCGAACACCTCGCGTTGACAGCACTCCTCGACCGATTCCCCTGATTCCATCCTGCCGCCGGGCACACACCATAGTCCGTTATCCGCGCGTTTGGTGAGCAGGACTTTTTCGTGCGCGTCATCGAAAATAATGGCGCACGATCCAATGCGAAGTTCCGCGCCTTTGCTGATGCGATCACCGTAGAGGACCTGGGTCATCGTCCCTCCATAATTTGTAGGGGCACGGCGACGCCGTGCCCCTACGGGTTTATTTGATAAACGTTCCGTTCCGCAATTCTATCAATGTTTGTTGGATTTCCTCCATCGTGTTCATCACGAACGGACCGTACGGCGCGATGGGTTCTTTGAATGGCTGTCCCGCCATCAGCATGAATCGGACGGGATGATTTTCGGTCTCGACGCGAATCGAATCGCCATCGTCAAATTTGATCAACTTCACCGCTTCGATGGTTTTGTCGTCAAAGACGCCTTCACCCTCGAAGACATAGGCCAGCGCGGTGTGCCCGCCTGGGATGGGTTGAATGAATTCGGTATCGGGAGGCAGTTGAACGTCGAGGTAAAGAGGCGAGGCTGCGATCTCAGTCACAGGACCGGTCACACCGCCCACTTGTCCCGCGACGACGCGGATTTTAATCCCATCTTTTTCATAAGTTGGAATCGTCTCGGCATTGACTTCCTGATAGCGCGGCTCGGTCATCTTAAGTCGGGCAGGAAGGTTGACCCATAATTGGAATCCATAAATGTTTCCGCTTTCGCCGCGGCGCGGCATTTCCTCGTGCAAGATGCCGCGGCCAGAGGTCATCCATTGCACATCGCCGGGGCCGATCAACCCCGCGTTGCCGAGGCTGTCGCGATGATGCGTGGAACCTTCGAGCATGTAGGTGACGGTTTCGATGCCGCGATGCGGGTGCATGGGGAAACCGCGGATGGGACCCTCGATGGGATCGTTGAAGGCGAAATGGTCGAAGAGCAGGAAGGGGTCGAAGAGATTGGATTTGTGCGGCGCGATGGAACGGCGAAGCAATACGCCTGCGCCCTCGATAACGTATTGCGGTTCGATGATTTGAGAGATCATTCTAAAGTTGGTCATGCCAGTAAGATGCGGCGGGAAAGAGATATATTACACTTCCATTGGACTCAATGGCTTGCATTTGGAAAGTATAGCGTTGCCGCCCATTTTGAGCGTTATAAACTTTTCAATTACTTGCGTATGTTGTTCCACAATTCTTTATCGCTCGGGCCTTTTTAGTGTGTTCAGCCTCACGGCATCGAGAATAAGTGCTTTTAGCGCAGCCTCATCTACCGCCTCGTCTTCGTGGAAGTCAATGGCGCGAACTGTTTTGCTGTCCAGGCGCGTGTTGAAGAGTTTCTTCGGATCCTTCACCTGAGCGCCCTTGGGGAAGGTCAGTCGCACAGCGTTCTTGAGTGTATCTGCTATGCAGATGATCCCATCATGAGACCAAACAGGGACTCCCGATGGTTTGGAGGGTTTTTTCCATTTCACTTCTTCGACCACGGCCGGGTCGGCTTTCTTGATCAAGGCGCGCAGTTGTGATAATTTCCTGCCCCGCCAGTCACCCGACTCCTTGATGATGGCATCTATCTCTTGAGATGCGGATTTTTCTTTTGGAGCAGGCTTCGTACTTGCTTCCATGTTCAGCTCACCGCTTTTTTCACGAGCGCGGCGATCTTTGCTTCTTCGGCTGGAGTCAGTTTGATCAATGCAAACGAAGCGGGCCACATATTGCCATCGTCGAGTTTCGCATCGGGCTGGAAGCCGAAGGTTGCGTACCGCACGTTGAATTTACTCGCCGCTTGAAAAAAGCAAATGACTTTGCCGTTCTTGTCCGCGTAAGCAGGCATCCCGTACCACGTTTTGGGCGTGAGCTCTGGCGCGGTTGCTTTGACAATCTCATGGATTCGTTTCGCCATCGAACGGTCGGGTTCTTTCATCTTGGCAATTGCTTCCAGCGCGGCTTTTTCCATTTCCTCCTTGTTTGCGGCTAGTTTCCTCTCTTTGAGAGTCTCTTTCATGGCGGCAATTTCTTCGGGCGATAATAATCCCTTGTTTGCCTTGCCGCTCGCGGCGCTACTCTTGGCGGACTTTTTTGCGTCTTTCTTTGTGCTCATGGAAATCTCCTTTTGGCGACTTTTTTGAAACCTTGCGTCCTAACGAAATTAGTTATATAATAAAGATACTTGAAAATAAAGATAATGTCAAGGGTATCTCTATGACGCAGTCCACCAAAACAGACTTGAAGAAACGGGCCCTGATGGCGGTGAGGGATTATGGCATTCATTTGACGCTGTTCCGAAACGCGGTCAGCGAGCGGATGGGCCTCAACGTAACCGATATGGAATGCCTCAGGCTTCTATTCCTCAAAGGCGTTGCCACGCCTTCTGAACTTGCCAGGCATACGGGTCTCACTTCCGGTGCGACAACCGCCATGCTTGATCGGCTCGAAAAGGCAGGTTTGATCGAGCGACGGCCCAATCCTGATGACCGCCGCGGAACTCTGATCGCTCCTGCAAAATCGGGCGCCGAAAAAGTCGCGTCATCGTTTGAATCGGCGAGAAAGGCGCAAGACGAATTGATTTCAAGTTACTCCGAAAAGGAACTGGAAATCATTTCTGATGTCTTTGAACGATTTACAAAATTATGGGAAAGGGAACGCGAGAAGATACGGAGAGATCAGTAGGGCGGATCACGCTACGGTTGGCGTTAGTCGTAAGTGGCTTGAGGGTGTAAGCTTTCCTTGCTTGGGTGGCCAGAATTCCAGGATAGTTATTGCGCGCTGCGACGAGCAGAAGGAGCGATCTTAGCGAGCCAATCAACAATCGAATACGAACCAACAGATTTTGTTGCGCAACTTCTGGTCGTCAAGCACAAGGTCCCGGATTTCGCCTGGAAGTTGTGCGCGTTGCCATTCGCACTCAAGGCGGCCTGCTTCTTCAGCCCGACCGTCAAGCGCCGCCGAACGCGCGGCCTTGATCGCATAAGCTGCCGCGCCAAGCTCGTGTGCAGCAACATGCGCTACCACTGCCGCCTGACCGGCAGCATACGCGGCAAAACGCGCCGCCCCACTTAGATCCCTCGCTGCGCCCATTGCATGACCGCCTCGCGCGCGTGTTTCCATCATTTTGAGTTCTCCATGTGCCCACGCGCGAACTGCTTCAATTGCCTGCCGTGGGCGTGGATCATTTGGCCGCACCGACTCGAATAGCGGAAGGACGTGCTCCGCGCATATGGCTGCCCATACCGCAAGCAGGTGATGATCAGAGTCTTGGAGGGTGCCGCCGCGACGCACAGTGATGAATCTGGGGTCCCGCTTCTTTGGCAATATCATTCTTCAATTCCACACTTCCTTCCGCGTCGCGATGCCATCCCTGCACTGGTAAAAAAGCATTAAGCCTCATGACGAGGCCGCCACGGCTCATCCGTGTGCGCGAGCCAGACCAGCTCGGGGTCGAGCGCGCGCACCCGGAGCTGGCCTTCAGTGTGCGGCTCGTCGAGCTCGCCGAACCAAACCGCCACGTCACCGCCGATGATGATCGGACGTTCGCCAGTCTCGATGACGACCACCTGCATGCCGCGTGTATGGCCCGGCGCAGGGACGAGCCGCAGCCCGGGAAGCAGTTCGAGCTCGCCGTCGACCTGCACATACTGAACGCCGGGTGCATTGACCCACTCGCGAATAGTGTAGTCGTCCTTGCTGCGCGCGTCGTCGAGCTCCAGACGCTGGACGTAAATCGGCTTGCCGGCGAAGAGGTGATTGCCACCACAGTGGTCGAAGTGCAGGTGTGTATTGACGACGATGTTGACGCTGGCAAGGTCGAAGTTCTGCTTGTTCAATGGAAGGATGCGGGGATCCATATCGGCCACCGCCGGGTGCAGCTCCGTCATGCCGGTGTCAACCAGCACACGCGCATCGGGATGGTCAATAACGTGCACATAGACCGGCATCCGCTCGCCCTCGGCGAGCAGGTCGGCAACGCGGACTGGCGTGATGGCGATTTCCTTTTTCATGGTTCTTATTTTACCGAATGTTCCATAGAGTCAGCCGCCCAACGGTGTGGGCTGTGTGGGGCGTTTTTTGTTGTGCAAGACTCGCTGCCTGAAAAAAGAACATTGCTGTTGGTTCAGCAAGATTTTTACGCAACCTAACTTTGCATCACGCTTTTGCAAGTGTTTCCTTGAGCATAGTTCTAAATTTTTGTGCCGCAGGTTCAGAACCTAACCCGATGAAGGTACTGCCGAGGTCAACGGCATCCGTTCGTAATCCAGAAATATTGAGACCAGTATCTTGCACTAATTTGTACATTTCAGATTTTTCGTAGTCCTGCACTTGAATGTCGCGCAACCTGGCTGAAAGGACGCTGGGAGCCTCGTTGTCTTTACTCATCGCCCAGATTAACCATTGTGGGGTGAGTATAACATCTGTCAAAACTGTCTCTGCTTTGCCGCCAAACAGCCCCTTTTTTTGTTTTGTCGAAGTTGTTTCACAGCATATCAAGACAGACGAATCTATGTTTCCAAGTTCGTATTTTTCAATGTGGGCGTGGATAGCTGCGACTAGAACAGGGTTTAGATCATTAAGTGTGGTTTCGGGAGTCGTGCGAAGATAATCTCCCATTTTTCTCTCCTGTTGGCTCATCAGTTCCAACTAAACAGTCCCTTGAGGGGAAACGCCCTAAATCATTTAGGGTTTTGTGCCGCCCAAGGTTTAAACAAGACGAAAGAATTATAAGCATGGTTACAAAGCGGGTCAACGTCACGGCTTCACCGCGCCTGAATTCGGATCCGCCATCATCACCGAGGTATCCACGGCTTCGAAATCATCGCCGGTGAGATAATCGAGCAGGTGGAGCATGTCGTTATCCCAGTGTTCGTCTGGCGCACCGCTGACGTACCAGTTCGAGCCATTGTCCGCCAGCACGATGCCATACGTCTTCATGGCCTGCAGGATGATTTGCAGTTCCGGTGGAAAACCCGAAAGACCGTACGAAGCCTTCAAGCGGAAGCGCGTGCCCATGGGCGGGATGTTCGGGGTGTTGTCATCTGATGTGAGATGACGCGCCGGCCAGATGTAACCATTTGTGTTTTCAGCGGTGAAGCGCAACGCATGTTGGATTTCCCCTGCCGCGATCTCATCATAGCGCACAAGCCCGGGCAAAATGGGCAATCCTGCCGCGTCGGCGGAGGTCCAACCCGCGGGGCGCAGGGCGTTCGAGTTCAAATCCCAGATCGCTCCGGAGCCGCCGCTCCACTGTCCGCTATTGAAACTGGCATCATAAATTTCGTAGAGATGACAAGTATCCGAGTCAACGATCAGGATGTGGTGGTCGCTTCCATACTCGATGATCGGATTGGATGGAATCGGATACGGCCCTGCATCCGACTCATCGGGATAATAAAAATCGGGCGTGAACTTTTGCGTTGAAGCGCCATGCACAACATTGTATGGAATTCCAATCGGGCCGCCGTCCCACTCGCCGGAGCCGAAGTCCATGTGAAAGCCTTCGCCGCGGCCAATGGAGTTGATCCACGCGTCCGAGTGAGAATCAATTGGCAGATTGTCCACGCGCGTGTTCCAAAAATTATCCGCAGGGAAGATCGGACAACCGCCGATCAGCGGGCTTGAGTCATTGGCAGGTGAAGTTGTCAGCGGGGGGTGGGTTGATTCGGGCGCGGCCATTGTCGGCGGAGAAGGAGGCGGCGCTTCTGTCGTCGCGGAAATTGCCTGGCAGGCCAGAGTCAGAATCAATGCAAAAGTTAACCATAGATATTTCATCATCAATTCCTAAAGCGGATTGTTCGGCGATGACACCATCTCGCCGCGCGTCAATAGTATCACGGCGATCAAAATCAGCGCGCCGCCGATCAGTGTGACGATGCCGAGCGACTCGCCGAATAAAATCGCGGCCAGCAAAACTGTCACGATGGGTTCGACCGTTGATAACATGGACGCGTTCGTCGGGCCGATGCGTTGCAGGCCGGCGAGGAATGTAACGACCGGAATGACCGTTGCAAACAGAATCACGCATCCGACCGCGACCCAACCGGCCTCCGTTTGTGGAAAGTGTGCCCCGCTGACGGCGGTCCCCGCGCCATATACCACGCCCGCGGAGGCGAAGATGATCGTTGACGATTGAATGGCCGACACTTTTTGCATCACGCCCGCCCCGACGATGATGTACACGGAATAGATCGCCGCGCCGGTGATGGCGAGAATCATGCCGAGCGGTTTCCCACCGGAGGGATTGACGGTGAGCGCCGCGCCCACGGTGGCTAGCAGGAGCGCGAGCAATTTCAAACGCGTGAATTTTTCTTTCAAAAAGATGGCCGAGAGAATCGCGACGAAGGTCGGATACAAATACAACAAAAGCGCGACCAGCCCCGCCGAGGCATATTTGATGGCGGTCAGATACGAGAACGATTGCCCGACGTAACCGATGGCGCCCATGCCGATCAGTTGAACGAGAATTTTTCCGCGCGGCCACGGCTCGCGTCGAACGAAAAGCAAAGCGGCCATGAGCGCAGCCGCAATCGTGAAGCGCAGGAAGAGAAGCGTGAATATGTCAACCTGGTCGGCGTACGCGTAGCGGCCAAAGATGGCCAGCGTCCCGAACGACGCCGCGGAAATGATGATGAGCACAATACCGATGATGCGATTCATGTTGAAGCCTCGATGATTTCTTGTGTCACCCTGACCCTCAACGAAGTGAAGGGGAAGGGTCTCGCTCGAGATTCTTCGCCGCTTTGCGGCTCAGAATAACACGATCAGATGACTATTTCTTGTCTTCTGTGGTGTTATTCAAATCCCACCACTTGGAGAGATGCGCGTGCGGGCGATGGGGCTGGTCCGCGTAATGCGAGATGTCGTTGAAAAGCATCAGCCGGGCGCGGACCGGGTCTTTGAAATCCAAAATATTCAGGCAGGCGGGGGCCTGGTCGAGCCGGTCGCGGTAGCCGCGCACATCGAATCCGAGCAGACTGCTGATGACGAGCCGCAGAGTTGCTTTGTGCGAAACGACCAGCACGTTTTGGTCCTTGTGACTGACGACGATCTCGCGGATGACCGGCAGGGCACGCGCCAAAACACTGATGCCCGATTCCCCGCCCTCGGGGGCGAACGTGAACGGGTCCGATTCCCAGGCGGCGTATTCCTCCGCGTAGCGCGTTTCCACCTCCTTGCGCGTCAGGCCCTCCCAATGTCCATGGTTGATCTCGCGCAGGCCATCGGACGGGATCGGATTCAAATGATGCGGCGGCGCGAGGATGCGGGCGGTCTCCATCGTGCGATCCAGCGGACTGGCATAGATGGCGCTGAGTTTGCTATCTGCTAATCGAATGGCGAGATGACGAACCTGATCGCGTCCTTCTTCAGACAAGTAAACGTTTTCCGCGCCGGAGAATTTATCTTCGGCGGTGAGCGGCGTCGCGCCATGACGGACGAGGTAAAGGCGGGTGGTCATGCCTTCGATTGTAGCGCAAAACAAATCCTCTCCTGGGGGATGTTTATTTCTGTGACATTCTTTTTGACGCTTCTCTAAACACCTATTCACTATTCGCTCTCTTTCATCTTGGTATAATTCCCCCACTTCATCTTGTGGAGAACGAATGAAAAAACTTACCGGCGCGGAAATCCGCCAGACCTACATAGACTTCTTCGTCGAGCACGGACACACGGCTGTGCCGTCATCGTCGCTTGTGCCGGGCGGGGATTCCACCCTGTTGTTCACCAACTCCGGCATGGTGCAGTTCAAGGACGTGTTCCTCGGCACGGATAAGCGCGCCTACAAACGCGCCGTTGATTCCCAAAAGTGTATGCGTGTGGCGGGCAAGCACAACGACCTCGACGACGTGGGCCGCGACGACACACATCACACGTTCTTCGAGATGCTCGGCAACTGGTCCTTCGGCGATTACTACAAAAAGGAAGCCATCCAATGGGCCTGGCAATTGCTCACTGAAGTATGGGGTTTGCCGAAAGAACGACTCTACGCCACGGTCTTCAAAGACGATAAAGGCGACATCCCCACCGATGAAGAAGCCGCGAGCAACTGGCTCAAACAACCCGGCTTCAAATCCGATCATCTTTTTTATTCGGGCCGCAAAGATAACTTTTGGGAAATGGCCGACACAGGCCCCTGCGGTCCGTGCTCTGAGATTCATTTCGACCTGCATCCCTCGGACGAGAAAGTCACCAAAGAAGTATTGGATAGCGACCGCTTCGTCGAATTGTGGAACCTCGTCTTCATGCAATACAATCGCCTCGGTCCCGACACCCTCGAGCCGCTTCCCGCCACACACGTGGACACCGGCATGGGCTTTGAGCGTTTGGTCTCGATTTTGCAAGGCGTTGACTCAAATTACAAGACCGATCTCTTCGCCAAATCGCTGGATGTTCTTCGCTCGCTTACCGGTCATACCGAAAAAGAAATGCTGGCGGATTTCACACCCTATCGCGTCATTTGCGACCACGCGCGTTCCGCCGCCTTCCTGATTGCGGATGGGGTTGTGCCCGGCAATGTGGGCCGCAACTATGTGGCGCGCATGATCATCCGCCGCGCGGCGCGCTTCGGCGCCAAGCTTGGACTCAAAGAACCGTTCCTTGCCAAAGTTGCCGAGGCTGTGATCGAGACGTATGGCGGCTTTTATACCGAACTTGTCAAAAACCGGCCCGCCATTCTGGATAACTTAACTCGCGAAGAAATCCGCTTCGCGCGGACCGTTGAAACGGGCACCGCACAATTGGAGAATCTACTCTCAGACGTGCGCAAACAAAAAAAGACCGTGCTCGACGGGCGTCGCGCCTTCGATCTTTACGCGACCTACGGTCTGCCCTTTGAAATCTCGCGCGACATCGCGCGCGAACAGGGCCTCGAAGTGGATGAAACCGGTTTCAACACCGCGAAAGATGAACACAGCCTCGCCTCCGGCGGCGGAAAGGCCATGGGCAAACTCGGCGGCGAAGACGCGGAATTCTTTGCCGGCATCCTGAAGGACTTGCAGAAGAAAAAGAAACTCGGCGAACATGGCGTGGAATACGATCCTTACACCAGTCCGCGCGTCGAAGGCGAAGTCTTGGCGTTGGTTGTGAATGGACAGTCTGTTGACTCCGCTTCGTTCGGCGATCAAGTCGAGGTCATTTTGCCAAAGACCGGTTTTTACATCGAATCCGGCGGGCAGATTGATGATACGGGTTACATAAAATCTCTCCCCCTGAATTCGAAGAATTCGAGGAGAGCCGGAGGGGGACAGGGCTGGGAGATCGAAGTCACCGCCATGCGCCGCCCCTCGGCAGGCGTCATCGTCCACATCGGCGAAGTGATTTCGGGTCAGCCGAAAGTCGGCGATAAATGTCTGGCTGAAGTGGACTTGGAACGCCGCCATGACATCATGCGCAATCACACGGCCACGCATCTTCTTCATGCCGCGTTACGTCAAGTGCTGGGCGAACATGCGCGTCAGGCAGGCTCGCTGGTCGCGCCGGATCGTTTGCGTTTCGACTTCAACCATCCCGAAGCAATGACTCCGGAACAGATCGAGCGCGTGGAGAAAATCGTCAACGTGGCGATCGCGGCCGATATGACGGTCACACCCAAACTGAAGTCCCGCGAAGACGCGATTGCCGAGGGCGCGATGGCGCTCTTCGGCGAGAAATATGGTGAGACCGTCCGCACGATCAGCATCATCCCGGCAGGTGCCGAACTCATTGACGAATCGGCGGTCGAACATCCCACCGCGCTCGTGGAACAACAACCCAAATTCTCATATGAACTGTGCGGCGGCACGCATCTTGATCGGACCTCGGATGTCGGCGCGTTTATCATCGTCAGCGAGGGTTCGGCCGCGGCGGGCGTGCGTCGCATCGAAGCCGTCACAGGCCGCGGCGCGTACGAGTTGATTGCGCGCCGCCTCAAGGCGTTGAAACAGGCGGCTGGCGCGCTGAAGTCTTCGGTCGAGGAAGTTCCGCAGAAAGTCGAATCCCTGCAGGATGAAATCGAAGACTTGAAAAAGCAATTGGCTGAAATGCGAAGTGAGATTGCTCATTCCAGGTTCAGCGGTCAAATCGAGAATGTTCAAAAAGTAAAAGATATCAATGTATTGGCAATCGAAGTGCCGAATGCAGATGCCGATACATTACGCACACTTGCCGATAAATTCCGTGAGAAATATCCCAGGAATGGCGCCGCGCTTCTAGCGAGCGGGACAACCCTCATCGCCGTGGTGACCGAAGACCTGGTCAAGCGCGGACTCAAAGCGGGCGACCTCATCACTGCCATCGGCGGCCGCGGCGGCGGACGCCCCAACCTGGCGCAGGGCAGTCTGCCGGATGGTCTAAAGGTCAGTGAGGCGTTGAATAAAACCGCGAAAGCCGTGGAAGAGAAGTTGAAGTAAGAGCGATATCACGTTACCGCTGCGATATTTTTAGAATGACCCGCCAAAGCCATTCGGTGGATGGCTTTGGCGTTTTTTATATCTGAGCGGGTCATTGAAGACGCATTCATAAAAATCGAGATTAAGTCCCTTTGGATGTCAATCAAAATTCAGCGGCGCTCTGATGTCGGTATCTTCGAGTCTGCGTTCATATCCGAGTGCACTATTCGCTCAGTGGAACGTTAGAAAATGATTAGGCTGATGCGTTTATCCCTCTCCGATGAAGAAAGGATGATTTATGATTGCCGACCAAAAGGAGAACGATATGTCGCGCTTCTATAGATTTACTTTTCTGTCGGTCTTGATTCTTGCGAGCTTCGCTTGTAGTTTGATCACCAAGCCGATTGACCAGGCCAAGGGTCTTGCGTCAACCGCGGAAGCGATGGCGTCGTCCATGCCCACGGGCATGCCCTCCGGCATCCCCAATATCCCCGGCCTTCCGAATGTTGGAGATTATCTGAATCCTGCCGGCCAGCCGGTCAGCGAATGGAATAACATCCCGATCATGACACAGGCTAGCGCGGGGCAGGAGTTCAACAAGAACACATACAGTTTCAAAGCCAGCGGCATCACTGAAACGGATGTGCAAACTTTTTATAACGATAAACTCAAAGCCCTTGGCTGGTCGTCCGCGTTTGGCTTTCAGGGCGGAGGGCAGGGCGGCATCATGCTCTTTACCAAGGATAATCAAGCGCTTTCCATAACCATTACCACCGACGAAAATAAGAATGTGGTTGTGATTCTTCTGCTTCAATAAGATCCCAATCCGAGAGAAACATCGCCTGACCCGTTTTCCAAAACGGGTCAGGTCTTTTATAATGGGTATGGATGAAGACCCAGATCATTTCCCTCGAATCGCATGACGATTTGATTTCCGTGCGCGACCGCATGTCGTGGGCCAAGTCGCCGCGCATTTTGCTGGTGTGGCCGAAGTATGAAAAGGTCGCGCTTCGGCCTGTGGATTTGCGCGTGCTTCAGCATCATGCTCATGATCTCGGCGCGGATTTGGGACTGGTCACGCACATCCCAAATGTGAAGCGCGACGCGCGCGGATTCGGAATCCCGGTCTTTGACTCGACCGCCTCGGCTCAACGCGACCCGTGGCCGGAGCGCCGGTCAACGAAGCGACGCGACCCTCAAGCCGCGCGGCCCGATCTGCGCGCCATGCGAGAGACAACGCGCTTTGAGGAGGCGGGATGGAAGTCCAACTCCGCGGCGCGGATTGGATTCTTCGCGGCGGGCGTGCTGGCCGTTTTAACGGTGGCCGCTCTGTTCGTCCCGCGCGCCGCGATTAAATTGACGCCGATTTCGCAGGAACAACGCGTCACAATTCCTGTCACCGCGGGCGAATCTATTGAATCAGTTTCGATCACAGGAAATGTGCCGACGCACGAAATCAAGTTCACTGTGGCGGGCACGCAGTCTGCGACGATCGTTTCGCAAGCCTCGGTGCCGCAGGATAAAGCCAAGGGCGTGGCGCGTTTCAAGAGTCTCACACAAGCGCCTGTGACGATTCCCGCCGGGACGGTGATCTACAGCGCCGGGCCGACGACGGTGCGCTTTGTGACAGTGAACGAAACGCACCTCGAGGGCAAGATCAATTCGACTGTCGAGGTGCCTATCATCGCAGTGGAAGGAGGCGAGAGCGGCAACTTGCCTGCCAACGCGATTCAAGCCGTGGAGGGCAATCTTGGTTTATCTGTTTCCGTGACCAATCCACAGCCAACGACCGGTGGGACAAGCGTCATGGCGGTCGCGCCGTCGGAGGGCGATCGCCAGCGTGTGCGTGATGTATTACTGCCTCTGCTTCAATCTCAAGCGCAGAAACAGGCGATGAGTGTGATTGGCTCGAACGATATTTTGCTGGTCAATACATTGAAGATGGGGCAGGTGCTGGAAGAAACATACGACCCGCCCGCGGGAGGAGCAGGACTGTTGTTGAAATTGACCATGCGCGTCGAATTCAGCGCACAATACATGCAAGCCAGCGATTTGAGACGACTGGCCGAGACTACGTTGAATGCTTCCGTCCCCGAAGGCTTTCTGGCCTTGCCCGATACGTTGAAATTCACAATGCTCGGCGCGCCAGTGCTGGACGGATCAGGCGCGTCGCATTTTGATTTGCAAGTCGAGCGCGGATTGCAGCGCGAAATCAACGCACAACGCGCCAACGCGCTCGTGCGCGGACTTTCTCCGCAGGCCGCGGCGCATGTCCTGCTCTCCGAACTGCCGCTGGAGAAATCGCCGGAGATTGATCTGAGTCCCTCATGGTGGCCGTGGATGCCGTTGATACCGTTCCGAATCACCATTCAATAACATTTATTTTTGAACCGCAAAGATCGCGAAGACCGCGAATGAAAACAAAACAACTTGGCGGTCTTTGCGTGCTTAGCAGTTCGCAATCCCTTTGGAACAAAATGAAAATTCTTGCAGTTGACCACGGTGAAAAAAGAATCGGCCTGGCTATTTCTGATTCAACTGGAACTATTGCCAGCCCATTGAAAGTGGTTGAGCATATTTCCCGCGCCTTGGACGCCGCGCAGGTCGCGGCCATCGCCGCGGAAAACAGCGCGGAGCGGATCGTCATTGGTCAATCGTTCGATGAAGAAGGTCATCCCAATCTGGCAGGACGGCGCGCGGCGCGGTTTGCGGAGGCGCTCAAAACGCAAACGCAAATTCCAGTCGAGATGTGGGACGAATCCCTCAGCACTCACGATGCCCGCGCGGCGCGCATCGAACTGGGTGTCTCGCGCAAAAAACGCTCCGGCCATCTCGATGAACTCGCCGCGCAGATGATCCTGCAATCTTACCTGGATGCTCATCGCCAATCGAAAATCGTAAATCGCAAATCGTAAATTGAATCATGCGTCGTTTCCTTCTCATTCTTATCCTCATTGCTGTGTTCGTTTGCCTTGTTCTCTTCGCGTTCGTTTTTCCTTCATTGTCCGCGAACAAGTATGGGCCGCCCGCGCCCTCCCTCAGTTTTTTACAGGCGGTTCAATACTCCGCCAAACTCATTTGGTATGATGGGCTGTTGATTCATCCCCTCGATCCGTCCGCGGCGGAGCAGTCTTTCACAGTTCAACAAAACGAGCCTATCAACTCGATTGCCAATCGTCTTGCCGAGGCGCGGCTGATTGTGGACGCCTCGGCCTTCCGCGATTATCTCGTGTACACCGGCCTCGACAAGACCATTCATGCTGGCGAGTATAAACTCAGCGCGGCCATGTCCATCGTGGACATCGCGCACAAAATGCAGGATGCCACGCCCGCAGATGTGACCTTTGTGATTTTGCCTGGCTGGCGGATCGAGGAGATCGCCGCCGCGCTCCCGACCTCCGGACTGGACATTACGCCGGAATCTTTTATCGCTATTGCCTCCAGCCCGCATCCCGGCTTCGACTTTGTGGCGGGCGCGCCTTCAATGGAGGGCTTTCTCTACCCCGACACATACAATGTTCCGCGCGCTGTGATGGTGGATCAATTCGTCGCGGGGCTTGTTCGTAATTTCGGTTTGCATCTCAGCACGGACCTGAAGGAGGGGTTTAGTCGTCAGGGCTTGACCGTTTATCAGGCCGTGACTCTGGCCTCCATCGTCGAGCGCGAGGCGATTCATGCAGAGGAAGCTCCGTTGATCGCCTCGGTCTATTTGAATCGTTTCAAGATTGGCATGAAACTGGATGCAGATCCGACCGTTCAATATGCGCTCGGCTTCGATCCAGATCAACAGACCTGGTGGACCAGCCCGCTCAGCCTCGACGATCTTCAAATTGATTCAGCATATAACACGTATCGAATTGACGGCCTGCCGCCCACGCCGATAGACAACCCCGGGTTGAGTTCATTGCGGGCGGTGGCCTTTCCCGCCAAGACAGACTATTATTATTTTCAAGCGCGTTGCGACGGCTCCGGCTATCACGATTTCGTGCAGACCTTTGATGAGCAACTTCAGAATATGTGCCCATAAGAAAAGCCGTCCCTGATCGGGGCGGCTTTTGATTCATGCCGTTTTCTCTTTTCCTCGGAATATGGCTTGAATGGCCGCGCCTAATGCGGTTAACAATGTCAGCGGCGTGACGATGAACCAACCCAGATAAGGAGTCAGCCCGGCGAGCAGGAGCAGGATACTGCCGCGCGTCACGGAATTGATCCCATTCTGCCCGATACGAATACCAAGGACGTTGCTCAACGCGGCCAGCCCAAGAACGGTAAACAGACCTACGGCCAGCAAAATCAGCAAAGCGAGCAGGCCGAGGATCCCGGCTACGATCCCGCCGCCGGCTTGTTGGGCAAGCCAGATGATGCCTGCGACTAGGACGAACGCGAACAAATCGTTAACCAGGCCCAACAACAGCGAACGGCCCAGCGAGGTCTCCAGCGCGGCGCGCGTCCGTGCGACGGGAACGGGCAGGAGCAGGTTAACGATGATGAAGACCGAGATCAACCCCGCGCCGCCGATCACGATAAGCAAGAGCAAACCGAATACGTTTTCCATTTTTTCTCCTTTTGTACGATCATTTGTTTGTGCGAAATGAGTCCCACAGCTCCATGCCGGGTTTGGGTGTGCCGTCAAATTCTCGAAGTCCCACGGAAGCAAACAGGCCCAGTGTGCCGACATCGTTGCCCTGACCCTGTTGTTTCATGATTTTTGCATAGGAGTCGAGGTTGAAGTCATTCAGCAGAAGATAGACCCAGAAGGTGAGCCGCGAGCCGATTTGATTATGAATCGCGTTCAAGTACGCGACCTGATCTTCAGGCGTGCCATTGAATGGCCCGATTGGCTTGGATGTGTATCCGCCCTCGGCAACAGCCAGCGGCTTCGAGGTCCGCGTGAGAAGCGGAGTGTAGTAGTCTGCGGGAATCTCATCGCCGGATTTGAACGCCGCGAACGGATACGATGAGATCACCCATAAATCCAAGTTTGGCTCGAAAGCCTCGACTTCGTCCCAGTTGATTCTGCCGAGTTCATGGCCCGGCTCATCCTGCTGGCCGAAGCGATTGTTGAGGTCTTCCCATTGGAACGTGACGAAGATTTGTGTATCGGGCGCTTCAGCTTTGACCGCCGCATAAATTTCATTGTAGAGGCTGATGAAGTTGGGCGCGTCATCGGGATGGGCATCCATATAGGTGTTGATCTCGGAGGCGAGACCAAGATAACGCGGATGGAATTGGCGCACGGTCCACAGCGCGTAATTTTTGTATGATGTGCGCACGTTGGGATTCGCAAAACTTGCCTCCCAGCCCGCGGGCAGGCCGATGAAATCGCGGCGGTTGAGTCCGTTGAGCGCATCCGCGACGAAGATATATTCGAGATGATTTTGCCGCGCCAATTTGACTTGATTGATCAAGTCGGTGCGTGTCTTCGAATCGCCGTCCACGGCGTTGACAAAATCCTGCCAGGGGTCGTTCTGTTGAATCAAAACAAAGTCCGCATGTTGGCCGAGGTCTTTGTAAAGTTTGAAGACGCTGTCGAGCGAGACTTCGGGCGGGGAAGGAAAGAATCCGTACGCGGTGCGGCCTGAATCGAAGACCGAATCTTGCGGTGTCGGAAACGGCGTGGCTGGACCGGACTCGCCGCACGCGAGGCTGACCAATGCAATCGCAAGAAGAGCCATCAGAATACGCTTCATTTCCGGACCTCGCGACGGTTTCGCAATAAGGTTGCATTCCCAATCACCCAAAGCGCGGAGACGCTGACGATGATGAATACCAAGTTGGAGGTTGAGAGTTGGAAGGTTGGAAGGTTGAATGTTGGAATGGAGAGTGGTGGATGGAGGATGCTGAATAGGGAGTAGAGAGTGAAGAGTGGGAAGGTTGGAATCGAGAATTGCGGAAAGCGAAGTGCAGAGAGATCTGTTGGGATGAAATTCATAATTTGTGTCGAGAGCCAGATGAACATGCCGATGGCCGCGCCGACTTGCGCGGCGAAGAAGGGCGTCCAAATGCGAGGTTGTTTTTCTGGCAACCGTGAAAGGACGCTGGATGAAAGATCGCGGGCGAGGCGCGCTTCAGGGAGTCCGGCCAGCGCGGTGAAGATGCTTTGTAACTTGTTGAGACGGGCGCGGCACTCTGCACATTCTTGAAGATGTAGGTCCATTTCTCGGCGGGCAGACGTTTCGAGAGTATTGTCAAGATATTCGTTGAGTTGGGATTCAGTCAAATGTTTCATATTTGTAACGGCGGGAAATGAATGTCAGGATGGTTTGGAAAGATGAAATGAATGGTCAACGCCCAGGGGATGCTGAAGAGAAACGGCATGAGGAAAGCCAAAAGTCCATGCCGAAGTTTCGGCGGGCGCGCGCCGCGTTCGGATGGGATCGTGTAGGCAGGAAGATAAGTCATCAGGCCATAGACGAAAATCCACAGGCCGAACTCGCTTAGATGTTGCAATCCAAAGGTCAATGTTTCGGCCAGCAGACCGTTCAGGCCGGTCAGAAGAAAGACCCAAAACGGGCCGAACTCATAGCGTTTGAGAATCCATGCCCAGGCGATGAACCATGGGATGAAGACGATCACGCTGTGATGCAAGATCACATCCAGATAATTTGCGGAGGCGGTGATGTAGGCTTCACCGACTTTCACGCCAAACAGCGGCGCAAGATTGGTCATCGAGGTTGTGATGGCTTCTTCGAGCATGGCCAGCAGGGTTGCAAAGAGAACGAATTTGATTTGCCAGTTCAAATGAACATTGACGACAAACTTTTTGATCGGCTCGCGAAACAAATACATCAGTGCGCCGCCAACCAGAACCCACAGCACGATCAAGCCTGTGCCCATGCTCACGACGGCATGAACAATGCGGCTGTTCCATGTTGCTGCCAGGACGAGGGAAGTCGTCAGCATGAGCCACAAACCAAGTAGAAGAATAAAAGAAATCTTGATGGTGCGGAGAGTCATATCAGGTCTTTCAATCGTTCGGCGAGAATTCTTCTGGCTCGAAACAAGTCGCTTTTCACGTCGCTCAATGGCCGCCTGAGTTCCTTGGCGATTTCTTCATAACTCATTTCCTGAAAATGTCTCAGCTCGATGACGAGACGATAGCGCGCAGGCAGACGATTCAATTCACTGCGGATGCGTTGATCGCGGTCGCGCTTAACGGTCAGCGCTTCGGGGCCGGGACCTGGGTCGGGCGCGGGAGCCGCTTCATCGTCCAGGCTGGAGGCGGGTTTGATTCCCTCGAGGCGGTTGAGACATACATTCACTGCGATCCGCTTGAGCCACGGCGCGAGCGGCCTGCTGGGATCAAATTTGTCGAAGAACTGATACGCGCGAATGAAAGTCTCCTGTGTTGCGTCTTCGGCGTCGCGAACATTGCCAAGCACGCGATACGCGGCATTGAACACGCCTTGCTGATGGCGGTGCACAATCTCGGCGAAGGCATCACGATCACCTTGCCGGGCGCGCAAGGCAAGATCGTGGTCATTGGCGGAAGACATGTCTAAATTGTAGTACAGGGGAGTGTGTAAAAAGTTGCATGGAAATCATGGCGGCGGTTGACCGCCGCCATGATCATTTCATTAGGCGCCGCGTTGAACTTCGGCGAGGATAAAGAAAAACAGACAAAGGCCGACTGCGCCCCGCGCGGCGGAGGCGATGCCCAGCCGGAGGCTGGTGTTGCTGAGAGTGTTAGGTTGCCGAGGAGGATTGGTCATCATTGCCATTCCCTCGAGTTGCAGGTCGAGAAGTAATTAAAAGACCTGTGTCTCAGCCTCGGAGGCCGCGAGCCTTGCTTTCTTCTCGCGCCGAGCCGCGTAGAATGAAATCAAAATCATGCTCAACCCGGCAATGAACAGGAAAAGACCCTCCCATCCAGCGGGCTTGAGCATCTGACGAAACGCGGCGTCCACGATGGAGCGAATCGCGTCTGCGATTTCCAACGGCATGGAAGTCGCGGCGCGTTTTGCCAGCATGTTTTCGAACAATCGCCGCACGAGCGGAGCGCCGCCGAAGCCAATCATCGTTCCAAACAGACCCGTGAACAGAAGCGGCCAGCCCCACCAGGCCAGCCAGCCTTTGAAACTCCGCACGGCCAGCAGAGTGATGCCGAACAAAATTGCAATCGGAATCAGCGGACTGAGCCGCATGATGAGGCGCAGATTCATCAGCCCGCGCAAGCGTGATTGCGCGGCGGCCGGATCTCGTTCCGCGAGAAGCGGCACTTCATCCGGAATGGCCGCGGCCGCGGCTTCAAGTTGAATCTTGATCAACGGATGGAGCAGTTGAAGGATTTCCGGCGGCGGGTTGCAAATTTCCTGCCCGAATGTAGTCAGGATACGCGCGATCTGCTTGAGCGTGCAGACGGGTTGGGCCTGAATGATTTTCAATGCGGCATCGAGGCCCGCCGGGCTGGTCAGGCTCTGTTTGAGCGGCACGAGCGAGGCGCGCGGCGAGGTTGTTTCGCCGTTGAGGTAGGCAAAAAATTGATTGATGGCATCTTCCGTCATGGCCTGCACTTGTTGCGGCGGAAGCAAAGTCTCGATCAGAGCTTTCCAGTTGTCCGCCGTCATTTGTTGCGCGAAGGCAGGCGCGGACGGATCGAGATTTTTGGCGAGCAAATCGCCGAGCAACAGCGGAAACTTCCGATAAAAGTTTTCTTCGATCAATGCGCGTTTGTAGGTTGCGGCATTGAACGCGTTTCGCTCGATGTTGAACAGAATCAGCGACGCCAGCGCGGTCAGCACAAAAAGGACCGACAGGGCGATTGCTATCGAGCGCGCAATAATTTGTGCGGCGCTGAGGCGCGTATCGTTCATGCTTTAATCTCTTTGCCCAAGTTACTTTCCGGTTCGGACTACTTCAATATAATCCTTCGTCACGGTTTCGCTGTTGGCGATGCCGAGAACCGCCAGCAAATCATTTGCCAGCGCGGCCTTCTGCTCTGCGTCCTTGCGGCTCCATGTGCGGGACTTGATCTCGATGAAATGCCCGAGGGCGGGTTCGATCATCTCATCCACGTTGATGAAAAATTCGGTGTCGCGGAATTTCACCAGCCAGCGCTCGCGGTCTTTGGTGATGGTGGTTTCTTCCTTTGGTTTGAAGTATTCGCGATAGAACCGCAGGCTTTGTGTGGCCGGCGCAAAGAAGCGACTGCGCGAGAGCAGAACATCATGGGCGAATTTATCTTCGCGCTTTTGGCCGAGCAGAGTCAAGCGCGGACGCGTGTTGGTGACATTGCCGCGCGGATCGAGAAAATCGTCTTCGCGATAGCGCAGGCGTCCCTGGGATGGATCGTCGAAACCGAAGTAGACATCGTGCTGACTGTAATGCCGGTAGCGGACGATTTCGATCTCGGGCCGCTTCAATGCCTCGACGATGGGCTGGTCGTCCGCTATTTTGACCTTGACCTGCACCTCGAACGATTCTTCTTCCATCGAGCCGCCCAGCGCGATCAATTTTGACAGCACCGATTGTTCGCGTTCGATCAGGAATGCGTCAATCTTCTTTGCGATGTCCGCGGCGTGGGCGAGCAGTTCGTCCTGATTGAGTGTGAGCAGTTTGCGATCGCGCAGAACCCATTTGCCGTTGATCATCACATCGCTCACATCGGTGGATTTGCTGGCGTACACGATTTGAGCGTAGGCGTTGTCGTGTGAGCGTTTGAAAGATGGAGAGTTATGCAAAGGCGTTAGGTCAACAAGGATCAGGTCGGCGCGCAGGCCGGGGGTGAGCGAGCCGGTCAGGTGTCCGATATGAAGCGCTTTCGCGCCGAGGCGAGTCGCCATGGTCAGCGCGGTGGAGGCGGGCAGGGAGGTCGGATCATTGGTCACGGCTTTGGCGATGAACGCGGCAAGGCGCACTTCCTCGAACATGTCGAGGTCGTTGTTGGAGGCGGGACCGTCGGTGCCGATGCCGACGTTGAGCCCCGTCTCGAGCATCTTCATCACGGGCGCGAAGCCCGAAGCAAGTTTGAGATTCGATGAGGGGTTGTGCGACACGCCTGTGCCCGCGTGGAGGAAGGTGCGCATCTCGCCGGTGTCAATGTGCACGCAATGCGCGGCGATGACTTTGGCTTCGAGCAATCCCTGTTTCTTCACATAAGGCACGACCGGCATGCCTTGATCGCGACGCATGTTTTCCACTTCGAAGGCAGTCTCCGCGATGTGTGTGTGGAGCGGCACATCGAATTCGAGGGCCATCTGCGCGGTGTCGTGCAAAATTTCCGCCGTGCAAGTGTAAGGCGCATGCGGCGCGATGGACGGAACGATCAGCGGATGACCTTTCCAACGCTGGATGTAATCGCGCGCCATTTCCATCGCATCTTCAAAAGAAGCCGCATCGGGAGTCTGGAACTTGAGCACGGATTCCCCGCAGATGGCGCGCATCCCCGCTTCCGCCGTGGCCCTGGCCACATCTTCTTCGAAATAATACATATCGTTGAAGGTGGTCACACCGCTTTTGATGAGTTCCGCGCAGGCGATCTGCGTGCCAAGCCGGACGAATTCCGGCGAAACGTATTCGCGCTCGACCGGCATCATGTAACCCATGAGCCACACATCGAGGCGCAGGTCATCGGCCAGGCCGCGCAGGAGGGTCATTGGCACATGTGTGTGCGCGTTGATGAGGCCGGGCATCAGGATTTTGCCACTGCAGTCAATCGTCTCTTTCCCTGTGTATTCTTTTTTGATCTCGGCTTCCGGCCCAACCGCGACGATGGAATCGCCGCTGACCGCGACCGCGCCGGGGTCGTATTGATTCATCTGCTCGTCCATGCTGAGGACGTGAGCGTTGGTAAGAAGAACATCAACTGTTTTCATACATTTCCTTTGATATGTCGTTGCGAGGGCGAAGCCCGAAGCAATCTCCTCTCGAACGGACTGCACTGATCTTAGGAGGAGATTGCTTCGTCGGGAAAAGCACCCTCCTCGCAACGACGTGGATTTAGAGGGCTTCTGACAGTTCTTTTCATTCCGGCTTGAGAGAGTTTATCAAATCAATTTTCCTTTGGCGGGAACCGCCTTTGATTTGTTTTTCTCTAGAGTGTGTATGCAAAATCAATTTCATGTGTCATTCTGAGGAGCGAAGCGACGAAGAATCTCAAATTTTGAACGAAAAAAACGAGATTCTTCGCTCCCGTTGGT
>JAJPIZ010000025.1 GCA_021324435.1 Anaerolineae bacterium
AATCACGGTTTCGCCGTACTTCTCGCGCAGTTCATCCACGGCTTCCTGCAATTTGCGCGACTTCTCTGCATCCGTATCCCACAATCCCAATTGTCGGATGGGCGGCCTGAGTCCGCTCACGCCGACGCCGATCAACCGCACTGCCTGCCCGGACCTGCGAACGGCTCTCATTAAATGGAACGCGGTCTCGGCGATTTCCTTTTCCTGATCGGTCGAGTGTGGAAGCGTGGTTTGACGAGGCCTTGCTTCCGTATGCGTTCGGAAGAAAATATGCCAGCGCCCCGAAAGAGTTTTTGGGCAATATATTTTTTCCCCTTCTGTTCGCTCCATGGATCCTGTTTCGAAAAAGACCGGGCGTCATCATCTTGCCCTGCTGTTTTACAGAAGGCATTCGTGAAACCGCGCGTTTGGCTGGCAATGATAAGCGCGATCCGCATCCACGTCCTTCAGCGCGGCGGGCTGGCCGTAAAAAGACCGCTGGATTCGTAAAGGCGATATTGTTTGTCCACTTTCACATCTGATAAAATTCAAATGTAATACGCATATTAGACACTGCGTCTTGAACAAGGTGAAAAAAATAAGCAAAACAAGGTATTGAATTCAAATGGGATCAAACGGTAACTCAAATCACGTCAAAGTTTTGGTATTAGGCTCCGGCCCGGCGGGACTTTCCGCCGCGCTATACGCGGCGCGCGCGGAACTCGCGCCCGTGGTGCTGACTGGAATTCAATTGGGCGGGCAGGCCGCGCTGACCTACACCATCGAGAACTATCCCGGTTTTCCAGAGGGCGTGGGCGGCGCGCAGTTGGGTGAGTTGTTCCAGAAGCAGGCCGAGCATTTCGGCGCGAAAGTGGAATTCGATTCAGCCAATGAAGTGGATTTGTCCAAACGCCCGTTCGTCGTCAAGACCGATAACGGCGAATACGCCGCGGATACGATCATCGTCACGACCGGGGCCAGCCCGAACAAGTTGCAGATTCCCGGAGAAGAAGAATTGACCGGGCGCGGTGTGTCGTATTGCGCCACCTGCGACGGCTGGTTTTTCAAAGACAAGAAAGTGATCATCGTCGGCGGCGGAGACAGCGCGCTGGAAGAAGGCCTGTTCATCACGCGCTACGCATCGTCAGTGACCGTCATTCATCGGCGCGAAGAATTCCGCGCCAGTCCCATCCTGCAAAAGCGCGCCAAAGAGCACCCAAAGATGAATTTCATTTTGAACACAGTTGTGACTGAAGTGATCGGCAACGAGAAGGTTGAAGCGGTGCGTTTGAAAAATGCAAAGACGGGCGAAGAGACCATCTTTGAAACGGATGGCGTATTCATCTTCATTGGTCATACTCCGAACACACAGATGTTCAAAGGAAAATTGGAAATGAGCGGGCTGGGCTACATCACGATCAACGACAAAATGGAAACCAGCGTCCCCGGCGTGTTCGCGGCGGGCGAGGCGGCGGACCCGCATTTTCGTCAGGTGGTCACCTCGGCGGGGATGGGCGCCGCGGCGGCCATTCAGGCCACCCGCTTCCTCGAAGCGGAATCAGGCTAACGGTCCGGAGCGAAGCGAACACAGGACTTTCGTCACACATTTCGTGGGCGGAAGTCCTGTTTTTTGTCAGGTGACTTCTGTGTTGCGCAAGTATCGGATAAAATTGCTGTATCTTTTTGTCTGGAGGCCGCATGAACAAAATCTCTATTATCGGTGCAGGCATGACCGGCTCGACCACCGCTCACTGGCTCGCCGAACGTGAACTGGCAGACCTTGTATTGGTGGATGTGGTCGAGGGAATGCCGCAGGGCAAAGGGTTGGATATGCTCGAAGCCATGCCCATCATTGGCAGGGACGTGAATATAGTTGGCTCGAACGATTATGCCGCAACCAAAGGCTCTGACATTATCATCATTACCGCGGGCCTGCCGCGCAAACCGGGCATGAGCCGCGACGATCTGCTTACCGCCAACGCAGAGATTGTCGGCAAGGCCGCAACCGAGACGTTGAAGTATTCACCGGACGCGATATACATTGTGTTGACCAACCCGCTCGACACAATGGCCTATCTCACCATGAAGTTGACCAAACTGCCGCGCGAGCGCGTGGTGGGCCAGGCCGGGATTTTGGACTCGGCGCGCATGCGCGCCTTCGTCGCGATGGAAACCGGCGTGAGCGTGCAGAATATCAATTGTTATGTGCTCGGCGGACATGGCGATGAAATGGTCCCGCTGACTCGTCATTCGAATATCGCCGGCGTTTCTCTCCGGGACTATTTGCCGGCTGACCGTTTAGCGGCCATTGTCGAGCGAACGCGTAAAGGCGGCGGCGAGATCGTTAATTTGTTGAAGACAGGCTCTGCGTTCTATGCGCCGTCTGCCGCGGTGGCGCAGATGGCCGAAGCCATTTTGAAAGACAAACATTTGATCGTCCCATGCGCGGCATACATGAACGGCGAATATGGTTTGAACGATATGTTCTTCGGTGTGCAGGTTCAACTGGGCCGCAAAGGCATGGAGAAGGTCGTTGAATACAAGCTCGATGCCGAGGAGAAAGCCTTGTTCGATAAATCCGCCGCGGCGGTGAAGGACACGCACGAGGCGTTGAAGAAACTGGTGAAAATTTAATTCTTCCCTCACTCCAACATCTCTCCCCACAGGAGAGGGACAAGGGGGTGAGGGAAAATTTTTGGAGGCAACATGATTTTGCACGAAAAGATCGAAGCGCAACTCCCTCAATGGCGCGAGCGCATGAGGGTGCTTGCCAAAGAGCATGCCGACGTCGTGGTAGATCACGTTACTGTGGGACAGATCATAGGCGGGATGCGCGACATCAAATCGCTGTTGACCGATGTCTCGTTTGTGGACCCCGCGGAGGGCATCCGTTTCCGCGGCATGTCCATCCCCGAAGTGCTGAATGCTCTGCCCAAAGCGCGCGGCGGAAAGATGCCGCTGGTCGGCGGCTTGTATTATCTGTTGATGGTCGGCGAAGTCCCAACCAAAGAACAAGCCTGGGAAGTGGAAGAGGAATGGGGCAGGCGCGCCGTGGTGCCCGATTACGTCTACAAGATGCTCAAGTCCATGCCGAAAGAGACGCACCCGATGACGTTGTTCTCGCAGGCCGTCCTGGCTTTGCAGAATCAATCTGTATTTGCGAAGAAATATCATGAGATCAAGAAGGACGCGTACTGGGAACCCGCGCTGGAAGACAGCCTCGACCTGACGGCCAAGCTCCCGGTCATTGCGGCGTTCATCTATCGCATGAAATATTTCGGCGAGACCAGGAAGCCGCGTTACAACCCGAAATGGGATTACGGCCAGAACTTCTCCAGGATGATGGGCGTAGCCGATAAAAAAGGCTACGCGGATTTGGCGCGCCTATATTTCATTTTGCATAGCGACCATGAATCCGGCAACGTTTCCGCGCACGCCATGCACCTCGTCGGCTCGGCGCTCTCCGACCCGTTCCTGTCGTTCTCTGCCGCGCTCAACGGTCTCGCGGGACCGTTACACGGTCTCGCCAATCAGGAATGCCTCGGCTGGTTGATCGAGGTGAAAAATAAATTCGGCCGCGTCCCGACGCGGGATGAGTTGTATAAATTCGCCTGGGACACGCTCAATGCTGGTCATGTCATCCCCGGCTACGGCCACGCGGTTCTGCGCGTTCCCGATCCGCGTTTCACCGCGCAGATGAACTTTGCCAAACAGCGCTTTCCCGATGATGACTTGGTCCGCCTCGCGGATCTGGTCTTCGATGTTGTTCCGCAAGTGTTGAGGGAACAGGGCAAGGCCAAGAATCCCGCCCCGAACGTGGATGCCATCAGCGGCACGTTGCAATACTACTATGGCGTGCGCCAATTCGACTTCTACACCGTGTTGTTCGGCATCGGACGTGCGCTGGGTGTGACGGCTAACTATGTTTGGGCGCGTGCCCTCGGCTTGCCGATTGAACGCCCCAAATCATTGACGACAAAGATGCTGGAAGAAATGGTACAAAAAGAACTTCAGCCCGCATAGGTTTCCAAATCAAAGACGGCGGCGCAATTTCTGCGCCGCCGTCTTTGATTGTTATCACAATCTTATTGCTTCTTGTGCGGACGAATCTCTTTATCTTTTGAAAAGTTCTCGACCCTCACGATGCGCGCCTTGTTCCGAATTGACCATGGAACGATTTGTTTGGCGTGTTCGATGTTGTCGCTATCAATGAATGCCCAGCCCGTGTGTACTCCGTCATGGCAGCCCCATTCGAAATGATGCAGATAGCCCGCGTGATGAATTTCGCGAATGATCCGGTCGCAGTCTTCCGGCGCATGAGGCGATTCGATCAAAAACCGATACATACTGGGCTCCTTCTGTCTTTTTCAAAAAATTCCTGTATGATAGTCGCGCTTCGGTCTCAAGTTCTTACGTGATCAATGTGCTCTGCTCGATGTTTTCCATGCGGCCATATAAAATTTCCTCGTTGATTTCAAGGTTGTTGATCAGACTCAACGCCAAAATAATTCCATCTCCGATGAGCTCGCCTTCGATCTCGCCGTATTCAATTTCCAGGACGACGTTATCCGCCTGCATGTCGTTGGCCGCGCCTTTGGGGTCTTGCCACGTGCCCAGCGCGCTGAGTTCGGTGGTGGCCTTCATAAAGTCCAGCGCGTCGGATTTGGCGCGCGGCACCGTCAGAGTGAGCAATTCGCGCTGGATGCGGTCGAAATATGTGTTTGTGGATTCGTCGCCGAAAAGCAGACCAAACAACAGGTCCTTTGCCGACTCGAGCAGGGCATTGCCTTTTGGACTTCGAAACCGAGCCGTGATCAGGTCCGCGCCTTTGACCGGGGCATTCTTTTTGAGATACCCCTCGCGAATTAACCGCTTCCGATCCAGACCTTTGTACTTGTTCACAAATCTCGAAAGTTGATCGCGATCCAGGCCCAACGCGCGGACTCGTCGTGCGCGTTCGGAGCGCTTTCGGTCCTCTTCATCTCGAAAGCGTTTGCGGTCCATCTCTTGCAGGCTGTGGGCATCGAGCGTCAGGCGGATGATCTGCTCGATGAGCCACTCTTTATCCTGGTCCGCAAGATGGGCGCGTAGTCTCTCTTCAAATTGCGGCACTAATTCCCGGTTGATCTGTCGAACGACGGTTTCGATGGTGGACATAAATCACTCCTAAAGAAAACTGCGACAAAACTTTTGTCTATTGTCGCAGATACTCATTTGGGAATCCATCCGCATTAAGTGGGATATTATCACAGAAACTTCTGTATCCGCTGTATAATGCTGTCAGACAATGAATTTGGAGTTCCCATGACTTCGAACCACAATCGCAACCCCGGCGTGCCTCTCGACTTAGACTGGGTGATGGGCGCGCATGTCAACAAGAGCGCGGTCGAGCGGCGCGTCGAGACACTTCCCAAGCGACGCACCGTCAAAAAAGAATGGCAGGCCGCCTGGCTCTTGCGCGCTGTCACCTGCATTGACCTGACGACTCTCTCCGGCGACGACACGCCCGGGCGCGTCAAACGTCTGTGTGCCAAAGCAAAATATCCGATCCGCCCGGATATGCTCGAACGCCTCGGTCTGGATGGGGAGCGGATCACCGTTGGCGCGGTCTGCGTCTACCCCAATCGCGTCCACGACGCGGTGGAGGCTCTGCGCGGCTCGGACATCCCGGTCGCCTCTGTGGCGACGGGCTTTCCCGCGGGACAGACCCCTTTGTCTCAGCGCATCCAGGAGATTGAGCAAGCCATTGAGTCTGGTGCGCGTGAAGTGGACGTGGTCATTTCCCGCTATCACGTGTTGACCGGGGATTGGAAGTCTCTTTACGACGAACTCAAACAATTCCGCGAAGCTTGCGGCGACGCGCACATGAAAACGATTTTAGCGACCGGCGACCTCGGGACATTGAAGCAGGTGTATCAAGCCAGTCTTGTTGCGATGATGGCTGGCTCGGATTTCATCAAGACCTCGACCGGTAAGGAATCGGTCAACGCCACGCTGGAAGTCAGTTTGGTGATGACCCGCGCCATTCGCGAATATCTTGAGCGCTTCGGTTACAAAATTGGCTTCAAGCCCGCGGGCGGAATCAGTTCTGCCAAGCAGGCGATGAACTGGCAATTCCTGATGAAGGAAGAACTCGGCGACGAGTGGATGATGCCAAACCTGTTCCGCTTCGGCGCAAGCAGCTTGCTCACCGACCTCGAGCGGCAGTTATATCACTACCTCACCGGTCATTACGCCGCCAAACATCACATGCCGATGGGATAAGTACTTCGATGGTCGAGTAGGGTTGGCGCTTTTCCAGCCCGTATCGAGACCATCGGTTGGATGTAAACAAATGGTTTCTTGGTACAGGTATTCTCGATATGCTTCTCACAAAGAACGCTCGTCGCTACTCAACCACCGAGTTTAGATGGAGCAAGAGTTTACATGGCGTGGATGTATATTCTCAAGTGCGCTGACGGCTCATATTATGTCGGCTCGACTAAGAATCTTGAGAGGCGCATGGAGCAGCATCAATCTGGTAAAGGCGCAAGATATACATTGAGACGGCTTCCAGTGGAACTGATATATAGCGAAGAATATGATCGCGTTGCCGATGCGTACTATAGAGAGAAGCAGGTCCAAAATTGGAGCAGAGCGAAACGGGAAGCGTTGATCAACGGTGAATATGAAAAACTTCCCGCGCTTGCAAAGAAGAAATTTCAAAAGCAACCTGTTGGTCGAGTAGTGGCGCCACAATCGCCACGTATCGAGACCAACGAGTAACCAGAGAACGAAAGATTGTATGAAACCGCTGGTCTCGATACAGATGAGAAGAACACTCATCCTACTCGACCAGCGAGGCTACTCAACCACCGAGACTGGACAAAACAATGTCAACCTTACTCGACCTCTTCAAAACCATGGAATACGGACCTGCCCCCGAATCTCCCGCCGCGGCCAATGCCTGGCTGGACGATCACGGACGCAAGTTCGGACTCTTCATCAACAACGAATGGGTGACGCCCAAGGGTGCGAAATATTACCCGTCGTATGATCCATCGAATGGCAACCTGCTGGCAGAAACCGTGCAGGCGGGTAAAAAGGAAGTAGATGACGCCGTCGCCGCGGCGCGCGCCGCCTTCGCGACGTGGAGCAAAACTCCCGGCGTCGTACGCGCCCGTTACATGTATGCCATTGCCCGCAACATCCAGAAACATCATCGTCTGCTGGCGGTGTTGGAGAGCATGGACAACGGCAAGCCCATCCGCGAGTCGCGCGATATTGATGTGCCGCTGTTGGCGCGTCACTTTTACTACTATGCGGGATGGGCGCAACTGATGGAAACCGAACTGCGCGATTACCAGCCCGTTGGCGTGGTGGGACAAATTATCCCGTGGAATTTTCCGTTGTTGATGCTGGCGTGGAAGATCGCGCCCGCCATTGCGATGGGTAACACCGTAGTGCTCAAACCCGCGTCGTACACGCGGCTCTCGGCGCTGCTCTTTGCCGAAATCGTCGCCGAAGCAGGACTGCCCCCTGGCGTGATCAACATCATCACTGGAAGCAGCGGCGCGGGTTCAATGATCGTCACACACCCTGATGTGGATAAGATCGCGTTTACAGGCTCGACTGATGTCGGTCGCACACTGCGCCATCAAACCGCGGGGTCAGGCAAGAAACTGTCGCTCGAACTCGGCGGCAAGAGTCCGTTCGTGGTGTTCGAAGATGCCGATTTGGATGGAGCCATCGAGGGCGTGGTGGACGCGATCTGGTTCAACCAGGGTCAGGTCTGTTGCGCGGGCTCCCGCCTCATCGTCCAGGAAAATGTTGCGGATAAATTCATCCGCAAATTGAAAGCGCGCATGGAACACATGCGCGTCGGCGACCCGCTTGATAAATCCATTGACATGGGCGCCATCGTTGACAAGACTCAATGGGAGACAGTGGATCATTGGGTCAAGAGGGGAATCAGCGAAGGCGGTGAATGTTATCAGCCGAACATCAAAATGCCGGAGAAGGGCCTCTTCTACAAACCTACATTGATCACAGGCCTTGATCCGGCGGCATCCACGGTGCAGGAGGAAATTTTCGGCCCTGTTCTGGTTTCGCTTACGTTCCGCACGCCCGAAGAAGCGATTGCGCTCGCGAACAACACACGCTACGGCCTCGCCGCGAGCGTGTGGAGCGACAACATCAATCTCGCGCTGGATGTGGCGAGTAAGATCAAGGCCGGTTCGCTGTGGGTCAATTGCACGAATCTGTTCGACGGCGCATCGGGCTTCGGCGGCTATCGCGAATCGGGATTCGGACGCGAGGGCGGACGCGAGGGATTGTTCGAATATATTCGACCGAAATGGATGGATCGCCCGCGCCCTGACTTGACATCATTGGGACTTGACCCCGCGACCAACGAACCAGCCCAGCCATTGACGTGGGGCGAGCATATTCCTGCGCGTCCCGCGCCGCCGACAACGGCTCGAGCCAATGGGGTTGATCATCTGCCTCGAATTGATCGCACGCCGAAGATGTATATCGGCGGCAAACAGGTTCGGCCCGATGGACATTACACTCTGACTGTGTTGGGCGCGGATGGGACGATCATCGGTCAAGTCGGCGACGGCAATCGCAAAGACATCCGCGACGCGGTGGAAGCCGCGCACGCGGTCATCGAAGCCAAGCAGGGCTGGGCGATGCGTCACGGCTACAACCGTTCGCAGATTTTGTATTTCATCGCCGAAAACCTGGACGCGCGCAACGCGGAGTTTGTGAAACGAATCGTCGAGATGACGGGGCGCACGCAGAAGTCCGCGCAAGCCGAAGTGGATGCGGCGGTGGAGCGTCTCTTCACCTACGCGGCCTGGGCGGATAAATACGGCGGCACGGTGCAGGAGACCACCCTGCGCGGCATCACAGTAGCGGTCAACGAGCCTGTGGGCGTGATCGGCATTGCCTGCCCCGACGAAGTTCCGCTGTTGGGATTCATCTCGCTCATGGCGCCTGCGATTGCGCGCGGCAACACGGTGGTGATGATTCCCAGCCAGAAACATCCGCTCTCGGCGACGGACTTCTATCAGGTGCTGGATACGTCCGACGTGCCTGGCGGCGTGGTCAACATTGTCACCGGCGACCGCGACCACCTGACCAAGACTCTCGTCCAGCACGAAGACGTGGACGCGGTCTGGTACTTCGGCTCGGCGGAAGGCAGTTACTGGGTGGAGTACGAATCCGCCGCCAACATGAAGCGGACGTGGGTCAACTACGGCTTGCCGCGCGACTGGATGGATCGCGAGCAGGGCGAGGGTCACGAGTTTTTGCACGAGGCGACGCAGGTGAAGAATATCTGGGTGCCGACGGGGGAGTGAGTTGAGATAAGATAGTAGAGAGTAGATGAGCAGACCTCCGAGAGATGGCTCGGAGGTCTTTTATTGTCGATCCTATTTTAGTTTTTCGAAAACTATTTTCGCGAGTTTGCTCCAATCATGTGCATAAAGAAGTAAACGATCTCTATCTTTTTTTGTAACTGGATTGTTGTGCGCAAGTATGTTTCTTGTCTTTTCGATTTCATCAATCCAGACTGTTAGGTGTTCGAATTTATCACCCAAGACTTGGCGAAACTCCCGACTGTTGCTGTTTATTATTTTCTTGAGATCATCGATATCAGTGAAATAAATCGGATCGGCTCCTCTGCTTGAATGCCAGGGCGCTTCCTTTTCTGCCGATTTACGAATAGTCACATTCTTATGGATAGTCGTGTTTACCGTTTCAATTTTATCTGCCCACCAATTATCCTTGAAGTTCCTTTTCATAACAGTGGCAACAAAATTTCTTATAGAATTTTCAAACAAGTAAATTACGGGGTAAATCTCGGCATTGTTGTTTGCGGCACTAAATACTTGGTTGTTAATAAATGGGTCATCTGATTTTGGTAGCGGTTTTTTGGATTTTCTTTTCACAGGGGATAAATTCGCTGGTTTGCCCAAAGCAAGTTCATCTTGAACCGCTTTTCTTGTTACATCGTCAATAATTGAAGAAACATTGATGTCGAGTTTGTTCTTTTTTATATAATAACATGCAGCTTGGTCAATGCTCTTGAGATCAAGGCGCTTTTTGATTCTCGACAAAGTGACTTGTAACCCTTCTCGCTTTATATTGAGCTTCTTATTTAGAATTTGACTGATTAGGTTCTTGGACATGCTTCGCCCTCTTCTTGCCTTTTTTGCCTAGGCGTGCGTTGCGTATTGAACCTTCAGCGGCATTACATATCTTTGCTATGTCTGGTCCTGAAAAGCCAAAACGATCAAGAACTTCAACCATTTCAGGCAGGGTTTTTAGGTCTTTGACACAGAGATAACCAAGCAATAGAAGTTCTTGATTTGTGCCGAGCTTATTGCTCTTTTTCTTGTTCATCATTTTCCACCTTTTCTTTTGCGATATTGGTCTTATTCTTGGCCAACGCTTTCTTTCTCACTGGAATCTTCAATAGCCCCGCGTAACGCCCGGTTTTTCCAACCTTATAAATGATCCCCTCGTTTTCCCATGTTTGCAATACTGAAACCATCCCGGGCTGAGATATGCCGACAATCTTTGCAAGATCAACCCCGCTCGTTGTCCCGTCAAGAGCGTTATAAGCTAAGACAAATTTGTCGGGGTCGCCTTTCTTTTTGCCACTCCTGACTATCTTTTCGATATGTTGAATGCCTATAACGCTTCTGGCTAGCAAGGATATGATTATTTTGTTTTGTTCCTCAATCAGTTCGCTCATATACCCTCCTTTAGGGGTGTCAGCGAAAAGCTTTTGAGATCGTTCAGTCTGAAAAAATTATAGATGTTTTTAATCTAAAGCGCAATATCCAAAAAGTCACTCACGCCGATACGGCGCTTCGCCTTCGATATTTCCCACGTATTGATACAAGTCTTTGTGCCCGATCATCTGCCTGATGGCTTGGATTTCGCCGATGTGATACCAGTAATGATACGTGATTCGCCGCAAGGCGTCGCCGCGCGTCTGCCCGACCTCTTTGCCGTTCAACAACAAAGGTGTCAACAGAATCGCGGTTGTCAATGAATCGAGATAAGGGTCGGCGGCTTTGGTGACCGCTTGCCAGGTCTCGGACATCTCTTTAAGTGATGGCGTGGACATCAGCGCGCCGAATGCAAACACTTCGTTCAACTTCGGAAACAAAATAATGTCCTGTGGACGTTGCAAGAACGTACGCTGTTCGTGCCACGCCAAGTGTCCAACGATCCAACTGATGCAGTTCATCTGCCCGAAGTGACGCGCGCCCTCTTCCTCGGTCACGCCTTCGAGTCCGTGCATCCATTCACTGCGCGTGAAACGGAATTGATCCACGAGTGGGTGAGTCATTGATTTCTCCTGCGCGGAGCAAGTTCACGCTTCTGCGACTACCGCGATGGATACCTTCATGTTCTTTGGGCGAATGGGAAGTTTTGAACCTTGGCGCGCGGGCGGGTCTTTTGGAAACCACTTGTTCCATTCCTCGTTCATCCCTGCGAAATCTTCCGGCTCAGCCAGGATGAACGTCGCGTTTACGGCCTTGTCCAGCGAACTGCCCGCCGCTTCCAGAATGGCCTGAATGTTTTTCAAACATTGCCGCGTTTGTTCCTGAATGGTCTCACCGACCACCTCGCCTGTTGCCGGATCAAATGGTCCCTGCCCGGCGACGAAGATAAGTCCAGCCGCCTTCACGCCCTGACTATAGCCTGCCAATGATTTCGGCGCTTTATCGGTGTGGATGATTTGCTTTGCCATATGTTCGTCTCCAATCTTTGGTTACGAACAATGCAACACTCGCAATTTTGCGAGGGCCTTGTGATGATCTAAATTCCCAGATTTCTATGGATTGTATGCGCCGACGCCGCACAAGACATTGGTGTCGAACTTCAAAAAGAACAGTGTCTTCGGCTCGGTCACTCCAGAGACGGGATTGACCCAATGATAGTTGACCGAATTTACTGTGGTGGTGGAAGCGATATCCCAGGTTGCCTTGCCGAGGGGCTGGCCGTCATTGCTCTGCAAACTATCTGCCGAGACGCCGACATATTGCGGGAATCCGCCATTGGCGAGTTCGATGTGGTTCGGGTCCATGCAGACGACATACAGGTCGCGGTCTTTGAATGGAGAAACCCCGTTGTTGAAATCTTTGAGCGCCTGATCGCGTCCCACTTGCTGATAGTGTTGGATCGCCAGTTGAAGCATGGCTTTGGCCTCATCGGGTGTGCCGCGTTCGCCTTTTGTGGCTGGCGCAGACTGGGGCGCTTGCGATTCGTTGGAAGACGATGGGTTGCCCATTCCACTTGGCGTTTGCGAACCGGCGTTGCAAGCCAATTGTGCAGCGACCAAAACAATCAGTGCTATAAAAATATATTTCCGTACAGATAAAACGTTCATGGCCTTTCTCCTTTCTTGGCTCACGTCTAATTCTTGAAGCGAAGAATAGACCCTTTACCTGCGTAAATCAATCACCCTTCTGTCGGATGGGCTGTTTTCGTTTCACTTCGAGCACCGCGATCTTGGTGGAATGATTGAACGGCGTAGGATCGGTGATGGGTTGGGCCATCTCGCCATAGCCGATGAAATCCTGCGGCACGGGAATCGACTCCTTGATCTTCAAGTATCCGTCCTCGCACAGCGATTCGAGTGTCCGCATGTATTCTTTCCCGCTGACGTACAACGCGTTGTTGATGGCAATCAGGTGACCGCCATCGTTGATGAGTGGACGAACTTTGTTGATGAGCCGCGCGCTGTCGTGTTCCTGATCCACTTTGCCCCTGGAAGTCGTTGAAAAAAATGGCGGATCAATCAGCGCGCAATCGAACGTCTCGCCTGTGCGCCTGAATTTGCCGATCTGTGGGAAGAAATCTGCCGCGATGAAATCCGATTTGTGGATGGGAAAGCCGTTGAGGGTGTATGAATCTTTTGCTAGATTCAAGAAGGCGCGGTTTCGATCCAGTTGGACGACGCGGCTGGCGCCGCCTGCCGTCGCGGCGACTCCCAAACTGCCGGTGTATGCGAACGCATTCAGGATGGTCTTGCCTTTTGAATTTTCGGTCAGCCATTTTCGCAAATTGCGCGTGTCAAGATAAAAACTGGCGTCACGATTCATGGTCAGGTTGACGGCGTACCAGATTCCGTTTTCTTTGACCCTCCGATCAGGCTCGAGACCGAAGAGCAAAGCGCCGCGTCTTTCTTCGACCTTTCGGCTGTTGCGCGATTTGACAATCCCCGCGCGCAACCGCTTTGATGTAAGCGGATGGCCCTGGAGAAAACGTTGCGCTTCATCCACCAGAACCATGCCCTGCGCGGGGTCACTGGCGTAGTTATGAAAGATAACGGTACCCGCATACAGGTCCAGGGAAAGATGCGGACAGCCTTCCGTGAATCCGTTGAACAGGCGGAAGGCTGTCTCATGCCGCGCGTCGAAAAATTCCCTGCGCGCCTCCAAAGCCTTGTTCAACAAATCCGTAATCGCCGGCAATTTTTCCGTCCGCTTCCCATCAATCAGATTTTCTGAATGTTCTTTGGATTCAACACCGATATTAATTTCACTCCTAAAATGGCTTGCGCCTGATCGTTCAACTCCACCCAATGAAAACTTCGATGTTCGGAATAAGGCTCGATTTTTACAACCGTTCCCTCGAACCAGCCTTCGCTGTTCCAATGCTTCGAATCAAAATGGACTTTGACGCGGTCGCCGACGCGAATGACTTGCGGCTCGTTCATCGCCCTGAATTATAAACTCACCTTGCGAGTGCGACGCGCCCTCACAGATCTCCCTGCATATCGAGGAAAGTTCGCACGACTCGCGGATCGAAGTGACTGCCGCTTTGCTCCTGAATATGTTTCAGCGCCTGGTCTTTGGTCCATGCAGGGCGGTAGGGGCGGTCGGAGGTGACCGCGTCCCACACATCCACCACAGCGAAGATGCGCGCTACCAGCGGAATCTCTTCGCCTTTCAAACCGCGCGGGTAGCCCGTGCCGTCCCATTTTTCATGATGGCAAAAGGGAATATCGAGCGAGCGGCGCAGATAGGAAATCGGCGTGAGCAGATCGAACGCATATTGTGGGTGACGGCGCATGATCTCCCATTCTTCATCCGTCAATTTGCCGGGCTTCAACAGGATATTATCCGGCACGCCCATCTTGCCGATGTCATGCAGGAGCGCGCCGCGCCGCACGTGGACCATGTCTTCGTCGGCGATGCCCATTTTTTGCGCGAGTTTGATCGTCATCTCGGTCACGCGCAGGGTGTGACCTTCGGTCTCTTTATCGCGCAGATCCAACGCATGAGACCAGCCTTCGATGGTGGCGTCGTACGCCAGCGCCAGGTCGAGGTTGGAACGTTGCAGGTCCAGGAAGAGCGATGAATTATCCACGGCGATCGCGGCCTGATTCCCAAGCGCCTCCATAAATTCTTCCCATTCGGGATCGCGCGCCAGATTGGAACGGTGGAAAATTTCCAGCACGCCTTTGATCTTGCCTTTTGCGATCAAGGGCACTGCGTAATACGACACAAACTTTTCATCGGCCATCAGGTCGGGCCGCTTGAATGCATCCTCTTGCGCCTTAAAATTTCCAACGCGGATGATTTTCCGTTCGAGCATCGCGCGGCCGGGGAGTCCCTCGCCGAGGCGCAGATCAGTGGACTCGATATCGCGCGTCCAGAAGCCTTTTCCGGCCGCGAAGCGCAGGCCTTTCGATTCAGGGCTTTGCAGAAGGATGGCCGCCGCGTCCACGTTGAGTTGTTTAATCACCTGATCGAGAAGCACATTCAAGGTCAGGTTCAAGTCGAGACTGCTGGTGATGGTGATATCTATGGCGCGCAGGGATGCCAATCGTTCCAGTTGTTTCAGTGTGCGCTCATGCAATCCCACGCGATGGATGGCATTGCCCGCAATTTCGGCCAGCGTCGTCAGCAAATGAACATCTGAATCATTGAATTCGCGCGGCAGTTCCGCGTTGACGTACAACGCGCCGATGACTTGATGGGCGGATCGAATCGGAACACACGCGCCGCCGCGTCCGGGCGGGACCTGATTGCGTGCCGCCTCGTGAAGTTTCGGATCCGTTCTTATTTCCCTCGACACATACGGCTCGCCCGATGCGATTACCTGACCGGGAATGCCTTCGCCCGGCCGAACGGGCGGGGGTTTGTAATTCCAGCCATGTTCATAGGCCATGCGAATTTCATTGCTGGGCGGGTCGTCCAACCAGATCGAGCCTGCGCTCCCGTTTAGCGCTCTGATGGTTTCTTCCAAAAAGTGTGGGAGCATTTCATCGAGAGTTTGAGCCGTACGCAGGGCGGTCGAGACGCGGTTGACGGCTTCCAGCTCTGTCAGGCGCTGTTTGACATCTGCCTCGGCGCGCAGGCGTTCGGTAATGTCATTGACCAGCACCAGCCGCGCGGATTTCTTCGCAAATTCAAAGTTGTGCGAAACAATCTCCACGTTGATGATCGTGCCATCCTTCTTGCGATGTTTCCACGGGCCGGAGCGTTCGCGCGGCTGACGCCCCTGCGCCAGATTCTTTTCCAGTGTTGTGATTTCTTCCTCTGGCCGGATGTCGCGAATGGTCATGGAGAGAAATTCTTCGCGTGAATAACCATAATGCTCGATGGCCGCATCGTTGACGGCCAGAAAGTTCAAATTCTTTGCATCATAAACCCACATGGGTTGCGGGTTTCTCTCGAACAGAAGACGATAGCGTTCCTCTGAATCGCGCAGGGCCTGCTCGGCCTGTTTGCGGTCTGTGATGTCAGTGGTTGTGCCTTCGTAAAAAAGCAATGTTCCCTGATCGTCGCGCACGGCGTGCGCGTTCTCTGAGACCCAGATCGTACGGCCGTCTTTGCGATAGACTTCCGATTCAAAATTGACGACCTCGCCATGCTGTTCCATGATTCGCTTGAATTCTGCGCGGCGATTTGGGTCTACGTAAAATTGGCGGTTCAGATCCATGCTCGAAATCAGTTCCTCAGGCGAGTTATATCCGAGCATGCGCGCGGTGGCGGGGTTGGCGGTGATGTATTTGCCATCCGGGGAGGTCTGGTAGATTCCTTCGATGGCGTGTTCGAAGATATCGCGATATTTTTCCTCGGCCTGTTGCTTCTCCTCCTGCAGACGTTTCTCCTCCAGCGCGCGCCGCACGGCCTCGCCCAAGCGCGCGGGACGATCTTTCAAAATGTAATCGGCCGCGCCGCGCTTGATGATCGAAACGGCTTCTTCCTCGCCAACTGTCCCGGATACCAGGATGAGTGGAACATCCACATGCAATTCTTTGATGATTTCCAATGCGCGGCTTGCGCCGAACTGCGGCATACTGTGATCCGCCAGGATGATCTCAGGTCGCGCCGCCTCCAGCGCGGACCGGAAATCGGCCTCCGTTTCGATGCGCCTCCACTCCGGCGTGAAACCGGCGCGCTTCAATTCGCGCAGAAGCAACTCAGCGTCTTCAGGCCGGTCTTCCAGGAGCAATACGTTTAGCGGTACGGCCATCCGGAACGATACCCTTTGTTACAAACTGCCCGCGCCGTTGCTGGGCGGTTGATTCAATAGCAGCCAGTACAACCCAAGCAGGCGCGCCGACTCGATGAATTGATCGAAGTCCACCGGCTTGACGATATAACTGTTCACGCCCAATTGATAACTCTCGACGATGTCGCGTTCTTCGCGCGAAGACGTCAGCACTACCACGGGGATGGTCTTCGTGCGCGGGTCAGATTTGACTCTTCGCAGAACCTCCAGACCGTCCACTTTTGGCAGTTTCAAATCCAGCAAAATGATCTTGGGCCCATTTTCCACCTGGCGGCCAGCAAAGGCCCCGGTGCCGAAAATAAATTCGAGCGCCTCGGCGCCGTCGCGCACGACTTCAATGGGATTGGTCAAATTATTTTTCTTGAAGGCGCGCAGAGTTAATTCCACATCGTTCGGGTTGTCTTCGACCAATAAGATTTCGACATTTTTTACATTCATCGAAGTGTCTCCTTCGAGAAACAAATTGTATCACCTGCCATCTGGCTCTTCGTGAATGGCAGTGATTCCATAACGTTGTCTCAGCCATTTCGGCGGCATGTACGCCAACAGGGCGGTCAGAGCGGCGGCCAATCCGATCACGCGGCTGACGATCTGCCAGTCATCCTGCTGGCTGAATCCGGTGGCCGAGGCGGCCAGCGCGCTTCCAAACCAAACGAAGATACTGAGTGACACTAGCAGGATGCGATATCGTTGTGTAGCCTCTTTAACGCGGAAGTAAAGTGTGAAATACGCTAAACTGCCTATCATTTGCGGAAGGATCAACAACAGCAGGACCAAAACAAAGAGCGGACCGTTGAGCGGCGAGCGATAACTCAACGCGACATTCCATCGGTTCACCTGCACATTGCTCGGGCCGCTGGCTGTGATGTAATACGTGAGCAGGGCGTAGTAAAGAATGTAGAAAACAGTGAGAGGCAGGAAGGTGCGAGGATTGCCTGTAAAAAGATAGATCAAATAGTACAGAAGTCCCCATAGCGCGATGCAAATGATCAGGATGTTGATGTATGTGATGGACACGAACAGCGGCAGACTGATTTCCGCGATTCCGCCAAGCAGACTCAGGATTCCGTTGATAAAGGTCGTGACCGCGATTCCATACCACCACACCGTGAACAAACGCCAGGCGAGGGAAGATTCGGCAGATTTGATCTTGCGCTCGCTTAAGCGCCAGCCCGTATAGGCATAGATACCTGCATCCACGACAGAGAAGAGTGAGCCGATCAGTAATGTAGATTCAATCATCGCGTCCGTCTCCAAATATTTTATGTCGTTGTGAGGAGGCAGCGCGAGCGTCTCGCAACGACATGACTAAACCAAATCTTTCGCTCGCTTTTCAATGGTTTCCTTTTCCTTCGGCAGTGGCCGCTTCGCGGCGCGTGCCGCGCTGGGCAACATGAAATAGAACGTCGCCCCCTGGTCTACAGCGGCCTCCGCCCACACGCGTCCGCCGTGGCGATGGATGATGCGCTGAACGATGGCGAGGCCCACACCGGTGCCTTCGAATTCATCGGCGCGATGCAGGCGCTGGAACACGTTGAATAGTTTGTCGGCATATTTCATGTCGAAGCCCGCGCCGTTATCCTTCACGAAATAGACGTTCTCTCCATCGGATTGTGAACAGCCCACCTCGATGCGGGCGTTCTCGCGTTGACGTGTGAACTTGAGCGCGTTGCCAAGCAGGTTGACCAGCACCTGTTTCAGGAGATTCGGATCGCCCCGGCAGGGCGGCAGATCGTTGACGATGACCTCGACCTGCCGTCCATCCCGCGCGGGTTGCAGGGAGACAAGCACATCGCGAGTTAATTCTGTGAGCGAGACCACTTTCATCTCCGGAGACTGGCGGCTGACGCGAGAGAAGGTCAATAGGTCGTCAATCAACTGTCCCATCTGGCGGGTGTTGTCGCTGATGACCTTGAGATAACGTTGCCCTTCCGAGTCGAGATGAGGCGCGTAATCCTCCTGCAGGATGCGCGCGAAGCCATCAATCGAACGGAGAGGCGCGCGCAAGTCATGCGAGACGGAATAGGAAAACGCCTCCAGCTCCTTGTTGGCGGATTCGAGTTGCAAGGTCCGCAGAGCGACGCGTTGTTCGAGTTCCTCGTTCAGCTTTCTGATTTCTTCTTCGACCCGTTTGCGCTCAGTGATGTCGCGATTCACTGCGACAATTCCTGCAGGTTTACCCCGGCTGTCTTTGTAAAGCGAGACGGAAGACAAGACTGGCATCTTTGTTCCATCACGGCGCGAGTGAAGCACTTCGCCAGACCAATATCCCTCGTTGATGATTTGCGCCGTTACCGCCTCGCGCGTCTCGCGCCCGAAGTCGGTGTTGAGGACATCCTTTGACAACTGTCCCAAAACCTCCTCTGCTTTCCAGCCATACATTTTTTCGGCGCCTGCGTTCCAGCTTTCGATGACTTGCTGCATGTCGGTCGCGATGACGGCATCTGAAACACTGCTAACCAGATTTGCAAGAAAGCGGTTCCGTTCCTCGACCTGCTTGCGTTCGCTGACATCACGGACGATGGCTTGCATGTTTCCAGTCGGGAGCATCTTGGCGCTGATCTCCGCATATAAGATACTTCCATCTTTGCGGCGCAGTCGGCGTTCGCTGAGTATCGTCTTTCCGCTTTTCACTTCATCCAGACGCGGCGGGGCAATGTTCAACTCCTCGGGGTCCATCACATCGCGCACGTTGAGTTTCGTCAGTTCAGCCAGTTCGTAACCCAGCATCCCGCAACCGCGCGGATTGGCATCCAGATAATTCCCCTGCGCGTCACTAATGAAGATGCCATCAGCCGCCTGTGCGATTAACATGCGGGCGCGTTCCTCGCTTTCACGCAAGGCATTTTCCGCGTGCTTGCGTTCGGTAATATCGCGCAGGAAGCCGGTGAATACCGCGGGGTTGCTGTCTTTTACGCGTGTGATGCTGAGTTCCACGGGGAACTCGCTTCCGTTCGATCTCATGCCGGTCAGTTCGATTCGCTTTCCCAGCACGGGCCCTTCCCCGGTTTGCAGATATTTTTGAAGCCCGCGTCGGTGCTGATCGCGCAGCGCAGGCGGGATAATTAACTCCGCCATTTCTCTGCCGAGCGCGTCTTCCAGTTTGTAACCAAATGTAGATTGCGCCGCGGGATTGAATTCCAGAATCCGCCCGCGATGGTCCATGGTGATAATGCAATCCAGCGCAGATTCAAGGACGGCGGCCTTGCGCGCTTCACTGGCCCGAAGCGATTCTTCCGTCTGCTTGCGCTCCGTAATATCGCGCAGAATCGCAGTATACGTTTTGCGTCCGCCGCTATCCACCTTCGAGATCGAAACCTCGAGTGGAAATTCTTCTCCGTTCGCGCGCAGACCGAAGACCGTGCCCAGTTTTCCCATGGTTCGCTTCGTCGCTGATGATTTCCCAAACGCGCGCACATTGCCTTCATGTTCAGCGCGCAGACGTTCGGGAATCAGCATAGTCAATGGTTTCCCGATGACCTTGTCTGCGGGCCGCATGAAGATTTTCTCCGCGGCAGGGTTGAAGATGATGATGCGCTGGTCTTCGTCAATGGAGATGATGCCGTCCATTGCTGAATTGGAGATGGCCATCATGCTCAATTCCCTCTCGCGCAGATTGCTCTCCGATTGTTGGCGGGTAATATCCAGGCGCTCCAGTTGGCCGGCATTCCACCAGATGACAATGCACAACAGCACTGTGGTCAGGACGACCATCCACACAAGACCAAAAGTTGTGTCGTAATAACCGAGTCTCTGTCCCCATAAACTGAGCCAGCCTAGAAGGATTGGCATTCCAATCGCGACCGGCAGTAAGCGGCGTAAGACTTCGCCGCCTACGGTATCTGCAATGACGATTCTCAACAAACCGCGTTGTGGTCGCGCGCAAAAGATTCCCAGCGAAAGCAATATGAAACTGAGCGCGGTATGAACGGCCATCGAAGAATACGGCTTGACGCTGTAAAGGGATTTGACATCGTAAAGATAGCCGATTAAGGCCAGCGAGGCGATGGACCCGGCGAGGATCGTCAGCGCTTGTTGAAGATAAAAAATGCGACGGCCCCGCGAGTCTGCGAGGAGCGAGGCTATGCCCAGCAATGCGAAGTTCAGCGCGGTCGCGATGGACATCCGCCCTGGAAATGCGTTGATGGGCGTTTGCGGGTCTTTGAACAGGAGTTGGTCTATGCCCCAATTCACCCCAAAGGCATATTCGCTCAATGTGAAGATGGCGAGGAGGGCAACGATCACCGCGCAGGCACTGGCGAAGATGCGTCGCACGCGGCCGGAGTTCTCGTCAATGCTCGAGAAAAGCGCCGCGCCCGCCAGCAGGAAAGCGGCGGCCGTGTTGGCTTTCATCGTTGCCAGGCCGGGGATCACGCTTTTCAGAGATTGGATATCAAAAGCCCAGCCGAGGAGCGCGAGCAGGCCTGTCGCGGCGGCAATCCCCCCCGCAATTTTTGAAAACGTTTTGAGGGCGGAAACGAGGCGAACTTCCGAATGAGCGTCCATCCTGCCTTCCTAGAGATAAAGAACAATCAAACGAAGGTGGTGCGCGCTGAGGTCAATCGTATGATGAAATAGGGTAAGACGAGCCACTTGAGAGTTCATGTGCTCCTCATCAAATAAAAAAAGATGAAACGAGACCCGGTCTCTGAGGGATGAGAAGCTTTTGAAATTCAATCCCCCAGAGCACATAACAGTTCATCTTCCGGCTCTGAATCGGACAGATTCTGTCTAATTTTGTGCAGTAACTATACGACTTTACTTGAAGAAAATCAAGGGTGGATCGGTCGCGTTGCTTGGCAAAATTGCAAACCCCCTGAGGATACATGTAAAAGATTAACGGCGTCTACTCCACGCAAGCAGGATAATTCCTGCTGCCACCATGACAACGCCGATAATTGCCCAGTTTGGGTCACCGGTCATGAAACTTCCGGGCAGGATGTTAATGCCTTGCAGGAAGAATGTTCCGCCCGCCGCTAGAAGACAAATTGCGAAGATGTTCAATAAGGTTTTCATTCCATATTTGTTATACAAAATCCAACGACATCCAATTGCCGCCTCGACTTCGGAAGTTGTTTGCTACGGTGTGGGTGTTGCCGGGACTGCCGCGCCGACCCAGGTAAAGACTCGCTTATCGCTGGGCGCGCCCGCCGAGTTATAGATTGGCTGGCCTTGCGCATCCGTGCCGGTCTGCCGCACAGTGACAACCCACCAGCGCATCACATGCGCGATATTGTCCTTCGGGCGGAAGGAAGCGGGGACGATGAACTTGGTGTCGGTCACATACTGCACAATGCGTTGCGCCTGTCCGGCGGTCACATCTTCCACAGTGACTTGATAAGACTCGTTATCGCGCAGAGTCCCAACGGAGGCCCATTGCAGTGTCACCGCGTCGTTGGCCAGGGTGAAGGCCGAGCCGTCCGCAGGCAGGAGCAAATTCGGGGCGGGGTAGGGAGGCGGAATGGTCGGAGTCGGCGTGGGGCCGGGCGTCGCGGCGCGCGCGCAAAGCGGGATGATGATCGTGGTCCCAATGAAAACCGTGTTGGTTGAGAGTCCGTTATAGTCTATGATGGCTTGCTGTGGCACAGCGTAATTGGCCGCGATGCTTGAAAGGGTGTCATTCGCTTGCACGGTATATGACACATGATCACAGGCCAGCGCGGTCTGCGTGGCCGGGAGGGGAGTGTCGGTGGGAACCGGCGGAGGCGTAGGTGTGGGGTATGGAATCTTCAACACGTCGCCAACGTGGATCAGGCAATCGGATGAAAGATTATTCAGGATAATGATGCTTCGCACCGAAACGCCAAAGTTTGCGGCAATCACACCGCAGGATGCATCATTGGGCCCGACGGTGTAATTGAACGGCGGTTGATCGGTGGCAGTTGGAACAAGGGTCGGGAGTTGAGTATCGGTGGGTGTGACCGAAGCCGTGGGGGTCTCGGACGCAGGGGGGATCGCGGTTGGATTTACCACGCGGTTGGCGGCGTTCAAACCAACATAGACCACAGTCGCGCCGACGATGAGGAACAGCACCAGCAATCCCAACGCAACAGGCAGGCTGAGAGTCACTTCGGGCATGCGCGCGGCCTGCACAGAAGTCTCTGCGCGTTTTGGCGGCTGGGAAGTTTTTGTTTTGGGTCGCAGATCTGTTCCACACACAGGACAACGCACGGCTGTTTCAGAGAGCCGCGTTCCGCATGTTGGACAGACCTGAGTTTTTTGAGATGAAGTTTCTGGACTCATACGGGCGAAGATTATACCTCACAACAAAAAGATGTCACCCTTCCGTCTCGCACCGGCGTGCCGCCGTTGTTCGCGGCACGAACGGTGAGCGCAGCGAAGGGTCTCGACATGATTCTTTTATATAAGTGCAACTGCGAGACCATCCGCGCGCGGATCACTTCCACCGATCAAGACTCCGTTGTCTGAGTCGCGCAGGATGATTTGACCGCGGCCGAATAACGCGCGTTCCCATCCCGTCACTTTCTGGACCTTGTGCCCTCGTTCCGCTAAATCAGCCATGACCGCGTCTGCGATTCCCTCCTCCAACGCGACCGCGCCGCCCGCGGTTCCATCGTCAATGCAAAAGCGCGGCAGATCCAGCGCGGCTTGCGGGTCGAGGCCGCTGTCCACCAATGCGGCAAAAACTTGCACATGTCCCTGCGGTTGCATGAATCCGCCCATCACGCCGAAGGACGCGAATAAGACCTCACCCCCGCCCCCTCTCCCAGCGGGAGAGGGGAGTGAGGGATGAGGGAGCCGCGTCGCCATCGCGGGAATGATCGTGTGATAGGGTCTCTTGCGCGGCGCTAACGCGTTGGGGTGATTGGGATCGAGATCGAAATTGTGTCCGCGATTTTGAAGTGTGAATCCCCAGCCTTTCGGGACAATGCCCGTTCCGAAACCCATGTAATTGCTGTTGATGAAAGAACAAGCATTCCCGAATTTATCCACGATGCTGAGATAAACTGTGTCCGACGAACTGACCGGCGTGCCGCGCTTCTGGTCCATGGTGGCGCGGCGCGGGTCAATTAATTTCCGGCGCTCGTGCGCATATTCTTTGGAGAGCAAATCTTTGATCGGAATTTTTGAGAATTGCGGATCTGCCACATACCAGCGCGCGTCGGCGAAGGCCAATCGCATCGCTTCGATTTCGAGATGCAATCTGTCCGCTGAAATTGGATCGAGCGATGAGAGATCGAACCCCTCGAGCAAGTTCAATGCAATCAAAGCCGTGATGCCCTGTCCATTCGGCGGACATTCGTACACGCGGTAACCTCGATACGTAACACTGATGGGCGTCTCCCACGTGGACACATGCGCGGCCAAATCATCGGTCGTCAAACATCCGCCTGCCTGTTTCAACACCGCCGCAATTGCCTCGGCAATCTCGCCTTCATAAAAACTTTTCTTTCCACCCTCCGCAATTTTTTGGAACGTGCGCGCCAGCCCTGGATTTTTGAAGATCTCTCCGGCGTTTGGCCCGCGGCCGTCAACGGTCAATTCGCGGCCGTTGAGTGCGGAGGCAAGCTGTCTCTGCGCGCCGCGTCCCCAGAAATACGAGGTGATCGGCGCGACGGGGAATCCCTCTTCGGCAAGTTTGATGGCCGGCGCGAGAATCTCAGCCATCGTTTTGGTTCCGTGTTTTTCGATCAGGTCGCACCAGCCCGCGCACGCGCCGGGGACGGTCACGGTGTACGCGTGGAACGGCGGCAATTCATTCAAGCCTTCTTTTTTCAATCGTTCGAGAGTCAGCGCGGCGGGCGCGCGGCCCGATCCGTTCAACGCGCTGACCTTTTGAGTCTTGGCGTCGAAGAACAGCGCGAACATGTCCCCGCCGATTCCGGTGGAAGTTGGCTCGGTCACGTTGAGCGCCGCGGCAACTGCCACCGCCGCGTCCGCCGCGTTGCCGCCGTTAGACAAAATTTCAATTCCTGCGGCAACGGCCATCGGTTGAGACGCGGCCACCATTCCGCCGCGCCCGAAAACGGGTGAGCGACGCGAAGAAAAAGATGGTTTTTGAAGTTCTCTCACTGGCGCCTGTTCCTCCAAGAAGACTGAACGCGAAGACGCCAGGGCGCGAAGTTTTTTAAATCCTTTGCGCCTCCGCGTAAACCTTCGTGCTTGCGTTGATTTGTAATCACTGTTTTTTCGGTTCTGTGATCGGCTGGGTGGGTGAGCGCGCCGGCAAAGTTGTAACCAGCACCTTGTCCACACGACGGCCATCCATATCCATCACCTCGAAGCGCAGGCCGTTCCACTCGAAATGGTCAGCCGGTTGGGGGACGCGTCCGAGCGAAGTCATCACGAATCCGCTCAGGGTCTCATATTCGTCTTCATGCGGCAATTTTTCCACTTTGAAAATTTCTTTGAAGTTATCCACTTCCAACATTCCGTCCAACAACCACGAGCCGTCTTGCCTTTGCGTGGCCTGCGGTTCGACTTCGATGTCGCCCACGATTTCCTCGATGATGTCATTGAGGGTCAGCAGGCCTTGCAGACTTCCAAACTCGTCAATGACAAGCATTAACTCAGCGCTTTTTTCCTTGAAGACCTCCAATGCGCGCGAAGCGAACATAGTCTCCGGCACATAGAATGCAGGACGCAATTTATCTTTCAGTCTGAAATTCTCGCTTGACAACCCGGGAGGAGCGAGCAGGTCACGCGCCTTGATAATGCCTAGCACGGTATCAAGACTATCTTGACAAACGGGAAATCGGGAGTACGGGCTGTTTGTGATCTTGTTGCGGATTTCATCCGGCGTATCTTTGATGTCCAGCCAAACGATGTCGGCGCGGGGCGTCATCAATGAATACACGCACGAGTCGCTCAAACTGAAGATACCTTCCACCATATCCTGTTCGGCTTCTTCGATCACGCCCGCCTCTGTTCCCTGATCGATCAGTAATTGGATCTCTTCTTCTGTTACAGGCGTTGGCTCTCCGGGGCGGATGCCCATCATTCGTATGATCAGATCAGTAAGTTGGTTGAGTAACCAAATCAGCGGCGAGAACAATTTTGAGAGGAAGATCATTGTCCCGGCAGTGGCCGCGGCAATCTTTTCCGGTTCATATAAAGCCAGGCGTTTCGGGACGAGTTCTCCGAGCAGAACGGTCAAGGTGGTGATCAGCACCACGACGATGCCCAGGGCGAGCGAATCGGCGTAAGGAACTAAAAACGGCCAGCGCTTAAAAAGTTCGGCAAGAGGCCGTGAAAATCCTTCTCCGCTCACGGCTCCCAGCAGAACGCCGACCAGCGTGATTCCGATTTGAACTGTCGAGAGAAAAACGTTTGGGTTCTGCGCCAGACCGAGCGCGGTCCCGGCGGGTTTATTTCCCTCGTTGGATTGCTGTTGTAATTTTGTCTTGCGTGCGGAGAGGACGGCAATTTCTGATACTACGAATACTCCGTTCAACAGAAGCAGGAGTAGCAGAACTAGAATCTCTACAGCGATATTCGACATTAATCTAATCTCACCTGGCAGGATGAACGAATCTGCCGGAACTATTTTACCCGAATCCCTGTCCCTGCCTTAACTTCCCCGATAACCCACAGGGGTTGATCTATTTCCTTTGCCCGCGCCGTGAACGCATCCAACGTTTCTCGCGGCACACCGAGCAACAATCCGCCGCTGGTCTGCGGATCGAAGAGAAGCATCTGTGATGGTTCATCCATTGATTCATTGAATTGCACATGTGAACTGAAGTAAGAACGATTATCGAACAGTCCGCCTGCGAATGCGCCTTTCTCCGCATATTTGCGCGCGCCGCTGATGAACGGTACTTTGTTGAATTCGATTTCCAGCGCGACGCCCGCGGCGTTGGCCATTTCCCAGCCATGGCCGAGCAGACTGAAGCCGGTCACGTCCGTGCCGCCGCGCAGGTTGAATTCCATCGCCAGTTGACCGGCGGTTTTGTTCAGGCGCTTCATCCACGCGACCACTTCTTCTATATCTTTTCCATCCGCTTGATCGCGTTTCAGCGCAGTGGTCGTGACTCCGAAACCGAGCGGCTTGGTCAGCGCCAACGCGTCACCGACTTTGAGTCCGCGTTTACTCAGCATCTTTTGCGGATCAGCGAATCCGATCGCGACCAATCCGTACTTTGGTTCTTTATCTTGAACGGTGTGCCCGCCTGCAATGACCACGCCCGCCTCTCGGGCTTTCTCCGCGCCGCCGCGCAAAATCTCGGATGAAATATCCGTTGGCAGGTCCGGGGGAAGAGCCGCTATATTCAGCGCGAGAAATGGAGTCCCGCCCATCGCGTAAATGTCGGAGAGACTGTTCGCCGCGGCGATCGCGCCGTAATCGTACGCGTCGTCCACAACCGGCGTGAAGAAGTCGGTGGTGACAACCAGGGCGCGCGAATCGTCCAGCCGCCAGACCGCCGCATCGTCCGGGCCTTCGAGTCCGACCAGGAGATCAGGATAGTCGGACGATTTGAAAACATCCTGCACGGGGCGCAGAACCTGCGCCAGCGTTTCCGCGTTGAGTTTCGACGCTCAACCCGCGCAGGCCGCCAGACTCGTCAAGCGAATTTGGCGGCCACTCGGCTTCTTCGGATTCATGGACTCCTAAAAGTTAATGTGACAGTCATTTTTAAAAATGACCGTCACATCTAATGCCTATTGCGGGGTGACGTTGGGCAGTGGCAGGATAAATTGGTTGCCCGATGGAATGAAGATGGTCTGCACGTTGGGAGATAATTTAAGAATGTATTGATACTGAAGCAATTGCGGCGTAAGCGATTTGTTGAGCAGGTCGTTTGCCTGCGCTTCGGCCTGTGCCTGGATGATGCGCGCATCTGCCGCGCCTTTGGCCGCGATCACCTGTGCATCGGCCTGACCTTGCGCCACCTGTCGCGCCTGTTCGGCTTCCTGTTTCTTTTGCTCGACTACCAACTTGGCCTGCAAGGCTTGTTGCTCTGCGATTTGCTTCTGCTCAACAGCCTGGGCATATTGGTCGCTGAACCGGATGTTGCGAAGCAGAAAACTGGACATGATCAGGTTATTATCTGCCAGACCCTTACGGATCGTCTCGGTAATCATTTGCTCCAGTTCGGTGCGCTTGGTGCTGACGATCTCTTCAACACCGAATTGCGAGACCGCATCGCGGATGGCGGCGCGCACTACTGGGCGCACGACGTTATCTTCATACCGATTCTGCCAGATGATATGCAGATCAATCAGATGGGCCGGGTCAATCGAGTAAATGACTGACGCATCAATATGGACTTGTTGTCCGTCCTTCGTGCGCGCTTCGATGGAATCATCGCCTCCTACCTGACCTTCTGTGACCGATGAGGACATCGTGTATGTTTGTCTTGCAATCGAGTAAGGTTGTACGCTCTCCACAAACGGCACGATCCAGTGCAGGCCGGGTCCCAATGGTTGTGGGCGATAGCCGTTCGGCTGGAGCGCGGAAATCACGACGCCATATTGATCCGCCTGCAGGAACACCAGCCCTGCGCCGAGGGTGGTTAAAAGTATCGCCGCGACCAGCAGGATGATGATAAATGAACTCAATCCTCGCGTCGGCTGTCCGCGGCTGGAACGAACGAACGTCAGCGCAACCAGCGCGATCAGACCCATCCATGCAATGGTTGCAATAGCTTGAAAGACACTTGCAATGTTCATGTTCTCCTCCGAAATCGAATTGACAATGTGATTATTATAACCGCTTGCCCCGCGCTGGCTCACATGTTACGATGGTACCATGCAGACCAAAGGGACAATTGCTGAACTGGTTTTGCTGGATGGACTCCCCGCGGCGCGGATTCTCTGCCCGCCGCCGATGATCCCCGCGCCGGGGAAATATCTCCTCGCTCATGCAAACGGATCAGACGCGCCGTTAGCGGCCTCCGTGTTCCCGGCTTCTTCTTTCACTGACGGCTTTCTCGCCGCGCCGCCCATCCCTGATTCGTGGACTCCCGGCACACACCTTCATCTGCGAGGTCCGCTCGGACATGGCTTTATTCTGCCTCAAAGCGCGCGGCGCGTCGGGTTGATTGCCTTTGATGATTCGTCGCGGCGCCTGCTGGCTCTGCTCGATACAGCGCTCACACAAGATGCATCAGTGACTCTCGTTTGCGAGAATCCACCGGACGATTTGCCGTTGCGGGTGGAAGTCCAGCCATTGCGCGCGTTGAACGAAGTCTGCGCGTGGGCGGATTATGTCGCGGTGGACGCGGCGCGCGAGTCGCTGCCTGTGTTGAAGTCAAGGTTGGGGATCGGAAGTCCGCTTCGTGTCCCGAAGGATGCGCAGATTTTGATCCGCACTCCCATGCCGTGCGGCGCGCTGGCCGAATGTGGAGTCTGCGCGGTTGAGACCCGCGATGGTCATCGTTTGGCTTGTGAGGATGGACCGGTGTTTGACCTCAAAGAAATTTTCTGATCATTTGAAATTCAGCAAAGCCGCGACGATCTTCTCTGCCGCGTGACCATCACCAAACGGATTGACTGCTTTTGCCATCTCCGCGTAAGCCGATGGTTGATCCAACAACCGCGTTGCCTCTGCAACAATGCGCTGAGTATCTGTTCCAACCAACTTGAGCGTCCCCGCCTCGACTCCCTCCGGGCGTTCCGTCACTTCACGCAAAACCAATACCGGAATTCCGAACGCAGGCGCTTCCTCTTGAATTCCGCCGGAGTCGGTCAGGATCAGTGTGGCGCGTTTCATGAGATGCACGAGAGGCAAGTAATCGAGCGGCGGCAAAAGCGTGACATGCTCGACATGTTTCAAAAGACGATTCACCGGCTCCTGCACATTCGGATTGAGATGCACGGGGTAGACGATTTCCACATCGCCGCGCTCCGCCAGCTCTTTGAGGGCAAGACAAATATCTTCCAGTGGTTTGCCAAAATTTTCGCGGCGATGGGCCGTAACGAGGACTAGTCTTCTCGTCTCCGGTCCTTTAGTCATTGGTTTCTCAATTTCCAATTTATCCAGCAACTGCTTTACTGTCTCTGGCTCCGCTTGTTTTGCCACGAATTGCAACGCGTCAATTACAGGATTCCCCGTGAGCGCGATCGTCGCATCAATCACGCCTTCGCGCAACAAGTTTTGCCGCGCCTGTTCGGTGGGAGCAAAATGCAGATCGGCGGCCACGCCAGCCACGCGGCGATTGATCTCTTCGGGGAAGGGTTGCCACTTGTCATGCGTGCGCAGGCCGGCCTCGACGTGTCCTACGCGGATGCGGCGATAATATGCGAGCAGGGCTGTGATCGCAACGGTCGTTGTATCGCCCTGGACCAGAACCCAATCCGGTTTGAAACCTGCAAGGATGGGGTCAAGGTCCGTAAAGATCGCCGCGCTGAGTTCGGCCAGTGATTGATCGTCGCGCATCAAATCGAGATCGTAATCAGGCTTGATCTGAAATAAATCCAAGACCTGATCCAGCATCTGACGGTGTTGCGCGGTGACACACACGCGCGACTCGATTCCTTTTGTCTGAGCAAGGGCGCGCACAACCGGCGCCATCTTCACAGCTTCGGGGCGAGTGCCAAAAACGGAGAGGATTTTCATAGTGCGTAATGCGTGATGCGCAATCTGTTTTACGAATTACGCATCACGCAACAGATTTTATTTTCTCACACCCAAACGCGTCACTTTAAATCCCGCAGCTTGCCAATCTACCGCGTTCCATCCGTTGACAGCGTCCACGATCGCGCGGGCTTTTGTTTTCGACGCAATGTCAGCCGGTTTCAAGCTGACAAATTCCGTGTGGCGGACAAGGAGGAGGATCGCATCGGCATCTTTGAGCGCGGCGTCTAGGCTTTGCGCCATGTCCATGCCGGGCAAGTTTGCGTCGGGCTTGAACGGCTCCCAGGCTTTGACCTGCGCGCCTTCATTTCGAAGAAGATGTACAACCTCAGCCGCCGGGCTTTCGCGCAAGTCATCCACATCGGGTTTGTAAGCCAGGCCGAGCGCGGCGATTCGTTTCCCTTTCAAATTTCCAAGCGCGCGCTTGACCAAATCCACAACAAAGTGCGGTTGCGCGTCGTTGACGCGGCGCGCGTTGTAAATGAGCGGCGTCAACTCGGGCGCGGTCTCTACGAAGAACCACGGGTCCACGCTGATACAGTGTCCGCCGACGCCCGGGCCCGGACTCAAAATCTTGACGCGCGGATGCAGGCTGGCAATTTGAATCGCCTCCCACACATCCACGCCAAATTTATCGGCGAGACGCGCGAACTCGTTGGCGATGGCGATGTTCACATCGCGATACGTGTTTTCCATCAACTTGACCATCTCCGCGGTCGTCGCATCGGTCTGGACGATTTGGCCTTTGACGAAAATCGAATAGAGGTCCGCGCCTGCCTGAGCGGATTCGGGAGTCACGCCGCCGATGACGCGCGCGTTCTCGATCAACTCGCGCAGGATTTGTCCCGGCAGGACGCGTTCGGGGGAATAAGCCAGATGGAAGTCGCGCCCGGCCTGAAGTCCCGAACGAGCGAGAATCGGAGCGACCAGTTCAATCGTCGTGCGCGGGGGTGAAGTCGATTCGAGCACCACCAGATTTCCTTTTCGCAAGAATGGAACAATGGCCTCGGTCGCGGACGTCACGGCGCGCATATCAGCCAGTTTATATTTTTGTCCTTCATATTCGCCGAACTTATCTTCATGAAACGGAGTGGGCACGGCAATGAGGAAAGCATCTGCTTCCTCTGGTTTTGTTGAGACGCTGAAATTTCCAGAGGCCAGCGCGGTTTTGACGGTCTCGCGCAAACCCGGTTCATGGATGTGGATGCCGCCGTTGCGAAGCGTTTCGATGACTTGTGGATTTATATCCACGCCCAGCACTTTGACGCCATGCGCGGCAAACGTGGACGCGGTGGGCAGGCCGATGTAGCCCAGGCCCAGCACACAAATTTTGTTGAATTTCACGAATTCTCCTTCATTGCCCTCAACTTGACCCCTAAAAAATGAGATGGAGTGAGGGGCAAAATCTGCTTGATTATACTCTGCACAACTTGAAGGCGCGCCTTACGTAGACTCCATTGAAAGCGATTGGTTGTATAATGAATCCGGCTTTCGGTGGAGGCCAAATGGAAGTCTTTTTGAACCCCGACGTTGCGTATCTTGTGATCGTCGCGGCGAGTTTTCTGGTCTTGATCGCCATCATTATCCCCGGCACAGGAATGCCTGAAATCGGCGCACTGTTTTGCGTTTTGCTGGGCGCTTATGCAGTCTATCATTTGTCGTTGAACTGGTGGGCGCTGGCCTTGATGATTCTGAGTCTGATCCCGTTCTTTTTGAGCATGCGCAAATCCCGCAGTGGACTTTGGCTGGCGCTTTCCATCCTTGGGCTTGCTGCTGGCTCGGCGTTTTTCTTCCCGGCCAAACAGGGATGGATTTCGGTGAATCCCATTTTGGCGATTATAACTTCCGCTTTGTATGCCGCCTTCGTGTGGCTGGCGGCGCGCAAATCCATTCAGGCCGCGCAGACAAAAGCCGTGCATGACATGTCCACGCTCATCGGTCAACGCGGTGAGGCGAAGACGCAGATCGGCGAAGAAGGTTCCGTGCAAGTCGCCGGTGAGTTGTGGTCAGCGCGAAGCGCAAAAACGATTCCGGCTGGAAGCATGGTGCGCGTGATCGGGCGTGAAGGTTTTATTTTGCTCGTTGAGGAAGATCATCGTTAACCGATACATCATTTCCAAGGAGAAGATATGGATGCGTCACTGTATTTTCTGTGTTTCGCGGTCGTCTTCGTGGCAATCGCGGTTGTTATCCTGGCGAATGCCATTCGTGTTGTCCCTGAATATCAGCGTCTGGTGGTCTTTCGATTGGGGCGCGTGCTAAACACGCCGCGCGGGCCGGGACTCGTGTTCCTGATCCCGATCATTGATCGGCCTGTCCGTGTGGACCTGCGCGAGCAGGTGCGCGAAGTGCCGCATCAGATTTCGATCACTAAAGACAATGCGCCCATTTCGATTGACTTCCTGTGGTATTTCAAAGTCGTCGAGCCGACGGCCAGTGTGGTTGCGGTCGGTAATTTCGAGCAATCCGCGGCAGGCATGGCAACCACCACTCTGCGTTCCGTGATCGGCGGGATTCCGCTGGACGATGTTCTTTCACAACGCGAGAACATCAACACCACCCTGCGAACGAAACTGGATGAAGTCACCGAACGCTGGGGCGTCAAAGTCACCAACGTTGAAATCCGCGAGATCATTCCTCCGAAAGACGTGCAGGAAGCGATGAATCGCCAAATGACCGCCGAACGCATCCGCCGCGCGGTCGTGACCGAGTCAACGGGTACGCGCGAAGCGGCTATCAATGTGGCTGAAGGCGAAAAACAATCTGCCATTTTGCGGGCCGAAGGCCAGAAGCAGGCCGCGATCCTGCAAGCCGAAGGTGAACGACAGGCTCAACAGTTGCGCGCCGAAGGGTTCTCGATTGCCCTGCAAAAGATTTTCGATACGGCCAAGGGCATTGACCAGAACACGCTGACCCTTCAATATTTCGAAGCGCTCAAGTCAATCGGTCAGGGCGCCTCGACGAAATATATCTTTCCGCTGGAGTTCACCGGTCTGGCCGAGAAGATCATGGCCGGAAAGAAATAACAGACAAGAGTGAAGTAAAATAGAGTCCTCCGCGATGTTGGAGGACTCTTGTTTTTTAACTGCAGATAACCACAAATGAAATTTTTCAGCGACTTGTCACTATGCTTTTATCAAAGATTGGAATGCCTGCGTTCAGCCGCGGTGAATTTGAGGTCTTCATGGAAATAACCACCGCATCTTTCTTCGACCTCAGTGCGCTCAACAAACTGGAACATGCCTGTTTTGAAAAAGATGCCTGGCCCTTCCTCGATCTGATCGCCGTGCTGACCTTTCCCGATATAGTCCGTTTGAAGGCTGTTGATATCGGACAGATGATCGGTTTTGTGGCCGGTGACCCGCACCCCGCGGATGGATTCTCGTGGATTGCCACGATTGCGGTCCTGCCGGAATATCGCCGGCGCGGAATTGGCCGCGAACTGCTTCATGCCTGCGAAGGACAACTGAAGACTCCGCGCATTCGACTTTCTGTGCGCGCCTCCAACGATGGCGCGATTCATTTGTATGAACGGGAGGGATACCGCCACATTGATGTGTGGCAAAAATATTACAACGACGGCGAGGCCGCCATCGTCATGGAAAAACAACGAGGGATATAATCACGCTCATGGATTTGGAATCTCTCGCTCCGCCTGTGCTTGTTCAAACGGTGGATCAATTCAAGAAACTCCTCCATGATCTGAGCAAACAACCGCGCGTCGCGGTGGATACTGAGTCAAACAGTTTGCATGCGTATCGTGAGCGCGTGTGCCTGATTCAATTCTCCACGCCTGAAACGGATTACATTCTTGACCCGCTCGCGCTCGATGACCTCAGCGCGCTGGGGCCGATCTTTGCCAATCCGCGCATCGAGAAAATTTTTCACGCGTCTGAATATGACATCATTTGCCTTCGCCGCGATTATGGATTCTCGTTTTCCAACATCTTCGACACGATGCAAGCCGGACGCATCCTGGGGCGTAAACAGGCCGGGCTTGACCGTTTGCTGGAAGATAAATTTGGGATAAAAGTCAACAAGCGATTCCAGAAAGCGGATTGGGGCGTGCGTCCGCTCTCGCGGGACCTTTTGCTTTATGCGCGCCTCGATACGCATTTCCTCATTCCGTTGCGTGACCTGCTAAAAGCCGAGCTCGAAGAAAAAGGACTCTGGCAGTTGGCGCAGGAAGATTTTGCGATGGCCTGCAATCCCAACGGTTTGAAATCAAAACCTGAAGCGCCATCCTGGACGCGCTTCAGCGCACGGCGCGATCTCACCCCGCGCGATCTGACGGTGCTGAGCGAACTTGTCGCTTTCCGCGAACAAATGGCGGCGCGGTTGGATCGTCCGCCGTTCAAAGTCCTCGATGATGACCGCTTGATCGCCATTGCAAAAGGAGCGCCATCCACGCTGGACGACTTAACGACGATTGGCTTGACCTCGCGGCAAGTGCAATATTGGGGACAACCCATTCTTGACGCGGTGGGGCGCGGGGTGGAGAGTCCGTTGATGAAACGGATTCCGCCCAGGCGTCCGGATGATGCGTATTTGAAACGTCTCGATAAACTCAAGAACTGGCGGAAGAAAGTCGCGGCGCAGATGGGCGTCGAGTCGGATGTCGTTTTGCCGCGCTCGCTTTTGCTTGCGCTGGCAGAACGCGGCCGCGAAGGGTACGAAGAAATTATGAAATATTCTCCATGGCGAGCGGAACGATTTGGATTACAAATTCTAAAGGCTTTAGGAGATCACGATGCGGCTTAATTTTCACGGCGCGGCGCAGACGGTGACCGGCTCTCAGCATTTGCTGGAGATCAATGGCTCAAAACTTTTGTTGGATTGCGGCTTGTATCAGGGTCGCCGCGAAGAGAGTTATCGGCGCAATCGAAATTTTCCTTTCGATCCGCGTGAGGTGGATGCGATTATTCTTTCCCATGCTCACATTGACCACGCAGGCAATTTGCCAAATTTGCTGAAACAAGGTTTTGATGGACCGATCTACACGACGCGCGCCACAGCGGACTTATCCGACATCATGTTGCGCGACTCGGGCCATATCCAGGAATCAGACGCGGAGTTTGTCAACAAGAAACAATCGCGGCGCGGAGATGGTCCCATCGAGCCGCTTTACACACAGGCGGACGCGGAGCGCGTGGCCGGCCATTTTCATTCGATGGATTACAAACAACGGTTTGAGCCTGTTCCGGGCGTGACTGCCCAATTTTTTGATGCGGGTCATATTCTGGGTTCGGCAGGGATGTTACTGGAAATCAACGAGAAGGGACGCAAGGTGCGCTTCTGGTTTTCCGGCGACATCGGTCGTTTCGACTTGCCGTTGATCCAAGACCCGACTTTGCCCGAACCGGTTGATTACTTGTTGATGGAATCAACTTATGGTGATAAGTTGCATAACGATCCGCGACTGGCTTTTGAAGAATTCCGTCAGGTGGTAATGAGGACGATTGAGCGCGGCGGCAAAGTGATCGTCCCGGCTTTCGCCGTGGGCCGCACACAGCAACTTGTGTTTTATCTGAACGAAATGGTCAACAACGGCGATATCAAGCCGATTCCCGTGTATGTAGATAGCCCGTTGGCGGTCAATACGTCGGACGTATTTCGCAGACACCCCGAATGTTTTGATCAGGAGACGCGCGCTTTTGTTCAGCAAAGCAAGCATCCTGCTCTGGACTTCAAAGGCCTGACGTACATCCGCTCGGTGGATGAATCAAAAGCGCTGAATGAACGCAAAGACCCGATGGTGATTATTTCCGCTTCGGGTATGGCAGAAACGGGACGCATCTTGCACCACCTCAGAAATAACATTGAAAACCCCAACAACACGATTTTGATTGTTTCGTGGCAGGCGCCCGATACCCTCGGACGTCGCCTGGCGGACCGCGAGAAGCGCGTGAAAATTTTCGGCGAGCCGTACGATGTCAAAGCCCGCGTTGAGACGATTGGCGGACTCTCTGGTCATGCGGGTCAGGATCTGTTGGTCAGGTACGCGGCCACAATCAAGAGTCAAGTGAAGAAAGTTTTCCTTGTGCATGGCGAACAAAAACCGGCTCAAACGTTGATGGGCAAACTGAAAGATCAATCCCTGCGTGAAGTATATTATCCCGAACTGCATTCGAGCGTGGATTTGTAGGTTATAATCGGCGCGCACGTGGCATTTGATTCCCCACACGTGACACACTTAATTTGGAGAGGTGCCAGAGCGGTTGAATGGGACGGTCTCGAAAACCGTTGTAGCCCTTGTGGCTACCGTGGGTTCGAATCCCACCCTCTCCGCCAGAATAGACCCTGAGGATTTTCCTCGGGGTCTAATAGTTCGAGGCAGATGCGTCTATTAGCCGTAGAATATCATGGACGCCTGAATTTCAGTGGTAAGATTCAAACAATGCAAATCAACCTCGCCCTCGCTCAAATCGCTACGAAACTGGGGGATGTGCAGTGCAACCTTGAGAAGCATCTGGACTTCATCAAACAAGCCAAAGCCCAGAAGGCTGACCTCGTCGTATTTCCAGAACTTTCGTTGACCGGATATGTTCTGCAGGATTTAGTGCCGACCGTGGCGCATAAACCTGTGGATGATGATCCGATCTTTCAACCGCTTCTCAAAGCGAGTCAAAATCTGGACCTCGTGGTCGGCTTTGTGGACGAGGACCCGGGTCACCGCTTTTACATTTCCTCCGCCTACCTCTCCGGCGGACGCGTGCTCCATGTTCATCACAAAATATATCTGCCCACATACGGCTTGTTTGACGAAGGACGCTTTTTTGCGCATGGTGATTCCATCCGCGCCTTTGATACACGATTTGGTCGAGTGGGTTTGTTGATCTGCGAAGATTTCTGGCACGCTTCCCCGCCGTATCTTCTCTGGTTGGATGGCGCCGATATTCTGATCTTCTCCTCGGCCTCACCGGGGCGCGGTTTGAACGCGCACGATAAATTAGAGTCCGCGTGGTGGGTGGAGAACGTCAATCAATCCTACGCGAATCTGTTCAGCAGTTTTGTGGTGCACAGCAACCGCGTCGGTTTTGAAGACGGATTGAACTTCTGGGGTGGGGCAACAGCCTACGACCCGAACGGCGAACGAATTGCGCATGGCCCGTACTTTGAAGAAGCCTTGACGATGACAACCCTGGATTTAAATCAGTTACGGCGAACTCGCTCGCGCCTGCCGTTGATGCGCGATGAACGCGCCTATCTTGTTCAGAGAGAACTCAATCGTATTCTATCGAAATGAACATTGATCTCAGCATCAATACCGATCTGGCTCGCAAAATCCTGGCTGGCTTCCTAAAAAGCGAAATTACGCGTGTGGGTTATTCACGCGCGGTGATCAATCTCTCCGGCGGGTTGGATTCGGCTGTCTCGTGCGCTCTGGCAGTGGAAGCCGTTGGCGCCGAAAATGTATTGGCGTTGCGTCTGCCATATAAAACGTCTTCGCCTGATTCGCTGGAACATGCTCAATGGTTGGTTGACCAGTTCAAGGTCCGGTGTGAGACGGTGGAAATCACAGACATGGTCGAGCCATTGTTCCGCCTTGATCCGGAAATGTCCAAGTCGCGGCGAGGCAATGTCATGGCGCGGGCGCGCATGATTGTTTTATACGATCGCTCCGAAGTCTTCAAAGCCCTGCCCATTGGAACGAGCAACAAGACCGAGATTCTGCTTGGTTACACAACAATGTGGGGCGATATGGCTTCAGCCCTCAACCCGCTTGGTGATCTATATAAAACCCAGGTGCGTCAATTGGCGCGCGCGTTGAATATTCCGCAACCAATTATTGACAAACCGCCGTCCGCTGATCTTTGGGCCGGGCAAACCGATGAGGGCGAACTCGGCTTCACGTATGACGAAGTGGACAAACTGTTATATCTGCTGGTGGATAAACGATACACTGTACAAGACTGCATTGAGGCGGGTTTCGACAAGGCTTTCGTAGATAAGGTCGTCGGCCGCGTTCAGCGCAGTCAATTCAAGCGCATGATGCCTCCCGTCGCCAAATTGAGCAACCGCACTGTTGGTTATGATTTTCTATATTTGCGCGATTGGGGGACGTGATCGGTAAACAGAAATCAGTATTCAGTGATCAGTAATCAGTGATCAGTAATCAGTAATCAGTGGTGGGAGGTGAAGTCAATTCGCCTCCTGTCCTTGTCTCTGAAAGGATTTCCATCGAAATGCTTCGTGTTCCTCCTGCTTTGAAGTATCGTCGTTTTACGTTGATTTGGACCGGTTTGATTGTGTCCATGATCGGCTCACAGATGCAGCAATGGGCTTTGTTCTGGCACATCAGCCTGTTGAGCAAGGACCCGATTGCGGTCAGCGTGGTGGGCGGCGTCCGTTTTGTGGCCGTGCTGGCCTTTTCTCTGATCGGCGGCCTGGTTGCAGACCGTTATGATCGCCGCAGGATTTTGTTCATCACGCAAAGCACTGCGACCTTGGTCGCGTTGGCGCTCGGCGCGTTGACTTTTACCCACGTGATTCAACTCTGGCATATTTATGTGCTCACCGCCATTCAGGCCTCTGCCATGGCGTTTGATTTGCCGGCGCGTCAATCGCTGGTGCCAAACCTTGTGCCGCGCGAAGATTTGCCAAGCGCGTTTTCTCTGCAGTCCATTGCGTTTAACACGGGAGCCATCGCGGGTCCGGCGCTGAGCGGCGTGGTCATCGGTTATTTGGGGCAGGAGTACGTCTACTTTATCAATGCGCTGAGTTTTCTGGCTGTGATCCTGGCGTTGATCATCATGGGGCCTGTGCCTCAACAGCAATCCGCCAATATTGGCAAAGGTCTGCGCGCCGCGCTGGTGGATATTCGTGACGGGATTCGATTCATCTCCAGCCAGCCGCTGATTCTCTCGAGTATGATTCTCGATTTCTTCGCCACGTTCTTTTCATCGGCGAATACACTTCTGCCGTGGTTTACACAGAACATCCTTCATGTTGGCGAAGTAGCCTATGGCTGGCTGGCCTCGGCGCAATCCATTGGCGCGGTGGCGGTGGGATTGATTGTGTCGCAGTTTAACAATATCCGTCGTCAAGGACAACTCTTGCTGGGTTCCGTGCTTGTATTTGGCCTCGCGACGATTTTATTCGGCGTGTCGCGCGTCTATGCTCTGATCTTCCTCGCGCTGGTCGTGGCCGGCGCGGCGGATTCGGTCAGTACGATCATTCGTAATACGATTCGGAATCTGCAGACGCCCGATTCTTTGCGCGGACGAATGACGGGCATTAATCAAATTTTCTTTATGGGCGGCCCGCAACTGGGTGAGATTGAAGCGGGCGCAGTCGCTCAAGGCTTCGGTGTCCCGTTTGCAATCGTCAGCGGCGGCGTTGGGACCATCCTGATCGTAGGCTTGATTGCCGCCCGTTGGCCCGTGCTCTTGCGCTACAATGGCGATGAACCCTCTGCAGTTGCCTCTCCCGCGGACTAGACGGCGTTTGCCCTACAATTTACCGACACCTTCTAAATTGGTGTTGACTTGCACTCTGAATCTGACTATACTCGGCACATAGGTAATCCGCTTATGCGAGCAGTGGCTGACAATACGTTGGCTGTATGAACAAAAGACACGCGTCCCTTCGCGTGTCTTTTTTACTGCTTGTGCCGTGCGAAATATCCCACATCTGAAAGGAGACTGTACGATGGATTCCGGAATGATTGGAAAAAGAGAGAAAGCCAAGCGATACGCCGAGGAGCCTGAACGCTTCCGCTTCAACAAATTTGACCTGACCTTCCATGGCGATAATAACAACCACCATGTAACCTTTGAAAACGGTGCAATGCACTGCGATTGCGAGTTCTTTGTCACTCACCAACGATGTGCCCACAGTATGGCTCTTGAGATCATGTTGAAAGACATGATCCCGGCCCCAGTCGAAGCCTAATCAACAATTGAATATACTGACTGCCCTTCGGCTCACGCCCGAGGGCAGTTTTTTTGTTTTGGAGTACAATCTTCCGCATGTCGCACCAATTTTCACGTCGCGATTTTCTGAAACTAGGCGGCCTGAGTCTGGCTGGCCTTGCCCTCGGCCGTTTCACTCCCGACTTTGCAGGTTTCGATGATAGCAATGTGGTACGCGTGGCGACCAAATCGGTCAGTGTTTACAGCACACCTTCCGACGACTTGAAAAAATCTGCTATCACCGGCACGTGGTACAAAGACGACCTGATTCACGTCTATGAAGAAGTGACTGCTGAGGAGCCGAAACTGAATCCGATCTGGTATCGCGTCTGGGGAGGCTATGTGTGGCGCGGACGCTTGCAGCGCGTCAAGACCATCTTGAATCTGCCGGTCGCCTCCATTCCGGAGGGGAAGCGGCTGATCGCAGAAGTTACCGTTCCTTTCACTCAGCCATGGCGCCACACCAAAACCTATGGATGGCGCCCCCTGGATTTCCGCCTTTACTACGAGTCGGTCCACTGGATTGAAGCCATCGAGGAAGGCCCGGATGGGCAGACGTGGTACCGCGTCTTCGATGAACTCGCCGGCACGTATTATGTGTCCACGCTTCATTTACGCCAGGTGCCGCCGGAGTCCCTCGACCCGATTTCTCCTGAAATTTCATGGGAGAACAAACGTATTGAAGTTAATCTGACAACGCAGACGTTGAACGCGTATGAATATGACAAAATCGTATTCCAGACCAACATCTCATCTGGAATTCCGGGCCGCGGTGGAGGAGCAAACGGAATTTCAACCACCACGCCAAAAGGCCAATTCCATATTCAGGAAAAAATGCCGTCCAAGCACATGGGCAACGGCAATCTCTTCGCAGGCGCGGACGATTATGAACTGCCCGGCGTCCCATGGACGTGTTTCTTTACCGACGCGGGCCACGCCTTTCACGGCACATATTGGCATGAGAATTTTGGCACACCGATGAGTCACGGCTGTGTCAACATGCGCACCAGTGAAGCCAAATGGCTTTTCCGCTGGGCGCTCCCGCCGCACAAAGTGGACGCGCTTTACAATCGCGGCTACGGCACGACTGTGGACATTCATTACTAGCTTTAGACGATAATTAGCGTCATGCGAAGGTGGGTGATTTATTTCCTCTTGTGGCTTAAACCCTTCAGAACAAGGTAAGCCCGTGCAAGTGTTCCCCCAAATGGCGCCAGCCATGCTGGTGGATTACTAGGATTCACGGAGAACCAAGCTGTTTCTTGTCCGGCAGAGCCTGTATGTTGTCCCATATGGCCTATGACATTTTTCTTTAGTAAGGTCTTGCTTGCAACCCAACAATGAGCTTCGAATGGCGAGATTCCGAGACAAATGCAGTATTCATAATTCTGATCGCGAATTTGTTGGAATTTATATATTCCCGTCTCCCATAAAGTTGAGAACTTCACCTCTACTTTGTGGCCATTGATTAACATGTCGGCATCAGAATCGGAGCTACCATCCACCGAAAGACCCTTCAGTGCACACCATTGATATACTAATCGTTTTCCGAGCTTTCCTTTCGATGCTGAAGGTAAGGATAATACCCATTCAAAAGCGCTACCCGCCCAAGGCGACGAGTCTTTTTGGAACTCCCCTCGAATAAAATTGGCCGCTGATGCTAGGAGATCAAATTCTGAGTCAGTGCTATTTTGCGACATCCAGAACTACCTCCTTGTCAGATTCTTGAGGACCTTGTAAGCTTGATCTAAAGTTCCGCCATGAATGGTGATCCACTCTTCGGGTTCATTTGGATGGACCGCCATCCAGTATTCAGCCCCTTTTGCGCTCTTGTGTTGAGGTGTAGCATGCATGATTGCATACTTTCGTTCAAAAACCCAACAATGTGCATCGAAAGGAGAAATGCCTAAGCAAATTAGATAATCGAAACCCTTGGGCCGAATCTGTTGAAATTTATAGATGCCATTTGTCCAAAGGGTTGAAAACTTGATCGCGAATCGAAGACCATTTAGCGAGATCATCTCACTTGAGTCTTTGACTGGGTCAAGCTGCAATCCTTTGCTGTTAAGCCAATATCGGATGAGGTCTCCCGCTAACTTACCTTTTTGCCTTGGTGACAAGTGTAGCACCCATTCAAAAGGACTGTATTCCCATAGGTCATTACTTTCCCCTAGGGCTTCTTGTAAGTGATTTGCTACTCCTGCGAGCATAATAAACTCACTGCTCATCTTCTGTTTGGGTTGCTGAGGCTTTTGGGTCTCGGGTTTAGTATCTTTTGTTTGAAAAGGGTTAGGATCAAAGTCTATCCACTGAATGTTACTTGCGCCAGAGAATCTCTTTGCCATTACCTCTAATGCAGATTTGTTGTTGTCGATAAGAATGAAGTTTCTGTTCAGTTCTAGACAGCTTTCTCCAACTGTCCCACTGCCTGCAAAAAAATCCAATACCACGTCTCCTTCATAAGAAGAGGCTTTTACAATTCGGTCGATCAGTTTTCTAGGCTTTTGAGTGGGATAACCCAATCTTTCTTTACTTCCTGTGGGAATTATTGTCTGCCACCATATATCATTCTGACCTGTAGGTTGTCGCTTAGAGGCAACCCAAACATCGGTTTGGTATCTATTTCTTGCGAAATGAATCCACCAAGTATCAGATGGTGATTTTGGCTCGTTTGTGCCTGTATACAATGCCCACCATGTGTCTGTGGGCATTTTGCCTTTCTCGGCTTTTTCAGGTCCTACTAAACCAGGAGCCATATAGGGTTCCTTGTCTATATCTTCGCGATTGAAGACATAGTTTCTGGGGTTTTTTGCGTAAAACAAAATATTGTCATGCTTCGCGGGCCACTTTGACCGTGGCCTACCTCCGTAGTCATAGGCCCAAATAATTTCGTTGAGGAAACCCTCCCTCCCGAAAATATGATCTAGAAGTAACTTGCAATAATGTGCCTCGCGATAGTCGATATGAAAATACAGGCTTCCAGTGGGCTTCAAGATTCTATAAGCTTCTCGAAGTCTGGGCCTCAGAAAACCGTCAATATAAGCATCAAAATTATCATCGTATTCTTGAGTTCCGACTTTTATGGTTCGGTAAGTATTGCCTTTAAATCCCTTTCGATCTCCGCCAGGATCTTGAATCGTTCGAATGGTGGTTCTCTTTTGCGTCTTCTTAGTATTGAACGGTGGGTCTATATAGATAAGATCAACTGACTCGCTGGGCAGTTTTTTTAGTATTTTCAGATTGTCGCCGAAGTAAATCTTGTTGTCCATGATGGGAACCGTGGCGGGTATAGAATTAATGTTCTGTTATTATACTACATCAAAAAGGGCGACCACTTCGGTCGCCCTAAACGTCTAAGCGGTATCCAACGCCGCGCATCGTTTTCAGGAATTTCGGTTTGAGGGGATCGAGTTCAATGGCGCGCCTGAGCCATGAGATGTGGACATCCAGCGTGCGCGTATCGCCTGTGTAGTTTGTTTCCCACACCTTTTTGAACAGGGCTTCGCGCTCCACGACTTCTCCGTGTTTGTCCATCAGAATTTGAAGGAGGGTTACAAGCCGCGGCGTGAGTTTGGTATTCTTGCCGAGACATTTCACGCGGCGATGTTCCACGTCGAGGCGAATCGGGCCGACGTGCAAAACGTTTTTTCCATCGCCGGGAAGCAGCGGCTTGATGCGATTAGCCAGTTTCTGAACAGTGAAAGGCAAGACCAATACTGCATCCGCCAAATCTTTTCCAACTTTTGCTTCTTTGGCAAGAACAAGAATGATGGGATATTTTGAGTTTTTCGCGCGCAGGGATTGGCAGATGCGCAGACCGGTGCTTCGCAGTGATGCGGCATTGACAACCACAAGACTTGGGTTGATCTTTTCCAAACGCGATACGCCCACACTGCCGCTGGTGACAGTATGAACTTCAAATCCTTTCTTCTGCAATTCAGTTGAGAAAGAAGGGATGTCGGCGTGTCGTCCTTCGATGACCAGGAGAGAATCAGTCATGTGTGTTCAGGATGATTGCAAAGATCATGATGAAATCTATTATCTTTATCTATTCTAAGTTGTGCGGGCAGTAGGCGCATTATACACCAAATCTTAACAAATTTTGTCAACCGTATGTACTAGCCTTTAACATTCTGTTTTCTCCCATGTTACTGCATAACAATGATGAATGCTTTCAATAATGACAACGCTTGACGTTGATTTGGTAATCTGGTATATTCTGCGGGCTTCGATGCGGGGTGGAGCAGTGGCAGCTCGTCGGGCTCATAACCCGAAGGTCGCAGGTTCAAGTCCTGCCCCCGCTACTCATTCTGATCTTTGACCGCCGGATAAAATCTGGCGGTCTTTGATTTTAGCGACCTGCCTTTAATTATTATTTTTTCATCGAGGCTCTTCCATTCGGAAAGAATCTACATATTGGTTTTATTTCTCAACGATTACAGCAATATGGATCGAATGTCACCGTTGAGATTGCTTGTGGTATGGCTACTGTTTGGTTTGGAAAGAGAGACTTCCATTTTGCTGCGAACAGACTACAATTAACTCATGGCCGTTCTAAAAGTCGGTGCGTTGATGCGATACTACATCAATAACCAGCCGCAAGCCGTTGTGCATGGCGCGACGGTGCTTGAGGCTTTGCAGGACGCTGTTACTCGGTATCCTGCGCTCAAGTTTCATGTTTTTGATTCGAATGGTAAGATACGCCGCCATATCAACATCTTTGTCAACAGTCAAAACATTCGAGATTTAAAAGGCCTGAAGACCAAAATCAACGAAGATGATCAAATTATGTTGCTGGCCTCGATCTCGGGTGGGTGAGAATTCAATTAGTTTTTTTACCGTTAATCTTGACAAATCTGGCAAATTTTGTAGAATATCTATCATAAATATCTAGGAAATTCCAATGATGATTACTAACTATTGCTTGTGTCTGAGGCGGGGCTCGTAACGCCGCCTCTTCAAGAAGCCGATAGCCAACGAACTTGAAGGACGGTGTGCGACTCCGCATTCGAAACAAATCGAATCGCGCGACGCCTGCACGCGTCCTTTTTGTTTTCGTTGGCTTTTTGTTTGGAGATTCATGACACTGACGCAAATACCCAAAATCCAATTCAATGAAACGACAGGACTCGAATCTTTGGTGGGGAACACGCCTCTGCTTCCGCTTCATCGCGTGACCCGAAACCTGCCGCGCCAAATTCAGGTCTTTGCCAAGGCTGAATGGTTCAACCCGGGCGGCTCTGTCAAGGACCGGCCCGCGCTCAACATTATTCGCGCGGCCCTCGACAGCGGCGAACTTACATCCGGCAAACGTTTGCTTGACTCAACATCGGGCAACATGGGCATTTCGTATGCAACCTTCGGCGCGGCGCTGGGAATCTCGGTGACGCTCTGCGTTCCTGCCAACGCCAGCCCGGAGCGGATCACGATCTTACGGGCCCTCGGTGCCGAGATCATATTGACCGATCCATCCGAAGGCTCGGATGGCGCGATTTTGAAAGCGCGCGAAATGGCCGCTGAAAAGCCAGACTTGTATTGGTATGCCAATCAATACAACAACCCGGCCAATTGGCAGGCGCATTATCAAACCACCGGCCCCGAAATTCTGAATCAAGCGAATGAGAAGGTCACTCACTTTGTGGCCGGGCTTGGGACGTCAGGTACGTTGATGGGAACAGGCCGTTACTTGCGCGAGCAATTGCCTACCGTAAAGATCATCGCCTTTCAACCGGATGCGCCCTTTCACGGACTCGAAGGACTCAAACACATGCCGTCCGCGATCAAACCCGGGATTTATGATCCGTCTTTTGCGGACGAAACGCTCGAGGTGCGGACTGAGGCGGCGCACGAAATGGTTCGTCGCTTGGCGCGCGAAGAAGGTTTGTTCGTTGGAATCTCATCCGGCGCGGCGATGGTCGCGGCGTTGAAAGTCGCGGAAGAATTAAAGGAAGGCGTCGTCGTCACAATCTTCCCCGATGCGGGCTACAAGTATTTGAGCGACAAGGCCCTGTGGGAGGGAAAGTGACCCTGCGACTTTCCAAAGATGTCCTGAGTCAAATTCACTTGCATGGCGAGCAGGCTTATCCGGAAGAAGGCGCCGGTTTTTTGCTTGGCGCAGATGAAGCGGAGCGCGTAGTGCAGGCCATCTTCCCGCTGTCGAATTCGCGCGAAGACGCGGCGCGGCACAATCGTTATTTGATCACGCCTCAAGATTATTTGAAGGCTGAGATGGAAGCAGATCGCCTGAATCTGAGTCTGATCGGTGTATTCCACTCGCATCCCGATCATCCGAATCGTCCCTCGGAATTTGATCGCGAGTGGGCACAACCATTTTTCTCATACATCATCACGAGCGTGCAATCTGGCAAAGCTGTTGAGAGTCGCTCGTGGCGACTGATCGAAGATCGTTCACAGTTCGTGGAAGAGAAAATTCATATTACATCACCCGTGTCACCCTGAGCGTAGCGAAGGGTCTTGCCTGTTAGATATTAGACTCTTCGGTCGCCTGCGAAATGGCTCCCTCAGAGTGACACAATAAGAAGGAGTTTCAAATGTCTCTATATTTCGTTCGCCATCAGCACTGTCCGGAAACCTGCCCGGCCAAGGATCCTGAAATGGGCCAGATGCTGGTCCAGCATGTGGATAAGAAAAATGCACGCAAGTTCGGCGTGGATATTCTCGGCGATGCTGTGATTGATGGTCAGCACACTTTTGTGTTGATCGTCGAGGCGGAAGACAAACAATATATTGAGAATTTCATGCAACCATTCTCGCAGGCCGGCTCGGTCGAGATTCTCTCCGCTTCGACGTGTGAGGCGGTTGCCGAGCGGCAGGGTTGTGACCCTGTCCCGGCCTAGGCTGTTGAAATGTGGCTGGGTGAAGGATAAAATAGATTCAACCTTCACCCAGCCTGAAATCATGGCTTGAAGAGGTTTATTGTGGCAACGTTAAAAATACCAACGCCTTTGCGAAGTTACACAAACGGGCTGGCCGAGGTCTCCGTGCGCGGCGCGAGCATCGCGGAAGCGATGGCTGACCTGACGCAGAAATTTCCCGCGTTGAAGCCGCATCTTTACAGCGGCGACGGAGAACTGCGCCCGTTTGTGAATCTGTTCGTCGGCGAAAACAACATCAAGGATTTGCAGGGACTGGACACTCCGCTGGATGAAAATGCGCGCGTGATTCTGATCCCTTCGATTGCTGGTGGAAAAGAAATTAAACACGAAGGGCACAATGGTCACGAAGGAAGAAAGTGAGTCAAGATTTTTAACCTTTGTGTACTTCGTGTCCTTTGTGATGAAAAAGTGAGAGAGAGATATGCTTCCTGGTTTAACTCGTGATGAAATTTTGCGCTACTCGCGCCATCTTTTGATTCCCGAAGTGGGTCTTGAAGGCCAGCGCAAATTGAAAGGCTCGTCGGCGCTCATCATTGGCACGGGCGGGCTGGGGTCGCCGGTCGCGTTGTATTTGGCGGCGGCCGGCATCGGTCGCATCGGACTCGTGGATTACGATGTGGTCGATTCGTCGAATCTGCAACGTCAGGTGATCCATGGAACATCCACGGTCGGCAAATTGAAAGTCGAAAGCGCGAAGGCAAAACTTGTGGATTTGAATCCTGATATCGAAGTGGATGTGTATAATGAGCCGTTCACTTCGGAAAATGCCATGCGCATCGCGCGGGACTATGATATTTTGCTCGACGGAACCGACAATTTCCCAACCCGCTACTTGACCAACGACGTGGCTGTGTTTCTCGGCAAGCCGAATGTGTATGCCTCGATCTATCGTTTCGATGGACAGGTCAGTGTCTTCTATGCAAAGGAAGGCCCGTGCTATCGCTGTCTCTTCCCCGAGCCGCCTCCGCCGGGACTGGTCCCTTCATGTGCGGAGGGCGGCGTGCTCGGCGTTTTGCCCGGCACAATTGGAACGATCCAGGCGACCGAGGCGCTGAAAGTTTTGCTCGGCATCGGCGAGCCGCTGATCGGAAAACTCCTGCTTTACAACGCGCTCGACATGTCGTTCGATTTTGTGAAGTTGAAGAAGAATCCCAATTGCCGCGTATGCGGACCGAACGCTGACATCAAAGAGTTGATAGATTACGAAGAATTTTGCGGCGTCCCCAGCCATGACCACGACGAAGGATCGGCTGGCGCAGGCTGGGACATCACCGCGCCCGAACTCGCCGCGCGGCTCAAGCAGAATCATTTGAAATTGCTGGACGTCCGTGAGCCGCATGAGTTGGAGATTTCGGCTTTGCCAAATGCAGTTAATATTCCGCTGGGAACGTTGGCGGCGCGGCTTTCTGAGCTCGACTCAGCAGAAGACATGGTCGTGTTCTGCAAATCAGGGACTCGCTCCGCGCGGGCGCTGGAATTATTGGCCAGCGCTGGATTCAAGAAAGTGAAGAATCTGAAAGGCGGCATCAACGCCTGGGCAAGAGAAGTGGATACCAGTCTGCCGATTTATTAGGTCTTTGGAAAACAATGCAACTCCCGTCGAAGTTACCGGCGGGAGTTTTTTGATGAGTTCATGCCCGCTTGTAGCAGCTCGCTGGTAAAATTGCCCCAGCCAAAGGAGAATGAATGACAGGTCTGCCCGTTTCTGAAACAAAACGAGTTTACGATAATATATTGGGGGCCATCGGTCAAACACCGCTGGTCAGGTTGGGGAGGATTGCCCACGATCTGCCGTGTCCACTATACGCGAAACTGGAATTGCTGAATCCCGGCGGCTCGACCAAAGACCGCGTCGGGCTGAACATCATCGAGCAGGCCGAGAAGCGCGGCGAACTCAAGCCGGGTGGGACGGTGGTTGAGGCTACATCGGGCAACACCGGTGTGGGTTTGGCCATCGCCGCGGCACTCAAAGGTTATAAAACGATCTTCGTGATGCCCGATAAAATGTCCAATGAGAAGATTCAATTGTTGCGGTCGTATGGAGCAAAGGTCGTCATTACGCCCACCGCAGTCGCGCCGGAAGACCCGCGCTCGTATTATGAAGTTGCGAAACGCTTTGCGCGCGAAACTCCCAATGCAATTTTGGCAAATCAATATCACAACCCCGATAATCCTCAAACCCACGTAATGACCACCGGCCCTGAGATTTGGGATCAGACTGACGGGAAAGTCACGGATGTCATCATCGGCATGGGCACTGGCGGGACCATCTCTGGAATTGGGCGTTATCTCAAATCGAAGAATCCAAAAGTCTGCATTGTTGGCGTGGATATTGAAGGTTCGATCCTTTATGAAATCTGGAAAAACAAGGGGAAAATTCCTGAAGGTGCATATCCCAAGACCTACAAGGTGGAGGGGATCGGTGAGGATTTTCTCCCATCCACCACGGATATCAACGTAGTGGATGAAATTGTGCGCGTCAATGACCGCGAGTCTTTTTTGTGGGCGCGTCAACTGGTGCGGCAGGAGGGAATTTTTGCAGGCGGTTCGTCTGGGTCCGCGCTGGCCGGCGCGATGAAATATTGCCGCAATCTCGGAGCGGACCGATTGGCAGTGGTGATCTTCCCCGATAGCGGCTCGCGCTATCTTTCAAAGTTCTATGATAACAAATGGATGCGCGAGAACGGCTTCCTCGAAATGGAATTTGGCGAAGTTACGCTTGGCGATTTACTGTTGGCGAAACAAAATAAAGTGTTGTACACGGCTACATTGGGGGACTCCATGCGCAAAGTCATGGCGATGATGCGTCAGAACGCGATCTCGCAAATGCCGGTGCTCAAATCGGATGGCTCGTTGGCCGGGACCATCGAAGAAGTAGACTTGCTGAATCATATGTTGGATGGTCATCGTCACAGTCACGATGAGCCGATTGATTCGCTTGTGCAGGAAGCCAAAGGCGTTTTTCCGCCCGATACACCTCTTGATAATGCAATGTCAACGTTGACGCAGGGCTTTGCGTTGATCGTAGTGGATGGCAATAAGCCTACTGGAATCCTGACGAAGATTGATGTGCTGGACTATGTAGCAGGGAAAATCTAGAATTGCCTTGATCTTTGCTGAGATCAGCGGAAAGATTTTTATTCATTGAAAAGACTTGACTAGAACTAATGTTCTGATAAAATAGAAAGTGATCGGCGCGCCGATCCAATTCGCCAAAGGAGGCTCGAATGGATTTCTCAAGCATTAACTGGTTAGGTGTGATTGTCTGCGTTGTGGCTTCCATGATCGTGGGTTCCATCTGGTTTAGCCGCAAAACATTTTTCCCAATGTGGTGGAAGGCAATTGGAAAATCAGAAGAGGATGGCCCAGGTTCACAAAACATGGGAATGCTTTGGGGGTTGACCATCCTGGCTTCGTTTGTACAAGCCATCTTCATGTCTCTCATGGTCAATGCAATGGGGAGCATGACAGGTGGCCACACACTCGTGTCCGGCGCGCTGGCCGGTTTTTTCTTGTGGCTGGGCTTTGTTGCGCCCTCCAGTTTGACCAACAAATTGTTTGCGAACCAACTGACCGCATGGATGCTTGAAGCAGGCAACCATCTGGTCACGTTCGTCTTGATGGGCGCGATCCTGGGCGCGTGGCATTAGACATTTAACGTAATTCGTAATGCGTGATACGCAATTGCAGTTTACGTATCACGCATTACGTTTTAAAATGGTTGTATGCGCCCAACCTACCTTGAAGTCAATTTGCCTCGCCTGAAACAAAATCTTGAGAATATTCGCGTCCATGTCGCGCCAGCGAAAGTGATGGCCGTGGTCAAAGCCAATGCATATGGGCACGGTGTGGATGAGGTCGCGCCGTACATTGCGCCGTACGCGGATTATCTGGGCGTGGCGATTCTTGAAGAAGGAATCCGTTTGCGCGAACTCGGGATTGATAAACCGATTCTTGTGATGGGCGGGACTCTGCCTGAACAGATTCCGCAATTCTTTCAATATGATTTAACCCTCGCCGCGTCTTCATTGGACCTTTTGCTGGCCGCCGAACAAATGGCGTCCTCAACCCGCAAGCGTCTCAAAGTTCATCTCAAAATTGATACTGGCATGGAACGCATTGGTGTTCACGAATATGAAGCCGAACCATTCATCGAAAAATCTCTGGCGTGTAGCCACTTGAACATTGAAGGAATCTTTTCTCACTTCGCAAATTCAGAAGCGCGTGATCTCACTCACGCAAAATTGCAGTTGGAACGATTCAATGATGTCCTGCATATTTACGAAAAGCGGAGCGCGCCGCGTCCGCCGATTCGTCACATGGCGAACTCCGGTGCGATTTTGAATCTGCCTGAGAGTCATTTCGATATGGTGCGACCAGGCGTTATGTTTTATGGAGTCTATCCTGGGCGCGACGCACAACGAACAGTTGAGGTGAAGCCCGCGTTGACTTGGCGCTCGAAAGTGGTGTACTCCAAAATCACCAAGCCCGGGCGGCCGGTCAGTTATGGGTCGTTGTGGCAGGCCGAGGGTCCCGTGCGAATCGTGACGATCCCATGTGGATACGCGGATGGATATTTTCGTCGCATGACCAATCAGGCGCGTGTTGTCATCAAAGAAAAAATATATCCACAAGTCGGACGCATCTGCATGGATCAATTTATGGTCAACGTTGGAGACGATGATGTAAGGGTCGGCGATGAGGTGATTTTGTTAGGGGACGGGATCACTGCCGAGGATCTCGCCGAATGGGCCGGCACGAATGAATATGAAGTGATGACCAACATCAGCGCGCGGGTGCCGCGGGTCTTCATCAAGTAGTGGGGTACAATAGGGCGCGCAAATTTTTCGTTGAGGTGTACATTTGAATCGGTATTTCCGTGATTATACAGTTCTGCTTGGATTGGGCGGCGCGATCGTCGCGCTCGATCAATGGACAAAATGGCTGGTGCGGACGAACATTCCGTTTATGGGTACGTGGCTTCCTGATTGGTTGAGCTGGCTCAGCCCGTATGCGCGCATCGTTCACTGGTCGAACAGCGGCGCGGCGTTTGGATCGTTTCAAAACGGCAACACCGTTTTTACCATTCTGGCAATCCTCGTCATCATTGCCATTTTTTATTACTACCCGCGCGTGGAATCCAATGATTGGACTCTGCGTTTGGCAATGGGCCTGCAATTGGGCGGCGCGGCGGGCAACCTGGTTGACCGTTTGATGATGGGCAAAGTCACCGATTTTATTTCGATTGGGACCTTTGCGGTTTTCAACATAGCCGACTCGTCCATTTCGGTGGGCGTGGTCGTATTGTTGCTGGGTGTCTGGCTCAAAGAGCGCGCCGATCAAAAGGCCGCGGCTCAGACGACGAGTACGGAGTTGTGACTGAAGAAGTTTTTACCTTCCGCTTCCAAAGGCCGGACGAGGAACGGCTCGACCACTTTTTAGTTGAGTCGTTGCCCGATTTTTCCCGCGCTCGCCTGCAGGCATTGATCAAAGATGGTCTTGTCCGCGTGAACGGTACGCCCGCAAAGAAGTCCGGGCAGATGCTGGGGCGCGGCGCGTTGGTTGAAGTTCGCATCCCTCCGCCCGCGCCGACAGGTTTGGTGGGGGAAGATATTCCGCTCGATGTTGTTTTTGAAAATGAAGATTTGATCGTGATCAACAAACCTGCCGGGATGGTGGTTCATCCCGCCGCGGGGCACGATTCGGGAACGTTAGTTCACGCGGTGTTGGGTTATGACCCCGACATTGAAGGCATCGGCGGCGAAGAACGCCCCGGCGTCGTGCATCGGCTCGATAAAGATACTTCAGGCCTGATCGTTCTTGCGAAAAACGATCAAGCCCATCGCTGGTTGCAGGATCAATTCCGTTTGCGAAAAGTCGAAAAGACGTATCTCGCGCTGGTGGACGGCAGACCTCCAACTCCATCGGGCCGCGTAGAGACCGCAATTGGCCGTGATCCGAGGCATCGTAAGAAGATGGCGATTGTGCGTGAAGGCAAAGGCCGTGAGGCGATCAGCGAATACAAAACCGTTGAGTCTTTTCAGAATCACACTCTGCTTGAGTTTCGTCCGTTGACCGGTCGGACACATCAAATTCGTTTGCATTGTGCGTTTTTAGGATGCCCGATTGTCGGCGATGAAGTTTACGGAAAAAAGAAATCGTCCATCCCAATTGGTCGTCATTTTCTCCATGCATACCGATTGAAGATTGCCTTGCCGAACGGAAAACACGCACAGCAATTTGAGGCCTCATTGCCGCCGGAGTTACAACGCGCGCTGGATAATTTGCGAAAGGAAAACTGAAAATGGAATTCATTGACCTTCGTTCCGACACTGTCACCAAACCCACGCCTGAAATGCGCGAGGCCATGGCGAAAGCCGAAGTCGGCGATGACGTTTTTGGCGATGACCCAACCGTCAATCGCTTGCAGGAGATGGCCGCAGACATGATGGGCAAGGAGGCCGGGCTGTTCGTCCCTTCGGGCACGATGGGCAATCTGGCCGGTATTCTTTCTCATTGTCAGCGCGGCGATGAGGTCATCCTTGGAAAAAAGAATCACACGTTCCTGTTTGAAGCAGGAGGAATTTCAGTGCTTGGCGGAGTCCATTCGCATCAACTGGATAATCAGCCTGACGGCTCGCTTCTTCTTTCGGACATTGAGGCGGCCATCCGCCCCGACGATCCTCACGATCCGATCACGCGATTGATCTGCCTCGAGAACACGCATAATCGTTGCGGTGGGACGGTTCAGACTCCCGAATATATTCGGCAGGTCGCGGACTTTGCTCACGCGCGCGGATTAAAAGTTCATCTAGACGGCGCGCGGTTGTTCAATGCCGCGGCCGCACTGAATGTCTCGGCCAAAGAATTGGCCGGGCCGGTCGATTCGGTCACGTTTTGTTTGAGCAAAGGTCTATGTGCGCCGGTCGGGTCGGTGCTATGTGGAGATAGAGAATTCATCAAGCGCGCGAACCGTATGCGCAAAATGCTGGGTGGAGGGATGCGTCAGGCCGGAGTGTTAGCCGCGGCCGGAATTGTGGCGCTCGAGAAAATGACGAAACGATTGAGCGAGGATCACGCGCGGGCGCGGAATCTGGCTGAAGGTCTGAGTGAGAACCGGAACATTATCCTCGACGCGGGGACGCCTGCCACAAATATGATCTTCTTCAACCTTGCGCCAGGCGTGAAATTGTCCACATCGCAGATCGAAGAGAAAATGAAGACAAAAGGAATTCTGGTTCACGCCAGCGGCGAACGCCGTTTCCGGCTTGTGACGCATTATTGGATTGATGACAAGGCGGTGGATAAAACAGTCGCTGTGTTTGCAGATGTTTTGCAATAAAAGTAGAGGCCTGCTCGCGTGGCCGGGCTTCTATTTGTTCTCGCCTCTTTTTGATTTTGCCCATTCGGCAGAATCGGGTTCGATCTGATTCCGCCCGCGGCTCTTTGCGACATAGAGGCGTTGATCCGCAAGATCAATCAGCTTGATGATTTCGTTTGCTTCATCCGGGAATAATGCCAGTCCCTGGCTGACCGTTGGGACAGGGATCGTTTTTTGATTCATGCCGTGAATCGTGAATACCGCCATCGTTTCGCGAATTCGCTCCGCGATCTGCCGCGCTTGCGCAGCGTTGGTGTTTGGCAATGAAATGGAAAACTCCTCGCCGCCCCAGCGCCCAACCGTATCTGTGCTTTTGATGTGCTGTTTGATTGTCTGACATAGGCTGGTTAGGACTTCATCACCGACGAGATGGCCGTATGTGTCATTGTATTGTTTGAAGTGATCCACATCCAGCATGATGAGGCTGAGTTGTTGTTTTCTTTCAATGGCTTGGTCCGCTTGCTCCCTCAATAGGCGGAGAAACTGACCATGATTGTAAACTCCCGTCAGGCTGTCGAGTTGTGAGCGGAGTTCCACCTCTTCGTGATGATAGGTGTTGTGCAGAGCCTGCGTTGTATATTGCGCCAGGTTGGACAGCAATTCGAGATCCGCTTTGTCGAAAGCGTTGGGTCGGTAGGAGCCAATGGACATGATGCCATCAATCGTTCCGCTTTTGATCGGCACTCCCATCCACGACAGGCTGGTCTTGTGCTTTCCCGCCAGGACAAGGCGGACGCCGGGAAGTTCCACTTCCTTTCGAAGGTCGGGAAGAAAAAGACTTTGCTGATTGTTCACCACCCAGCTGGAAAGCGTGCCGTCCAATTTGACGCGCTGATTCTCGTAGGACTCACCATCATCGTAGACCAATTCGAGACGCAATTCGTCTCCTTCGCGAATGCCGACAAAATAAGTATCCGCCTCCACCGCGTTTCGGAAAGCGACACTCAGAAGCGCCAGGACTTCCTTTCGGTCAATGGTGGACGCGATCTGGCGGCCAAAGTCTGTGATGATCTCGAGTCTGCGAATATGGTCAATTGATACGTTCTTAAGTTGACGGACTGTCTCGATAATAATGGCAGAGAGAACAGCCAGGCCGAGATGAAAAGTCCATTCTGCTATATCGCCGATATAATATCGCCGGATGATCAGAGTCAGGATCGTCGTCGCTATGACGAGAAAATAAGACGGAGCTCGGCCGGCAATGATCGAATTAGTGATAACCGCCAGGATCAAAAGAATGCCGATATAGATATCGAGTCGGTCGCGGATGGTGTAAGTGAGAATCGCCAGGCCCAGCGAAGTCACGATGGCATTCATCCACCCGATGCCGGGATACAAGTTGATGGCTGGGATCAGAACAAAATTGAAGACGAACAGATAGAGAATCCCTGCCAATCCCACCGTGACCAGCAATGACGCTCTGATCTGATCTATCGGCCACAAGAAAACGCCGGCGAAGATCGTGATTGCCAAGACTGCAATGCTGGCGAAAGCCGAAGGCAACGCCGAAATATGGTGCTCTTGAGGTGTGAAGCCGAAACGTGAAGACTTCATTCTGTCATTCCCCGTTTTGGATAGGCCCCCGCGACAGCCAGTATCCAGTCTCGACTGGCTCCCGTCCCGCGGTCGAGCTACAGGCTGAATTTTTGATGACAACCGCACCTTTTTTCATAAAGTCCTCCATAGCATAGCATAAGAGGCCGTTTTTTTCTACCTTTTGAATGACCTTAAAAATATTTGATAGCCGATTGTAAATTCAGACTTTGATTTCTGATATAATCACCGCGCTAATTCCGCTTTATGGGGATCGCGCCCGACGCGCAGACAACATATCTTTCGACAGGTATTCATGAGCGCCCACTTTTCTTTGGATCAAATTGATGAGATTGTCAAAACGCTTCAATCCCGGACCTCGTATCGGCCGCGCGTTTCGATTATTTTAGGCTCCGGCCTGAACGACCTCGCCAACTCCGTTCAAACGCCCGACGTCATTCCGTTTGGCGAACTCCCTCATTTTCCGGTTTCGACGGTCTTCGGTCACGCGGGGCGTATTATCATCGGTGAACTTGAAGGACAAACTGTCTTTGTCATGCAGGGACGCATTCACTTTTATGAGGGCTATACCATGGCGCAAGTCACTCTGCCGATTCGCGTCATGCAACGATTCGGTATCGAGACGATGATCGTGACCAACGCGGCGGGCGGCGTGAACCCGGAGTTTATCCCCGGTGATGTAATGCTCATCACAGACCACCTTAATTTCCTCGGCATGATGGGACACAATCCCCTGATGGGCCCTAATTATGATGAAATTGGCCCTCGCTTCCCTGATATGAGTCAGCCTTATGACCGCGCTTTGTGTGATCTGGCGCGCGGCGTGGCAAAGAAAGAGAAGATCACGCTCCGAGAGGGAGTCTACGCCGGGTTAAGCGGGCCTTCGTTTGAAGGTCCGGCAGATTTGCGTTTTCTTCGTCTGGCTGGCGCAGACTCGGTGGGGATGTCCACAGTCCCCGAGGTCATTGTCGCGCGGCACGGCGGTTTGCGCGTGCTTGGTTTCTCCGGCATCAGCAACAAGGCCAATCTGGATGGCTCGACAGTCACAACCCACGAAGAGGTGATCGAAGCGGGAAAAGTGATTACGCCGAAGATGGAAAAATTGATCCGAGGCGTTTTGCGGCAGTTGTAAGCAAACGATTCTTATATGGCGCCTATCTATAAATTCCTCGGCACTTACGAAGTGCTGATCTATATTGGGCTGGCAATTGGCGGGCTTTTTGCTTTCCGCTGGTTGTGGCATTCGTGGAATGAATGGCGGCGCGCGATGTACAGCCTGGAGCGGGAATTCGCCCTTCAACGTATGACGCGCTCGTTTGCATTCCTGGTGATCGTTCTTCTTTTGTTTTGTGGGGAATTGTTCACGGCCTCATTTGTGATCCCCAGTTTGCCCGCGTCGTATTTCATCCCCACAGCGACTCTCGACTTGCTGGCGACTCCGACCGGGACGATCTCACCTGAATTGGCAACGCAGATCGCGCTGACGCCGCGCCCGGCTCCCACCCTGGGGAATGCCAGCGGTTGTGTGGAGAATCAATTGATCATCACTTCGCCAAAACCCGGCGCCGAAGTGAAAGGGACGATTGATATTCAGGGAACCGTCAATATTCCCAACTTTGGTTTTTACAAATATGAAGTCGCTCCGCTTAACTCTGATACCTGGGCCACGATTTCAGCAGACCGCAAAATTAAGGTCAACGAATCTTTGGGTTCATGGGATACAACCGCGTTGACTCCCGGAGATTATCAACTGCGCATCGTGGTCACTGATAATCAGGGACAGTCATTGCCGCCCTGCATTATTCCGATCCGTGTTATTCCAAATTCATAAGGAAATATGTCTGCAACCGTTCAAATCCGTCCTGTGATCCAAGCCGACCTTCCACGCCTGATGGGTATGGATCATTCCATTTCAAGCGAATACGTTTGGCAGCTGGAGTTGCGTCGCGAGACCGGGCAAATCGTCGCCACGTTCCGCGATGTGCGCCTGCCTCGGCCAATTACTTTAACCTACCCAAATAATCCCTTTTCTCTGGCGGATGATTGGACGCGCAAAGCCTTGTTCCTGACCGCCGTCTCGACCGCAGAACCGGTTGGGTATATCTGTCTGACGGAACATCCCGCGTCGGTCGCGTGGGTGACCGATCTGGTGGTCGCGCCCGAGTGGAGGCGTCGCGGCGTCGCTAGTGGGCTGTTGAATGCCGCACAGGAATGGGCTTTGAATCGCGGTCACCGCAGGTTATTCATTGAAATGCAGTCCAAAAATCAACCGGCTATCCGCCTCGCCCAGAAACATGGATACGAATTCTGCGGGTATAATGACCATTATTATTTGACGCAAGACGTCGCTCTATTCTTTGCGAGGGCATTGAAATAGAGCGTTTTTTGGGAAGGCTTTATGTTTAACGGTTGGACTGACAATTTACTGGTGGGGATCCAAACACTCAACCAGATCCTTACGGCGGGAATCGCCATCACGGCGTTCTCGTTATTTCTCTATTCCCTTTCCTTCAATTTACGTGACCGTGTAGCGCGATCCTTCGCAATCATTTTGATGTGTGTCGTGGTCGTCTTTACGACCGAGGCGCTTCAAAATAAATCCATTCCAAACTGGGGGATTGATGCATTGCTCCGCCTGCAATGGATTGGGATCGTTTTCCTCCCTGCTTCTTATCTACATCTTTCAGACGCAGTGCTGGTGACCGCCGGGCGTCCTTCGCGCGGCCGCCGACGTTTCGCCGTTCGTTTTATGTACGCGATCTCGGCAGGATTTTTGCTTCTGCTGGCCTTTGGGCTTTTACTGGGCCCGCTCGTTCCGGACGGGAAGCCGGCTCCACATCTTCAGCGGACTCTATGGGTCGAAGTTTTCACCGTCTACTACGTGGCGGCGATGGTCTGGGCGGGAATCAATTTCGCGCGCGCCTATTCGCGCATGTTGACCCGTTCCGGCCGCCGCCGCATGTTGTATTTGATGGCTGGCGCGACGGCTCCCGCACTCGGATCGTTCCCATATCTGCTGTACGGTTCCGCGCTTGCCGCCCAGTATCCATTTTTCTTTTGGGGGCTGGCGACTATCATCAACGTGCTTGTCGGCGGATTGGTAGTGGTCATGGCCTATGCTGTGGCCTTCTTCGGCGTTTCGTGGCCGGATCGCGTTGTGAAAAGCAGATTGTTCAAATGGATCATGCGCGGCCCGGTCACGGCTTCACTGGCTTTGGCCATGATGACAATCGTGCGCCGCATTGGTGCGCTCATGGGCGCAGACTACAATGCTTTCGTTCCGTTGAGTGTTGTTGTTACGGTTCTGCTTTTTGAACACGCCATCACTCTATTCTTTCCGTTGTGGGAACGATATTTATTCTTTGGTCGCGACCGCGCTGAATTACAGGTTTTGCAAAGCATGGAAGAGCGACTGCTCACCGAGGGCGACTTGCAACAATTCCTGGAAGCGGTGCTGGCCGCGGTGCGCGATCACATGCAATCGCCGTCCGCTTTTGTGGCCGCGCTGGACGAAACGAAGTTATCGCTGATCGTCATGGGCGGCAATCGCGCCATGCTTGACCAGGACGCGCTCCCTGAAGCCCTCGAAATGCTTGGAAACGGCAACGGCGGCGATCATCATGAATTCGTTTGGGGCAAATATTGGGTTCTTCCGCTTCACCAGCGCAAACGCGGCGACATGGATCGCGACGAGATTCCTCCGTTGTTGGGCTTGTTGGGCGTTGCCCGTCGAGGTGATCGCCCGATGGAGCGTGAGCAACGCGACGCTCTTTGGCTTCTTGCCGAGCGCGCCGCACTGGCATTGGAAGATCGTCAATTGCAACAACGCATCTTCCGCTCCTTGCAGGATTTGCAACCTCAAATGGACATGCTTCAACGTCTGCGTGCGGCGGGGCGGTATGATTCGCGCGCAAATCTTTTGAGTGAGGATGTGCCGCCAGAGTCCGATCTGGCTAACTGGGTGAAAGACGCGCTGACACATTATTGGGGCGGTCCAAAATTAACCAACAGTCCGTTGATGCAATTGCAGATCGTTCGGGAACTCGCGCGCGATCACGACGGCAACGCGTCCAACGCGTTGCGCGCGCTTCTGCGAAAAGCCGTGGATCAAGTGAGGCCGGAGGGAGAGCGACGCTTCACCACGGAATGGATTTTGTACAATATCCTCGAAATGAAATTTATCGAGGGACGTAAAGTCCGCGAGGTGGCTGGGCGTTTGGCGATGTCTGAAGCGGATTTGTATCGCAAACAGCGCGTTGCAGTGGAAGCCGTGGCGAAAGCCATTCTTGAGATGGAAACACAAACGAGGTAATGGGAAGGCAGGATAGCATGGTAAATCGTAAAGACTCGTCAAGAGAAAGTCCGATGCCGGTTGTGGATGATGGCTGGTGGGAGTCTGTGCTGGCAGAGGAGGGTCGTCATTCGCCGCATCCGGTCGTTCGTCCGCCGGTCCGGCGCGAGGTCCGGAATGAAGCGAAGCCGGAGGAGACGAATAAGATCACGCCGAACTGGATTCAAGTCAAGGACTTGTATTTGCGCGATCAAATCGTCAGCCTGAACGTGACGGGAAGTAATCGCGGCGGCTTGCTGGTCGAAGGGGAAGGGTTATATGGCTTTGTCCCATTTTCGCATTTGGTAGGTATGGGCGCCCAGGCCGAGCTTCAGGACCGCGATCAATGTATGCAGTCTTACATTGGCCGAACATTGAAACTCAAAGTGATCGAGTGCGTGCCGGAAGATGGGCGCATCGTTTTCTCGGAACGCGCCGCGCAGGCTGAACCGGGAAAACGCGCCGAGTTGTTTCATTCGCTGCACTCCGGTGAGCGTGTGCGCGGCACGGTCACGAACATCACGGACTTCGGTGTGTTCGTTGATTTGGGCGGCGTGGAAGGTTTGATTCACATTTCCGAACTCTCTTGGGGGCGCGTCGTGCACCCAAATCAGATTGTCAAGATGGGACAAAACATTGAAGTCCAGGTGCTTGAACTTTCGCCGGAGCGTTGCCGCGTGGCTTTGAGTCTCAAGCGTCTATTTCCGAATCCGTGGCAAAAGATCGGCACTGATTTGAAAGTCGGTCAGATTGTTCCGGCCACAATCACGAGCGTTCTCTCGTATGGCGCGTTTGCCCGCCTTGATCTTGGTGTGGAGGGATTGATCCACGCGTCTGAAATGCCGCTGGCTCCCGGCCAATCGGTCAAAGATATTTTATCGGAAGGCCAGGCGGTGCAGGTTCGCATTCTGCATGTGGACGCTTCACATCAGCGCATGGGGCTGAGCATGAAACTCGACGCGTAACTTTCATCATGCCATCTACAACTCGCCGCCGCTATAAACAGGAACATCCATCGAACGATTGGCTGGATCGTTTGGCGCATTTCAATTTGCATTTCGGACGTTTCCTGCGTGATGCTCTCGGCGTGATCTTGATTGCGCTGGCGTTGATGTCCTTGTTGGCGCGCTGGGGAGTCACAGGTGGAATTTTGCTGACGCCGTGGACGCAGTTTCTTTCCACATGGTTCGGGTGGGGAAGTTATCTGATTGTGTTCGCGATTGGATACGGCGGATTCGTTCTGATTCGCCGCGACGGCGGACGTTTGAGCTGGGGACGGCTCTTATCTCTTGAACTCGCCTCACTCCTGACCCTGGGCCTGCTTTCCGTTTTCGGAGGCAATTCCCTCGTTTCGGCAGATGCCGGGCAGTTCGGCGGACGTCTGGGATGGGGACTCGCATATTTGCTGGGTCGCTACGTCGGTTTGGCCTGGAGCGGAGTCATCTTGTTTGTGTTGACTTTGCTGGCCGCGGTGACAGGCTTTGGTCTATGGCCTGTGATAGAAACGTGGCTGTACAGGTTGGCAGGTGAAACTCCAATGGCGCCTCACCCGGCCCTCGTCCAGAAAGAAGCGGAACCGGTCGCCTCGGAGGAAGCCGCAATCAAATCTGCTCCGAAGAAAAAAGCCAACGCCATCCCGCCGGAATTCCGCGCCTCATTGAAATCGTCCGACAAGAAAAGTGAAAAGCCTGCCAGGCCAATCCCGCGCGAAGAAGGTCTGCCGCCGCTCAATCTTTTGCTCATGGAACAATCGGTCCGCGCCGACGAGCGCACCATCAACCAAACCGCGGGCATGATCATGAAGACGCTCTCCGAATTCGGCATTCCCGCCACCGTGATCGGATATCGCGTTGGCCCGGCGGTGACCCAATTCGCGGTGCAACCCGGCTTCATCAAAAAACCCGGCGCGACCGAAGACGATGATGCGCAACAGATGAAAGTACGCGTGGCGCAGATTGCCAGCCTTCAAAAAGATTTGGCGCTGGCGCTTTCGGCGGAGCGTTTGCGAATCGAGGCGCCTGTGCCCGGCAAACCGTACGTGGGAATCGAAGTGCCCAACCCGCATTCTTCGGTGGTGCGCATGAAACCGATTTTGGAGAGTGAATCGTTCCATCGAATCGGCGCGCCGCTGACCATTGCGTTGGGACGCGATGTGTCGGGTAATCCGCTTGTGGCGGACCTTGCGCGTATGCCTCATCTGCTGATTGCCGGCGCGACAGGCTCTGGCAAATCAGTCTGCATCACCGCGCTGGCCGCCTGTCTGGCGATGAACAACGCGCCCGAAGAACTGCGCATGGTGATGATCGACTCCAAGATGGTGGAACTCCTGCGCTTCAACGGCCTGACGCATCTTTATGGAAAAGTCGAAACCAACATTGACCGCATCCTCGGCGTTTTGCGCTGGGTGGTGGTGGAGATGGAGCATCGCTATCGCCTGCTCGAAGCGGCTCACGCGCGTGACCTTGAAAACTACAATCGCAAGCAGGCCCGCAAAGAAGACGGAGTGACCCTGCCGCGCATTGTGGTGCTGATTGATGAGTTGGCGGATTTGATGATGTCCGCGCCGGATCAGACCGAACACAATCTCGTTCGCCTCGCGCAAATGGCGCGCGCCACTGGAATTCATCTGGTGGTCGCGACTCAGCGTCCCTCCACAGACGTGGTGACGGGTCTCATCAAAGCCAACTTCCCGGCGCGGCTGGCTTTTGCAGTCGCCTCCGGCGTGGACTCGCGCGTCATTCTTGACACCACTGGCGCGGAGACTCTGCTTGGCCGCGGCGATATGCTATTCTTGAATCCGGAGATCGGAAATCCGATTCGCGCGCAAGGCGTGATGGTCACCGACATGGAGATCGAGCGCATCATTGACTTCTGGCAGAAGAACAGCGAACTGGAAATTGAAGACGTCCCGCCGTGGGAGAAATTGCTGACCGAGCCGGACGAAGATGAAGACGATGGGTTGATCGAGCAAGCGATCTCCATCGTGCGCCAAACTCAGCGCGCCTCCGCTTCGTTGTTGCAACGCCGCTTGCGGATCGGGTATCCGCGCGCCGCGCGTCTGCTCGATCAACTGGAAGAGATGGGAGTCGTGGGTCCCTCACAGGGCGGCGGCAAGGAACGCGATGTCATGCCGTTCGATGAAGAAGAGGAAGAGGGAGAATAAGTGTTGGTCATCGGCGAGACCACAAGCGCGCAAAGAAGAAAAAAGAACCTTGTGTTCTCTGTGCTCTTCGTGGTGAGTTTTCGGGTATGATTGGACAATCTGGCAATCGAGGATGAGAGTGAAGAAAACATTCACGGATTTTTTGCGTGTGACTTTCAAATGGATACTTGATCCCATCGGCGGGTTCCTCAACAAGATCGGGCTGACGCCCAACTCGGTGACGTTGATCGGCGTGGCCGGAAACGTGGCCGCGGCCTACTTTGTCGCACGCGGAGAATTGGTGACCGGCGGCATCATCATGTTGATTGCCTGGCCGATTGACGCGCTGGATGGCACAATGGCGCGTCTGCGCGGCGAAGCCAGTGATTGGGGTGCCTTCGTTGATTCTGTGAGTGACCGTTATTCCGAATTGATTATTCTGGGCGGCCTGCTCTATCATTTCTCAATGACCAATCAGGACGTTGCCTCAGTTGTCACTTTCGCCGCCGCGGCCGGTTCGATTTTGGTCTCGTATGTCAAGGCGCGAGCCGAGGCGCAGAGTTTCAGCGCCAAAGAAGGATTGCTCACTCGCGCGGAACGTTATCTTGTTTTGGGTCCATCGCTGGTGTTTGGCTTTCCCGTCATCGGCGTGTGGATCATTGCTGTGCTCGCCAATTTCACCGCGCTTCAGCGCATCTGGGTTGTCCGTGCTCAGGCGCATCGGAGAGCAATTGAATCAAAAGGAGTCTAATTCATGAGCGACGGCTTTTCCATACCATCTATTATTTTGAAAGTGGCAATATTTGCTTTTGCCATAATTGGGGCAGTAGCATCGGCGCGGGACCTTGCTCGAAGCCGAAGAAGCCTAGATTTATGGAGAGATGTTTTTCCGTGGATAGGTGTTTTCATAGTGGGGATTATCGTTTGGATATTGGTTACCTCACCAACAATCTACATTCGGTACTATGGCATCATTCTGATGCTTGGTGCAGTGACGGGCGGTTGGCTTGCCACTAATGAGATGAAGCGCCGCGGCTATGACCCTGAACTCGTTTGGGATTTGCTGGTTTACCTCATCATTGGTGGTGTGATCGGCGCGCGCTTGTGGCATATCTTTACTCCGCCGCCCTCGTCCATCGCGCAGGGATATACTACAGCTTTTTATCTGACGCATCCTCTGGATGCTATTGATGTTCGCAATGGCGGCCTTGGTATTCCCGGTGCGGTCATGGGCGGTTTGATCGCGTTGTATATCTATGTCCGCAGCAATCCATTGGTTAGTTTCGCTGAATGGATTGACATCGGCGCGCCGAGCCTCGCGCTGGGTCAGGCCATTGGTCGCTGGGGTAACTTCTTCAACCAGGAACTCTATGGCGCGCCGACCGACCTGCCGTGGAAGATCTATATTGATCCGGCGCACCGCATGGCCGGCTTCGAGAATCAATCCTATTATCACCCGCTCTTCGCGTACGAATCGATTCTTAATTTATTGAACATGCTTCTCTTGATGTATGTTGGGCGTCAATATTCTGACAGACTCAAAAAAGGCGACGTCTTCAACATCTATCTGATCACATATCCCATTATCCGCTTCTCTCTTGACTTTTTGCGGCTCGATGCCTCCCAGGTTTTTAGCATCAATATCAACCAGACTCTGATGGCCGTCGTCGCGGTTTGCGCTGTGGGCGTTTTCATCTGGCGGCATCGCGCAGGCGCAGGCGAAGAACAAATGACGGTTCAAACCGCGGAAGGACGGTATCCCGTCCGCGCCTCCGCAAGCGCCGGCTCCAAACCTGCTGTGCGGCGCACTGTGAAAAAGTCAGCCGTGCAAAGGAAGGCTGGCGCCTCTGATAAGAAACCAATGAAGAAACCGGCTTCCAGGAAAACAAGCAAATGATCTTTCTGCCGCCGCTCATTGCCAAAATCGCTGAGGGCGGCAGATGCTTATTATGGTAAATTTCATCGAAAACCCAATGTTTACCAATGTTCATCTGTGGTTAAATGCTTTGAATGTGAAATGATCGAAACACGCGATTTGAGCAAGCAATTTAATGACTTCTGGGCGGTGGACGGCGTGACCATCTCCGTACAACCTGGCCAAATCCTCACGCTCCTCGGCCAGAATGGCGCAGGCAAGACCACCACGGTCCGCATGTTGACCGCCTTGCTGAAGCCCACGCGCGGTTGGGCGCGCGTGGCGGGTTACGATGTAATGAGTCAGGGTGACCGCGTCCGCGCTTCGGTCGGCGTGTTGACCGAACAACATGGCCTGTACATGCGCATGACCGGAATCGAATATCTTGATTTCTTTGGCCGCATCTATCGTCTAAGCGCAAAAGCGCGCGAGTCGCGCAGTGATTATTTGTTGAACTATTTCGGTTTGTCGCAGGCCGCGTCGCGACGCATCGGTGAATATTCAAAAGGGATGCGCCAGAAGCTTGCCCTGGCTCGCGCCTTGATGCACGAACCGCCGGTTCTTCTGCTCGACGAACCCACCTCCGCCATGGACCCTGAGTCGGCGCGGCTTGTGCGTGACGAGATCGCGAGGCTGAGGTCGTCGCAACGCACGATTGTGATTTGCACACATAACCTGGCTGAGGCTGAAATACTGGCCGATAAAATCGCCATCATTTACCGAGGCCGTATTCTCATGGTGGGCACGCTAAACGAGTTGAAACAGAAAGTTTTGGGAACGGCAGAATACGAAGCAAAATTTTCGTCGGCATGGCGCGGCAATGGTTTCAATCTGCCGAATGGTGTGACCTTGATCGAACGGCGCGATATGAGTTTGCGATTCAGCGTTGAGAATCCGTCGGAGGCCAATCCATTGCTTCTGCATTCATTGACGGATTCGCGCGCGCCGCTGGTTGCTTTTCAGGAAGTGCCGCGCAGTCTGGAACAGGTTTATCTCAAAGTGATGGCCGACGCGCAAGCGCCGAGCGCGGAGGCTGTCCATGCTGGCTGATTTGCAGATGGTTTGGCTCGTGGCGCAACGCGAACTGCGTGACCAGTTCCGTGACTGGCGCATTCTGACGCCGCTCATCGTCTTGACCTTGTCCTTCCCGTTTCTGATGAATCAAGTGGCGCACGAAGCGGTCGGCTTTTTTTCCCGTTATGGCACGACCCTGATCGCAGACCGGCTGGTTCCCTTTTCGGTGTTGATCATCGGATTCTTCCCGATCACGATCTCGCTCGTGGTCGCACTCGAGTCCTTCGTCGGCGAAAAAGAACGGGGGACGATTGAGCCGCTATTGAGCGCGCCGATGCAAAACTGGCATTTGTATTTTGGAAAACTGTTGATTGGCATCCTTACGCCCCTGGTTGCCAGTTATGCCTCCATTGCTTTTTATCTGGCGATGGTCTCTCACCAGCGTTTGCAAATGCCGAGTGTGTACACCTTGACCCTGCTTTTCATGCTCACCACGGCCCACGCGGTGTTGATGGTCAGCGCGGCGATTGTGATCTCGGTGCAATCCACCTCGGTGCGCGCCGCCAATTTGCTGGCGTCGTTCATTATCATTCCGGTGGCGCTCATGATGCAGGGAGAAAGTGTGCTGATGTTCTGGGGCACGGATAAAGTCTTGTGGCTGGCAATTGTCGCGGTGGTCATCATGGCTGGACTGCTTGTTCGCCTGGGCCTGTCGCATTTTGAACGTGAATATTTGCTCGGACGCGAATTCGACTCGTTGAATCTGCGCTGGATGGGGCGTACATTCTGGGGTTCATTTCGAGGCGAGTCAAAATCTCTGTTTGGCTGGTACCGGTTCGAGGTCCGGAAAGCGATGCGGCAGTTAATCGTCCCAATGCTCATTGTTGCCGGGATCGCCGTTGTGGGTTACTGGCTCAGTTATCATTGGGTCACAGTCAATATTCCGAAGATGCTGTCTGATGCAACACCGAGCGATTACGCAGACATTATTCAGGATGCGCGCCAATCGGTTGGTTTGGTGCAGGCCAACCAGCATATTTCCGCGCTCGCAATTTTTGCAAATAACATTCGTGTGACATTTCTGATTTTTCTGGGCGGCATTGTTTCCTTCAGTGTGCTGGGTGTGATGACTTATTTGATCAACATCGGTCTGATCGGGACCGTGCTGGGAATCTTCAAACTGATCGGCGTTTCTCCGACCCTGTTATTTCTCGCGGGCTTGCTGCCGCACGGAATTTTTGAGATCCCGGCACTGATGTTTGCCAGCGCGATTGTGTTGAGAATCGGCGCGGTGCTCGTGACGCCGCAGATCGGCAAATCCATGGGACAGGTGATTCTTGAGTTGGCGGCAGATTGGGTCAAAGTGTTTTTCGGCGTGGTGATTCCCTTGCTGGCAATTGCTGCGCTGGTGGAGGCATACATTACGCCGTCTATTTTGTTCGCCGTCCTTCCAAAATAGGTGCTGTATGGCCAAAGTCATTGTCCTCGGCTCGTCGAATGCCATCCCCACCACAGACCATGAAAATACGCACATGGTCATCGTTGGAGAGGAGCGCGTCGTTTTGGTGGATTGTGTGAGCAATCCGATCCTGCGATTGGAAAAGGCCGGGCTTGACTTTAACAACCTCACCGATTTGATCGTGACTCATTTTCATCCCGATCATGTCTCCGGCCTCCCGCTTCTTCTCATGGACATGTGGCTGATGGGACGCCGCAAACCGCTCAATATCTACGGTCTGCATTTCACGCTTGACCGCGTGGAGGACTTGATGGGCTTTTACGGCTGGGCCGAATGGCCGGACTTTTTCCCGGTGGCTTTTTATCGCCTGCCCGCGCAGGAGATGACTCCGGTCATTGATTGTCCGGACTTCCGCATCTTTTCGTCCCCGGTTCGGCATCTGCTTCCGACGATTGGTCTGCGCTTCGAGTTCAATCACTCCAAAAAGATCATGGCCTATTCAAGCGACACGGAACCGTGCGCGCAAGTCATTCGCCTGTCGGAAGGCGCGGATATTCTTATTCACGAATCCGCGGGCGCTACGCGTGGACATTCCTCCGCGGCGCAGGCTGGCGAGATTGCCAGTCAGGCCGAGGTCGGCAAGTTATATTTGATTCATTATCCAACAGGGAAATTCGCCAGCGGCGATCTGGTTGCCGAGGCGCGCCAGCGGTATCAGGGAGAAGTCGGTTTGGCTGAAGACTTTATGGCATTGGACTTCAATTGAGTCCGCGATAGAGCGTTTAACGCAAAGGCGCGAAGACGCTGGGATTTTTCACTAAATAAAGCGAACTTATTATTTATCTGTGTTTAAAAACAAGTCGGGCAGTTCAACTGTCCGACTAAAATTTCTACCAACCATTGATGTATTGCGCCCAGTCGCCGTTTTCTGCCAGATGCCGTCCAAAGATATAAGCGGCGTTCGCTGGTGGTTCCTTCGGAATATGCAGAAGATTCATATGCGCTTCCTCCGGGCTTCGTCCGCCTTTGCGGTGATTGCAGGCAGGGCAGGCCGCCACAACGTTCGTCCAGACGTGGAGGCCGCCCTGATACCGGGGGAGGACATGATCAACAGTCAGGCCGCCGTCGTGTCGTCCGCAATACTGGCAGGTATAATTGTCTCGTCTGAAAACTTCGCGCCGCGTCAACTTGACGCGCGGGCGCGGGCGATGCACCTGCGCTTCAAGGCGAATGACCGATGGCCGCGGAATCAACTCTTTGACTGTTCGGATGTAGCCGCGTCCGTTTGCCACCATGGCCGCTTTTCCTCCAAAGATCAGGCCAATGGCTCGCCGTGTGGAACATACGTTGATCGGCTCGAAGTTCGCGTTGAGCACTAGAACGGGCTCTTGCATAAAGGCTCCGTAATCGGCATGATTATAGCATAATGGCCGATGGAGAGAATCTGACATGAAAATTTTGGTGGCTGGCGGCTCAGGCTTTATGGGGACCGCCTTTTCGAAGTCTCTTCAATCAAATGGACACGAAGTTTGGATTTTGACCCGGCGCACGCCGAAAGGTCCAAACCAGATTCGTTGGGATGGCGTCACGACCAAAGGCTGGGGCGAACGCGTCAATGAGATGGACGCGATTGTCAACATGACCGGATATGGCCTCGAACATTGGCCGTGGACGAAATCTCAAAAGAAACGCTTTCTCGACTCCCGCGTCCTTCCCGGACTTGCGCTGGCTTCCGCCATAAAAGAGTCGACGCGCCGCCCGCGCGTGTTCCTGCAAATCTCCGGCATCAATCACTACGGCTTGCGTGGCGAAGGCATCGCCGATGAATCCACGCCTCCCGCTGATGATTTCCTCGCACAACTGACGGTCAAATGGGAGGATGCGACTCGCGCGGTGGATGATCTGGGCGTTCGTCGCATTGTGGCACGGACGGCAGTTGTGCTCGCCTCGCGCGGCGGTTTATTCCCGTTAATGGCCTTGCCTGTGCGTCTGTTCGCGGGCGGTCCGCTTGGCAGTGGCAAACAAGCCATGCCGTGGATTCACATTGCAGATCACCTCAACGCGCTCCGCTTTTTGCTGGAAAATGACAAAGCGAGCGGAGTCTTCAATCTAATCGCGCCCACCCCGACATCCAGCGCCGAATTCGTCCGAGCCATCGCGAAGACTCTCCATCGGCCATACTGGTTTCCGGCGCCTGCTTTTTTGCTTCGGGCGCTTTTGGGTGAAATGAATGTCTTGATTCTCGAAGGACGTTATGCTCGACCGAAGCGCTTGCAGGAATTGGGCTACCAGTTCCAATTTCCGAATATTGAGACTGCGCTTGCAGATTTGATTGGATAAGGAGAAAAAATGAAAAAACTGATTGGGCTTCTCGGCTTACTTGCCATGCTGACTGTTGCCTGTGGAACCTCCGTACAGCCGCCGGTTTTCCAACCACCGGTTGCCACTCCGATGATTGATGCGACAAGTTATCCAACGGTTCAAGCCCCCGAAGTGAACACCAGCCAATCGGCAAGCGGATTTTCCGTCAGCCTTCAGCGCGCCTGGCGCGATGGCAAACAGGTCTATGCGGATGTGTGCTACAGCCTTCCCGATTCTTCCGATTGGACAATCTGGGCCGCGCATTTTGAATATGGCGGGCAGGCCGTCTCAGAGTTTAGTTCCACCATGTTGAGTAAGCAGGACTCCGTTGGTGGTCAGCCCGGACAGCGTTGTGATGAACTCGGTTTTTATGTCCCCCCCGATGCAGATTTATCGTCTGCATCGCTGACGATTGAATCGCTTGGTGCCTATCCAACGGGTGATGAGTATTGTTCGCTTTACATGCCAAAAATCCAGCAGAAGCTGAATGAACGCAACTTGGGAATCACGTTGGGTTGCGCGGCAGATGCCAACGGGGCAATGACCATGCAAATCGTTGGGAAACCCGATGCCATGTCCGAGCAGGACGCGGAACAAATCGTGTTCAGCGATGAGTTCTACACAGTGCCCGGACCATGGTTGTTCCCGGTTAGTCTGGGACAATAAATTTGGTATAATGCGCCCATGTTGAATATATTTTCGTTCGTCTATTATTATTCCCGCGCATAGTTCTTTGCGAGGGAATATGAACGCGCCCTCGCGGCGCGTTTTTGTTTGCCATCATCTTGAGGAGGTTTTGTGATGAACATTGATGAACAAGTTGAATTATTGATGCAGGGCACCGAATACGGCGATGAGGAATTGAAAAAAGCCATGACTGCCGAACTGCGCGCGCGTTTGATCGAATCCGAGAAAACCGGGCGGCCTTTGCGCGTCTACTGCGGTTACGACCCCACCTCGACGGATCTGCATCTTGGTCACACCATCAGCATGCGTAAATTGCGTCAGTTTCAGGATCTGGGTCACGATGTGACGTTTCTCATTGGAAGTTACACTGCGCTGGTGGGCGATCCGTCGGATAAGAACAAGGCGCGTCCGATCTTGACCGAGGAACAGGTCGCCGAAAACGCGAAGACCTACGCTGAACAAGCCTTCCGCGTGCTCGACCGCGCCAAGACAAAGATTCGTTACAACGGTGAATGGCTCAGTGAACTCTCGCTGGTGGATTTGATCCGCCTCGGGCAGAACTTCACGGTGCAACAATTTTTGGCGCGCGAGAACTTTGCCAGGCGGCTTGAAAAAGACGAGCCGATCTTTCTGCACGAAACTTTCTACGCGCTGATGCAGGGTTACGACGCTGTCGCGCAACAAACCGATGTCCAGGTGGGCGGCACGGACCAGTTGTTCAACATCATCGTCGCCGGTCGCAAACTTCAGGAGGCGATGGGGCAAAAGCCGCTGGTCGGTGTGATCACCGGTATCCTGCCCGGTACGGACGGCGTCCAGCGTATGTCCAAATCCACAGGTAATATCGTGCCGATCAACACCGGCGCGGAGGATATGTACGGCAAGTTGATGTCCGTGCCCGACTTTGCGATGGAAAAATATATGCGCCTGGTGACGCGCTGGTCGCCGAGGGAGATTGACGCGTTGCTCAAAGAAGTCGAATCGGGCCGGGTCCATCCGCGGGACGCAAAGATGAAACTGGCGCGCGAGATTGTCAGCATTTTCTATAGCGATGACGAAGCCAGGTCCGCGGAGGAGGCCTTTGTGCGCGTATTTCAGCAGAAAGAGAATCCGGAAGATATGCCGGAGTTTGCGCTCAAAGCTGGAGCGACGGTGCTGGATGTTTTAATGGAAGCCGGTTTGGTGTCCAGCAAGAGCGAGGCGAAACGCTTGATTGATCAAAAAGGCGTGCGCTTGGATGGCGATCTGCTGGAGCGTGGCGATCAAGTGTTTCCGCATCCCGGTGTTTTGCAGGCGGGCAAACGCCGTTTTGTGCGCGTCAAGTGAATCAACAAGACGGGCTTAGGCCCGTCTTGTTTTTTTGTTATTGCCTTCCATCATTTTCAAGAAGACTTCCACGATGTCCGGATCGAAATGCGACCCTGATTGTTCGCGGATATGTTTCATTGCTTTACGCTTCGTCCATGCCTTGCGATAAGGCCGGTTATAGAGCAGGGCATCCCAGACGTCAACTACCGCAAATATTCGCGCGGCCAATGGAATCTGCTCGCCTTTCAAACCGCGCGGGTAGCCAGTGCCATCCCAGCGTTCGTGGTGGCAAAAGGCAATGTCCAGCGCGGGGCGCAAATACGGAATCGGATACAACAAGTCGAACGCATATTGCGGATGCTTGCGCATCTCAGCCCATTCTTTTTTCGTGAGCGGGCCTTTCTTGTGCAAGATATGATCTGGAACGCCCATTTTGCCGATGTCGTGGACGAGCACGCCGCGTCGAATCTTGACCAATTCCTCTTTGCTCAGCCCCATCTTGCGCGCCAGTTTGAGAGTCAATTCGCTGACGCGCTCCGTATGACCCTGAGTTTCCTTATCTTTTAATTCCAGCGCCTTGCCCCAGCCTTCGAGTGTAGTATCGTATGCCTGAGATAATTCGACATTCGATTTCTGCAGGTTTTCAAATAACTCTGCGTTTTCGATGGCGACCGCCGCCTGGTGCGCAAAAGACTGAGCAAGGGAGGCGGAGTTTTCATCAAACGCTCCGATACGGTAACTATCGAGGGTAATATAGCCGATGATTTGTCCGTGAGTCATCAACGGAACTCCCATCCAACCGCGGACTTCATCGGCGGCGGCCCACTTTTCGAAACGCGAATCGGCATGGGCATCTTTAAGGATCAACGGAAAACCGCTGTCATGGATAGCGTTCAGGAGGGCATTGTTGGCAGGGAAGAGGCTGTTGATGGCATCCTCCATGTTGGGAAGCCCGTGCGCGGCCTTGATTCTGACTCGGTCTTGCTCGATCAAAAATATACTGGCGCTGTCGTATTGCACAACCTGTTTGAGAGACGACAGGATTGTATTTAGAACATTTTCCAAATCCAGCGAGGAACTGATGGCCCCAGTAGCGGCGCGAAGCGCTTCCGCCTCCTGACGCCGTTTTTGCTCAGAATTGAATAGGCGGGCATTTTCGATGGCGACTGCCGCTTGCTGCGCGAGTCCGATAAGAAAATCTAGTTCGGAAGATTTGAACTCTTGTCCCTCTCCGCTGCGCCAGACGACTAATAACCCGGTAAGTTGACCCTTTGAAAGAACGGGCGCGCCCATGATGTGCTCGAGCGGATTGACATGAGTCCCCTTAATTACAATCGCGCGCGAATCCGATGCCGCCCGATTAACAATTTCGCCGGCCTTGTTCAAGGCGATGCTCCCAAGAATGCCTCTCCCGATAGTCAATGGATCGCTTTTGATTTCTTCTTCATCTATGCCGATGGCCGCGACGGCATGAAGGATGGGGTTGTTGGGTTCAGCCAGGTATACTGCACTGGTTTCTGCCTGCAATAAGTCCTTGGCATAGACCGCGATTCGCTTTAGCACAATATCCGGCTGGAGGGTAGCCGATATTTCACGCCCAACTTCGGCAATCGCTTTGGCTTCCTCGGCGCGGCGCACTGTTTCCTCGTAAAGCTGACCCGACTCTATGGCTATGGAGGCCTGATGGGCGATACTGTTTAAGAAGTTCAGTTCCGACTCGTTGAACAGGCCCTCAGACCTTAATCGCCAGGCATTAATGGCTCCGATTGGTTTGCCGCGCAGAATCAAAGCGGCGGACATCATGGTTTCAATTCGATTGTCTTCTTCCGGCGTGCCGGGGACCACTTTGCGGCGCGGATCTTTTGCGGTGTCGTTTATGATTTCTGATTTGCCCCTGGCAATAATGTCGCCGGTGATGCCCTGGCCCAATTTAATGGAGTGCGATAACAACTCTTCGCGGTATGATCCGTGAGCAGTGACGACCTTGATCGTCTCATTATCATCCTGAAGCAGATAGATCGCCACATTCCTGGCTTTGAGGAGGACGGTTGACTGACGCGCGATCTCATCGAGCGCATTTTTCGTATCCCGCGTCGTTGCGATGACGTTGGCGATGTCTGCCAGCGCCTCGATGATTTTCGCACGGCGACTTTCTTCTTCTCCGAGGCGAATCCGCTCAATGGCCGTACCGAGCGCGCCTGCAATGGTAATCAATACGCGTTCATCTTCTTCGTCAAACGCATTTCGCTTCCGGCTTTCCGTGTTGAATACTCCAATGATTTTCTCGTTCACTCGAATAGGGACACACAATTCGGAATGAACGCCTTCGGTGGTCTTGATGTAGGCCGGATCGGAGTGCACATCATTGATTCTGGCTAGTTGTCCCGTGCGGGCAACTCTTCCGGTGATGCCCATGGATATGGGAAATTCTGCGATGACGCTGTCTTCTATCACGCCTCGGTATGATAGGTGAGGCTTCAAGGTATTTCCGTCGCGGCTCAACAGCAGAACGCCGCAGTTCTCCGGATAGAGCATTCCGTTTACGATCTGAGTCGTGCGTTCAATGACCTCGTCTTCCGTGTAGCTTTGAGAACCTGCCATGGCCACTGCGTGAAATACAGTCAGCTCGGCAATATGTCGCTCAAGCCGTTCTTCTGCTTCTTTCCGTTCGGTGATGTCGGTGAGGGCGCCCACAATGGCGACTGTTTTCCCGTCTCTGACCACGGGTGTTTCGCGCACTTCGGCCCATACATGCCTCCCGTCCTTGGCTCTGAGTTCGACCACATAGTGCTCTTGCGGCAGACCTGTGTCAATGGCTTTTTGTGTCAGATTGATGCCCTGTTGATTGATCGGATGATCGGTGAGAAATTTATGCCATTTAATCAGTGCCTCTTCAGGCTCATAGCCGAGAATGTTTTTGATCTGGGCGCTGACGTAGGTCAGAACATGGTCGGGTGTATGCGAATAGTAGATATTTTGAGTATGATCCACGATAGCGCGCAGTCTCTCTTCGCTGGCGCGGAGAAGCTCTCTCGAGCGATTTTCCTCTGTCATGTTGTAGAACATGGACAAAATACAGGCCTCACCGCCAACCTCGATCAACTCATAAAAAGCGGCCACGTCCAACGCCTCGCCTGTTGAGGTGACGAAAGTGTCCTGCGCACCCTGAGTGATTTCATTATTCAGGAGTCTCTTGATGAATTCCGCGCGCCCCCCGTGTGGATAAATATTCAATTCCTCCGCTGTTCGGCCAATCACATCCTCGCGTTTCCAGTTGGATAGTTTCAAATAAGCCTGGTTGACGTCTAAAAAGCGCCCATCCTCCAGAGTTGTGATGCAGGTAGGAATCGGGCTGGAATGAAAGGCCTTGGAGAATCGCTCTTCGCTGGCCTGAACGGCCTGTTCTGCCTGCTTCTGCTCGGTCAAGTCACGAATAACGACCTGGACTGCCTGTCTGTTTTGATAAATGAACGGGTAAGCCGTGACCTCGACAGTCACCGCCGACCCATCGCGACGCACGAACTTTTCCTCCAATGGGGAAGCTTCCTTTCCCTCGCTCAGCTCCTTGAGGCGTTGGATAACTCTCGGACGCGAATCCGGGTGCACAAAGTCAAGGATGGGCGTGCCGTAAAGTTCCTGGGCGGTTTTTGCGCCAATCAGTTTGACTCCGGCCTGATTCAAATAAACTAAAATGCCCTGGCTGTGAATGGCAACGGCGTACGGCGAATGTTCCACAAGGTGACGATATTGCTCTTCGCTTTCCCTGAGAATCTTTTCCGCTTCTTTTCGCTCAGTAATATCGCGGTAATTGGCCACAAGCGCCTGGACCCCAGGCTCACTTAGTTTATTGCTGATGATGATTTCCAGCCAGCGATACGAACCATCCTTGTGTCGGACTCGCGCCTCGGTTGTGATTGCCTCGGCAGGTGATTCCAAAACCTTTTGATATATCTCGCCAATCCGGTCGCTATCTTCGGGATGGACAAACTCAGCGACGTTCTTGCCGCGCACCTCATCCGGTTCATAGCCAAGAATCCTTTTTATCGCCGGACTTTGGTACAAGATATTCGCGTCAGCAGAGTAGAGCGCCAATCCGTCTGTGCTGTTTTCGATCATGGAGCGGAATTTCTTCTGTTCTTCCAGCCGAATTTCCTCGGCACGAATCCGTTCGGTGATATCGCGGACAACGCCCAGGACTCGTCCATCTGGCAGTAGTTGCGAGCTGACCTCTGCCGTGAATCGGGAGCCGTCTTTTCTGCGGAACTTGCGTTGCGCGATGACGGTCTTGCCTTCTCTCATTTCACGCATTCGCAATGGCTGGGTTTGTATTTCCTCCGGCAGAATCAGGTCGCGGATATTTAGCCGAAGGATTTCCTCGGGCTTGTATCCCAGCATGGTGCAGCCGCTGGTGTTGACTTCTTTATAATTGCCCTGCATATCGCTGATGAATATGCCGTCGGAGGCTTGTTCGACCAGTGTGCGATAGCGCTGTTCGCTTTCGCGCAGCGCCTCTTCTGCTTTCTTTTGTTCGCTTACATCCTCCACCATGGCCTGAATTGCAGGTTGCCCATTGAACTGGATAGAAGTTAAAGTGAGCAGGGCGTCGTACGGTGTCCCATCCTTGCGTTTAAATTGGACGGGATATTTCTTGACCGGCTTGTGTTCCTCCAGCATCGCCAGGATTTTCTTCCTGTCGTCCGGATTGAAGTACAGATTCTCGACATTTTCCAATTCCAAAATATCTTTTCGCGAATATCCGCCGGCAAGCAAGATGGCCTCGTTGAAGGCCAGGAATTTGCCTGTGAGATCAACTACGCCCAGACCGACCGGCACATTGCCAAACAGGGAGCGATATTGTTCTTCGCTCGAGGCCAATGTTTCTTCTGCCTGCTTGCGTTGAATTGCCATGGCCACTTGAGATGAAACAAATTGGAGAATCTCAAGTTCGCGTTGACCGTAGCGAATTCCCTCTTCGTATGTTTGCACAACCATAACGCCAATTGTTTTTTCTGCAACAGTCAGTGGGACGCCCACCCAGTCCAGCGAGGGAACGCCGACGGTCGTCACTTCGCCCGCTTTGAGAAGTTCTTGGAAGATTTCGGGCGAGGCAAGCAAAGGCTTTTGAGTCCGCAAAACATATTCGGTCAGGCCATGATTCGGCGGAGCGGGCGGGGATGGCTTGTCGTATTCATCCACAAAATACGGAAAACTCAAGAGATTCGTGTCTTCGTCATAAAGCGCAATATAAAAATTTCTGGCCGGTATGATGCTTGCCAGAACCCGATGGATGGAGCGATAAAGTTCATCGAGATGAGGCGCAGTGATGGCGGCAGAAGCAATTTGATACAGCGCTTCCTGTTCGATCTCAACTCGTTTGCGTTCGCTGATATCCTGGCAAACGACAAGTACATGCAGTGTGCCGTCAGGGCCGGTGACTGCCCTCGCGAATTCCTCCACCCACAGCAGACTCCCGTTTTTGCGGATTTTGCGGAATTGCCATTGGAAGGCTTCGCCGGGATTTTGCAAACATTTTTCGAATTGTTCCAGAACGGCGGGCCGATCTTCTTCATAGAAGACCTTAAGCACCGATTCCCCTTCAAGCTCTTCAACCGTATAGCCTAATTGACTCGCGCCAAAGTCATTGACTGCGATGACTTTGGCGTCTGTGTCGAGGGTAAAGAACATGGTGGGATTGTCATGATACAGAGCGCGATAGCGTTCTTCGCTTGCACGGGTTGCCATCTCAGCCTGTTTGTGCTCGGTGATGTCGGCCATGACGCCGATCAGGCCGATGACCTGCCCCGCTTCGATTTGTTGTTGGCTGAAGGTCATTACGTGACGAATACTGCCATCTTTTGCCAGCACGCGGAATTCGTATGGCTCTTTTACGCCTGCCAATGTACGTTTATAACTGGCTTGAAGCCCCGGCAGATCGTCAGGGTGAACATATTGAGCAAAGGCATGCCCAATCACTTCTTCTGCGGTGTATTGAGCAAGCCGCTCGATGGCCGGGCTGATGTAAGTAATGCGTCCCTGAGTATCAACAGTAAAGATGGCCTCATTGACGCCGATGCCGGTGATGAGCAGGCGATATTTTTCCTCGGACTGCCTTAATGCCTCCTCGGTCAGTTTGTGGTCAGTGACGTCAGTGGTGAATCCTTCAAAATATAACGGCGACCCGTCCTCGTCCCGGACGAGGCGGGCGTTCGTCGAAGTCCAGATGATGCTTCCATCTTTGCGGTAATTCTTGGCTTCGAAATGTTCCACCCTTCCTTGTTTGAGCAGGATCTCCGCGAACAGTTTGCGCGTTTCCGTGTTGACGTGAATCTGCCGGCTGATGTCCGTAATGGCTGTAAGCATTTCGGCGGGATCGTTGTATCCGTAGATGCGCGCCATGGCTGGGTTGACGTTGATGTAACGTCCATCCAGTGTGGATTGGAAGATCCCGACGGGTGCATATTCAAATGCATTGTCGAAATTTGTTTTGGGCGCGGCCAACGGCAGGCGCAAACCTTTCATAAAGGAAAAACTCCTCGCGAACAATGAAAATACTATTTTATTATAGGGCTATTCGGTGGGGAGGTGTAGTAGGCACAGCCGACTGCAAGTCAATTGATATAAAGTAAAAATCGCGTTGACCTGCCGTGATTCAAAAGAAAAGACGCCGCCAGGCGTCAGTTCGATTTCAAGAGTGCAAGGTGCGGATGTTGAGGCGTCGACGGGATTCGAACCCGTGATGAGGGTTTTGCAGACCCTTGCCTTACCACTTGGCCACGACGCCATTGAACAAAAGAGCGGGCGATGGGATTCGAACCCACGACCTTCTCCTTGGCAAGGAGACGTTCTACCACTGAACCACGCCCGCAATTCTTGGCCGTTCGTACTGGCCGAGAGTGCCGAGACCCAGGATCGAACTGGGGACACCGCGATTTTCAGTCGCGTGCTCTACCAACTGAGCTATCTCGGCCAGATATTTGTTTGTTAAGCGTGCGGAATTTTACTAGACGGCTAGGGGATTGTCAAGCAAGGGATTCAACGCGAGTGCGTCGCACCCTCAGAGCCGCCTCTTCTCTTGACCTCAACCTGCTTCCACACTACAATCTTTATCAACGCTGACGTCATTGCGAGGGCGTTCTTTGCCCGAAGCAATCTCCTCATCAGGTTGGAGATTGCTTCGTCGGGAACTACACCCTCCTCGCAACGACATGTCGTTCTATGTTTGAAACTCTCACCAACCGACTCAACCAAGTTTTCGATCAGATCCGACGACGCGGCAAACTCTCCGAAGCGGACGTGGATGCCGCCATGCGCGAAGTGCGCCTTGCGTTGCTTGAAGCGGATGTGCACTTCGGTGTTGTCAAAACATTCATGGCGCGCGTGCGCGAACGCGCTGTCGGTGCTGAAGTATCGAAGGCGTTGAATCCCGGACAGCAGGTTATAAAAATTGTCAACGAGGAATTGATTGCGACTCTCGGCGAACCCGCGCCGTTGAATCTGAGCGGTCCAAAGCCGCGCGTCATCATGCTGGTCGGCCTGCAAGGTTCAGGCAAAACGACTGCCGCGGGCAAGTTGGCGCGTCTGCTTCGCTCGAAAGGGGAGCGCGTCATGCTGGTCGCGGGCGATCCGTATCGTCCCGCGGCTGTACAGCAGTTGCAACAACTCGGTGAGCGACTCGATGTACCCGTCGAATCGGATTTGAATCTCAAGCCGCCCGAACTTGCCAGGCGCGCTTTTGAAAAAGCTGAAAAGGGTGGATTCGGCGTCGTGATTTTGGATACCGCCGGACGGTCGCAGTTGGACGCGGAATTGATGGGTGAGTTGAAGTCCATCGTGGCGAACGTCCCGCCTGTGGAAACTTTGCTCGTCGTTGACTCGATGCTCGGTCAGGAAGCATTGAACATCGCGCAGGGATTTCGCGATAACGTCTCGATCACCGGTTTGATTCTGACCAAGATGGACGGCGACTCGCGCGGCGGCGCGGCCATCTCGATTCGTTCGGTGACCGGCGTGCCAATCAAGTTCATCGGCACGGGCGAAAAGCTCGACGCGCTCGAAGTGTATGACCCGGCGCGTCTGTCGTCGCGCATTTTAGGCATGGGCGACATGCTTGGCTTGATCGAAAAAGCCGAAGCCGCCTTCGACGCGCAGACCGCGCAGAAGACCGCCGAGCGCATGATGAAGGGACAGTTCACGCTGGAGGATTGGCTAGAGCAGATGAAGCAGGTCAAGAAGATGGGATCGCTCAGCCAGGTGATGGACATGTTGCCCGGGCAATTCGGGCAAGCCGCGCGTCAGGCGGACCCAAAAGACATTGAAAAAAACATGAAGCAATCGGAGGCCATCATCTTTTCGATGACGCTCAAAGAGCGGCGCAACCCGGATTTGTTGAACGCCTCACGTCGCCGTCGCATCGCGGCCGGCTCGGGCACGGACGTGCAGGATGTGAACCGCTTGATCAAGCAATTCCGTGAAATGCAGAAATTGATGAAGACAATTCAGAAAACGGGCGGAAAGGGATTGGGGAAATTGTTTGGGTAGGCCGGCTGGAGGGTGCGTTTCAACCGCGCCTATTTTTCTCCCTCCTCACTTCACATCCAATTCACAACCGAATCCTATACTCCGTTCAGAATTCACACAAAGGAGTGAAAATGAACGGAAATAACATTGCTTTACGTATCCTCTCCGCGCTGGTGCTGATCGCCGCGATTGCAGGCATCGGATTCTTCGCCTATCAGGCCGGAGTCGCGCACGGATCGCCGATCACCCTGCAAGCGCCGAGCGGTCAGACCGCGCCTTATCCATACTATGGATATGGAATGCCGTGGCACGCCTTTCCCTTCTTCGGCTTCGGATTTGGTTGCTTCGGCCCGTTGATTGCGTTGTTCCTGCTCTTCATCGCTCTGCGCGCCTTCCGCTTTATGTTCTGGGGTCCGCGCTGGGGCTGGTGGGGACATCACATGCATGGTCCATGGCGGCATGGATGGAATGGGGAAGGTGATGTTCCGCCGATGTTCAAGGAAATGCACGACCGCATGCACGGCAAACAGCCGGAAGAAAAGAAAGAATAAGAACGTATAATTGTTTTACCTTGGTCTCGATACGGCGGCGGTGATCGAGTAGGACGCTAGTCCGTATCGGGACCCCGCCGCCTACTCGACCGGCGGCACGACTCTTATGAAAACCATCCTCGTTGTAGACGACGAACCCAAGATCACTCAGCTCGTGCGCGATTATCTTGAAGGCGCGGGCTTTGCTGTCCATGTGGCGCATGATGGCAAGTCCGCGCTCTCGCACGCGAAGACAGACAGGCCGGATCTGATCGTCCTCGACCTCGGCCTGCCGCAAATGGATGGCCTTGATTTCACCCGCGAGTTTCGCAAAGTATCCAACGCGCCGATCATTATGCTCACCGCCCGCTCCGAAGAATCCGATAAACTCATCGGGCTCGAACTCGGCGCGGACGATTACATCACCAAACCGTTCAGCCCAAAGGAATTGGTGGCGCGCGTGCGCGTCGTCTTTCGGCGAATCGAGAACGCGACCACCGCCGCAACTGACATGATTCGCGTTGCTGATTTGACCCTGGACGTGCCGCGTCTGCGCGTGACTGCCAGCGGGCGCGACCTCGAGGAACTGACTCCCACCGAATTTGAATTGCTGGCCGCACTGGCGCGCCAACCGGGACGCGTCTTTACCCGCGCGCAACTTCTCGACGCGATCCACGGCGTAGCCTTTGAATCCTACGAGCGTGCGATTGACGCGCACATCAAAAACATTCGCCGCAAGATCGAAGTCAAGCCGGGCGAGCCGAAGTATGTGCTGACCGTATATGGCGTTGGCTATAAGTTTGTGGATAAATGAGGCTCGATTTTGAAGGGTGAGATGCTTCGTCGCTTCACTCCTCAGCATGACAAGTTAACCAATGAACCATCCATCCGATTCTCCTCCTGATCCTCCTTCCTGGCGAGACTATTTTCCCCGCCACTCCCATTGGCGCGAGCATCGCCCCCCGTGGTGGCCTGAGAATGAAGAATGGCCGCCGCGTGATCGGCGTCAATGGCGAAAGTTCGGCAGGCACAACCCCTTCTTCCGCAGATTGGGTTGCATGTTTCTGCTATTCAATCTCCTCACCTTTACGATCTTCGCTGGAATCCTCGCCTTTGCTCTGAATGCTTTTGGCGTCATTCGTTTTTCGTTCGGCGAGTTTCAGTGGTTTCGACCCTTCGCATTCATCCTGGCCTTTATTGTTTTGGTGGTGATTGCCCGCTTTGCGTTGAGCTTGCGCCGTATGTCCATGCCGCTGGACGATTTGTTGGATGCATCCAATCGAGTGGCAAACGGGGATTTTTCTGCGCGCGTGGAAGAACGACCAGGGCCTCCTGAGATTCGATCCCTGATTGACGGTTTCAATTCGATGGCGGAGCAGTTGCAAATCAATGACCGGCAGCGCCGCGCCATGCTGGCGGATATTTCGCACGAACTTCGCACGCCGCTGACGATTATTCAGGGAAATGTGGAGGGCATTCTCGATGGCATGTATCCCGCAGATGAAGCGCGGCTGAAATCCATCGTCGAGGAGACTCAGGTCCTTTCGCGGCTGGTGGATGATCTGCGGACTCTCTCGATGGCTGAAAGCGGCGCGTTGCAATTGAAGCGTGAGCCGACTGATTTGCCCGCGTTGATTCGCGAAACGATCGCGGCGTTTGAGTCGCAGGCTGATGAAGCAGGCGTAAGCATCGAAACATCGCTGGTGATGAACGGGTCGTCACTAGAGATGGATCCAGAACGAATCCGCCAGGTGCTGACCAATCTGCTCGCGAACGCTTTGCGTTACACCCCGCGCGGGGAGGAGATCAAGGTCAATTTGACGGAGTCCGCTAACGGGGCGGAACGACGCGCTCTCGTCTCCGTTGAAGATCGCGGCCCGGGCATCGCGTCCGCTGATTTGCCGCATGTCTTCGATCGGTTTTATAAATCCGCTGATTCGCGCGGGATGGGCCTGGGTCTATCCATCGCGAAGTATATCGTTGAGGCGCATGGGGGTGAGATCAAGGCTGAAAGTGAAGCAGGCAAGGGGACAAAGATTTCTTTTTCACTGCCGTTGTAAATCTCTGGTAAAATATGCGCCTGTGGGTTTCGGCTGGCGAGCGCGTGTCCTTTCACGCAACCCCTCTCTCGTTTGCTTGAACCAATCAAATAGAAAAATTTGAAGGAGAACGTTTTCGATGGTTCGTATTCGTTTTCGTCGCATCGGTTTAAAAGGACAGCCCTCGTATCGCATTGTCGCCGCTGATAAAGAAGCGCCGCGCGATGGCCGCTTCCTTGAAATTTTGGGATTCTATAATCCGCGCACCGAGCCGTCCACCTTGAACATCAAGGAGGACCGCGTCTATCATTGGATGAAGAACGGCGCTCTGCCGACTGAGTCTGTGGAGCAAGTTTTCAAGAGTGTGGGCGTGCTGGATCGCTTTGAGCGCTTCAAGAAGGGCGAGACAGTAGAGACTCTTCTGAAAGAAGCCGCGGAAGCCTCCGCTAAGCGCGCCGCGCCGGTCAAGACGCGGAAGGATTAATGGTCGCCACGGAGATCACAGAGAACACGGAGAGAAATAATAAAGAAGCTCTGTGGTCTTCGTGCGCTCTGTGGTGAATATCAAGATGAAAGACCTCATCGAATTCATTGCCAAGTCGTTGGTCGAGCATCCTGAACAGGTTGAAGTTCGCGAATATGGAACCGGGGATCGCATCCGCCTGGAGTTGAGCGTTGCCAAAGATGACATGGGCCGCGTGATCGGCAAGGGCGGCAAAGTCGCGAACTCCATTCGCGCACTTCTGCGCGTGGCCGCCGAACGCGAAGGCAAGCAGGCCACACTCGACGTGGTCGAGCCGCAGGAATGACCGCGAAGAAGCCAAACAGTGCTGGTTCAGGCTCGCCGTCCGCTGGCGAGCCTTTGTATTTGGCCGTCGGCTCATTGCGTCGTTCGCACGGTGTGCGCGGCGAAATGGTGATGGAGGTCATCACGGATTTTCCTGAACGACTCAAACCGAATACAAAGGTCTTTGTGGGCGATTCACATCAACCGATGACTCTCGCGGGTACGCGCTTTCATAACGAAGGTCTATTGGTAAAATTCAAAAACATTGACACGCCTGAAGATGCGGCGCGCTATCGAAATCAACAGGTTTATGTTTCCGCGGCGGATCGTCCGAAATTGCCAAAAGGTCAGTATTATTATCATGAACTGATCGGCTTCGATGTTGTAGATGAGGCGGATCACTCCATCGGCATACTGAGCGCCATCATGCAGACCGGCGCAAACGACGTCTATGTTGTGACGCAGTCGGACGGTAAAGAGATTCTACTGCCTGTCATTTCTTCGGTCGTTCTGGACATTGCAACGGACCGCCGTTTAATTCGCGTGCGACTCATCCCTGGTCTGCTTGACGAATCTGACCTTTGAGTTCATCATATCAGGGAATGGACGGTCAAAGATGTCGTTGCGAGGAGGCCGAAGGCCGACGAAGCAATCTCCTCTTTTGTGAGAAGGGGATTGCTTCGGGCGCTACGCGCCCTCGCAATGACGTGTAAATCAACATGGATGAAAAACAATTCTGGGTTGGATTCAACCTGGTACGCGGCATCGGCGCTGTGCGATTGCAGGCGCTGATTGATCATTTCGGCGATGCGGCTTCCGCGTGGAGAGGCTCGCCGGATGATTTTCGCGCCGCGGGGCTTGGATCAAAAGTCATCGAGCGATTGCTCGAAGTCCGCAAAGGTGTTGATCTCGAAAAACTGTGGGACAAGATCACCGCCCAGGGAATCAAAATCCTCACCTGGAAGGATGAACTCTATCCGCCGCGATTAAAAGAAATCGAACAGCCTCCGCCCGTGTTGTATGTGCGCGGAGAGATTCTTGCTGAAGATCATTTCGCGGTCTCGATTGTCGGCACACGCAAAGTCACGCCGTATGGAAGACAGGTCGCGGAAGAGTTATCCGCATTTCTCGCGGCAAATGGAATCACAGTCATCAGCGGTCTGGCGCGCGGCGTGGATGCGGTGGCGCATTCAGCGGCGTTGAAAGCCGGAGGGAGAACGGTGGCCGTTTTAGGGTCCGGTGTGGATCGGATCTATCCGCCCGAGAATCGCGCGCTCGCCGAACAAATGATGTCGCGCGGCGCGGTCATCAGCGATTACGCGGTCGGCACTCCGCCGGACGCGTCGAATTTTCCTCCGCGCAATCGAATCATTTCCGGGCTATCATTGGCGGTCGTTGTGATCGAAGCGGGCGAGACCAGCGGCGCGTTGATCACGGCGGAATTCGCGGCGGAGCAGGGACGCGAAATATTTGCAGTGCCGGGAAGCATCCTTGCGCCGCAATCGAAAGGCACGAACAAGTTAATTCAAAACGGCGCGCTGCCGATGTTAACTCCTGCCGATCTTTTACAAACTTTGAATCTCACGCGTGTCGGCGCGCAGAAAGCCGCACGAAAGATTTTACCTACCGATGAAGTCGAAGCGCAGTTGATGAACGCGCTGGGAAGCGAGCCTTTGCACGTGGATGAGATTCGCAATCAGACCGGACTGCCTGTCGAAAAAGTTTCTGCGGCGCTGGTGATGATGGAACTTAAGGGAATGGTAAGGCAGGTCGGTGGAATGAATTACGTGGCCGTTCGTGAGGTACAATCGGGCTACTTTGTGCAAGGAATGACCGAAGATGAATGAGCATTCGTACGCGGTGATCATGGCCGGAGGCGGCGGGACTCGCTTGTGGCCTGTGTCCAGAAAAGACCGCCCAAAACAATTACTGCCTTTGCTTGGCGAAGAGACGTTGTTTCAAAGCACGGTCGCGCGGTTAACCGATTTATTTCCATTTGAACGCATTCTGGTTGTGACGGTCGAAGAGCAGGCGCGCGAGATGCAAAAACAAGTCGCTGCCATTCCCGCCGATAATTATTTGATCGAACCGGAGCCGCGCGGCACCGCCGCCGTGGCAGGCCTCGCCGCGACTGTGTTGAAGCAACGCGATCCGAACGCAGTCATGGCGGTCTTGCCGTCCGACCATTTTATTCGTAATCGCAATTTATTTCATTATTTGTTGCGCGCCGCGTTTGAAGTGGCGGCTCGAAATTATCTTGTTACATTGGGGATCACGCCGTTATATCCCTCTGCCGCGTATGGATATATCCAGCAGGGCGAGCCGTTGACCGGTGATTTGAAATATCCGGTTTACCGCGTGCTTCACTTCAAAGAAAAACCGGATGAAAAGACCGCGCAGGGCTTTCTCCGCTCCGGCGATCATTCGTGGAACAGCGGCATGTTCATTTGGCGCGCCGACGCGATCTTGAATGAGATTCAAAGACAGATGCCGAAACTGGATGCGGCGTTGAAAAAGATTTCCAGTGTCTGGGGCTCGGCGAAACAAACCGAAGTGTTCGCATCTTGTTGGCGCGACCTGGAAACGGTCACCGTTGATTATGGCGTGATGGAACACGCCGAAAACGTCGCCGTTCTGCCCGCAGGCGGGCTGGGCTGGAACGACGTCGGCTCATGGGACACGCTGTTCGAGGTGCTGTTCCCAGACATGGACGGCAACGTATCTGCGTCCGTTCAGCATCTCGCATTCGAGACTCATAATACGCTTGTGTATGGAAATAATCATGAGCGTCTGATTGTGACCATCGGCATGGATGATACAGTCATCGTGGATACGGGCGATGTCCTGCTGGTCTGCAAAGCGGATCAGGCGCAAAAAGTCCGTGATGTGGTGGAGCACCTCAAAAAACATCAAAAGGAAAATTATTTGTAAAACCCTCGCCTAACCCCCTCCTGGCCTTCGGCCATCCTGCCTTTCCCTCTCCGAAAATCGGAGGAGAGGAAAGGGCAGGAAAGGGTGGGGTAGGGTGAGGGAGGAGTGTAAATGGAAGCATATTGCATGAAGTGCAAGACCAAACGTGAGATCAAGGACCCGGTCGCTTCGTTCAACGCGAAGGGTTCGCCGATCACGGTTGGAATTTGCCCGGTATGCGGAACAAAACTTTATCGGATGGGCAAGACGCCCGCTCACGAGGGTTTGACTCCGCCGCAGAAGCCCGAAAAGATAGAAAAACGCGATGGACGATTGGTAATTGTCGAGTCGCCTGCAAAAGCCAAAACGGTTGCGCGATTCCTCGGCAAAGGGTACACGGTGAAGGCCTCGGTGGGACACGTGCGCGATTTACTCAAGTCGCAGTTGTCTGTGGACGTGGAGAACAATTTCACGCCCAAGTATCGCGTGCCAAATGAAAAGAAAGAAATTGTCAAAGAGATCAAACAATTGGCAAAGAAGTCTGAAGAGATTTATCTCGCCACCGACCCCGACCGCGAAGGAGAATCAATTTCGTGGCATTTGATCGAAGCCGCGGAAATCGAACCGGAGCGCGCCAAGCGCGTGGAGTTCCATGAGATCACGGAGCCTGCTATCAACGAGGCTTTTTCCAATCCACGCAGCATCAACATGGACCTGGTCAATGCCCAGCAGGCGCGCCGCGTGCTGGACCGTCTCGTGGGTTACAGCATCAGCCCGATTCTGTGGGAGAAGGTGCGTGGCCGCCTCTCGGCAGGTCGTGTTCAATCGGTGGCGCTCCGCCTCATCGTCGAGAGAGAACGGGAGATCGAGGCCTTTGTCCCGGTTGAATATTGGACAATCCATGCTGAGTTCAAGCCCGAGGGATTGAACTCAACGTTTGTCGCGAAGTTAGCCAGGATTGACGGGAATGATCCCAGCCTGCCGAACGAGGCCGCGACCAAACCGGTTCTCGTTGATATGGAGTCCGCCGTGTACACGATCTCGAAGATCAAGCGCGGCGAACGCAGGCAGAAACCTTCGGCGCCGTTCACAACCTCCACTCTGCAACAGGAAGCCTCACGCAAACTTGGGTTCACGGCCAAACGCACGATGGCGCTTGCGCAGGGTTTATATGAAGGTCAGGATGTCGGCAATGGCGGCACGACCGGTTTGATCACATACATGCGCACGGACTCGACCAATGTTTCTCAACTGGCACAGAACGAAGCGCGACAATATATCAGTGGCAAATACGGGAATGACTTTTTGCCTGCGGAGCCGCCTCAATACAAGACGAGATCGGCCAACGCGCAGGAAGCACACGAGGCCATCCGTCCAACGTCCGTGATGCGAACGCCGGAACAGGTCAAGCCATTCCTCGAGCCGGCGATGTACAAACTCTATAATTTGATCTGGCAGAGATTTGTCGCTTCTCAAATGGAAGCCGCCGTGTACGACACTTTACAGGTTGAAGTGACGGGTAAATCGAACGAACATGAGTACCTCTTGCGCGCCGCGCACTCCGTGGTGAAATTCGCAGGCTTTCTTGTTGTCTATCAGGAGGCTAAAAGCGAAGATGTAAAGGCCGAAGAGGAAGAAGAGGACGTCAAGATTCCCGACGGCATTGCAGAGGGGCAGAAGCAGGAATTGGTGCGGTTGATTCCCGAACAACATTTCACCCAGCCGCCGCCGCGTTACACCGAGGCCACGCTGGTGAAGGCGCTCGAAGAAGATGGCATTGGCCGTCCGTCCACGTACGCGCCGACCATTTCGACGATTCAACAACGCGGATATGTGGTACGCGAAGAGAAGCGCCTCGTGCCGACCGAGATCGGCATCCAGGTCAATGACTTGATGGTGCAATATTTTCCCGACATTGTGGACTTGAAGTTCACCGCGCGTATGGAAGAAGACCTCGACATGATCGCTTCCGGCCAGGCCGAATGGTCCGAGGTGATGTACGAGTTCTATCGTCCGTTTGCCGAGGATGTGAAAAAGGCCCAGGCCGAGATGCCCGTTACAAAGTCCGGCCCCGAACCGATTGGCCGCAAATGTCCTGAGGATGGCGGCGAACTTGTCATCCGCTATGGCCGCTTCGGGAAGTTCATTTCCTGTTCCAATTTCCCAACCTGCCGCTACACCGAGCCGTGGCTGGAAAAGATCGGAGTCAAATGCCCGAAAGACGGCGGCGAATTGGTCGAACGCAAGACGCGCAAGGGCCGCACATTTTATGGATGCGCGAATTATCCCGCCTGTGATTTCACTTCATGGAAAAAACCGCTGGCTCAACCCTGTCCGAAATGCGGCGGGCTGTTGGTGATCGCCAATAAACGCGAAGCCCAGTGCACGAATTGTCAGGAAACGTTCCTGCTCGAAGAGATTGTGCCTGAAACCACGGCAGATTGATTGAGATTGAACGAGAGAGAATATGCCTGTATAATTGGGCTGGATGCATAAAGGAGCCACATGAATTCTCCGCTCGATCTTTTGAAAAGACCGCTCGTCGCCGCAATCCTCGCTTTGGTGGCAGGCATCATCATTGGTTTGATCTGGGGGTGGCTGATTCAGCCCGTGACTTATTCTGACGTAACCCCCGAACTCCTGCGTTCTGATTTGCAGGTGGATTACATGCGCATGACCATCGATTCGTTTCGCGTCAATCGGGACCCGAATCTGGCTGTGCAACGTTGGGTTTCTCTTGGCCCTTCGGCTTCGTCCGCGTTTGTCGCGGTCAAAAAGGATCCGCGCGGCATGGACCCGGCAGTCATTGACGCGTATGGTCAGGTCATTCAGACTGTGCTGAAGATTGATCCGATGAAACAATCCTCGGCGGCTCAACCGTCGAAGGGTTCGGGAGGAATCGTTCTCCTGATTTCACTTTTCGTTCTCCTGCTCGTCGGCGGCGCGGTCGGCTTCTTCTTCCTGCGGCCCTTGCTGGCGAAACGTTCGAGCGGTGAAGTGACGCCGGCCATGCAGGCCACTGCCGTCAATCGCGAAGCCGCCAAGAGCAAGACCAATTTTGAATCCATGGGTGTCGCGCCGCCGATCACTCAAAACATGACGACGTATGTTTTGGGCGATGACCTTTACGATGAGTCGTTCAGCATTGACACGGCCAGCGGTGATTTCCTCGGCGAATACGGCGTCGGCGTTTCTGAAACCATCGGTGTGGGCGATCCGAAAAAAGTCACTGCGCTGGAGATTTGGCTCTTCGACAAGGAAGACATCAAAACGGCCACGAAAGTTTTGATGAGCGCGCATGCCTTCAATGATCCCGGCAGTCGCTCCCGGCTGGAAGCCAAAGGCGAACTGGTACAGGTTGAGCCGCAGAAACAAGTGATGCTCGAGACTCAAACTTTGCAACTGCTTGCCACTGTCGTGGACTTGCAATATGGCAACGGCGCCATGCCGGAAAAAAGTTATTTCGAGCGCGTGACGCTCGAACTGGCGATCTGGCGTAAAGCGGATCAACAATAAAAACACGCTCAAGATGCCGAGAGCATAATAATCAATAATGACAAAAACGGGCTGGTCAATTTGACCAGCCCGTTCGCTTCTTTCCGGATCTTTATTCTATTTTCAAGATCTTGAACTTGATCTTTCCTCCGGGCGTCTCCGCTTCGACCACATCCCCAACTTTGTGACCCATCAATGCACGCCCGATAGGGGATTCGTTTGAAATCTTCCCGCTACGCGGGTCAGCCTCCTTCGCGCCGACCACGTGATATGTCTCAGGCGAAGAGCCATCCTCCTGGATTGTGATATGCGCGCCAACGTCAACCACATCGTTGTTGGCTTTCTTTTCAATGAGCACGGCGTTCCGCAGAATGAACTCGATCTCCTGAATGCGGCCTTCGAGGAAGCCCTGATCTTCCTTGGCCTTGTGATAATCGGCGTTCTCCGAAAGGTCGCCCATTTGAATCGCCGAGCGCAGGCGTTTGGCAAGTTCCTCGCGACGCGGCCCTTTCAGTTCTTCCAGTTCGGCCTTGAGTTTGGCTTGGCCTTCTGCCGTTAGGTAAGTGGGTTCTGGCATGAGGGTATTCCTAAGGTTTTTCCATTGGATTAAATAATTTTTGATGTTCTTCGATGGCAAACCGGTCGGTCATCCCGGCAATGTAGTCGCATATTGTACGCTCCAGCCCGCGTTTGTCAATGGATTTTTGCACGGTGTCCGGCAGAATGGCAGGTTCGGCTTTGTAGGCCTGGAACAAATCCGATATGACCCGCTCTGCTTTAACTGCCATGCGAATGACGCGGTAATGGCTGTACATATTCTTGTAGAGAAAGTCTTTCAATTCGCGGTTGCGGCGTTGCATGTCTTCGCTATAGCCAATGACATTGGTTTTAAGTTTTTGAATGTCCAGCGGAGACTTGACGGCGCTGTCCTTTAAACGTTTGTCGGTGGCCTCGATCATATCTGTGACCAGCATGCCAACCAGCTGGCGGATCATGCGGTGACGTTCGAGGTCATCGAGGGTCGGGCCGGCCCAGTTGAAGGTTTGGCGCAGAATTTCCCACAGCGCGATGCCGTCCAGCATTTGGGGCGTGATCGTGCCGGAACGCAGGCCGTCGTCGAGATCGTGAGTCGTGTAGGCCATTTCATCGGCCACATTGCAGATCTGCGTTTCAAGATTCCCGCGTAGACTTGGATCATAATCGCGCGCATCGGAGATGTCGTACTCTGATTCATGCTTGACCATGCCTTCGCGCACTTCCCACGTCAGGTTGAGGCCGGGAAACTCGGGATAACGTTGCTCGAGTTCGGTCACAATTCGCAGAGATTGCTTGTTATGGTCAAAGCCGCCGTAATCTTTCATGAGACGGGCAAGCGCGACTTCACCCGAATGCCCGAAAGGCGAATGGCCGAGATCGTGCGCGAGGCAAATCGTTTCGACCAGGTCTTCGTTCGCCCCGAGGGCGCGCGCCAGCGTCCGTCCAATCTGCGCGACCTCGAGGGTGTGAGTCAAGCGCGTTCGGAAGTAATCGCCTTCAAAGTTGATGAAGACCTGTGTTTTGTATTCGAGTCTGCGGAAGGCGGTGGTGTGGATAATGCGGTCGCGGTCGCGTTGAAACGCCGTGCGGTAATCAGGCTCATCGTCGAGGTAGGCGCGGCCTTTGGTGTCTTTGCTTCGCACTCCGTAGGGCGCGAGCGCTTTGTCTTCCAGCTCTTCCAGTTTTTGGCGGTCGAAGTACATGATTGACCTTTCAGGCATAACATCATTGCGAGCCGCCGCAGGCGGCGTGGCAATCTCATCTATGGAGATTGCTTCGCCTGCTAAAGCAGGCTCGCAATGACATATCGCTTCATGGGGCGAGAGGGGGTCGAACCCTCAAGGTGTTTCCACCGGAGGATTTTAAGTCCTCTGCGTCTGCCGATTCCGCCATCGCCCCGGCGGCGATAATTGTAACGCAAAAAATTGTCAAACGCGACGGTGCGATTGAGTCAGTGCGAAGAGAAAATTATTTTGCGCTGACCGGTTCGAGGTCCGGATGGAAGCGGCGCTTTATGCCGTCGCGTGTTTGGCGCGCCAGTCCTTGACGATGAACGGGGTGTAGAGCAACAGGCAGGTCGCAACGCCGATGAGTTCCATGTAGATGATGTAGATCGGCCACGGCGGAAGCAGGTCGAGAAGGCTGGGGGTATCCGGCTTGGCGTTGATCATCAGATAGTTACTGCCGATGGCGGAGTTGATGAAGTAGACGATGACCACATAGATGTTCATCCAGAGCGCGACGCGCAGAATGGATTTCCATGTGGGGCGGAAGCCTTCAACGACAGTCATGTAAATGCCGGAAGTGATGATGAGGCCGTGGGAGATGAAAGTTTGGAAAAAGCGGAAATGTGGGAAGCCGTAGATGCCGAGATCGGGGGTCATCACCGCCTGAAATGCGCCGCCGATGCCTAGAAAATAACTGAATTCATAGATGGAATAGTTTTTTGTGACCAGCATCAGCGCGCCGGTCCACACGAGGACACTGCAAAGATGAAGCGGCAACATGGTTTGGATCGTCCACGTGCCGGTGAGGATGTGCCAAAGATGCCAGGCGACTTCATTGCCCCATAAAATGAGGGCGAGAGTCCAGCGAATGTTGTGCTTGGTTTTGTCACTGGCGTTTTTGAAACGAATGAGATATAGATTGAGCAAAACGATCGCGGCCAATGCAATGATGTGCGCGGGGCCGAAAAATTGAAATGCCGGGCCGGGGTAGTCCACTGCAAAGAATTGTCCCACGATGACCTCCTGAGAGATTTATCCGCAGATTAAGCAGATTTCACAGATTTTGAATCACTGGTTATGATAGAGGAAACCCGCCTTGATAGATTTCGAGGCGGGTTTCCTTGATGGTGTGTTGGGCGATGATTCAATCGGCGTCCGTTAAATCCAGTGCAGGATTCGGGCGAAGACGATCAGTGCGAGGATGTCGAAAGCCCGGATTGATATTGCGTTAAATCTCTGAGCGAATAAGACTAAGTTGCTGATGCATGGTCTGCGGCGCGCAGGCGGTGAAGAGTGTAGATAGTCGCTGAAAATAAAACAAGGGCGTTGGCCTGGTGCAAAAGCGCCAGCGCGATCTGCACGTGATTCAAGATGACCAAAATTCCGAGCGTGATTTGTGTGATGACTAGAATGAGCACCGCGTTGATTCCGTTCATCGCGTCGCGAGGAAAGTTGCGTTTGCGAATCAGCCGGTAAATCCAGGCCGCCGCGGCGAGACCGATGAATGCAAACCAGCGGTGGATGAAGACAACCGTCGTCGGCGTTTCAATGAGATTCAGGATTGCGGGTCGTACTTCGCTCAATAAGCCTTTCGGAATCAATTGCCCGAACATCAGCGGCCAGGTATCGGAAATAAATCCAGCTTTGAGTCCCGCCGTGAACCCCCCATACGCGATTTGGATGAGCAGGATGACAAGCCCCAGCAAAGTCACTTTGCTGGCGGCGGACCATTTTGCTTTTTTGGCGGGGAAGCCATAGAGGTGGCCGAAAGCCGTCCATAGCGAAAGCCCGATCAAGGTCAAGGCAAGGAAAAGGTGGGCGGTCAGCAAATAGTGACTTACCGATGGCCGGTCCACCAAGCCGGAAGCGACCATGATCCAGCCCATGATGGCCTGCGCGAGGAACAGGAATCCCATCACGATGTAGAGTCCGATTTCATTCCATGGAATGATCTTCTTGACGAAGAAAACGAAAAATGGGATGGCGAAGATCAACCCCGCGATACGCGCAATGAAGCGATGGAGCCATTCGATCAAATAGATTTCCTTGTATTGGTCGAGGGTCATGTCGAAGTTGATTTTCTGGTATTCAGGCGATTGCTGGTATTTTGCGAACTCCGCCTGCCAGGCTTGTTGACTGAGCGGCGGCGCCGCGCCCATAACGGGATTCCATTCGACGATGGAGAGACCGGAGCGGGTGAGACGGACGAAGCCCCCGAAGACGACGAGAAAGGCCGCGACGGAGGCGAAGGCGAAGATCCAGTTCATCACCGCGCGGTTTTGAGTTTTTGGCATTTGTTCTCCGATGATTGAAATCGCCGGGATTATAGCACTTGCGCACCTGTCATTCTGAGCGACCGCTTCGACATTAGCGAATGACGCAAAATCCGGCTTGGCAGTAGAATTCATAATGTGAAGAATCGACTCGCCTCAATTTTGCGGAAGAAATCAACGCGGATTATTTTATCTATCGTTGCGGTTTTCGTTGGCTTGCTTGTTTATATCTTTTGGGATTTGCCCTCGGTGGATTCGCTTCCCAAAAATCTGAACACGCCCAGCGCCCGCATCACGGACCGGAACGGGCGATTGCTGTATGAAATCCTCCCAACCGAGGGCGGACGTCACGCCGTGCTTTCGTTCGAGGGTATCCCGCAATGTATGAAGGACGCCACGATTGCTGTCGAAGACAAAAATTTTTACACGAATCCCGGCGTGGATTTGCAGGGAATCATCCGCGCATTGTGGATCAACCTTCAGGGCGGCGAGACCATCGCCGGCGGAAGCACCATCACGCAACAGGTAGCGCGCAATCTGCTGCTGAGTCAAAATGAGCGCACCGAGCGGACTCTGCGCCGAAAATTGCGTGAAGCATTTTTAGCGTGGGAGTTGACTCAGAAATTATCCAAGAATGACATCCTGGCTTTGTATTTGAATCAAGTCAATTATGGCGGCATGTCGTACGGCGTGGAAGCCGCCTCGCAGACTTATTTTGGCAAGCCTGCCTCCGATTTGCTTTTGCCCGAATGTGCCTTGCTGGCCGGCCTGCCGCAAGCGCCGGGAATTTACAACCCCTTCACCAATCCTGATCTTGCCAAAGAGCGGCAGAAAATTGTGTTGGGCCTGATGGAGGATCAAGGTTACATCACGCACGCGCAACGCGTCGAGGCCGAGTCCGCGCCGGTGAGTTACAACCCGGCCCCGTATCCGATTGAGGCGCCGCACTTTATCTGGATTGTCAAAGATCAAATTGACGCGTTGATCGCGGAGGGAAAACTCAGTCCGAGTCAAAGTCTGGTTGTGCGAACGACGTTGGATTTGGATGACCAGCATGTGGCCGAACAAATTGTGGCGCGGCGCATCGAAGGCTTCAAGCCGAAAGAAGGCGAGATCAGCCACAACGTCAATAACGCCGCGTTGGTCGCGCTCGATCCGCGCACCGGAGAAATTCTGGCATTGGTCGGGAGCGCGGGATACTTCAACGCCTCCATTGACGGCGCGCTGGATATGGCGACTGCGCCGCGTCAGACGGGATCAGCCTTCAAGCCTTTCATCTACGCTCTGGTCCTGGACCCGACGCGTCCCAACTTCTGGACAGCGGCCACGCCCATCATGGATGTCACCACAACTTTCATCACACACGATGGCGCGCCATACACGCCGAAGGATTATGATGGCCGCGAACATGGCCCGGCCTCCGTGCGCGAGGCGCTGGCTTCATCGTTGAACATCCCGGCGGTGAAAACACTCAAGGAAGTCGGTATCGAGAACACGTTGAATCTTGCAGAGCATCTCGGCATCACCTCGCTCGGCGACCCGCAAAGTTATGATCTCTCGCTGGCGCTTGGCGGCGGGCAGATGAGTCTGCTGGAACTCTCGACGGCGTTCGCTTCGTTTGCCAACGATGGATATTTCACAGGCAATTATGCGATCCTTGATATTCGTGACGCGGATGGAAATCTGATTTACACACAGGATAAAAAACCGCCGCTTCAAGTCTTTGACCCGAGAGTGGCGTGGCTCATCAGCGATATTCTCAGCGACGACCGCGCCCGCCAAACCGGATTCGGACTCAACAGCACGCTCAAACTGGACCGTGTGGCGGCGGTCAAGACCGGAACCACGACCAACTTCCACGACAACTGGACAATTGGGTATACGCCCGATCTGGTGATTGGCGTGTGGGTGGGCAACAGCGGATACGAAGCCATGCACAACGTGACGGGTCTCACCGGCGCCGCGCCCATCTGGCATGACGCCATGCGCGCTTTGTTGAACGGTCAGCCTGATAAACCTTTTGTGAGACCCGATGGGTTGAAGCAAGTTGAAGTGTGCGATCTTTCGGGTCTGCTCCCGACTCAATTCTGTCAGCACACCAAAATGGAATGGTTCATCGCCGGGACCGAACCGACTCAGCCCGATACTGTGTATCAGCAAGTCTTCGTGGACGCGTTGACCGGCCTGCCTGCGGACGATTCGACTCCGCCGGAGCGCCGCAAGCCAATCATCGTTTTGGATTTGCCGATTGACGTTCAGGCTTGGGCACGGAGTCAAGGCTGGCCGTTGCTGAGTGATTTCAATCAAATGACGGTTTCACAAAATGCGAATGGGTTGATGCTCGTCTCGCCGCAACCGAACACAACCTATCGCATCACACCGAATCTCGATCTGGCCTCCCAGCAAATCTCGGTCGAGGCCGCGGCAGGCGGCAGTTTCTCGCAAGTCACCATTTATGTAGATGGAAATATTTTGCAGACGTTTACGGCCTCACCGTATCAAACCTGGTGGCAGTTGAGCGAGGGCGAGCATCGCTTTTGGGTGGAAGGCGTCAACATGAATGGGGAGGTGGTGAAGAGCGATGTGGTGGTAATTACGGTCGTTAGGTGACAGTCACTTTCGCGAAGCACCCCTTTAGGGGTTGACCCGCGCCATTGAGTGACCGAAAGTCTCAATCATTTAGAACTTCGGTCAAAGAACTCGGCGGGGACAGGAGTCCCACGCGGAGCAGAGAAGTCGTTGGCACTTACACCTGATCTCCCTTTATAAAGCAAATGCAAGGCGCTCGCCAAGCCGCTTTCATGGCGCAGGTGTGAGGGCAAGAAAGCTGGTCGTGATCGTGAAACTGACACCGGTGTTTAAATTGCGGACGGATATGCCTGGACCGGCAAGGCTACCGTAGTGCCCGTAGTTCATAATCCAATTACCGCTTTCGTTTGAGTTCCGGCCTTCCAGCAATGCTTGCAATAGGAAGAGTATATCCCCGCGGAAAGCTCGTTCCCGCCGCACTACCGTCGAACCCAAGCGCTTGGGATTCGCAAGCTCCGCCCTCTCGGGTGCGCCAGCCGCCACCACGGCGATTAGCTTGCCGTTCTTCACCAGCGTCTTCCAGTAGAAGGCGTTGGCGCCATTCCAGAAGGAGTGGAACATGGCGGGGTCTTGTTGCGCGGTGGCTTCGCCAATCCAGAGCACATCATAGCCCTTGCGGGGTTGCCACAAGTCATCCCCAACATGGATGCCCCCGCTACCGTTCATCGCGCTGACAAAGGCTATCCAGTCGCTATTCATTTGGCGTCCATCCTCTGGGGTGGGTGTACCATCCGGCCCGGCCTGAAACTTCAAGTAATTGTCCCAACTGCGGAGCGGATCGCCTGGGCCATCTGCATACGCATCATAATAGGTCAAGAATAAGTCGATTACGATCTTGGTAGATAGTGTGTCACCGGCACTGCCATACTTTACCCAGTCGGACGTTCCATCCGGATGGTAGAGGTAGCCGATCTTGTCCAAGTCGTGCAGGTCGTGGATGGCGTACACAGTCAGCGGCAGGTGAATGTCGCCGTAGGCGTTGCGCCAGTTGTTCTCGCCGTAGCCGGTAAGATCAATCGGGCCATCCACCATGCGCGACTCGAACCAATGTCCTTTGACGCCAGTAATGGCGTCGTCCCCAATCTGTATCTGCTTCCAGTAGTACTTCGTCGTCTTGCCGTTCTCCTGGACGATCTTAATGTACTCGCCGCTATACGCATCCTTCCAAGCGGCGTCGGGCGGCATATTGGGATCCACGGTTGCGGTGGGCTTCGGGGTTGCTGCTGGAACTGGTGTGGAGGTGTCAGTTGGAATGGCAGTATGTGTAGAAGTTGGGGTTACATGGGTAACACAGGCTGTAACAATCAGGCTGAGCGTCATTAAGATAATGAATATTCGCATATCACATTCTCCGCGCATTAACTACACCAAACGGTTGTAGGTTATAGAAATAGGCGAAAACAAACCGCCTTCAACATCTTCATTTTAGCAGACTTCATCCTCTATAAAAAATTTCTCTATGCAGGCGTTTTCACGGCTGGATCACCATATGGGGTGCGACGCACCAGCTCGAAATAAGCCCCATCCGTCACTGCGTGACTGCTTCGCGATCTCCAAATTCCAAAGGAATTTCAAAATACAGGTTGGTATGTCATCTCGACCTACATCGCGGGTGCGTCCCACCAGCCTGACGGGAAAATCCGCTTCGGCAGATTAAGCCTTGGGTGAGACGAGTCCCGTTTTGAAAGTTGCGACGCACCCTCTGTGCGTCACGGCTTCACTGCAAACTCACTTCCTGCGCCGCGCCCGCCGACATCAGGGAAGTAGAACTCGATTGCGGTGGGCGGGATGACCTTGAACGTCCCTGCGGTGCTGGCGCGTGCCAGGTACGTGAACACATACGTTCCCGCGGGCAGGTAATCGCTGGAGAGAGTCACTTTCTCGTCATGCAATTCGATGTTCAGGAAGTACCACCAACCCCAGCCGCGTTGATCGAAATCTTGAATCGTGTACGAGGTTGGCACGGCGGTATCCGTGGCAAGAGTCGCGTCAATCGCTTCGAGACCCGCCGGGAGCGGATCGTCCACCACCACATAGTGCATGTCTTCAGAAAGCACCATCGTCAAGCGCACGCGCACCAACTCGCCGCGCTGGATTTCGGTGATGGGATGCTTCGGGTCATTCAGCGTGAAATACTGGCGCGAGAGAGTCATGCCCTGATCCAGCGGCTGGATTGATTCAATGGGCAGGGTCGTTTTGAGATAGGCGCTGTAATACAAGTTGCCCGGGCCATCGCCGCGCGTGAAGACCAGATAATTGGCCGAGTCTTTAATCAGGTCTTTCATCTCGACTTGCAGTTTCACCGTCTCGGTCAGATGATTCTTGTCTGTTTGGCCTTGCGTGAGCAATTCGCCATTCAAACCAATGGCGTAGGAATAATGTGTGTCGTATTCCTTCGAGGCGGTCATCCAATTGGTCAGCGCCATCAGTGACCAGGCTGTCTCTTGAGTCGAATGCCAGTGTCCGCTTTCGCGGTGGGCCATCAGCCAGCGCACGGCTTTGGACGCCAGATCGTTTTGCGGATCAATCTGCACGAACGCGTTCAGGATAATGGCCGTCGTGCGCGTGTCCGAGTTCCAGTTCCAGTAGTCGTTGTAGGATTCTTCCCAGTGTGCGCCGGAGGCCGAAAGCACGGCGGCCGTTTCGAGGTCCGACATGAGCGAGTTGAGGCGCGTATCGTTCGGATCAAGGATGTAAATCGCCTGCGCCAGGTAGGCTTTACCGAATAAACTCAACGACGTCCGATGATCGTAAATGTAGTTCGTGCGGCTGGCATACAATCCATCGCCTCGCGCCAGCACATAGATCATGAACGCGTAGCGGTTATATTCCCAATGTGCGTCGTTATCGCGCAGGCTGGTCAGATTGTCCTGCAGATATTTGATGCCGTTGTTGAGCGCACTGTTTGAGATCGAATAGCCAGACTCTTTTGCTTCGAGCAGTCCGAGCACGACATACGCGCTCGTGTAAGGGTCGCTTTTATCGCCGTTCCACCAATTCCATCCGCCATCGGGAAGTTGCTTGGCATAGATTCTCTGCAGGGCCGCGCTCACTTGTCCATCGAGATCGCTTTGCAAAGCGACCGCGGGAATGTTTGCAGATTTCAACGCGCGGGTTGTGACCACGTTGGGCAGGAAGCGCGAGATGGTCTGCTCCATGCAAAGATATGGATAATCTTCGAGATAGGTGAGACCGTTTTGCAGAGACGCGGCCAGCGATGGCGACATCTCGATGGACAACTCTGCATTAGTGTACGGAATCGTTGTTGGGAGTTGAATGCTTTCCGTGGCAGAATCCGCGAGCGGAATCAGGCCGGATGTGCCGACAGTTTCAGGTGCTGAATAGGTGAAGACCGGCAAACCTTGATTCGACAACGTGCCCAGCGCGGGTTTGCTCGCGTCGCTGAATGACCCGCTGGTGGCGGTGGCGGTCAGGTCGACGCGCGACGCGCCCGGCGTGACGGTCACATCCCATGTGACGTAAGCCTGTTGCTTCGCAGGGACATCAACCGTTTGCGCCGCATTTGATTTTAGATCCACGCCCTGCGCGTCGAGTCTTACTTCGACTTTGAGCGGGCTCTCACCATTGTTGTGAATCGTCGCTCCCAGCCTGGCCTCATCGCCCGCCGTGAAGAAACGCGGCGTTTGCAATTCGATGAACAGCGGCTTCGTGCTGACCAGTTCCTGCGTGGCCTGCCCGAACTTGCTGTCGGTCGTTGCGGCGCGCGCGTCCGCGACCCATGTGGTTAGATTCTCTGGAAGTTGAACCGTCACTTGCGCCATGCCGCTGGCGTCCGTGGTGATTTGTCCGCGAAATGCGGCGGTGTCTTTGAAATCCTGTCGCACGGTGATAATGCCGAGGTCGCCGCCTCCGCCTCCGCCGCTCCCTCCACCCTCGGGGATGCTCTGACGATATTGCGCGTTGAAATCATCTGCACTGGAGACAAGACCCAGCGCGGTTTGCACGTTCAGGTTTTGCGCGGAATAGAAACTGGTGAGAATCGGCGCGGAATTGGACGGCGCGAGGGCCAGCGCGGCCTTGTCCACGACGGCCAGCGAAACGTCCGCGGAAACCGGCTTGCCGCTCGCGTCTTTGGTCGTGATGGTATACGTGACTTTATCGCCGGGCCCCGCGCTCTTTTTATCGGCGCTGATCTTCACGTCCAGAGTCTGCTGGCTCGTGTCTATATTGATGCGCGTCATGCCGATCTTGAAATCGGGAGTCTTTGTGTCCTCTGCGCCGCTGATCACCGTGACCGAGACATACATGTTCGGAGCCATGTCTGCGGTGATGGGCAGTTTGTAAACGATGCTGTTGCCTTTGAGTAGAACGACATCGTGTTTGTAGATATGTCCGCGCTCGTAGGTGACCAACGCGTACACATCGTTTTGGAAGGGCTGGGCGATCAGAATTTCCGCTGTGTCGCCGGGCGCGTAGGAATCTTTGTCGGCGATCACGTTGAAGGAGCGGTCATTGGTCTGTCGCCATGGAACAAACTGGTCGCTCGTCACCCAAATGTACGCGGACGCGAATTGGCTGTGACCCTTTGAGTCGGTCACTGTCACCATGGCTTTGTACACGCCGCCCGCGGGTGGGATGAACGAAACTTGCGCGGTGCCGTCTGCGCCCGTCGCAAGCGTTTTCTGTGCAACGGGAATTTCCTTGACGGAAGTGACCCAGCGCAGTTGACCTTGTTTATCCTGTTCCTGCGCGCTGTACCAGCGTCGCTCCACAAACTTGACGGTCACGGTTTGATTCGCAACCGGATTCGAATCCCAATCGAGCACAACAATTTGGAACGGTTGCTCCTCACCCTGCTTGCCAATGTATTGCGTCGAGCGGATGCCCGCGTAGACCTGACTCTGATGCACGATCACGCTGGTTTGTCCACTGACCAGGTTCCCTGCCGCGTCTGTGACGTTGGCGTTGAAGGTCACTTGCTGGCTGGCCTTGCTCTTGCCAAAGTCAACGCTTTGCGAAAGATCGAAGTGACCGTTCGCGTCGGTGGCGCCTTGTCCCTCCGCCAGTGTGCTGGAATAGTTTGGATTGTTCGGCGACCAGTAAATGTCGCGGTCCCAATCCATGAAGTTGTATTGGCTGTATTTTGGTTTCGGCTCAAAATAATAGGGAGCCGATTGCATGAACCAGTTCACGGTCCCCTTGCCCACATTGCCGCCGGAGTAATAGGTCGCATCCAAACTGAAATCGAGTTTATCGCCGAGGAGAATGTTGGAACTCTTAGGCGAGGCATACACTTGAAATTCCGGTTTGTGATATTCCGCCACGCGGAAGGAGACATAGCCAAGCGCGAGGCTATCCGGCGCGGAGGTCTCGCGCACAGAAATGTTGTAAGTTCCCAGCCCGGCGTCATCCGCGAGTTTGAATGAATTGTTGAAACTTCCCATTTCTGAAATGGGGAGGTAGTTCTCGAAGACGTTCTCACCGTCATGTTCGATGACCACGTAGGCTTTTATCTCGGTGGGCAGGCTGTAATGTAAGTCGTCGTTCTGGCGGACGATGCCTTTGAAGTACACATCCTGCCCGGGGCGGTACACGGGACGGTCTGTGTACACGTAGGCAAACGAGCCTGTCGAAGGGCCGTAATATTTTTCGTAAATTCCAAAGTCGCCGGTCCATACGCCGCTTCCCCAATTGAGCGCGGTAAGAGCGACATGATTCGCTCCCTCGGCGCGCGCGTAGATCGCGGACTTCATTTGATCGAGATAGACCAAGCCGTTCTGGTCAGTTGTTGCACTGCCGACTTGTTTGAGATGATCGTCGTAGAACGCAACCTTCACATTCGCCTGCGGCTGTCCGCTTTCAAGATCGGTGATCCAGGCCAGGCCCTCGGTTGGCGTGGCTTTGAACGTAATGTTGTCCGTCGCCACGATGAACAGACCGGTTTGATAGAAGGTTGTTTTGTAATCCAACGGTCTGCCCTTCACACCGAGCAAATAATATCCCGGAGGCAGTGCATTGCCTTTTTGGTCTTCCAATTTGATATGCAGGCGATTAAGTTGATTGCGCGCAACTTGTGTGTTTGGCGACCATTCGTTGAGGGGCCCGGTTTGCGGCTTGAAATTCGCGGTGGATTCGCCAATGTTCAGCAACATACTGAATTCATCGAAGGTCAGCGAATAGAGCGAGACCGTAGCAAAATCCACGTTGGTGTACTCGAAGTAGACTTCTTGTGGTCCGTGGGCGCGATAGACCAGCGGCGTCCACGGTAAAACCAAATTCGCGTACGGTTGCATGTCGCCGGTTTTGAACGAGAACGAATATTCGTTCTTGATGGTGTTTCCGTACAAATCACTCATGCCCGGCAGGATGCGTACAACGTAATCAGTTCCCGGTTCGAGGCCCCAAATGTTGAGGGAATAGTCGTAATCGTTGTAATAATATTGTGGCTCGGTTTTCGGCGCGGGCGTGATCTGCACTTTTCCTTTCATGCTGGCAAACTTCATCGGCGAACTAAACTGAATCGTCATGTTCGAATTGAAATCCGCGCCGACCGAATTCGGTTCAGGTGTGACCTTCACAATCGAGGGCAGGGGCACGGTGCTGAATCTCAGCGACAAACCGCTTTTCAATCTTCCGCCATCCTGCGCCAACGCGGAGTCCGCGATGTTCAGTTGATAAAAACTTGCGATCTGGAATTTTCCTGAAGGCTTAATGGTCAGAATCGAAGATGTCTTGTCCCATGTAAGTTGGGCCGGGAAATTCTGGCCTGTTTCGCGGTTGGTCAGCGTCACCGCCTGCGCCACGCTCTTTTGATCCATCGCCTGCGAGAATGTGATGATGAAAGGCTGATCCAGCAAAACATTTTCGATGACGTTGCCTGGATTGTACGGCCCGTTCTGCAATGCGTAATTTTGGATGTAAGGCGCGCTCGTCTGGAATTGCCACACGAAGGACTTCTCCAGAGAATCGCCATTGATGTCTTTGAGCGCCGGGTCCACGCGGACCGTGTAGCGGGTTCCGCTTAATAAGGCTTGATCCGGCTGATACACATACACCGACGAACTGACCCATTCGCCATGACCTGCCAGCGCGGGAGTGATTTCGAGCGGTTGAGGCAAGCCGCTTTGCTCTTCGCGGATGGCAACCGGAATGACCGGGCGATTGAAGATGACGGTGATGTTGGTAGCCCCGTTCACGTTCGTCGCGTCAACGGTTGGAAAAACCTGTCCAACGGCCAATTGGTCAACCGTCTTGAATTGGAGCTCAATTGATTCTTTGGGAGTGCTTCCATCTATAGCCGCGGCTTGAGGGGTGAACACGGCTTTGTAGACCGTGGAAGGTTTCAGTTTGGCGTTTGGGGTGAATTCAAAGGTTCGGGTGTTGGGCCAGTTAATTTGACCGGCGACCGGCTGACGGTCCGGGCCAAGAAGCGAGAATGCCTGGCTTGTTTTTCCCTGATCCATGTCGCGGTCAAAGATGATTTGGATGTATTGATTCAATCCAAGTCTTTGCCCGGCAATTGGATTTTGCCGAATGACTTGCGGCCCCGCTTTCTGTTGTTGGGCCTCAATCGAAAGTGGTGTGGCTTCTGGCCGGATCACAGACTGACGCTGAGTGATGGAGAGCGCCAGCGTGATCACAATGAGAACGGGAATGAGCCAGAGAAGTTTCTTTTTCATCGTGCCCGCCTTTCCTGATGTATTCAGTCAAGTTCATTGAAGCAAAAAAAGTATGCCTTGTCTCGAAAGCGCTGTCAAGCGACCTTTTTTGGGTAGACGAGCTTTCGACGGTTTTTGTTTCTTGGCGCAAAAGTAATGGCTAAAGGCATAGAGATATTTTATTGTTTCTTTGTGGCTTTGCAACTTCCCGTTGATAGTTTGCATACTCTTTGTAGAGGAAACGGTGAAGTTTAAACAAAAAACATCCCATGCGGGGATGTCTTCGCTGGCGGTCCCGACGGGATTCGAACCCGCGATCTCGGCCTTGACAGGGCCGCATGTTTGGCCGCTACACCACGGGACCATTTAATTGAGCGGGCAGTAGTTTATCATACGCACTAAGGCATGTCAATACGCGCCGCCTTTATACAGCGCGGGATCGGTCGGTGTTTGGCCTGTAGGATCATGCACCCAAACCCAATCGCCTTCATGCGCCCAATCAAAAAGCCAATGCGCGTCGCCGACGGATAGATTCACGCATCCGTGCGATTGTGGATAACCGAAGCGTGTACGCCAGTACGCCCCATGCAATGCGCGCGGGCCATCGTAGTACATCGTCCATGGGACATTATCCAGATAATAAAAATCCGTTGGGTCGTTGTTGCGCATGGTCTCAGTTTCTTTTTTCTGTTGAATCTGGAATAAACCGGGGCGCGTCCAGAATGGTTCCACGCCGGTGGCGACGACTGTTGCAAAGATGAGTTGGTTATTTTCATACACTGCAACAGTTTGCTCCGCAAGATTGACATCAATCCAGCGCCTCGTGTTGTTTGATCCATCCGGCGGCGTGGCGCTGACATTCACTTGCGCCACCTTGCGCGCTTCCACCCATTGGTCGGGGCCGATCATATTCCAGTCCGCGCCGTCTACATTTTGCGTATCGTAAATTTGGATGACGGTGAACGGATACAATCTTCGACCTGTGACCGGTTTGTTGTATCCCGGCGCAGTTTGCACGGGGATGTCTTCGAACGTCCAGCCGAAGTCATTGCGCGGCGTGGATGTAAATTGCAATCCCTGAAACGCAGATATTTCCCCCACGCGCGCGCCTTTGCCGGGAATCCATCCGCCGGATTGAAGCAGATAATAAACGCCATGGCCGGTATCCACGCGGTCAACGTAAGAAACATAAACAAAGCCGGGCAAAAAAGTTTGTCCGCCCGCGGTATCGCCGGGGGCGGCGACGACAGGCACGTAATCTTTATCTAGGCGGAAGTATCGGTATGGCAATTGTGTGAGTGATTTATCTGGCTTGAAGGCGGGCAGGGGAGTCGGTGGAATCGTAAGGCCAAGGCGCGCCAAATCGGTTAGATAAACCGATGGGCCAAGCGGCAGGCAGTTATCGGGTTGGGTTAAATAAACGCCCGGTTGGCACACGACCGCTCCGCTATCCGGTTCGGGAGGCGGATTTGTATCCTGCGCCTGAGCGGATTTAATACTGAAGGGCATCAGGAGCAAGCTTATGATTAAAATCCAAATCCGTTTTCTCATGCGCGTGATTATACTGCCGCTCAAAGGCGCGATTTCGGCCTACCGTTCTGTTAATCAGCGGCGCGTGTTCCGTCAACTTGACAGAGCCTTGCCGTGTGCTAAAATTGCTTCACTATCGCAGAGGACAGCCCCAGCACCTGGGTGGTCTGTCCTTTTTATGGAGGGTTGTTTTGACCAAGAATCGCACGCAACAAATGGTGGATCGCCTGCGCGAATTGCAGGCTTCATCCCCTGATATTGAAGCCTCTGCTATTGTGAGTGTGGATGGGTTGAGCATTGCCTCCGCGTTGCCACAAGGCGTGGAGGAGGATCGCGTTTCGGCCATGTCTGCCGCCATGCTGTCGTTAGGCGAGCGCATTGCCACTGAATTGGGGCGCGGCTCCCTCGAGCAGGTTTATATCAAAGGTCAAAAAGGATATGTGGTTCTGATGTCAGTCGGCGAAGAAGCCGTTCTGACTGCCCTCGCTCGCGAACAGGCTAAGCTTGGCCTGATCTTCCTCGACATGCGGCGCGCCGCCGAGGACTTGGCGAAGCTGATTTAGTGGAGACGGTATGAGCCCAGTTCAAAAGAGTGGTTTGCATTATCCCAATAAATTTGGCCTGATCACCATCAAGTCGCTGGAGGAGGTGATGGGCAAGAACGGTCTGAACGCAATTCTCAACCTGGCCGGATTGAACCAATATATTGATAATTACCCGCCGGATAACCTTGAGAAGGGATTCGACTTTGCAGAGTTATCCGCGATTGGAGTGGCGCTGGAGGAAATGTACGGTCCGCGCGGCGGACGCGGGCTGGCGCTTCGCGCGGGACGCGCGACCTTTTCCGACGCCCTGAAAAATTTCGGCGCCCTTGCCGGCGTGGCGGATTTGGCGTTTGTGGTTCTTCCGCTTCATGCTAAACTACGCATTGGCGTCCCAGCTATGGCCAAGATCTTCAGCCAGCTCAGTGACCAATTGAGTACGGTTGAGGAAAAAGATAACGAATTCGTTTACACGATCCACAAGTGTCCTGTCTGCTGGGGACGCCATAACGCGGACAAGCCCGTGTGCTTCATTGCAACTGGCCTGTTGCAGGAAGGCCTCAAATGGGTTTCGGGCGGCAATGAGTTCCGCGTGAATGAGTCCAAGTGTGTGGCTATCGGTGATGAGGTGTGCGAATTCATCATCCAGAAAGAGCCGATCGCCTAACGAGAATTTCCTTGCGCATCGCAGTTGTGATCCCAACCTATAACGAAGCGGAGAACCTGCCCAAACTGGTCTCCGCTTTATTTGCGCTTCCGCTCGATTTGCACGTGCTGGTGGTGGATGATAACAGTCCCGATGGAACGGGTCGCATCGCGGATGAACTGGCCGCGCGCGACTCGCGATTGCATGTCTTGCATCGCGAAGGGAAGTTCGGGTTGCGATCCGCATATTTGAACGGTTTTCGCCTCGCCCTGGACCGAGGGGCGGATGCCGTTTTACAAATGGACGCGGACTTTTCGCATGATCCCGCTAAAATTCCTGAAATGGCCGAAAGCCTGAAAACAAATGATGTTGTGCTTGGTTCGCGTTACGTCCGCGGCGGCTCGGTGGATGAGCGCTGGCCATTGTGGCGCAAATGGCTCTCCGCCTTTGGTAACTTCTACGCGCGTACCATCCTTGGGATGCCGTTGCGCGATGTAACGACTGGTTTTCGTCTGTGGAAGCGCGAAACCCTGTTGGGAATGCCGTTGGATCGGATTCAATCCAGCGGTTATGTTTTTCAGGTTGAGATGGCGTATCTTGCTCATTGCCTCGAATACAAAACTGGCGAGGTGCCGATTTATTTTGCGGACCGCCGCTGGGGAAAATCCAAAATGTCGCTCAAGATTCAGGCAGAGGCCGCCTTTCGCGTTTGGCAGGTGCGCGGACATTTCCGCGACTTGCGCCGCCGCGGGAAGATGGCAAGGGTGGATTCCTAATTTATGGCTTGGGGGCGGGCAAGAGCCGCAACAAGTCTTTTCCGCCCCACTCAACAACCAGCTTCAATCGTTTCATGTATTGGCGGCGGTAGGGTGGCTGATTCATTATGTCTGGGTTGGCAAAAACATATCTCATACCGGTATCATAAAGATAATCTGAGCCTGTGCCATTTTTTGACGCTTGGAAATAGTCATAGCTGTTGATCAAGCCGTCCATGTTGACGATGGTTCTGTCGTGAATGAAGTAGCCGATGTTCCCGCCACCGGTCATGCCGATTACATCGCCCGGCTTGGTGTTCGCCTCCAGAAAGGGAATCGCCTCGAGGTAGGGTGTGCCGACAGGCGTCTGGGCGTAAGGCATTCTCGCAGAAATATCTCTCCAATAGCCCCATGCTGCAAAGATGCTAATCGCTCCGACCAGTGCCCAAATAATTTTTTCGTCAACGAGTTGTTTCTGGCGTAAACCGTACAAGAGATTTACAAACAACGCGATTAAGATAACAAACAAAACCTGCTCTATGAGCCAGTACCATTCCTTCAAGGAGGCATAACCGGTGCTGTTGTAGGAAAGGACTTGAATCCAACCGGCGACGCCTAACGGGATTAACGCCGTTTGGACAATGGCCCTTTTTGCCTGCTTTCTTTTCAGCAAAAGGATTCCATACAAGAAGATCAGGCACAGGACGAGCGAAATCAGGAAATACTTTTGCCATATTGAAAATGGAATACTTTCCGGATTGATATGGAAAAGCCTGCTGATCCATTTGCTCCACACATCTGTAAAAGGACTCCACGCGTTGAAATCTGATGTTGGATTCAGCATGAAGAACGAAATAAAGTTTCTCGCCGCTCCGCCGTAAACATTACTCTCGAAAGTTCCCCACCAGCGCTTGATCTGCCCGCTGACCGGGCTGAAGGTGCCGAACGTCAATTTGTTCCAGAGCACGTAAATAGCCAGTGTCCCACCAACGATGCCATAATACACCGCACCTTCTTTTAGCCATTTTTTCCAGTATGCTCGTAAAAGCGCCAGGGGCTTGGTTGGCTGTACATCAACATTTGTGTCGCGAAACAGAAAAGCCATAGTGCGGATGATAAGAATGAAACCGAGGGTGAAAAGCGAGTCCAATGAAAGAACGACGAGCGAAAAAGCGGGCAGGATATGGATGGCATTCCCCGCCCATAAGATGACAGATAGACATGCACTGCTGAGCGCAGTGGCCAGAAAAATATTCTGCAGTGTTTTTATGGGTCGTAAGTGGACAGAACGTTGGTAGAGGTCAAATAAATAGAAAGCTGGGATTTTAATAACCAGTCCCACGCCAATCATAATGAATGCAGAATTTGTGACCAAATAATATTCTGCAATTCCCAGCCGCAGAATGAAAGCCAGAAGTGCAGATACGGGGACCGCCAGAATGTCCAGCGGCAGGAGGTAACGCAGGGGCGTTTCGCGAAAAACGATCCAGAGTCCGACGATGCCCGCAAAAAATATCAGGTCGAGGCGGCTGAAAACAGTCAGGCTTGCTACGAGTCCGAGCAGAGCGATCTGCCAGAGGCTAACTTCTTCCTTGCGCCAGTTTTGCTCCAGCCGATAGAGCATGTAAAGAAGCGCAACGATGCAAAGTAGAGCGATTCCGGATTCAAGTCCCGGCTGGTAGAACAGTGCTTGCAGGGTGGGATTGAAAATCCAATAGGCGGCGGCTAACGTTCCTGCCGCGCGCGACATCGCCCCGCTGATCAGCCTGTACAGCAGAATGGCAGTGACCAGATCAATGATGCTGATTACAACCAAAAGAACGCGCAGCGGAAGAATCAGGTCAAAGCGTGCCAGGGCAAAAACAGGAATGCAGACCAGAAGCCAAAGCGGATGATAGCCGTTCGTGGAATGGATACCGTCAAATGTACTGCCAAGCCCCTGGCTGATATTCTGGGCCACTTTGAAATAGTAATAGGCGTCGTCGCGATTGAACCATTTGTTGGGAAAATTATTTGCGTCGGAGAACGCCGCGTAGAATTGAATCGTTAGAAAAACGATCGCCAGAATAATTTCAAACCAAGGGAATTTTTTCATTGACATCTTCATTGTGAGAGGCATTGTTTCTATTGTCGAAGTTGTTCGCTCAACGCTTTCCATTCTTCGATGGAAAGCGTTTCTGCGCGTCGTTGTGGATCAATTTTGGAGTTGGCAAGCAGGGCTTCTGCTTCCCTGGTTGAAATCTTCAGCCCCGCGGCCAGCGAATTTCGCAGTGTCTTTCTTTTCTGTCCGAACCCGGCTTTGCTCAATTTGAAAAAGACAGGCAGCAGAGGAGAGGGGATGAGAGGTTCGGGATAGATTTCAATTTTTACTATTGCCGAGTCGACTTTGGGTGTGGGAAAGAACGCGCCGGCTGGAATGCGCGCTGAGATGCTTGGCTTGCCATACACCTGTACGCTCAATGCCAGCAGACTCATGTCGGGCGGAGTCTCACAAATCCGCTCGGCTACTTCCTTTTGAATGGTCAGCACGATGCGCCGCGGCTTGGGTTTGGATTCGAGCAAATGCCGAATGATGGCCGAGGTGATATTGTAGGGAATATTGGCCGCGACGATGTAATTTTCAGGAAGCCCGAGTTCTTTCGGCGAGCAACTCAAGATGTCGGCCTGGATTAAACGGACATTGGCACAGGATTTGATCACGCCCTGCAAAACGGCGGCCAGTTTCGGGTACAGTTCGACCGCTACGACGTCGCGGGCTGTGACTGAAAGATAGCGCGTCAAACTTCCAAGACCCGGTCCAATTTCGAGCACGCTGTCTGTTTTTTGGATTTCAGCCGCGGCAACAATCTTTTCCAGCGCGAGCGGGTCTTGTAGAAAATTCTGTCCGAGATTTTTATCAGCGCGGAGACGGTGCTGTTTGAGCAAAGCCGCGGCATTGAGCGGAGGGATGTTGTTCATTGACAGAAGGAAATGTTCTGATCAGGCTCAGGCGTGCTTTCGGGCGTGAAGTTTATGGGCCACGAACCTGCCTGGAAATATGAGACATAACTTCGCAGGAGATCAAAATTGACGTCCCAGACGAAAACTCTTTTGTTGAAGACGGGATCATAAATTCGATCGCCTGTGAAAAGTTCTTGGGGGAAACTATACAGGCTGATGTTTTGGCGCGGCAGTTGTTGACCGATGCAGGCGAGTTGACTCATCAACTCCGGGCTGAGATCGGTCTGAACGTTATCTTGAAACGATTCGATCAAGTCCGGAATCTTCGTGACCACTTTGGGGCTGGCGAGTTTCTTTTGCAGGGCGCACAAAACGATGTTCTGATTATCACCGCGTGAGAAGACGCCATCGGTGCGATTGCGAGCCAGGGCCAGCGCCTCCGTGCCGTTGAGGTGATGTGTGCCTTTTTTGAACATCGGATCATCGGTCCCGTCCACGTCGTGCTGGAAGGTGACATCAATCCCGCCGACCGCGTCCACGATTTTGACAAAGGTCTTCATGTTGACCGCGATGTAGTGATCGGCTTTCACGCCGAAGTTAAGATCGAGGGTGCGCGCCAGCAATCCCGGGCCGGCGCTGGGATCGTCCCAATAATGAAAGCCATCGCCCGGGTTGCCATAAAGATAGGCTTGATTCAATTTTTCGTGATCCTGCCCATCGAGATTGTCCGAGATGTACGGAATTTCGACCCAAAGATCGCGGGGAAAATCCAGCACGGTCACGCGCGGAGTGACAAAGTCGACGCGCACAACGCGGATCACATCCGCCAGCCCCCACGTGTAGCCTGTACTGCGCGTGTCCGAGCCGATGGCAAGAATCGTCATCACGCGCGGCCCTCCACAGCGCGGCGTGCTGATGGGTGTGCTTGCACGTACAGGAAAAACGCTGAGACCGCCGGGCGTTGGAGTCCAGGTGGGAGGTAAAGCAATAGGGGTGTATGGCGACGTGGGCAGGGCCGCGCCGAGCGGTTGACCGGTCCAATCTTCATAAACTTGCCAGCTTGCGAATCCCACCGCTACCGTGAGCGCGCAAACCAGCACCGATAAAATTCCGATGATGAACTTTTGCGGTTTGGTCATTTATTCCAGCACATAATAAACATTGGGCGGAACAGGGACGAGAAAATAAACCGTCACCCATTTGCCCCATTGGTCGCCTTCTTGAGTATATTGTGCGTCGGTATAACCCAAATCAACCCAGGGCTTGCCCACGCATCCGCCGCACACGTCTTCAATTGTGGCAAAGCCATAGCCGGGAATGTAAAGCGGCTGTCCTTGCATGGCAAGATACCAACTGTACTTCACAGCCACCACGCCTTTTTGAACCGGTTTCCCGCTGGATGTGCCCGGATAACATCGGTCTGCCGCGGAGTTGCAGGGTGAATACGCGGTCGTGAACATCGAGACCGCGCGCCAGTATTGAATTTGAACACCGTCCACCACTGTGGTGTGCACGACGACTTTTGTCCCATATCCAACAATGCGATTTTGGGGCGGCCTCACTGTTGTTTCAGATTCGGTGACGCGCGAAACTTCTCTTCCATCTTCGTATCGAATACGCACGCGGCTCACAGCCAGCCCGGCCTGACCGGGTTGCAGGACTTCCTGATGATCGAGTTCCACATCAGCAGATGAAACAAGTTGACTTGTGAACGGAATGGATTTCTGCGCCAGCACCACGGACTCAGACACGCGCACGACGCGGATTTGCCCATCTTGAGGAAACGCTTCGTTCTCGGACGGTTGGCTGGAGTCCAGCCCGAGGAGCGGAATCCCCGCCGCGGCCAGCGCCTCGCCAACGGTCCGCGCCGTGGAGCGGACGCGAATCTGTTTGCCATCCGCGGTCACAGTCAACTCCTGCGACGGCGTGTATGTGATTGCCATCGCGCTCGCGATGGGTGTTTCGACCGGGGGATTAACTTCATCCGCCGCGTAGAGTTGTGCGCCTGTTTCTGTCAGCGCTTCGCCGACCGTGCGCGCCGCGGTGTGAACTGGCTGGCCATTGACTGTGACCGTCACCGCGCGGCGGATTTGAAGAGTGTATGTTTTTGCAGATGGAAGCGGTTGGTCGAGCGGAACGCGAGCGCCATTGAACAACACAACATCTTTCGGCGAAAAAATGATTCCCGCCTGAGCCATGATCTTAGCCGGAATCCGCTCACTCGTGGTAACGATCTGTGCTTGGCCGCCATCAAGAATTGTGACGGTGGTGGGGCTTTGCGGCTGACATGCAAGGAGAAGAAGAAAAATGGCAGGCGCCAGCCAGCGAAGAAATTTCATAGAGGCAATTATAACGTGCTCGGAGGGTGCGTCGCGCCTGACGGAGTTAGTTTCGCCCTGAACAGAATGGCGCAAAACGCCATGAAGTCGAAGGGCGTTTTGCGGATCGCGCTTCGACTTCACTGCGATGTTTTGTCATTCTGAGCCACAAGATTTTAAAAGAAAATTATTTTTTCTCATCCTCACAACAATCATCCATCCCCTCCGCCTTTTCAAAGGACTCTTTGCCCTCGTTGTACGAGAAATAGATCAACCCAATCGCGCCGAGGCTATCGGCAAAGCCAAAGCCCGTGAACTGATAAATCAAACTGGCCGCCAGCAAAATCAGCGACATGTAAATGCAGACCATTGTGCAATTTGCGTCCGCCAGAATCGGCGCGGAGTTGAGGGCGCGGCCCACTTTGCGCTTGCCTGTGACCAATGCCCACATGCTGGCAATCGAAATCAGCGAGATGATCGTGCCGCTGAGCGTCGCGGTCGGTTTGTGGCCGGTGAGCAAGTTGTAAACGGCGGTGATGAACAGTCCCGCCACGAGCAGATAAAAACTCCAGCCCGTGACGCGGAGCGCGGTGCGCTCAAATTGCCCGCGCGGGGTATCGGGATGCTGACGGATGCGAAGCACCATCGCCAGAATCCCGATGCCGGACATGACCTCGATGAACGAGTCCACGCCGAAGCCGAAGAGAGTTAGCGCTTCATCCTGCGCGCCGAAGTAGACCGAAACCAGTCCCTCCAGCAGATTGTAGAGAATCGTAAGGATCGCCAGCCACAGGGCGTAAGTGTAGTAGCGATTGGTGGATGATTGAGTCAGTGTGGTCATGGATACTCCTAAAGATTGAAGTGTCACCCCGAGTTTCGCCCTGAGCGAAGTCGAAGGGGAAGCGAAGGGTCTCGTTCTTTTGTTCCATGAGACTCTTCGGTCGCTAGCCTTCGGCGGCTTCCTCAGAGTGACACCATCACTTCAACAACTCCCTCAGTGCCGCGAGGAGGAGCGTGATGTTTTCTTTGCGACTCGAATAACCCATCAGCCCGATACGCCAGACCTGATCCTTCAGCGCGCCGAAGCCTGCCGCGATTTCGATATTGTACTCGTTCAACAGCCGCGCGCGTACCTGATGCGGGTCGCATCCAGCCGGGACTTTGGCCGTGGTCAGCATGGGCAGGCGATACTCCACCGGAATGAACGGCGGGATGTCCATGTCCTCGAGTCCATTCCACAACATTTCGGCATTGGCGCGCAAGCGGGCAAATGTGGACTCCAATCCCTCCTCGGCGATCACTCGCAATCCCTCGCGCAAGCCAAAATGCAAACTAGCTGAAGCGGTGTGATGGTAACCGTGCCCGCCGCCCCAGTAATTTGCATATTGTTTCAGGTCGAGATAAAACGAACTGACCGGCGATTTACGATTTTCGATGGCCGATCTTGCGCGTGGCCCGACTGTGATCGGCGCGAGCCCCGACGGCGCGCCGAGGTTCTTTTGCGAGCCGGAGTAGGCCATGTCAATTTCCCATTCGTCAATCTTGACCGGAATCCCACCCAGCGATGTGACGGTATCCAGCACGATCAGCGCGCCGTGTTTGTGGGCCACGGCGGCGATCTCTTGGATGTGCAACTGTTCCGCGCCGGTGGATGTTTCGGCGTGGACAATCGTCATCAGTTTGTATTTCTTCTTTTTCAGCGCAGATTCGATTTCGTCCACGCTGAAGATCTGGCCAAGCGGCTTTTCGATTCGGTCCACGCTCGCGCCAAGTCGTTCCGCAATTTCCGCCAGCCGCGCGCCGAAGTATCCATGAATGCAGGCCAGCACGGAATCGCCCGGCTCGATCAAATTCGTCAGCGCGGCCTCCATGCCGGAAGTCCCTGTGCCGGAGAGGGCGAAGGTCCATTCGTTTTTGGTCTGGAACACGTATCGAAGAAGTTCCTGTTCTTCGCCGTAGATTTTTAGCAACTCCGGGTCGAGGTGGCCGAGAGTCGGGGCGCTCAAAGCGCGGACAACGCGCGGGTGGGTCATGCCCGGCCCGGGTCCAAGCAGGATGCGGGTGGGCGGATTCAAATCTGGGAAACGAGGGGTAGTCATGTTGGCTTATCCTGTTGGGAGTTTTTTTCCAAGTGTACAGCAGAATGTGTTCGCCGTGTGTTTGACTCCGAGCGCAAGTCAAAATGATTACTAAGCGCATCCAAAATGGGTGATTAAAGGCAATTACGAAAAACATAGGGCGATGACATAATCACAACCATTCGCCAATGGTTGCGAAAGGAGAAAAATGAAAAAATTTGCTGTTTTCTTAATCGTTGTCTTGAGCCTTTCGTTCGTGCTGTCCGCATGTGGCCCCAAGACCACCACTTTGAATGTAGTGGTGAATGATTTTAGTTATACTCCCAACACATTCACCGTTCCCGCGGGCGCGCCCGTGAATCTCGTCGTCAAGAACGATGGATCTGTCGAGCACGAATTCGCCATCATGAAGAAAGGCACTTCCGTGACCCCGCCGTTCGGCGACAAGGACGAAGGCAACATCTTTTGGGAGCTGGATGAGATTGGCCCGGGCACGACCAAGACCGGAACCTTTACGGCTCCGACCGAACCCGGGGAATATGAGGTAGTCTGCGGTCTGGCTGGGCACATCGAAAAAGGCATGGTCGCTACATTAATCGTCAAATAAAAATCGAAACACGTTCAATTCATAACTTCCCACGCTCGCGGTGGGAAGTTTGATTCTTAGGATTAGATAAAAACATAAATACACCAAGGTATTGATTTATGCGGTTTTTTCTGCTATGCTCCTCCGCTGGAAGGAGAGAAATTACCAATGAAGAAAATCCTGTTTGTTTTCGCGCTAAGTCTTGCGCTGACCCTGAGTGGATGCGGCGGCGCGGGCGGCGGCGCATCGAAGTCCATAAATGTTACGCTGACCGACTTTCAGTTCAGCCCGAACACGTTCACGGTCCCGGCGGGAGCGCAAATCTCGTTCAGCGCCACAAACAATGGCGCGGTCCAACACAGTTTTGTTGTAATGAAACTAGACTCCAAGGTGCAAACCCATTTCACCGAGGCCGATAAAGCGAATGTGTTCTGGGAGAAACTCGCCATTCAACCCGGCCAAACCGTCACCGACTCGTTCACCGCGCCGACCGAGCCGGGCGAATATGAAATTGTGTGCGAAGTCGGCGGTCACTTTGAAGCGGGCATGGTCGCCAAGTTGATCGTGGTGCAACAACCCTGATCAAATTTCTTTGGGTACAATGGGGTCGTGAATCAATTTCTGATTACCAGCCTGTCCAATCCGCTTGTCAAAAAAGTGCGCGCACTGCGTCAACGCAAGGCGCGCACTGAGTCAGGCCTGTTTCTCGTGGAAGGGATTCATCATGTCGGCGAAGCCGTGGAAGCAGGATGGGATATCGAGACGATTCTTTACGCGCCGGATAATTTGACCAGTGACTTTGCGCGAGACTTGGTTTCCCGCCTCGCGACCGCCCCGCAAGCGGTCTCCGCGCAAGTGATGGAATCATTGGCTGATAAAGAAAACCCGCAAGGCATCCTCGCCATCGTTCGACAGCGACAAACGAAAATTGCTGATCTCAAATCAATTCGTTGCGGCGCGGCGCTTGTCTCGCCGCAGGACCCCGGCAACGTTGGGACAATTCTCCGCACGCTCGATGCTGTCGGCGCGGACGCGCTCTTCCTGCTCGACGGCGGCGTGGACCCGTATCATCCCACCTCCGTCCGCGCCAGCATGGGGACGATCTTTTGGAAACCAATCGCGCAAACCTCGTTCGATGATTTTGTGGATTGGACGCGCCGCGGCAGGTATCACTTGATTGGCACTTCATCTCATGCTTCGACCGATTATCGCTCATTCACCCCAACATCGCCGTTCATCCTTCTGCTTGGCAGTGAGCAAAAAGGACTTTCGCCCGAACAGATCAACGCTTGCAATGCGACGATTTCCCTGCCGATGCGCGGGCGCGCCAGTTCGTTGAATCTGGCCGTCGCCGCGGGGATTTTGCTGTATCAATTTGCAGATCACGCTGAGAAATATTCTCAATAAATCAAGAGACCCTCTCATCCCGAGCGGGTCTCTTTGTGCAGTTATTCAATTGATTCTATAACTCGTCTTCGTCTTCGTCCCAGGCTTCTTCTTCCTCGTCTTCTTCTTCATCGTCATCCCATTCATCACCCTCTTCCTCTTCATCCCATTCCTCGTCCGCGGCCTCGTCGGTCGGGGAATACGTGGCGCATCCCGTATCGGGGTCTATCTCCACTGCGGCGGCAGAACAGTATCCTTCGTCGAGGAAGACACAATCTGCGTAGTGACATCGAATGCGGGCCATGAAGCTCCTCCTAATTTGTGGGCTGGCGTACCAGCCGAATCACTGAAAGTATAAAAAGTATGGTCATTGTGATCTGCGATGTAACGCAAAACGGGCAGTAGGCACGGATCAGCGCGGTTTCAACGTAGATCAGATAAAGCGTGAATAGAAATCCGAAAAGCGCAAGCCCGAAGACAATCATCGTTCCATTTTTCTTCAGAAATCCACTGCGGTTTTCAAATAAAAGAAGAACGAGAATGGTTAGGTATCCTCCAACACCGATCACAGCCACGGGAACGCCGTTTACTTCCGAATAAACGCTGGCATTGACCGTCGCGCAATCTCCGCTTCCCAAGCACATGCTGTTGTTTTCTGTCAATTTGTAGACGGTCATGTAAGCCGATACAAGAACGCCCAGAACGGACAGGGCAATCGAGATTCGATACAACCATTTGTTCATCAATGTCTGCCTCATATCAACCAGGCGTCTATCTGGTCGCCAATGGCAAGCGATTTTACACCAGCGGGCACGATAAGTAAAGCGTTTGCCTGAACAAGTGAAAGTAAATTGCCAGACCCCTGATGGCCGGTCAATTTTGCGGATAAAACTCCATCGCGTTCTTCGACAATTGCGCGCAGATAACTTTCGCGCCCATCGGACTCTATTGCTTCAGCGAGTCTCACCTTGACCTTTGATCGGGCCACCGTTTTCAAACCGGCCAGTCGGCCCAAAGCGGGACGCACGAAAACTTCAAACCCAACGAAGGCCGACACAGGATTTCCTGGCAATCCGATAAATCGCACACCGCGATATTCGCCGAAAGCCAGCGGTTTGCCCGGCCTCATGTTCACGCGCCAGAAATCCAACTTGCCATTCGACTCGATAATATCTTTGACAAAATCGAACGCGCCCACGCTGACTCCCGCAGTGGAAATAATTGCATCTGCGTTCATGCCGATGGCCTGGTCAAATAGGAACTGAATTACTTCACGGCTATCCGGCGCGATGCCGAGCGGCAGGACCTCGCATCCCGCCTCTGCAATCAAAGCCGCGATGGTGTATGAATTTGTATCTCTGATCTTGCCGGGTTCGAGGGGCAGCTCGACCGGCGTCAGTTCATCTCCGCTTGAAAGCAAAGCGACGCGCGGCTTTCGGAACACAGCCACGTTTGCCACGCCCAACATCGCGAGCAGACCCAAATCCTGTGGACGCAATTTGTGTCCCGCGAATAAAACCTTGCGACCTCTTTTCACGTCCATGCCGCGCGTGCGGATGTTTTCACCGCTCTTGATTTTCTTGAAGGCTTTTACTTTTTCCGGCGCGGCCAGCCCCGACGCACCGTGATCGAAATCGGTGTCTTCGACCATGATGACCGCATCCGCGCCTTTGGGGATCGGCGCGCCGGTCATGATGCGCGCCGCCTGTCCTGGCGCGAGGGTGATGTTCGGTGCGGAACCGGCGGGTATATCGGCGACCACGCTCAAAGTCCGGGGGGATGCGGCGCTTGCATCAACCAGATCGCGCGCCTGAACCGCGAAGCCATCCACAGATGAATTGTCGAAGAGGGGGAGGTCCGAAGAAAGAATGTCCGCGGCGAGGACGCGTCCCGCGCACTGATTCAGAGACAGCGTTTCAGTCTCGGTTGGTTTGAAATGATGGATGATGCGCTCTTGCGCCTCTTGCACACTGAGCAAAGACATTTCTAAAAAGCGGGCGCATTATACCACCTCACCCGCTAACTCTGTGCGCTTCAGTTACGTTTGGAACGTTCTCGAGTTTGGTGAGTATCTTGCTGAGTTGAGAAATATCCTGCACTTCGACGATCAATCTCAGTTCTGCCAGGCTTCGATTTACATTCACCTTCACATCCGCGATGTTCACGCCTTCGTCATCGAGAAGGTTGGAAATGTCGCCCATCAAGCCCTGGCGATCATAGGCTCGAATGCGAATCGAAACCGGATACGTGCGGACCTGCGTTCCCCAGTCCACGCGCACGAGGCGCTCGCGGTCCTGCAAACCGAGCCGCAGAATGTTTGGACAGTCCTGCCGATGAATGGTCGCGCCGCGCCCGCGTGTGATGTAACCGATGATCTGATCGCCGGGCGCGGGATGACAACACTTGCCCATTGTTGTTAGCAGACCTTTTAAGCCCACCACATTGACTGCATCGGTAACTGTCTGTTCTGTTGTAGGCGCGCCTGCAGTAAGAAGGTTGGCGTTTTCTTCTCTCTGAGAAATTTCGTGAATGATCTTACTGACCGACAAATCGCCTGTGCCGAGGTCAACGAACATTTCCTCCGGTGCTTTGTAGCCGAAGTCGCGCGCCATCTTTTCAAAGTTGGTTTCGGGAATGCCAAGCCTTTGCAGTTCGCGCTCGAGCAGTAAGCGTCCCTGCGAAAGATTTTGCTGATAGTCTTCCTTCTTGAACCACAAACGGATTTTGGATTTGGCGCGCTGAGTCTTGACCAACCCGAGATTCGAATTCAACCAATCGCGGCTTGGCCCGCCCCGCTTCGCGGTCAGGATTTCGACCTGGTCGCCGGTTTTCAGTTCGTGATACAACGGGACGAGTTTTCCGTTGACTTTCGCGCCGCGGCAACGGTGACCGATGTCTGTGTGGACGTGATAGGCAAAGTCAATCGGCGTGGAGCGCGCCGGCAGGTCAATGATGTCGCCGCGCGGGGTGAAGACATACACGCGATCCTGGAACACGTCCGAACGCATTGACTCAACGAATTCCGTCGCGTCGTTCACGTCTGAGCGCCATTCCATCATGTTGCGGAGCCAGTTGATGCGTTGCTCGTAGGATTTGTCGCGCTTTGTGCCTTCCTTGTAACGCCAGTGCGCGGCGATGCCATACTCCGCGTTCTGATGCATTTCAAAGGTTCGAATCTGAACTTCCAGCGGCTTGCCGTCATCCCATATCACCGCGGTATGCAGGGACTGATAAAAATTATCCTTCGGCGCGGCGATGTAGTCATCGAATTCGCCGGGGATCGGACGCCAATGAGTGTGGATCAGGCCGAGGGCAGTGTAGCAGGCCGCCACGTCCGGGACGATGAGGCGGACCGCGCGCACATCACGCACAGACTCGAAGGCTTTTCCTTTTTCCTGCATCTTTTTGTAGATCGAATAAATATGTTTTGGCCGCCCGCTGAGTTCCACCTTGATGTTGTGTTCGTCGAATAATTTTTTCAGGCTTTCGATGATGGCTTGAATCTGTGCCTCGCGGTCGGGCCGGCGTTCCGCGAGTTGCTCTGCGATTTCCTTGTATTTCTCAGGGTTGACGTAACGGAAGGCGAGGTCTTCGAGTTCCCACTTGATTTGCCAGATGCCGAGGCGGTTGGCGAGGGGAGCAAAAATATCGAGCGTTTGCTGGGCAATGCGTTTGCGCTTGCTTTCCGGCATGTGGCCCAGCGTACGCATGTTGTGGAGGCGGTCTGCCAGCTTGATCAACACCACGCGGACATCGTCGCCCATGGCAAGGAATGTCTTGCGCAGAGTCTCCGAAGCCATGTCTGGGCGGCGGCCAAGACTCGCGGCCTTCGCTTCAGGCTCGGAAGCGCCGCCGTGATTCTTTTCCGCGTGTTGATCGTCGCGCGAGACACGCGGCAGGTTGGTCAGCTTGGTGACACCGTCTACGAGATTCGCAACCACGTCACCAAAGTCATTTTGTATATCGTTTAGCGTGACGGTCGTATCCTCGACGGTATCGTGCAAGAGTCCCGCGGCCAGAACCTCCGGCGGGACGCGTAGTTCGGCCAGGATTTGCGCGACGGCCAGGCAGTGATTGATGTACGGCTCACCCGAGATGCGTTTTTGATCCCGATGCGCTTCCTCTGCCACGCGATACGCGCGCTGGATTAATTCCTTGTCTGCTAGGCTGTAGGTTTCAGGGAGTTGTTCCAGCAATTTTTCCAGGGGAATGGCAGGCGTGGTGGCCGATTTCATCCCCTCTATTTTACTGTACGTCGGAATTTTTCAATCTTCTTGATTGCTCGCTGCTTACTTCCAAAAGACAATATATTTTCCTACGGTCGCTTTGTTTACAAACCCCTTTGACCTTAGGAACGAATTTAATTGGTTAGAGTCATATTTCTTGTATACAGCTCTATCGAGGACAACCGAGTAAACTTCAGTATATTGATCCAGCAATTTGGCGATCCCATTCATGTCTTGTAGGTCGCCTGACAGGAATCGGTTGGCTTGTATTCGGAACTCGGCATCCATCTCCCTGTCTTGTATGCTTAGGTAGTAATACATCATATCTTCTCTAGTGATCATTTGGGGATAATCACTAGAGAGCATGCGTATTGCACCTGATATGGGATACGGGGAGAGCATGATCCCCTTTGGTGTTTTTGAAATTATCTTCTCTGCGGCCATATACTCCTCGTGTTGCCTCCAGCTTCCAGTTGCATAAATCTTGTTGCGGAATATAGAAGATGGTATTACCAGAGTTGACAGCGCAAATATTCCAATGATTAGCCCATTTCCAATCGTGGAAATGCGCTTGCGTTTGATCTTTGCCACGTGACTAGATAAGTCTGATATAAAAACCCCAGCGGATATTGGAAATGGCAGGATGTAGAACATTCTATAGAAGATACCTTTGAACGGGACAATCAATATATTGCTGGTGACCGGGTTAAGAGCTAGTAGGATTGATAGCCCAATCCACCAGCCTAAGAATGTCCTTTTGAAGCCTGTCGCTTGGAACAAGGCTCCAAGAGTAAAAAAAATTGTCAATAAAGGAGTTGGGGCAGTGATGGGGCCGAAGAAAGCTAGATACCCTTGAAAGTCGGTTGGATAGGACATGCTAAAAGCGGCGGTTCTCAGCCCGTCTTTTGCAATTATGAATGTTGCATACAAGGCGAGATAGAGATAGCAAAGTAGATAATCTACCACATCTTTCATGAGCGGCCTTAAGGATGTATCCCATCTTTGTTGCGCGATCATATAAGCAATAGGGATAATTGCTCCAAGCATCGGCAATATCATCAACGATGTTGTTGTTGCGCCGGACAGTGCTGTTATCAGGAGAAATAATTTAACTTGGGAAAAGCGTGTCCTAAAATGAAAAAAATCTATGGCGTATGTTATAAAAAGCGGTATTCCCAGAGCTAACATAATAGACTTTCCTTCATAAATGCGGATAAAAGCGAAGCCGCCGGGTGTAACGGCGCTCTCTGCTGTTATGATCTCCACAGTAATTACAGCGACCGTTCCGATCAGAGCAGACAGCGCGTCTGTTGAGAAGTGATTTAGTAGAAGAAAAATTGTCATAGGCAGGAGGAATGCCGCTGTGCCTGCCGCCAGCTGATAGTAGATGCTCAGATAGTAGATCCCGGTCAGAGAGCTGAAGACGGCTAAAGAATATTCGTAAGCACCGGCGGTAAGATAAGCCACACTGTGAAAAGGCCTATCCCCGCTATAAAAGACTCTCGTTTCGAAGCTCATTGGCTGGCTTTGATTGTTCAGGTAGAAAGTCGGATTGGCAGTCGAGTAGAATTCATCAACGGCGATTCTGCCCACTCGATAGTAGGAAAGAGCTATGAATACAGATATTGTTCCCAATAAAGCAAGACCAATTAAATTTATGTAATCATTCCTTACAATTGTTTTGAGACCTTTCTTTGCATTGACCAGAACAAATCCACTGACGCTAAAAGATACAATTGAGGCAACAATACTGTATTCTTTAAACTGGATGCCCGCAATTTGGGAAATCAAAGTGACGGGGGTAAGGATTGCTAGATTTGATATATAAAGCAAAAGGATTACTTGAGAGAGATATACGCTCAACGTCTCCGAGAAATTTTTTGAGCTCAAACTGTCCTCCAGCGGAGATTTTTACGGCCTGTATCTTTTGGTTGTGATTTTGCCTAATCAAATAAATTCAGATGTTATTGCTAGATCATTGTATGAACTCTAGATCATAATTATATTGTTTAGCGTGGTATCTTTGCAACTCGGTTGAATCTCTTCCATGCCGTCGCGTGATGCCAACTTTGACTTGGTTTTGCGCCTTTCACTTGTTCCAGCCATTTTGCTTCGGCTTCGTCAGCGCGGATGAAGCATTCCGCGCTGACGGTGGCTCGGGCAGTAGCGCCTTTTGTGCGTGCCGAGAACGCCGCAGCGACAAATTCATGTTCGAGAGCATCGCGCTCATCAGCAAAAATCGAGACAAGGTTTTCGTGATCGCGCAAGGTCGAACGGTGCAGGAGTTCGTGCCGCCAGAACAAAGTGGATGGATCATAAGTTTCGACAGGAGCGGGCCCGAGGTCCGGCAATGAGGCGTCTACCCAAACCGGTTTGAAAATGCTGGTGCATGGCGCGGCGGTGGCAGTCACGAAATGGAGCGGGGCTTTCGCGTCCACATAGGAAACCATTGAACCGGTCGTCTGCGAAATCCGAATCGGACCAAACCCGGCGTGCATGCAAATATCCGCGCCGGCGAGGCTTTGGTCGGCAGCACGTTGTGAACCATCTGCCTGGCCATGGTCGCGTAGTGCGGACATCATCGTTTCAACTGTAATCTGCCCGCGTTGTGAATTGAGCAGATCCATGCTTCGAGCGCGGCGTTTGCGGCAGTCGGAGAAGCGCGTAAAAATTAGATCGGAATAACAGCGTGCAAAATTGAAGTCGGCTTCGTTTTTGCACCAACCCTGTTTAATTGCGAAGGAAACAAGTTCGGGCGAGCCGAGATCGAAGTTGTTCTCGATGGTGATGCCGTTCGAGATGGAATAGATGCCCTTGATCTGTTTCGCGGCCCAGTGCGGTCCGGCCGTTTCGAGCACCCAGGCGTCATGCGGATCGGCAAGAATGTAACTGTTATGGTAATAGGTTTCGTGTGCCAGGCCGTGATTCCCGCCCTGCCCGAATTTTGCCGTCAAATCGGTAATGACTTGTACGCCGTCGCGCGCGGTGGCGGCGCGCTCAAGCGCCAGACGTAACAAGTCCATGCCGAGTAAACCGCCATCTTTCTTGTATGGGATGCGCGTGAACAGGGCCTCGTTGCCGATCACCAATCCATGTTCGTTGGCGCCCATCTCCGCGCCCCAAATCCAAAATGGTTTAGCGAGCAAAACTGCGTACGTATGCACAACCTGGGGGATTTCGATGTATGTGCATTTGACGCGGCTATCGGGTGCGTGATCCATTGCCGGATACCTGACCACATGATGTGCTTCGTTCGGCTCACGGTCCGAGTTTTTGCCAAAGATCATTACGCCATCTTTGGTTGTTTCGGGAGTAGCGACCAGTGTGTCACACATGGCCGCTACTATATCCTGAAATTTGAAGAACGGCAATCTCCCCAGGTTATAATTCTGATGCGAGGAAAGCCATGCCGATTGTCAACAACGTGACGCGACTATTGGACTCGCGTAAGATTAAATATACAGCCTATGAATTGCCCGCTGAAAAACTTGGCGCGCTCGAGACGGCTCGTCTCCTCGACGTGGAAGCGGCTTCCGTTTTCAAGACCATCGTCGTGACCCGAGATAAACCCAAGAAACCGCTTCTGGTCGTCGTCCCAGGTAATTCGAATGTGGATTTAAAACTGTTGGCCGCCGCGCTGGGCGAGAAGAAAGTATATTTACCCACTGAACGCGAAGCGGAGGCTCTGACTGGTTTGCAGGCGGGCGGCATCTCTCCGCTGGCGTTGATCAACAAAGGCTTTCAGGTTGTGATTGATTCGTCGGCGCAAAACTATGAAGAGATTCATGTCTCGGGCGGGCAACGCGGATTGAATATTAAGTTGCCGGTTTCTGATTTGGCAAAGCTGACGAATGCGCGCTTTGCTGCGATCGGCCAAAATAAGCTATAGAGTTGGTACTTTCAAAATTGTGGTGAGACGCGAAGGAAATAGGCTGTTTGGGGTCTTGTAAACTCCGCGCCTTTCCTGTACAATGATTAAAATGTAGGAGTTTTTCAAAGCATGGTGGAAATGACAAAAAGCTTCTCTGTTACTAATCAAATACCATCATCACCCTGCTTGGGAAAGGAGGGCTGAGATAGGGTCTGTTATACCCGCCTGTGCATCCTGGATATTTCGTTCATTTTACGTGTTCATAAATTAAAAAAGGAGGATCTAATGAAGGTATTAGGCAAGTCAAGGACCAAGATCGGCGCCCTAAATGTCCTGATGTTGATCGTTTTAGCGCTGACTTCGGTGGCGTCGGGACGCTATCAATACGGCGGCGGGACTGGCTGGTCAATGCCCAAAACCAAACGCGCGAATTTGAACGCGAACGCTGCCAGCAAACCGGTATTGGAGAGCGAGCGCCCCTCATCGCAGACGGTGATGACGGCAAATACCATGAAGGCCTTTCTGCCCAAACTAAGTTCTGATGCGGCCGCTGTGGTTGCTAAAAAGCTAGGCGTTAACAAACTGAGCGGCAAGTTCCTCGATTACGGTAAGATTGTCGGGCTTGATAACCTTGTCTCAGTAGGGAACCTCAACGAAAATGAACCTAGCATGGCGGTTAATCCTGCCAATGAGCAGATTGCCGTAATCTTTAACCATTACTACGATGGAGTCAATCCCTCGCCATGCTTGGCGGAAGTTAGTTATGATGGAGGCGATACTTGGGATTACAACAATTACGTCTCTCTGCCGCTGACGGGTGTAGGCGATTCTTGTTCCGATCCAATTGTGCGTTACGCGCCGGACGGCTCCTACGTATATTACATTTACATGGATATTGCTTCATCTGGCACGACTTCCAATATTGTCCTAGTGAGGGGCGATCCGAACGACCCAACTGTTCTAGTTAGCGGCCCAACGGTAGTATTGGATGGCGGTGGCGCGGATTTTATGGATAAGCCGTGGGGCGATGTTGCCACATATGCCATGCTCAATGGCGGGTCTGGTCAGGAGCAAGCGTTGTATGTCACTTCGACGAAGTTTTATGGCAATGGAGACTGTGGCATTGTGATGAATGTCTCGCTCGATTACGGCGCCACATGGCAGTACTCAACAACCAACCCCTTGCTTCTGGAACCATATGGAATTCCTAAAACCGGTTGCACTCTAGCGGTGCAAGGCGCGCGCGCCATTGGCGGCCCCAACAATTTCATGATTGTTTGCTTCTATGACGATAATTTTTCGTTCCAAAGTGGAAATTTCTATATTGACTGCATTGCTGATGATGGAAACGGTACTGGCACCGGTCCCTTCGGCTGGTCCCCTTGGTTCTCTCCAGGCGGGGCCCGCTATTATGAGATGCCACAGTGGTTGCCAGGTGGGCCAGCCGGCCTCTTGCAACGGTGGTGGAGTAGCATGTTCCCCGTTATGGCCGTTGATCCGGAGGGTATGGTCTATCTAGCCTTTGGGCAAGACCCCACTTTGTCGCAGGTTGATATAGAGGCAGGCAACGTATATACCACAAAACGCTGGCTGGACTACAGCGTTACTTTGCCGTGGCCGGCACCCGCCCCAATCGGCGCTGGCGTAACCGCTCAAGGCTTTCCAACATTGGCGGCGGGCTACGACCCGCTCACCAAAAAATATACTGTCTACCTCGCTTATAGCGATTATACAGTCAATAACGGCGGCTACTATACGGTCTATCGCAAAGGCGTGCGGTTGCCAAAGCCGCTCAGCGGTTCGACCCTGATCGTGCCGGGCACTGTATTTGGTGCCAAGATTCGCGCCAGTGATGTTTGGTCGCTCAGCGATGCCACAGGCTTCATCGGAGATTACATCGACTCTGCTCTCACGTCACGGCGTTATCACCTCGTCTGGACGGATCGGGCGGATGCCATGAGCATCTTTAATGAAGACGATGACATCCTCCACGATGTGTTCGTGCCATAGAGCATGGCCTGTTTTGTGAATCGCGTTTGATAGAAAAGCACTCTCGTCTGAAATCTGAGCGGGGGTGCTTTTTTGACACAGTTTTGCCGAGTGCATCATTTCAGGAACAAAGACGTGCGGTTTACGTTAATAGAACGGAGGTGCAAAATGTCTTTCATCGTGAAATCCAAACTGGCCTGGCTGATGTTGCCGCTGTTGATGCTCACGGCATGTGCGCCCCCAAGCCCTGCACTAGGATGGAGTGATGCCATTGCGCCGGAGACAGCCAGCTGGGCGATGTCCCTGGCGCCACTGACAGTGACTCCAAGTGCAGGAACGGTCCACGCAGTGGCTCAGGATTGTCCGTTGGGTACGGTAAATGAACCTGCTAATCCATTCATCCGGCTCGATATCAAGCCGGATGAAGCGCGCGCTAGCCAAACACTGACGTATTGTATTCAACTGACGCCAGACGGCGCAGATGTATCCTTGCCGCCTGATGTTTTGCTCCACTTGCCGGTCGGATCAAAAAGTCTGCGAGCCGCTGGCGCGGGCTGGATCTGCGAATTGCTTGCCGACCAGAGAGATAATCTTGTTCCCGATCTGCATTCCGATCTCCTATGCCGCAATCTGACCGTTGCAGGAGCGCGCTATCCGACCGTGATTCAAGTATCTGTTCTTGCGCCTGAGATCATTGGTGCGATGCGTTCTTGCGCGGAGGCTAGGTTTAAGAACCGCATCGAAACAACATGTGCTTCAAGCCGGCTGATTGCAGGCGGCTGAGGAAGTTCTTAGTCTCGACATCTGCCCATCTGAAACATGACTCACCCTGAATCTCAGGAACGGGGAAAATAGAAAAGAAACAGACCTTCTGGTAGAGTTTTGTGTGAAGAGCACAAGCTCGGACAGGAGGTCTGTTCATGAATAAGGGTACAAGCAAAGCGGAGAAAAAGCAAGCCAGCCGCGAGATGGAAACGCGCTGCTGGCGGTTTCTACGGCCCTTGCTGGCAGAGCTGCAGAAACAACTGGATCGGCGGCTGGTCAAGACGGTGCTGGATCTGGTGCTGGTGATCGTGATGCATCGACATCGGAATAATGGGTTGTTACTGAGCGAATTAGGTGAGCGTCTGCTGGGAAGCGCTCGTAGTCCGGCTGGGGTGAAACGAATAGCGAGTGTGTTGCACTCGTCGCGCTGGCACAGCCGGATCATCCTCAAGTATCTATGGAAACAAGCCCACGCCAAGGTGCAGGAACTCTGGCAGACACAGCATGAAGCCTATGTGATCTGGGATGAAAGTGTTCTGGAAAAGAGCGAAAGCCTGAAGGCGGAAGGATTATGTGCGGTTCGTTCCAGTAAGGCAGCTCGTTTGAAACGGATCAAAGCGGGCTATTTCAATCCCCCACCGACCGTCCCATCTTCGTGCCGGGCTTCAACTGGCTGTAGATTTTAGTGACAGGGATGCAGGGGGTACCGGTTCTGGCTCACCTGGGGTGGTGGACGACGCGTGGGAAAAATGCCAGCCAAAAGCGGGTGAGAAGAGGGCAACATCCTGAAAAAAGTGGCAAAACTGTGGGGACGGAGGGTGATCCACATTTGGGATCGTGGTTTTGCAGGCGCTCCCTGGACAACGTTGGCGCTCGATCGTGGACTGCGTTTCATTGTGCGCTGGAACAACAAATATCATGTGATCGGTGCGGATGGTCGCAAGCAGGAGGCCTGGAAAGTGGTGCGCGGCAAGCGTTCATGGAGTTATCGCATGGTTTGGGACGCGCGCAGACGCTGCCAACGAAAAACCGGCATTATTGCCGCCCCCATTCATCTGCCCAATGATGAACAGCAACTCTTTCTCGTCATCTCTCGTCCCGGCGCAGGACGGAAACCCTGGTATCTCATCACCACCGAACCCGTTCTCAATGCCGAACAAGCCTGGCAGATCGTCTTTGCCTATGCCAAACGCTGGCAGATCGAAATGTCCTTGCGTTTCACCAAATCTGAACTGGCGTTTGAGTCGCCCCGCCTGCATTCCTGGGAGGCGCGCCTCAAGTTTTTATTGATTGCCGCTCTTGCCTTTGCTTTCCTACTCTCCTTATTGGCTCGCTCTGATTTTCTCTTCACTTTCCTTTCCCGCTTTTGCCATAGAACGGGAAAGTGGAGCCGAGTTACCTCCACTCCACTTTATCGTCTTCGCCTTGCCCTTTCTTCCCTTTGGATCGACGTTCGGCCTCACTCCCTGCCTTCATTAAATTCGGGGTGAGTCATGTTCACGCGTCGAACTCACCAATTTTCTCGCCGTTGATCCATACAGTGTAGTGGCCGCTCGAAAAACTGCCCAGCGAGACGTTGGCCTCGAAAGGTTTGAGCATCTGAACGCAGATTTTGCTGGCATCCACCAATGAGTAGACTTCGATTTGAATCTTGTTTTCAGAATCGGGCGCGTTGATCGCGACTCGCAATTCGTGACATGGAGTTGGCAGGTTGCCTTTCAAATTCAGTTGCACCTGAACCGGATAACTTTCCAGCGTCCGAACCTCTGCTAGATCAATGAAAACCTTGCCTCGTGAATATTGACTGTCTGAAGGATGGGGCGCGAATGGATTTTCAGCAGGTGAACCAGATGGAAGCGTTGGCATCGTTTGGTTTGGAGTGGAGGGTGTCGGTTGACTGATAGGCAGATCAACGGGAGGGATTGAAGGTGAAGCGCAGGCCGTTAGAGCAAAGGTGACAAAAACGCAAACTAAGATTCGTTTCATGCAAGCCTCCTTTTCTCCAGAGACGAGGAGCGGGTCTTGGAAGTTCCTCCTTTGACTCAACCTTTAATCACAGCCACCGGTTTCAGCCTTGCAACTTTCCGGGCAATGCCCGCTTCGCTGACTGTCTCCACGACCCTGTCCACATCTTTGTACGCCTGAGGTGACTCTTCTGCGAGACCAGATAACGATCCCGCGCGGACCTTGATGCCCTGTTCTTCCAGCTCTTTTTTCAACGCATCACCTCGGACCTCGTGCTTGGCTTTGGCTCTCGACATAACTCGTCCAGCCCCGTGGCAGGACGAACCGAACGACCGCGCCATACTGTCTTTCGTGCCAACCAAGACCCATGACGCAGTTCCCATGCTTCCCGGAATGATGACAGGTTGCCCGATCTTTTGATACTCTGGCGGGAGACCGGGCGTGCCCGGACCGAAAGCGCGCGTTGCGCCTTTGCGATGTACGCAGACTTTCATCCGCCGGCCGTTCACTTCGTGTGTTTCGATTTTGCCCATGTTATGGCAGATGTCGTAGACTTGATGAAGATACGCGTCCCTGCTTTTGAACGTCTCTTCAAAAGCGCGCCGAGCGGAATGTGCCAGCAATTGCCGATTGGCAAAAGCAAAGTTTGCGGCGGCCCGCATCGCGCCGAGATATGCTTGTCCTTCCGGCGTATCCATCGGCGCACAAACCAGTTCACGGTCTGGCAAATCTATGCCATATTTTTTGACCGCACTTTGGAATTGCTGAACGTAATCGGTGCAGATTTGGTGGCCGAGTCCGCGCGAGCCGCAGTGAATTTGAACGGTCAGGTACCCGGCCCAAAGTCCCATGATGGAAGCGGCGTTCTCGTCGAAAATTTCATCCACTACATCCACTTCAATGAAATGATTTCCCGCGCCGAGCGACCCAATTTGCTGACGGCCGCGTTCCTTGGCGCGGTCGGATACTTTCTCTGGCTTGGCGTCCTCCAGACAACCGCTTTCCTCGGTCCGCGCCAGATCTGCTTCGGTTGCAAAGTTGTTTTTCATGGCCCAGCGCGAGCCATCGTGCAGGACATGATCCAACTCTTTGGTGGTTACTCTCAACGCGCCTTCCTTGCCCACACCGCTCGGACAATACTTGTTGAGCAGAGTCGCGAGCCTGTCCAAGTGTGAGCGAGCCGATTCAAGCTCGATCTTTGACGCAAGCAAACGAACACCGCAATTGATATCGTAACCAATCGCGCCGGGCGAGACTACACCGCCGGGAAACTCGGTCGCCGCCACGCCGCCGATTGGAAATCCATACCCCTGATGCATATCGGGCATGACAATGACGGAGCCAACCAGACCTGGAAGCGTCGCGGCGTTGACGGCTTGATCGAGCGACTTGTCGCTGATGATTTGTTCGATCAACTCGCGTGTGGCAAATAACCGAACAGGCACGCGCATGTCGCGGCGCACATCGGTCGGGATTTCCCACTCATAATCGGAAATTTGAATTAGATTTTCAATGTTCATAACTGCCTCGACCAGCGACATTCGATAGTCGAACCTCGAGAATCGGCGGTTTACTATCGAATATCGAATATCGAATACTGAATGTTGTTATACATCGAACACGATCTCCGCTTCCAATCCTCGCGCAGTTTTTTCGATTTTCAAGTTGTGATAGGTCACTGCCTTGATGGGTTTTCCAATAGATCGGATTGGCGCGCCTTCCATATCCGCAGAGATTCGATATTCGTTATTCGGCATATCGAATATTCGAATATCGAAGATCGAAAAGCCAATATGCTGTTGTTCTTGATAATAAATTAACTCCGACAGGAAAGCAACTAACAGTGATTCCGCGTCCGGCGCTTCGGTCTCGAAATGCCTTTTCACGCGTTTGCCGCCGGATGGTTTCACTCCCGCCAATTCGTTCAAGCCTCGCGCCGCCTCCTCGAACAATGCAGACAGGTCCCCGGCCCAGACGCGCAAAGACCAGTCGGCAGTGTGTTGTAGCTCTTCGGAACCGCGGGGTTTGCCGGCCATATCTGATTCGCATTTTATCCCCATTTTTGTTTCACCGCGGTGCAAAGTGGCTTCGTCAATTCGTTGGCTAATGACATTTGTTACTATTCTCTCAGATAGATGTATGCTATAATTTTTTCTATGAAAGGAGGTGGAGATCTGCTGATATGGGTGGCAAGCTTTCGTTTTTCAAAGCTCGTTAAGACAATCATACATATATGAGGAGGATTATAAGATGAGAAGGCTGTTTCGTTTTCTAAACATGGCGGTTGCGTTCGCCCTGCTGGCTTCGCTCTTTGTGGGCGTGGCTCCCGTCATGGCGCAATCGGGGCATACAAAACCAGTTGCCGCTGAGAACTTAAATGGCAACTCACCCTTTGTGCCCGGCGAGATTGTAGTGGGATTTGCTCCGACCAAGTTTTTCCCAAGCGTCAGCGCTCAAGCCAGTGCAGTTGCAAAGACAGTCGGCGCGCAGGTTGTGAGAGTAAATGGATATCGGACGGCGCTTTTGCGCATCTCTGGTAATACCGATATCCATACTCTTGCGGCTAGGCTTCGCCAACAGTCCGGCGTGGCTTTTGCGGAACCCAACTACATTTATACGGTCCCGCAACCTGCTTCAAAATCGGTCAATGGCACGGATCAGATGCAGGACTACGTGATTCGCAAGGTGAAGGCTAGCGCCGAGACCAATGGAAAGGATCGAATTGCAGTGCCTATTGCCGATCTTCAGGCAATGAAGAAGAATGGCACACAAGCGGTCTATCCTAATGATCCCTATCTGTGGTGGAACAACGGATGGGACTGGGTTGGGGGCAGTATCCTGACCGGCAATATAACGCCCAGCGCCAACATCTGCGAGATTGATACAGGCGTTGATAATCTGCATCCGGACCTCGCCGCTAAGATTGTTATGGGATATGACTTTGTCAATGGCGATACCAACCCGATGGACGATAATGGCCACGGTACACATGTGGCCGGTATCATGGTGGCGGTCCCGAACAATAAGCAGGGCATCGCTGGTATCTCAACCGGCAAGGTAGTGGCGGTCAAGGCGCTGGGCGCGCAAGGCTGGGGAACGAACTATGACATTTCCCAGGCCATCAACTACTGCGCCAACCGCTTGGATGTCAAAGTCATCAGCATGAGCCTGGGCGGTGGCGCTGAATCCACCGCCATGTACAATGCGGTGAATTATGCTGTCAACATCAAAGGGAAACTGGTGGTGGCGGCGGCTGGAAACAACGGCGTGGACGTCCCGATGTGGCCGGCCTTCTTCTCCAACAACGACGTCAATGGCTCGGCCGATTGCGCCGGCTCCTGCCCGACTTACCCGGCGTTGGCTGGCAAGGTGATCTCTGTTGCCGCCTCAGGTCTGGAATATGAAGACCCGCCCAGCTCGGGCAATTGGTATTTGGATAACAGCTGTAAGGCTGGCTATTCGAACTATGGCAGTTGGGTTTCCGTTTCTGCGCCTGGCACGTGGATTTACTCGACCTTGCCATGGGACAAACCATTCTACCTGAACTTTTATTATGACTACAATACTCGCTATGATTGGCTGAGCGGCACATCCATGGCGACGCCGTTTGTCGCCGCCGCGGCCGCCCGCCGCTGGGGATACAAACCATTAGAGACAAATGCCCAGATTGGGGATGACGTCATTAACAGCGGTTCTTCCCTAAACGCAGATGGCACCTGTTGGGATGCTAGTATGAGTGGGAAATATGATGTTAACGTGGCCGCTCTGCTGGACCGTGGTGCCTTCAGTGGAAGTGCGTTTGACGCTGTTACAGGACTCCCGCTCAATGGCGCGACCATTGGACTGTATCAAGGCATAACTTTGAAGGGCAGTGCGATCATTACGCCGTGGACATGGACAGCTGATCCATCTGATCCCGAGCCGACGCGCGTGTTCATGTCTTTTAATCCATGGACTGACGTAGTCAACCTTCCAGTCGGCGGGGTGGCCTTTACGGGCGTCCCCTATGTGCCAAAAGTTAACCTAACTGGCTATACTGCTTCCCCGCAACCAGCCTACCAGCATACGGGCTTCGATGGCAACATATGGTGGGGTTGGAACGGTGCCTCACGGGCCTCTATTCCACCCAAGTCTGGCAACTTTGACATAGCCACTGGTTGGTGGGTATGGCTTTATGGTGGCACCGAGGGCATCGCCAACGATCCTGTTACGCCTTGGGACTTGGATACGGATGTCTGGTTGCCAAACACACCCAACCCATTAGATGCCGGGCAACCCGCGCCGTTCATTGTGGGTTGGGAGGGAGATGCCTTTGGGTTCCTTGAAGATGACCCATCAGGCGCCTTGACTGCCTTCCCCTTCGCGCGGTTCATGCGCGATGGCGGCTGGAGCGATTGGCTGCGCTTGGAAGACACCACTATTGCCAAGCGCGCCACGCATGGGACTGTGCTCGCCAATGCCGCTCTGCCTTATTACCCGGGCGACTATGTTGTGATGATGACCGACTGGGGTCAAACCATTGACCATGATGGCGACGGATGCGGTGATAATTATGGCTACGGCTTTGACCCATACTACGACAATACCTGCGGCGGATATGGGACACCAGGCATCCCTCTGCTCGGAACATACTACTCCCCGTGGGCCTACGTCTGGAAAGATGGTTTGATTAAGGCTTTTGTGGGCTTCGATTCGAACAGCCTGAATCCCGTCCCGCCTGGAGATGCCTGCAATCAGCATTGGTGGAAGGCTCTCACTATGACCAGCGGATTAACGGGCACCGGGCCCACGTTTACAATCAATGATGTATGTGGCGATGCCTATCCTGGAGCGGGTCCGGGTGCCGGTGGAGGTATTCAACCCTACAGCGGCACAGACTTCACGGGACGCATGGGCATCCTTACTACACCGAAGAATAAGTAATAACATTTGTGTGTGCAATAGAAAAGAGCCGATAATGTTCGGCTCTTTTCTATTATTTGGTTTCGTTTATTAACCCCACCTTTTCAAATAAATGTGGCGCAGGGACGTAGATTCCCCGCCCGCTCACCGCGATGGTTCCGTCGGATAACTTGATCTCGCCCGTCGAGAAGATTTTGCGTTCATCTCGTTCGGTGATGCGCGCCTCGACTGTCAGCGGTTGACGAAGGGGCAGGGGTTTGTGATAATTAATTTCCAGATTGACCGCCGCGACTTTTAACCCCGCGGCCCATACCACCAACCCCATTGCTTCATCGAGAATCGCCGCAGACGCGCCGCCGTGTGCATGATCAGGCGGACCTTGTTGCGCGTCGTTCAATGTGAATTCAGATGTGAGAATGCCCTGCTCGTCTATCCACCAAGTTAACCCAATGCTGTGTGGATTTTCCGATCCGCACACAAAACACCAGCCATGTTCGGGAATTTTTTGTTTCATGACTGGATTGTAATCTCAAAACTTGAAAAGCGATTCGGCTTCCGCGCGCGTGAAGTGTACCCGATAGGCCGCCGTCTCTTCGAGCAGGCCCTTAACCGCGATATATAATTCGCGTTGCAAATACGGATTCATGATCCCATCTCCTGCCGATAAAGTTATCTCATCCGCCTCATTCCGGACCCGGACATGCCCGCCCGCTCCAAGCCATTCCAGGCCAAGGCGGATGGTTGCTTCGCGTTGCGCGGTCGCCGCGGCCAATTCGCGGATGTTGACCTTGCCTCCGCGCTGATTGATCGCGTACTTTGCCATTCCCGCGAGACGCGAGAGAAATTCATCTGCTTTTTCCATCGGAGGGTCAACCGCGAAAAGGTAGATCGTTTTTGGCTTGACGGTTTCCAGCGCGGCGCGCAATTCCGTGGGCGAGGGGGGAGTTGTGTAGATTACAAATTCATCCGCTTGATGCAATTCAAATCGAGATTTTCCTTTTGTCTTTTCACTTCCCTCAGCCCATACCAAAGCCCCCGCTGGCATTTCCTTGGGTCTTTTGCTCTCTGCTCTCCAATCTCTAATCTCGAATTTCGCTTTTTGTATTTCTATCGGCTTTTCTTCCGCCACGCGGAGTTCTTCGAATTGAAGCGTCAGTTGTTTTTGACCGCGATATGTGCTGGCGCGCAGAGAATAAGCGACATCCATTTTTGTTCCGGTTTCTGGGATTTCCTCGCCTCCGCCGTTCCACCACAGCAAATCCTGCGCCGCGCCGCTTTCATCCGCGACCACAATTCGCCGATGCTCTTTTGTCTTTCCTATTTCTTTGACCGATTTCAAGGTCAAGTTTCGAGTTGCCAAAACAAGTTCGGGGTTTCCCGCGCCGAACGGAGCAAGAGACTCCAGCGCCTCAGCCAATTCAAAATTGATCTCGTCGAGCCTCAGCCACGCGTCGATTTGCAGGGTCGGTTCTTCGAGGATGATTTCGCCCAATTGCTTTTCGATTGCTTTGCCAAGCCCTTGTCGAAATTTGTTTAACTTACTCGCTTCGAGCGAAAGGCCCGCCGCCATGGGATGGCCGCCAAAGCCGAGCAAAATATCTTTTTGTGTTGTGATGGCTTCGGTAATATGCAAGCCTTCAATCGAACGCGCCGAGCCGCGCAGAATGCCGTCGTCTGATTCGGTCAACAAAATAGCCGGTTTGTGGTATCGCTCCACGAGTTTATTGGCGACGATTCCCACCACGCCGCCCGGCCAATCGCGATGGGATAAAATGATGGCAGGCTCAGACAGCAGGTCTGGTTCCTCGTGTAATTGATTCTTTGCCGCCTCGTAGACCTGATTCGTCAACAATCTGCGTTGGGCGTTGAGTCCCTCGATCTGCGCGGCCAGGACGCGGGCACGAGCAGAGTCTTGCGTGAGCAGAAATTCAACCGCGGGATTGGCGTCGCTCAACCTGCCAAGCGCGTTCAAGCGCGGCGCGAATGTAAAGCCGATGGTTTCTTCGGTGAGAGTCTCAAGATTCGCGCCGGCGAGTTCGGCCATGACTTTCAGTCCGGGCCGATTTGTGTTTCGTAGGGCTTGTATCCCTTTTTGAGCCAGGGACCGCGTCTCACCTTTGAGTAAGGCAATGTCGGCGATGAGGCCGAGGGCGACGAGGTCGAGCAAATCTTCAGACCGTAGACCGTTGACCATAGACCGTGTGGCGTCCACTGTCCATCGTCCACCGTTCAAGATCGCTTCGGCTAGTTTATAGGCGACGCCAACGCCTGCCAAATTTGCAAGCGGATGATCTTGTGGCAATCGTTTCGGATTGATAATCGCCTTTGCATTTGGAAGTGTTTCGCCCAAGTCATGATGATCTGTAATGACGACATCCGCGCCGCGCGAGTTGGCGTAGTCAATCGCTTCGTGCGCGGTGATGCCCGTATCGCACGTGACGATTAACTTTGCGCCGTTATCAATGATTGGTTTGAGACTCTCAACGTGAACGCCGTGACTCTCTTTGCCGCGAATGGGAATGTAATAAGTAACATTTGAGCCGATGGCCTGAAGTGTTTGAACCAAAAGAGCAGTGGAGGTTTGTCCATCTACATCGAAGTCACCCCAAACGCAGATCGGATCGCGTCTGCGCGTAGCCAGTTTGAAGATGTCAACGACTTTTTCGATTTCAGGAAATGAAGTTGATGGCAGTGTATCGGGATGAAGGAACGCGCGAGCGGAGTCAAGATCGCGGATACCGCGTCGGACGAGAGTCTGCGCGATGAGCGGAGGCAGGTTGAGGGTCGAGAAAGAAGCGGGGATTTCTACAGGGTGAGGATCAAGCCAACGAGTCACGAATCAAGTATCATGTTTCAAGCGTCGGGTGTCAAGTTTTTTAAACCGCAAAGAGCGCAAAGTTCGCCAGGAAAATCTTATTGGCTTCTTTGCGCTCTTCGCGTGCTTAGCGGTTAAATCCTACAAAGGTTCAAAGCGCGCCGTGAAGTGACGCAATAATTCGGGCGCGTAGGTAAATTTGAATCCGCGAATGGACGACGCGCGCGATTTGATTTTTGCCAGCGCGTCCGCGACATAATCCATGTGACTGCGCGTGTACGTGCGGCGCGGAATGGCGAGGCGTAATAATTCGAGTTTTGGATAAATCATCTTGCCCGAATCGGGATCGGGATACGCAAACATGACCGAGCCGATTTCCACGCCGCGGATCGCGCCTTCGCGATATAGTTCAACCGCCAATGCCTGACCGGGGAATTCGCTTTGCGGAATGTGTGGAAGCACGGCGCGCGCATCGAGATAAACTGCGTGTCCACCGGCAGGTTGAATGGTGGGGATGCCTGCCTCATTGATGCGCGCCGAAAGATACGCAGTCTGCGCGAGACGATATTCAAGATATGATTCGTCCAGCCCTTCATATAAGCCGACAGCGATTGCGTCCAGATCGCGTCCGGCGAGTCCGCCGTATGTGGGGAAGCCTTCGCGCAGGATCAATTCATTTTTGACGTTCTCAAAAAGTTTGTCGTCGTTCATGCATAACAATCCGCCAATGTTGACGATGGCGTCTTTCTTGGCGGACATGGTCATGCCGTCGGCGAGAGAGAACATTTCGCGCGCGATCTCTTTCACGGATTTCGACTCGTAGCCGGGCTCGCGCTGTTTGATGAAGAAACAGTTTTCGGCATAGCGCGCTGCGTCAATGAAAAAAGGAATTTTGTAGGAATGATAAACGTCTGCGACCGCTTTGAGATTTTCCATCGAGACGGGCTGTCCGCCGCCCGCGTTGTTCGTGACCGTCACCATTCCGAATGGAATTTTGTCCACGCCTGTTTTTTCGATGAAGGCTTTGAGTTTGGCAATATCCATGTTGCCTTTGAACGGATGCGGATTGGCGGGATCGAAGGCTTCGTCAATGATGAGATTCGTCGGGCGTCCGCCGCGGGCGCGGATGTTGGCGTCGGTGGTGTCGAAGTGCATGTTGCTCGGCACATATTGTCCGGGTTTGACTAAACACGCCGACAAAATATTTTCCGCGGCGCGTCCCTGGTGGGTGGGGACAAAATACTTGAAACCGAAAATATCCTCCACTGCGGCTTTGAGACGATGGAACGAACGCGCGCCCGCGTAGGATTCGTCGCCGCGCATGACCGCCGCCCATTGATCCTGACTCATCGCGCCCGTGCCGGAATCGGTGAGCAGGTCAATGAAGATGTCTTCGGCTTTGACGGCGAACAGGTTGTAACCGGCTTCTTTCAATTTGGCTTCGCGCTCCGCGGGCGGAATCAAGCGAATCGGTTCAGTCACTTTGATGCGAAAAGGTTCGGGGGGGTAAGTGGGCATGGTGTCCTATGTTTTTTCCCATTCTACAACAAATCCGTTTTCGCGAGAGTATAATCGCGACATGGCAAGGCGTTTAAGAATTGCGCTCGGCGTGATCCTGCTCGTGCTCTCATGCGTTCTTGTGGTCTGGGGATTCTGGCCGACGCTTCGCGAGCGGCGCGTGTTGTCGGTCAACCCGGCCAACATGACTCTGCCAACGGCCACTCCGACGCCGTCCTCGTTCATTCCGGACCTCATGCCGGGCGCGCGACCTCTATGATCTTTTCTCGCCGAAACTTCCTGCTGTTTCTCGCCGGGCTTGCTATGTTTTCAGTCGGCCTGGCATGCGGCGCGGTTGCGCCCTCTCTGACAGGTAGCGGCGGGCAGGAAACAACCCAACCCGCGCCGATCCTTACGCAAACAATGGAGCCTGTCAACGCGCCGGTCGTATTGCCAACGCCGACAGTTGTTTTTTATGAATATCTGGTTCGGCCTACAAGTCTCGCGACACAAATAGCGCCTGTTCCAATTTTGCCTCCGCCTGCGATTCCAGAATCGCGGCGGCTGACTCTTGAATATCCGCCGAAGATTCGCACCGGCGACTCGGATGTGATTCGCCTGACTCTTGAAGTGGACACGCTCGGCAACATCACGCCGACCGCCATGATTCAGGGCAACACGGTGACGGGCACAACTGTGCAAGTTCCAAATTTATATGACACGCATTATGTGACCGCCGAAGCGCGGCTGGATTTGGCTGGCGTGGAAGTCCGCCCGCCCGAAGCGATTGATCAGGCTCTGCTTCCGGGTCAATCCGTGACATTTTACTGGAGCGTGCGTCCGAAAGAATCGGGAACCTACCGCGGCACAGCCTGGATGTTTTTGCGGTTCGTGGACAAAGTCAGCGGGGCGGAAAGCAAAAACGCGCTATCCGCTCAAACGGTCCAGATTGAAGCGACGAATTTCCTCGGTCTCACCGGAAGCGCGGCGCGGACGGCGGGCGGGGTCGGCTCGGTGCTCGGCGCGATCCTGGGCTTTCCGTTCGTGGATGACGTTTTGAAATGGCTGTTGAGTCGCCTCCGCAGAAAATCCTGAATTGCATCTATTCGCATGAACAAATATAGGACGAAAATCACCCGAAAATTTGACATCTGATTAGCGGGCTTGAAAGTTCTTCATGGTACAATTGCGCCCGTGCTTATCCCGGCACGGGCAAAACTTTTTTATCGGAGCGACTGAATATGCAGAATGAATGGCTGTACGTTGGGTTGTTTCTCGTGGTGGGAGCCATTATCCCGGCCGCGGCGATCATCGTTTCGTGGATCATTTCGCCGAAGAAACCCAACCCGATCAAGCAAAGCACCTACGAATGCGGCATGGAAACCGTCGGTGAGAACTGGGTGCAGTTCAAGGCCCAGTATTATATTTTTGCGCTCGTGTTTTTGGTTTTTGATGTGGAGACCGTGTTCCTGTTCCCGTGGGCGGTGGCGCTTGGGAAACTCTCGCTTTTTGCTGTGATCGAAGGGATCATTTTCATCCTCATCCTGATCGCGGGACTCGTATACACCTGGCGCAAAGGCATGTTGGAGTGGGTTTAACGGATTGAATGATCAAAGGCTGAAAGGCAATGACCTTCCAGCCTTTTCTTTGTGAAATAGACCCTCACCCCGTTCCTCCCCCTAAATGGGAGGGAGGGGTTTAGGAGAAACCGATGAATTTTTGGAACAATCCTGTTCAATTTATTTCTCAATGGCTGACCGGAGTATTCGCCGGCTGGGGCATGGCGGATTGGGTCGCCAGTTTGCTGATTCAACTGATCGGCGTGGTTGTGCTGGCTTCCATGATGATGGTGATAGACATCTTCCTGGTGTGGGTGGAACGCAAAGTGGTGGCGCGCTTTCAGGATCGGCTTGGCCCGAATCGTGTGGGACCCTTCGGCTTGATCCAGCCCTTCGCAGATATTATCAAACTCCTCATTAAAGAAGACATCACGCCCGATGGCGCAGACCGCGTAGTTTATAACCTCGCGCCGATCATGTCACTCATGTCGGTGCTGTTGCTGTGGGCGATTGTCCCGCTGGCGCCGGTCATCTTTGGCGTGGACTTGAACGTCGGCGCGCTGTACATCATCGCCGCGGGCGCAATCGGCACGCTTTCGATCATCATGGCGGCCTGGGCTTCGAATAACAAGTACGCGTTGATCGGCGCGTTCCGCCAGGTGGCGGTGCTGGTGTCGTTTGAAGTGCCGATGATCGCCACTTTGCTCATCCCGACCATTCTGGCTCGTTCGATGGGCATGAACGATATTGTTCAGGCGCAGGATGTTTGGTATATCCTGGTTGTCCCATTAGCGGCGATCATTTTTATGATCACCGCCATTGCCGAGTTGGGACGCACGCCATTTGACCTCAATGAAGCCGAGTCTGAAATCGTGGCCGGCTTCCACATTGAATACACAGGCATGAAGTTTGGTTTGTTCTATGCAGGCGAACTCCTGCACGCCTTCACCTTTGGCGGGTTCTGGGCCATCTTGTTCCTCGGTGGGTATCGTTTGTTTGGGCTGGAGAATCTCGGTCCGCTTGTTGCGGCGGTCATCCTGTTTGCCAAGGCATTGTTCGGTTACTGGATCATCATGTGGATCAAGTACACCCTTTTACGCATCCGCATTGACCACATGCTGGCGTTCAACTGGAAATTCCTGACGCCGCTGGCTTTTGTGCTTTTGATGGTCGTGGCGTTGATGAATGCGATCCTCCCGCATAACAATATGCTTGTCTATGTAGCAGGTATGTTGTTGTCAAACATCCTTCTCGGCTGGATCGTGATCGAGATTTTGCGCGTCCACAGCCGCAGAGAACGTGAGCGCGTGGAAGGGAAAAACCAAATGATCGAGGTTGCTCATCGCTGATATTACGTATTACGTATTGCGTAATAACGTGAGGCGCAACTCAAGAAGGACTCTTATGACTTTACCGCAAATTTTCTTCCTCATTACGGCTTTCGTCATCCTCGGTTCGGCGCTGATGGTGGTGACGACTCGCAATTTGATCCATGCCGCGCTGTGGCTGATTGTGACGTTATTCGGTGTGGCCGTGTTGTATGCCTTGCTCAACGCAGGCTTTTTGGCGGTTGTTCAAGTCGTGGTGTACATCGGCGCGATTGCCATTCTGTTCATCTTCGCGGTGATGTTGACGCGCAAAGAGATGCGCGACCGCGGTCCGCAGTTGAACCGAGGCTGGTGGTTGAGCGGCGTCATCGCGGCGCTTACCTTTGGCGGGTTGTTCTGGTTGCTTCAGGCGTGGAGCGGCTTCTCGAAAACCGCGGCCGACTTCCCGTCCGGGTTTGACGCGGTGGGGCAGTTGGGCAATGCGCTGGTTTCTCCGCAGGCATTTGTCCTGCCGTTTGAAGTTGCCTCCGTTTTATTGCTGGCGGCTTTGGTCGGCGCGGTGTACGTCGCGTTCAATCGCAAATAGGAGACATGATGATTCCGCTTTCCTGGTATCTCATTCTTTCGGCGGCTTTGTTCAGCATCGGTTTGTTTGGCGTGCTCTCGCGCAAGAACGCGGTGGCGATTTTGCTCGGCGTGGAGTTGATGCTCAACGCGGTCAACATTAATTTGGTTTCGTTCTGGCGTTACGGCGATGTTTCCATGATGGCCGGGCAAGTGTTTGCCATTATTGTCTTCGCTGTCGCCGCCGCGGAAGTGGCGGTCGGTTTGGCGCTGGTCATTTCGGTCTATCGCCGACTCGACACGGTGATCGCCGATGAAATTGACATGATGAAATGGTAGAAAAGCCGATATTTGATACTCGATCTTCGAATATCGAATTGTCGAATATCGTTCTTTGGAGGCTTCATGACGACTGAAACACTTATTTGGTTAATTCCTCTTCCGCCAATCCTGGCATTTTTCTTGATCGTGTTATTTACGAATCGGAACAAGGCGCTGAGTCATTCGGTGGCAATTGGCGCGGCTTTGCTTTCCTTCCTCGGCGCGATGTATGTGTTCTTTTTCCGTGCCCTGACCGCCCCAGAACTTGGCAAAGAACCGTTCACATCCGCCATCAATTGGATTCCGACCGGCGATACCTGGCTCAAGATCGGCGTGCTGGTTGATCCGCTCTCGGCGGTGACGTTGTTCTTTGTGGCCTGGACTGTGTTGATGATCTTTCTGTACAGCGTGGGCTATCATAACTTTGGTCAGCCGGCAGGCGATCACGATCATCCGGGCCTGCCGCCTCACGGCGCGACCGATGAACACGGTCATCATGTTCCCTCCGTCGAGCCGATGTACTCGCGCTTCTTTGCATTTATTAGTTTGTTTGCTTTCGGCATGTTGGTGCTTGTTCTCTCCGACAACCTGCTCACGCTATTCGTCGGTTGGGAGATCATGGGCTTGTGCTCGTACTTGTTGATCGGTTTCTGGTATGCAAAGCCTTCTGCGCGCGCCGCGGCAGTCAAAGCCTTTATGACCACCCGCATTGGCGACGTGTTCATGTTGTTGGGCATCGCTTTTCTTTATAGTGCCACAGGTACACTTTCCTTCCGTGAGATTTTTACCGAGAATGTTTTGCGCACATTGGCGATCATTCCCTCCGGTGTCTTCGGTCTCTCTGCGGCAGGCTTGATCGGCCTCCTGCTTTTCATCGGCACGATTGGCAAATCGGCGCAATTCCCGTTGCACGTGTGGCTGCCGGACGCGATGGAAGGCCCGACTCCGGTCAGCGCCATGATCCATGCCGCGACCATGGTCTCAGCGGGCGTGTACATGGTCATCCGCGTCTTTCCGCTCCTCAGCCTTGATCCGCGCACGATGACCTTTGTCGCGTTCATCGGCGCCTTCACCGCGCTCTTCGCGGCGACGATTGCCGTCGCGCAGAATGACATCAAGCGCGTGCTGGCGTATTCAACCATCTCGCAACTTGGATACATGATCGCTGCGCTCGGTTCGGGGGCGTATGTAGCCGCCGCCTTCCATTTGGTCACGCACGCGTTCTTCAAAGCCTTGCTCTTCCTCGGCTCCGGCTCCGTCATTCACGGGATGGAGCATGGCGTTCTTCACACCGGCAATCACGATGTGGATCCGCAGAACATGTTCAGCATGGGTGGGCTTCGCTCCAAGATGCCGATCACATTTTGGACTTTCCTGATCGGCGGCCTCGCTCTTTCAGGCTTCCCGGTCTTGACTGCCGGCTTTTGGTCGAAGGATGAAATTCTGGCAAGCACGTTCAACGGTCACATGGGCGTCTTCATTACACTGGCCATCGCCGCGTTCCTGACCGCGTTCTATACCATGCGCCAAATCACATTGACTTTCCTCGGCGAGCCGCGTACGAAAGAAGCACGGCACGCGCAGGAGACTCCGTGGACGATGACTGCTCCGCTGGTTGTTCTCTCGTTCTTTGCTGTGACCTTTGGCTGGGTCGGCATCCCCGAACATTTCCCCGTCCTCGGCGGACTTGTCCCCAACTGGTTCCATGAATTTGTTGGGGGCACCCTCGCCGACCCTTCGACTGCGCTCAGGGCAGGGCTCCCGGAAGCCGCGCCGTTCAATGTCATCCCGTTACTCACATCGCTGGCTGTCGCGCTCGGAGGTTTATTCTTTGGCTGGCTCGCGTATCGAAATGTCGGGTCGGTGGCGCAGGATAGATTGCAAATCCCACTGCTCAAGAATAAATATTACTTCGATGAAATTTACGATTTCCTTTTCATCAAGCCTGCCATCTGGTTCTCTGAAACCTTTGTCTATCAATGGATGGACAAAGGTTTGATTGACGGTATTCTGCATTCGTTCGGTAAAGCGACCCAGGCCGTTGGCGCTACCGTCCGGAAATATATTGATCTGTGGTTCATCAATCAAACTGTTGGTGATGGCACGGCTCATGTCACACAATGGGCCGGGCGCCGTCTGCGCCCAATTCAATCCGGACGCATTCAGCAGTACATGCTGGTTTCTCTTTTTGTTCTGCTGGTCGCGGCGAGTTTGATTTACTTTGTGGCGCTGGGACAGCCGGCGCTGGCGTTGAAATAGCAAAGCGGAGTTTGCGATGGAATTTCTCAACACCCATCTTCTGAGTTTGATCTTATTCTTCCCGGCGCTGGCGGCGGTCGTCATGCTTTTTCTGCCGAAAGGCGAAACCAAACTTTTACGCTGGTTCGCGCTCGGCGCAAGTCTCGTTCCGTTCGCGCTTTCACTGATTGTATGGTTCCGTTTCAATCCCAATGCAACGGGTTTTCAATTTGAAGAAAAATACGCATGGTATGACGCCATCAATTCTTCGCTTCACCTCGGCGTGGATGGCCTCTCATTGACCATGGTTCTGTTGACGACGCTCTTGACGCCATTGGCGATTCTGGCGTCGTTTAGTGTCAGCGACCGCGTGAAGCCATACATGATGCTCTTCCTTTTCCTCGAAACCGGAATGCTTGGCGTGTTCATGGCCATGGACTTATTGATCTTCTTTGTCTTCTGGGAGGTCGGCCTCGTTCCCATGTATTTCCTGATCGCTCAGTGGGGAAGCGCCAACAGGGATTACGCTTCGCTCAAGTTCATGATCTATACGATGGGCGGCTCGCTTGGGCTCCTGCTGGGGATTCAACTTCTCGGCTCTCTCTTCGGGACCTTTGACCTGGCCGCTATTACAGCAAACTGGACTTCCGCTCAAGGCTCTTTGCTTGGCTTCCCGATTGAAACAGTGAAAGCCGTTGTCTTTTGGGCATTCGTAATCGCCTTCGCCATCAAGGTGCCGATCTGGCCGTTCCATACCTGGCTCCCCGACGCGCACACCGAAGCGCCGACTGCCGGTTCTATGTTATTGGCTGGCGTTCTGCTTAAACTCGGCGCGTACGGATTTTTGCGACTCGTCCTGCCATTGTATCCAGTCGAGTCCCAGCATTACGCGGGCGCGCTGGCTCTTCTGGCGACTGCTGCAATTGTCTTCGGCGCGTTCGGTTCATTCGGTCAAACAGATTTCAAGCGACTCGTCGCGTATTCCTCGGTCAATCACATGGGCTTTGTGGTACTCGGTATCGCCGCGGCCGCTTTCGCCGCGAGGACGAGCGACGCGCACATCGCTCTGAACGGCGCCATCCTGCAAATGTTCAATCACGGGTTATCCGCGGCGGGCATGTTCTTCCTCGTCGGCGTGATCTATGAGCGAACGCACACGCGCAACCTCGAAGAGTTCGGCGGATTGTTCCCGCTGGTCCCGATCTACGGCGGCATTCTGATCTTCACTTCGATGGCCTCGCTGGGCCTGCCGGGCTTGAACGGATTTGTCTCCGAGTTTCTTGTAGTGCGAGGCGCGTATGGCGTGGGAGTAAATACCGACACCGCTCATGTGATGACTATTTACACCGCGATCTCGATGCTTGGTCTGCTGTTCACGGGCGCATATATCCTGAAAGGAATCATGAAGGTTCTACATGGTCCGTTGAACGAACACTGGGCGCATGGCGAACACAAACTCACTGAGATCAACACGCGCGAGGTCGTGGTGATGGCCCCATTGATGGCGCTGATTTTGGTCATCGGCATCTGGCCCGCGTGGATTTTGGAAGTAATCAACAAAGCCGTGCTGGCTCTGTTCTAAGAGGTGCATGATGGCTTTTCCTTTTCTAAGCGTGATTGTCTTTACTCCACTGGCCGCGGCGCTGGTTATTTTATTGATGCCGGCCCAGAGGAAGAATGAGACGCGCGGCATCGCCCTGGCCGCGGCGATAGTTGCTCTGCTTCTTTCGCTATGGGTCTATATACAGTATCTGACTCGCCATATGACGGGTTATCAATTCATCGAGTCATACAATTGGCTGCCCGCGCTGGGCATCAGCCTCAAGTTTGGCGTGGACGGCATGAGCGCGCCGCTGGTTCTGCTTACGGGCGTGGTCATGTTCACCGGCGTGTTGATTTCCTGGGGCGATAGCGACCCGCATGTAATGGCTGGCATTCAAGATCGTCCGCGCGAATTCTTTGCTTTTCTATTCATCCTTGCCAGCGGCGTGTTCGGCGTGTTTGCTTCGCTAGACCTATTCATGTTGTTCTTCTTCTATGAAATCGCCGTGTTCCCGATGTATTTGCTCATTGTCATTTGGGGTTGGGCGCAGACTCGCGAATACGCGGCGATGAAATTGACATTGTATCTGTTCGTCGGCTCGGTGATTGCTTTGGTCGGCGCGCTGGCGATGTATTGGGTGGCTGGTCAAAATACCGGTATTTATTCTTTTGACATGCTTCAACTCGAGAAAGCCAACTTCTCCGCTTCGTTCCAGAACTTTTGGTTTCTGCCCGTTTTCTTTGGCTTTGCGGTGCTGGGCGGCATCTGGCCTTTCCATAACTGGTCGCCGGATGGACACGTCGCCGCACCGACTGCCGTCTCCATGTTCCACGCAGGCGTGCTGATGAAACTCGGCGCGTTCGCCGCGTTGCGCGTGGGCATCATGCTTTTGCCGGAGGGCGCGAAATATTGGTCGTGGCTCGTCATGCTCTGCGCGGGCGTGGCGGTGGTCTACGGCGCGTTCATCGCTTTTGTCCAAACAGACTTCAAATATATGGTTGGCTTCTCCTCCGTTTCGCACATGGGCTTGGTCATGCTTGGGTTTTCCACACTGAATCGCAACGGCTTGACCGGCGCGGGCGTGCAGATGTTCTCGCACGGCGTGATGACAGCCCTCTTCTTTGCGGTGGTCGGCATGATCTATGATCGCGCCCATACGCGCGAAATCCCGGAACTGGGCGGCATGAACAAGGTCATGCCGTTTGCCGCGATCGGGTTCATCATCGGCGGTCTGGTCTCAATGGGCATGCCCGGCTTCTCCGGCTTCATTGCGGAATTCCCCATCTTCCTCGGCGTGTGGGGATCACAATGGCTGGTGGCTGTGATCGCAAGCATTTCCATCATCATCACCGCGGCTTACATCATGCGTAACATTCGGCAGGTGTTCTTTGCAAAGATGCCTGAAAAACTTGAAGGTCACATCACCGGCATCACGGTCCTCGATAAGATCGCCATTACGACTTTGTGCGCGTTTATGGTCGGGATCGGTCTCTTCCCGGTTCTGATCGTCCCAATGGTGCAAACCGGCGTGGACAATATCCTGCGCCTGCTGGGAGGTGCATAAATGTTTACGTCAACGACTTTCCTTTCCATCCTCCCCGAAACATTGGTTCTCGTCCTCGGCGTCATCCTGCTCATCATTGAGCCGTTCTGGAAAGAAGAACGCCGCCGTAATCTCGGCTGGTTCACCGCGGGCGGTTTGCTGGCAATCCTCGTTGTCAGTTGGTTCATCGGTCGTCCCGGTGATCCCGCATTCGCTCTTGGCAACATGGTTCGCTTTGACTGGCTTGGCTTTTTCTTCAAACTGCTCTTTATCTTTGGCGCGGCCATTACCGCTCTGCTCTTGATGGATCACGAAAAGGTCGGCCATCGCGGCGAGTCGTATTTGCTTTTGCTCATGTCAACGATTGGTATGTGCCTGATGGCCTCCGCGGCGGACCTCGTCATGCTCTATCTTGCCATTGAGACCACTTCCATTCCGCTTTATATTCTGGCGGGCTTCATGCTTTCAGATGAACGCTCGACGGAAGCGGGTTTCAAATACTTACTGTACGGTGCGATGACTTCCGCGATCATGCTCTACGGATTCAGCCTGCTCTATGGATTTGCCGGCACGACCAACCTTTATGTCCTCGCGGAAGCGTTCAAATCGGGACAGATAGCGGCTCCCATTATGTTGGGCGTGATCCTCCTCCTCGTTGTGGGACTCGGTTTCAAGGTCTCGATTGTTCCGTTCCACTTCTGGGCGCCCGATGTGTACGAAGGCGCGCCGACCCCGGTCTCTGGTTTCTTGTCAACAGCATCCAAGGCTGCAGGCTTTGCGGTCATTGCGAGACTCTTCCTCGTGGCGTTCCCGCTAACGCTTTTCAATCCTGCGAAAATTAACTGGGTTATTTTATTTGCTGTCTTGGCGGCAGTAACAATGACGATTGGCAATCTGCTCGCGCTTCCGCAGAAAAATCTCAAGAGAATGCTGGCGTATTCGTCCATTGCCCACGCGGGTTATGCGATGATCGGTATCGTTGCGATTTTGCAAAATGATAATGGTCCGGTTAAATACTTGGGCGTAACCAGCGTTGCTTTCTATATGCTCGCATATATTGTTACCAATCTTGCCGCCTTTGGTGTTGTTGCGGCTGTGGGTCGTGTGGTTGGCTCCGACGAGTATGATGTGTATCGCGGTCTCAGCCGCCGCTCGCCGTGGCTGGCGCTGATCATGCTGGCCGCATTCCTGTCGCTTGCAGGCATGCCGCCGTTCGGCGGATTCGTCGCGAAGGTCTTTGTGTTCGCGGCGGGCGTGCAGGCCGATTACACATGGCTGGTGGTGGTTGGTATTTTGAATTCCATTGTGGGCGTTTACTACTATTTGAACGTGATGAAGTATGTGTATCTCTTCCGCATGGAAAACCAGGATGAAGATAAGCATCCGATTGTGTTGACCCGGCCATATCTGATTGCTTTGACGGTTTTGGCTTTGGGTGTGATTTTGATTGGCACGGTGTTTGCCCCATGGTTCAACTTCTCGAATGTGGCCGCCATGAATTTATTCTGAAACGGCTGAATTGACATACTTTCATCCTGTTTGTTATAATCCGTGCCATATGACACAATCGGGTCGTGATCGTAAGAACGTTATCAACACACTTTTGTTCGTCTTGATCGGACAGGTTGGCTGTCTGACGCTTGTGGTCATATTGTTGTCTGTTTGGGGCGGCTTGTGGCTGGATAATACCTTCCACACGAAACCGATTTTTACGCTTGTGTTGTTGCTTGCGGGCATTCCTGTTTCAGTTATTGCGATGCTGTTTGTGGCGCGCAGGACGCTTGCAAAGTTGAAGACGCAGAACGAATCTAAGGAAAAGGATAGTTCCTTGTAGGAGGTGGAGTTGGTACAAGAGAAACGTAGACCGTGGCATCGCTGGGTGTTGTTGGGATTGATGGTGGTTGGCTTCATCGTGGGCGGGATTTTTGTCCCTGTTCAACCTGAAATTTCCGTTGCGGCTGAGAAGTTGGTTGAAGAGCCGTTGATCACTATCCCTGTCCTTGGGCCTTTCTATCTGGTAAATACGCTTCCGTCCCTGGCGCTGACGATCCTCGTGTTGCTGATCATTGCCTTCTTTACGAATCGGTCGCTCACCAAAAGTCAGCGGAGCGACCTGGTCCCGCGCGGGATCGGCAACCTGATGGAAGCTTTCTATGAATTGCTCTATAACCTGACCGAAGGCTCGGCAGGCAAAAAGTGGGCCCCCGTCATCTTCCCATGGTTCGCGACGATCATGACCTACGTCTTATTCGCGAATTTGCTGAAGTTGATGCCGGGCTTCGAATCTATCGGCGTTTTGCATCGTGCAAGTGGCGAAGGTCATCTCACTCAATCCCTGGGCCACTTCTTGGGGTTTGAATGGAGAAACCTCCTGCCGCAAAAAGTGGAAGAGGGGGGATACATTCTTGCTCCCTTCCTGCGCGGCGTCTCTGTGGATTTGAATTTCACTGTTTCATTGGCGCTGATTGCGGTTGTCGCGGTTCAGGCGGTTGGGTTCCGCGCCTTGGGGCTGGGTTATTTGAAGAAATTCTTCAACTTTGGCAATACGTTCAAAGTCCCGTTCTTCGGCGTGATTGACATCTTTGTCGGCCTGCTTGAGCTGGTTTCGGAGTTCTCCAAGGTCCTGTCGTTTGCATTCCGTCTCTTCGGGAATATGTTTGCCGGTATTGTGCTCGTGGCGGTAGTGTCGGCGCTGTTAGGCAAGATCAGCATTGTGCCGGCTATGATTTTCATGTTCGAGTTGTTCGTCGGCGTGATTCAGGCGTTTGTGTTCGGCATTTTGACCATGGTATTTATGGTGCAGGTCACACAAGGTCACGGCCATGAAGAAGAGCACGCAGAAACTCCTGCGGCTCATGAACTGTAAAAATTCAAAGGAATAATCAGGAGGCTTATACAATGGAAGGAAATGTTCTTGATGCCGCCCGCTTCATCGGCGCAGGGTTGGCGATGATGGGCGCTGCGGGCGCCGGCGTTGGGGTGGGGCTGAGCGCCATGGGTGCATTGAACGGGATGGCCCGCAACCCTGATACCTATGGCAACCTATTGACAAGCATGATGCTCGGTATTGCGTTCTCCGAGGCGATCGCGATTTACTGTCTGGTTATCGCGTTCCTGATGCTCTTCAAGGTCGTCTGAGAGATAGGAGCGTGGAATGGAAGCACTTGGAATCAACCTCGGTCTGCTCATTGTCCAGATCATCGCTTTCTTCATCGTGTTCCTGGCATTACATGCCTGGGTCTATCAGCCGCTGTTGAACATGCTGGAGACTCGCAAGAAGAAAATCGAACAGGGTATGGAAGACGCCCGCGTCGCGGCGGAAGCCCGCTCGGACGCGCAAAAGGACGCAACCAAAATCCTGGCTGATGCTCAGGCTCAGGCGGCGCGGGTGATCAACGAAGCCAATGAGCGGGCGGAGAAGCTGGCGGCACAAGTCAAAGCGGATGCAGAGCAGGTAATCGCCAAAGAGCGCGAGAGTGCCCGTTTGGAAATCGCCGTGGAGCGCGAACGCGTCCTTGGCGATTTGCGCGGGCAGGTTGCGGCTTTGGCCATCGCCGCCGCGCAGAAACTGGTTGGTGAAGCGCTCGATGAAAAACGCCAGCACGCGTTGATTGATGAATTCTTCTCGGGTGTCAAATCTGGCAAAGTGATTGTACTCGATGATGCAGACTTCAAAGGCGAGTCTGCGGTGGTGACCAGCGCGTTGCCGCTCAATGAAACAGAGCAGGAAACAGTCAAGAAGAATATTCTTTCCAAAGTCGGAGCACAGGCCGTAACATTCCGTGTGGACCCGTCCATTCTCGGCGGTCTTGTGATCAAGGTTGGCGATAAAGTTTTGGATGGCTCTGTTTCTGGCAAACTCGAAGGTCTGCGGCAGAATCTGAAATAAGTATGCGTTTTGAATTGAATGGTCTTGGTAAAATGCCAAGACCATTTTTTTATTCACTGTCATGGAGTGTCTTACTTTTCACAATAGAAGACATATTAGACCTTGATTATCAAGTCGTTTTATTTTACAATTGCGACCGTTGCAGGCAAAAATTCGCGTTGAGGCTACTATAGGATGAATGAGAACCGTATTAAGCAGGTGCTCGAGATAGAAAAGCAGGCACAGGAGTTGCACGAAAAAGCGATACAGGAAGCCCAACAATTGCCCATTCAAGCGGAGCAGGAGGGTCAGGCTTTGATCGAAAAAGCAAAAGCAGAGGCGGAGGAAGAGGCTCGGCGGTTGGTCGCAAAGGCCCAGGCGGGGGAAGAGACGGCGCGTATTTTGTCCGAGGCGGAGGCTAAAAACAAACAAGCCGAAGCATTGGCAATGAGCAATTTCGATCGCGCGGTCAGTTATGTTTTAGACCAGGTCGTCAGTAAAGGGTAGGGTTATGGCTCAAGGCGGCGTTTCTGCTTACGCGGCGATCAGCGCGCGCGTTCGAGCAATGTATTCCTTTTTACTCAGTGCGCAGGAGTTGGCGCGGTTGGGTGATCTTCCTGATTTTCCCTCCCTCGTTGCCCAGCTCAAGCACACGGCTTACGGACCTTATCTTGAGAATCTCAAAGAAAAGGATCTGACGCCGCAACGCGTTTTATTGCAGATCAAGGGCCGCCTGGCGGATGTTTATAACAGTGTTATTCAAATGTCGCCGGGAAATACCCGCTCACTGGTGATACAGCTCTATCGGTATTTTGAAGTCAACAATTTGAAGGCGATTCTGCGCGCGCTGGTCATGGGGTCGTCGCCCGAACCGGACGTATCGTTGTGGGACTGGATCAACAGCGCGCTTTTCCCGTTCGGTACGAGGACGGTCTTGTCTGCGCAGGCGATGATCGAAGCGGGGAATGTGGCGTCTGCGGCGGAGTACCTGCGGGGGACCAAGTACGAAGGCGTTCTTTCCTTTGCAATGAAGCGTTACAGCGCCGAACAGAATCTTTTTCCGATAGAAGTGGCCCTGGATTTAAATTATTGGCGCGAGTTATGGCAGGAGGTCAACAAGCTATCTGGGCAGGATCGCGAACAGGCAATGCGCGTGGTGGGGTCGTTGATTGACATGAACAACCTGATGTGGGTCATTCGCTATCGCGTCTATCACCATCTTTCTGAAGAAGAATTGATCAATTACACTCTTCCATTTGGTTTTCATGTTCGTGATGAGGATGTGCGTTCGATTGCCGCGGGCGCGGACATCGCCTCGATCGTTCAGAGAATTTATCCCGGCATCGCGGATATCAATGCTTTGCTCGATGAGCCTCGGAGCGGCCTGCCGAAACTGGAAGTCGAGTTAAAGCGGCGCGTTATGAAGCAGTGCATGGCTGAGTTTGCAGGCAATCCATTCCACATCGGCCTGCCGCTGGCTTTTCTGGTGTTGAGCGATTTGGAGATTCAAGACCTGACGGTCCTGATTGAAGCGAAATCTTCACAGATGCCTGACGAAGAATATCGCCCATTTTTATTGAAGACTGAAGTTGTCAAAGTATAGGCTCGAAGTTTGAAACCCGAAATGGGAATCCTGTTGTGAGATTGGAGACCACATGTTCTTCCCGAAAGAGATGACGGAGATCGAACTGATTGTCCCTTCCAAGGATTTACTGGCTGTGACGAAAGTATTGAGCGGCCGCGGTGTTTTTCATCAGACGGATAGCAATTATCCCGGCTCGGTTTCGGAATCCGGCTCGACGGGGACATGGCAGGAAAAGGCCGCGGCTTATGCGTCGCTGGAGCGGCGTCTGCAAATTGTGATGCAATCATTGAACGTAGATGAAGGGCGGCCTCCTTCTTCCGATTTTGGATCAATGGTTGACATCGAAAAAGTACGCTCCTCCGTCGAAGAGATTGAGGAGGAAGTCAAAAAAACGGGGGATCAACTCACGAACGAACGCAAACATCTTGAGCAATTGGAAAATGCACTTCGCCAACTGGAACCGGTGGCAGAAGTGGATTTCGACGTCAGCCTGCTTCGCAATTCTCGTTATTTATTCTCGATGCTCGGTCAAATCCCCGCCGCCAGCGTGGACCGGTTGCACACAAGCCTGGCGCGCGTCCCATACACCTTCCTGACCCTGCGCGCGGATGCGCAGAAGCCTGTGGTCTGGCTGGCCGGAACCAAATCCAACTCTGACGTTTTGGAGCGCGCCGCCCGAAGCGCGTATCTTGACCCGTTGATTTTGCCGGAGGGTTACAAGGGTACACCGGCGCAAATCATCGAGACCATCCGTAAAGAAATTGAAGAGACACGGAAAAATATTTCTGATTTGGAAACCGCGCTTGCCAAACTTGCGGATGCCCGCCAACAAAAACTGCGCGAACTGATGTGGCAGGTCCACACCAGCCGCGTGTTGGCGGATGCCATCGTGCGTTTTGGTCAATTGCGCTACACCTATGTCATCACTGGCTGGGTGCCGCGTGACGATCTGGAAGAGTTGACTCAAAGCCTTCGCTTTGCCTCCAAGGAAATTCTGATCGAGACCCTGCCAACGAGTCGCAGTGGACATAATGCCAATGTGCCCGTTGCACTATTAAATAACAAATATCTCAAGCCGTTCCAGATGTTGGTCAATACGTATGCCCGTCCACGCTACGGCGAGCTGGATCCAACCATTTTGATGGCCATTACTTTTCCGCTGATTTATGGCGCGATGTTTGGAGATTTGGGCCAGGGTCTTGTGCTTCTTCTTGTGGGCCTGCTGATCAACAGCGGCAAGCTTATGAAAAGCATGAGAAGTCTCGGACTTTTGATTGCCTATTGTGGCGCGTCCGCGGCGATATTTGGCGTATTGTATGGAAGCGTCTTTGGTTTCGAAGGCGAGCATTTCACTGAAACATTTGGTTTTGAATTTCACCCGGTTTGGATCAGTCCGATCAATAACATCCTGGGCATTCTAGGTCTGGCGATTGATGCAGGTATCATCCTGCTGATTGTGGGCTTCCTGCTCGGCATTTTCAGCCACTGGCGCGCAAGAGATTGGGCGCATCTCATTTTTGGACACAACGGGCTTGTTGGCTTTTCCTTCTACATTTCCTTCCTCGCTTTGCTTGGAAATTTCCTGAGTCGGACCCCGATTGCCCCGAAAGTGGCGGTGGCCATTGGAATGTTGCCTCTTCCGTTCCCGATCCTTGCTTTGACCTTTGGTCTGTTGATCATGTTCTCAGAAGTTTTCATCCATCTGATCGAAGGGCATCGCCCGTTGATTGAAGGCAAGGGCATTGGCGGATTTATCATGTACCTTGTTCAAGCCTTCATGGATTGGTTTGAAGTGGTGATCAGCCAGTTGAGCAACACCCTTTCTTACGTGCGCGTGGGAGCCTTTGCTGTGGCGCATGGCGGGTTGAGCGCCGCATTCTTCAAGCTGGCTGACCTGATTGGCGGTGGTCAACACGGCGCAGGGTATTGGATCATGCTGGTCGTTGGCAATCTGTTTTTCGTTACACTCGAGGCCCTCATTGTTGGAATTCAGACGATGCGTCTGCACTACTATGAATTCCTCGGCAAGTTCTTCACTGGCGGCGGAATGCGCTTTGAGCCGCTCACCTTATCCTCCGAGAAAGAGGAGGGGTAAACGAAGACTGATGCGGCCCAGAATGCATTTCTTGAATTGAAATCGAATTTCAATACATAAGGAGAGATACAATGTTTGTTCTTTTTGCTGTGCTCGTCGGTTTGATCCCTGTCATTCCCGCTGTGATTTATGTGATTCAAAATGGGAAGACCAGCCCGTCCAAGGCGCTTTCCCATTTGGTGACCGGTTTCAATACTTTCAACTTTCTGGTTGGCATGATGGCCGCCGGTCTGATTGCCGTCTGGCTGGCTTCGCCGACCTCGGCGATGGCCGCTGGTTTGGCTCAAACCACCGGGAACGCCGATCAATATGCGACTCTTGCCGCGGCCCTTTCCACTGGTTTGGCTTGCATCGGTGCAGGCATCGCAGTCGGCGGCTCCGGCGCCGCGGCGGTCGGCGCGACTGCTGAGAAACCTGAATCGTTTGGCCGTTCGCTGATCTTCGTGGGACTCTCGGAAGGTATCGCGATCTACGGCTTGATCATTTCCTTCCTGGTTCTGCCGAAGTAAATTCATGAAAGTCTTGGTCATCGGTCATTCCGAGGCGGTGCTCGGCTTTTCATTGGCTGGCGTCAACGGACATGTGGTGTCCACCGCCGATGAAGCCAATCAGGCTCTGGACGAGGCTCTTGCCTCGAAGGAAGTTGGCATCATTCTAGTGACGCGGGATGTTGCCAAATTGATCTCCAACCGAGTCGAAGACTTGAAACTGCACAGCACGATTCCACTGGTGGTGGAGATTCCAGGTCCCGAGGGCGTCTCGCCGGACGAGCCTTCTCTAAGCGAGGTTGTATTGCGAGCCATCGGGATCAAGCTATGATTCTTGCCTGCCTTTGCACATTCGAGCGCAGGAGAAATGGATTGGTTGCCATTTTATGAAACCGGAAGAAGAGAATATCGAAGCGCTTTCGCGGGCCATTCTGCGCGACGCGCAGGACGAGGTTCAACAGCTCAAAGCGGATGCTGAGGCCAAAGCCGATGCAATTCGCCAGCGCGCCAAAGAACAGGCTGAAGCGGAGCGTAAGACTATTTTGGAGCGCGCCGCGGCCGAAGCCGAGCGTCTTCGCAGTCAGGTTGTGGCGACAGCGCAGCTGAAGGCGCGCACAAGTCAGTTGGAGCATCGCGAGAAACTCTTGGATAAAGTCTTCGAGGCGGCGAAACAGAGAATCCCATCTTTGCAAAAGCGCGCCGATTATGAGCAGGTCGTGGCAAAACTCCTCCGGGAGGCATTGGATCAATTAAAAGTGACCAGCGCCCAGGTCCGGGCGGATGCGGCAACGGAAAAGATTCTCAGCGCAAAGGTGCTGGATCAAGTCGCAAAAGAAACCAAGTCTCAATTGTCGCTTGGAAAAACGTTGGAGTTCGGAACCGGCCTCGTCGTCGAAGCCTCTGAAGGCCGAATTCAATACGACAACACTTTCGAGACTCGCTTGAGCCGTATGCAGAGTGCGCTTCGCTCGTCGGTGTATCAAGTGCTGATGGGAGAGAAGTTATGAGTGAACAAATCGGAACAGTGACGTGGATCAGCGGGCCGGTGGTGCGCGCCCGCGGTTCGCGTCACGTAAGTATGTTGGAACTGGTGGAAGTAGGTGAAGAACGTCTGGTGGGTGAGGTGATCGGCCTCAAAGGCGACATCATCACCGCGCAGGTTTATGAAGAAACATCCGGCATGAAACCGGGCGCGCCGATGTTTGGCACAGGCTTGCCGCTTTCAGTGGAACTTGCGCCGGGGTTGTTGAAGAGTATCTTCGATGGTGTTCAACGCCCTCTGCCACTGATCGAAATGCAAACTGGCTCGTTCATCGGACGTGGTATGCGACTCGATCCGCTGTATCGCAAAGACCGTTGGAAGTTTACGCCCTCTGCAAAAGTCGGCGATGAAGTGACCGGTGGCGCGATTATCGGCATCGTGATGGAGACCGAGACGTTCGAACATCGCATCATGATTCCGCCCGATCTTTCCGGGACCTTGAGCTGGGTTGCGCCGGCAGGCGAATACACCATCGAGGAGCCGATTGCGCGTTTGAAGGTCGGCAAGGAAGAAAAAGAATTGACCATGCTTCAACGCTGGCCGGTGCGAAGACCTCGACCGTACAAGAGTCGGCTTGGAGTTACAACACCGTTGATCACGGGCCAGCGTGTGTTGGATACATTCTTCCCGGTCGCGAAGGGCGGCGCGGCGGGCATCCCCGGGCCGTTCGGTTCGGGCAAGACCGTAACCCAGCACAGTATCGCCAAGTGGGCCGACGCGCAGGTCATCGTCTACATTGGATGCGGCGAACGCGGTAATGAGATGACCGAGGTGCTTCAGGAATTCCCGCATTTGGTTGACCCGCGTAGTGGGCGTCCGTTGATGGAGCGTACCGTGTTGATTGCCAACACGTCTAACATGCCGGTGGCGGCGCGCGAAGCCAGCATCTACACAGGCATCACGATTGCAGAATATTATCGCGATATGGGCTATCACGTCGCGCTGATGGCGGATTCAACTTCGCGGTGGGCGGAAGCCTTGCGTGAAGTTTCGGGCCGCCTGGAGGAGATGCCCGCGGAGGAAGGTTATCCGGCGTATCTTGCCGGACGTTTGGCTGAATTTTATGAACGCGCCGGTTTTGTGGAAACCACGAATGGCAATCAAGGATCTGTCAGCATCGTGGGGGCGGTGTCGCCTCCCGGCGGCGACTTCTCCGAACCGGTCACGCAACACACAAAGCGCTACATCCGCTGTTTCTGGGCGCTGGATAAATCTCTAGCCTCCGCTCGCCACTTTCCATCCATCAACTGGCTGGATAGTTACAGTGAATATCTTGAAGATGTAGCAGGTTGGTGGCGCGAAAAGGTCGGCGCGGATTGGTTCGCGATGCGCAACCACGCCATGGAGATTTTGAGCGAGGAAAGCCGCCTCTCGCAGATCGTCAAACTGGTTGGACCGGATGCGTTGCCCGACGAAGAACGGCTGGTGCTTGAGACAGCGCGTCTACTCCGCGAAGGTTTTCTCCAGCAGAATGCCATGGATAAGGTGGACGCATATTCCTCGGTCCAGAAACAGATGCGCATGTTGGATTTGATCCTGCACTTCCACGAGCGCGGCCTGCGGATTGTCAAACATGGCGCGCCGATCTCCATGATCCACAACCTGCCAGTCGTAGATACGTTGATCCGCATGAAGACCGAAGTGCCGAACGAAGAACTGCAAAAGATGGACGATATTCAAAAGCAAATTGACGAGCAAATGAGTCGATTGGATTTGGAGTACCGATGAGCGACATGACTGTTCAAGGCGGGCAGGAAGTAATCGGCGTCAGCCGCATTGAAGGCCCCATCGTTATTGTCGAGGGCGCGGCCAACATCAGTTACGATGAAGTTGTAGAAATTCGCGACTCGCAGGGACGCCTGCGCCGCGGCCGCGTGTTGGAAGTCAGTGAAGGCAACGCGGTGGTTCAGGTCTTTGCGGGCTCGACCGGTCTTTCCATTGACGGCACGCGTGTCCGCTTTTTAGGCGACACATTGCGGGTTCCGGTTACGGAAGAAATGCTGGGCCGCGTCTTTGATGGTCTGGGCAATCCGATTGATGGCGGCCCGCTTCCACTGACCGACAAGTATGCCGATGTCAACGGCCAGCCGATCAACCCCACAGCGCGTGTGTATCCGCGCGATTACATCCAAACCGGCATCTCGGCCATTGATGGAATGAACACGCTCCTGCGCGGGCAAAAGCTGCCGATCTTCTCCGGCGCGGGCATGCCTCACGATCAACTCGCCGCGCAGATCGTCCGTCAGGCCACGCTGGGCGCGCCCGCTGGTGAAAAACCGGAAACGTCGGAACAGTTCGCGATCGTGTTTGCCGCCATGGGCGTCAAGCATGATGTGGCCGATTTCTTCCGCAAATCCTTCATGGAGAGCGGCGCATTGACTCGTGTGGCGATGTTTCTCAATCTTGCGGATGATCCCCCGGTGGAGCGCCTCGTCACGCCGCGCGCTGCATTGACCCTCGCCGAATATCTTGCGTACGAAAAACAAATGCACGTACTGGTCATTCTGACCGACATGACCAACTATTGCGAGGCGCTTCGTCAAATCTCGAACATTCGCGGTGAAGTTCCGAGCCGCAAAGGCTACCCCGGTTATTTGTACAGCGATCTTGCCTCCATGTATGAACGCACAGGACGCATCCGCACGAGCGAAGGTTCGATCACCCAGATTCCGATCCTGACCATGCCGAATGATGACATCACGCATCCTGTCCCGGACCTTACGGGTTACATCACCGAAGGACAGATTACCCTCGGCCGCGAACTTCATTTATCCGGCGTGTACCCGCCTATTGCAGTTCTGCCGAGTCTCTCACGTCTGATGAAAGACGGCATCGGAGGTCCGGCGGTGGTCGTGCACAGCGGCGATACGGCAGGCGGCAGTCAATCTCGATTGATGGATAAAGGCACGGGGAAAGATCGCACTCGCGCCGACCATCCGCACTGGGCAGCGCAATTGTACGCCGCCTATGCTCACATGCAGGACGTCCGCGCGCTGGCCTCGGTCATCGGCGAAGAAGAACTGGGCGATGTGGATCGGAAGTATCTCCAGTTTGGCCGCGCTTTCGAGCGCGAATTCGTCAATCAATCATTGACGGAAAACCGCACGATTGAGCAAACCCTCGACATCGGCTGGCGTCTTCTCTCGATTTTGCCAAAAGAAGAACTGACCCGCGTCAGCCTGGATGAGATCAAGCAATATTACAAAGGCGAATAATCATGCCGGGCATCAATGTCGCGCCGACTCGCACAAACCTGATTCGTATCCGCAAGGAACTCCGCTTTGCGCGCGAGGGGTACGAAATCCTCGACCGCAAACGCGAAGTGTTGACCACTGAATTGGTCCGCGTGGCGAAAGAAGCGGATGCTCTTCAGCGCGAGGTTTGGTCGCTTTTGGAGAATGCTTATCGCGCCCTCGAAAAAGCAAAGTTGACCCTTGGAAGCGACAACGTGGAATGGGCCGCCCTCGCCGCCAACAAGACCGTAGATGTGCATCTCAAATTGCGCGGCATCATGGGGGTGGCCATCCCCGCCATCGAGTCCAGCGGAGAGCCGCAGAAAATGCCCTATAGTTTGAGCGGCACGAATGCGGCTCTTGATGAAGCCACCGCCGCGTTCCGTGAAATCATCATTCGCATTCCGCAATTGTCCATGCTGTCCACAACCGTCTGGCGCTTGGCGGGCGAACTCCGTAAAACTCAGCGCAGAGTGAATGCGCTCCAGCATATTTTCATCCCCGAATATGAAGCGACTGTCGCGTTCATCGTTAGCTCGCTCGAGGAGCGCGAGCGCGAGGAAACATTCCGTCTCAAGTGGTTGAAGACCAAACTGACGCGTTCGAACGCATGAAATTAAGGGTTGGTAGATGATGTTTTGAGCGTTTTATGCTAAACTAGCCAGAGATAAAACTTCGGTTGAAAACATCAGGCGCCAAAAGGAGATCATATGAAAATTGGGGTTCTGGGCACGGGAGTGGTTGGGCAGACGATTGGTTCCAAGCTGGTCCAACTTGGTCACGAAGTGATGCTGGGTTCGCGCGAACCGGCGAACCCGAGAGCCGTGGCGTGGGCGAACAAGGAGAATCTAAACAAAGAAGCGACCCAAAAGCGCGCTTTGGTCGGCACATTTGCCAATGCGGCTGAGTTCGGCGAAATCATTTTCAACTGTACTCTCGGCTCGGCGTCATTGACTGCGTTGAAGCAGGCGGGGGCCGAAAACCTGAAAGGCAAGATTCTCCTCGATCTCTCCAACCCGATTGATTATTCCACCGAAGCGTGGAACCTAACCGTCTCCAATTATGATTCGCTTGGGGAACAAATCCAACGGACGTTTCCGGAAACGCGCGTGGTTAAGACTCTCAACACCATGAATTGCGAAGTCATGGTTGACCCGAATAAACTTTCTGAAAAGACCGATGTCTTCCTGAGCGGGAATGATAGCGATGCCAAAGCTGTTGTTAGAGGTCTCCTGCGCGATTGGTTTGGCTGGCGGTCCATCATTGACCTCGGCGACATCACCACCTCTCGTTCGGTCGAAATGTTCATCCCGCTTTGGCGCAGTCTGCGCCTTGCCATTTCGTCTCATTATTTCAACATCAAAGTAGTTGGCATCTAACCGGTAAAACTTTAGACAGCGGAGGGTTTTGGCGATAGAATTGCCAAAACCCTCTTTTTGTTCCCGCCCATGAATCATCGTTCAGTCTCTTTTCGAAGAATATTTTCCGAATTTCCCTTTCCTTTTTCTCCGGCCGTTTTGCCGAATGTGCCCATTACGGGCATCGCTCTCGATAGCCGCGCGGTCAAGCCCGGTGATCTGTTTGTTGCGATGCAGGGCGGTTCCGTGGATGGACATGATTTCATTCCCAACGCGATTCAAAACGGAGCGGCTGCGGTGGTCGGCGAGAAGGACTTGGATGGTTTTTCCGTTCCTTATGTTCAAGTGACCAATCCGCGTCGTGCCCTGACCTATTTGTCTGCCGCGTTCTACGATTGGCCGGGCCGCAAGCTGACGGTGATCGGCGTTACCGGCACGGACGGCAAGACCACCACAACAAATCTGATCTATAAAATTTTGCAGGCCGCAAACATCAAAGCGGGGATGGTGTCAACGGTCAACGCAGTGATCGGTGATGAAGTGCTCGATACGGGTTTTCACGTCACCACGCCGGATGCGCACGATGTGCAACGCTATCTTGCGAAAATGGTCGAGGCCGGCTTGACTCATGTTGTGCTTGAAACCACGTCGCATGGCTGGGCGCAGTACCGCGTGGATGCCTGTGAATTTGATATCGGCATAGTCACGAACATCACGCATGAACATTTGGATCAGCATGGCTCCTACGAAAATTATCGCGCCGCCAAAGCGCGGTTGTTCGAGAGCCTTGAGCGGACTTTGCCCAAACCGCAGGGCAATCCGCGCCTGGCCGTGATTAATCGCGATGACCGCTCGTTTGAATTTCTGAATCACCTCATCAAAACCGAGAAATTGAGTTATGGATTGAGGCGGGACGCCGATATACATGCCGTTGATATTGAATACAGCCCATCGGGAATCCGCTTTATGGCCGAAAGTAAGGATTGGCGTGTAGCCATTAAGAGTAGGTTAGTAGGCGCGTACAACATCTCGAATTGCCTCGCCGCGTTGACTGCGACCGTTTATGGACTCGGCATCAAACCCGAAATCGCCGCACAGGGAATTGCCTCGCTCGAAGGTGTGCCGGGCCGCATGGAGCGCATTGATCTGGGCCAGCCTTTCACCGCCATCGTTGATTTCGCCCACACGCCCAACGCGTTGAAGGTCGCGCTGGAGACTGCGCGCGCAATGATTTCCCCTCTCCCCGCGGGAGAGGGGTTAGGGGTGAGGGGAAATGGCCGCGTGATCGCGGTCTTTGGTTCAGCGGGACTGCGCGACAAAGAGAAACGCCGCATGATGGCGGAGACTGCCGCGGAACTCGCGGATCTATCTGTGCTGACCGCTGAAGACCCGCGCACCGAGTCGTTGCGTGGAATCCTCGACGAAATGGCGGCCGGCGCGAGGTCCAGGGGAGGACGCGAGGGCGAGACCTTTTGGCGCGTCGCGGATCGCGGCGAAGCGATCAAATTTGCGTTGAGTCTGGCGCGTCCCGGCGACATTGTTCTCTCTTGCGGAAAAGGTCATGAGCAGTCCATGTGCTTTGGAAAGATCGAGCATGCGTGGGATGATCGCATTGCAATGCGCGCCGCGTTGAGCGAATTGTTGAAAATCAAAGGTCCGAAGATGCCGTACCTGCCGACGCAAAATAAAAACGAAGAGGAGTGGTTGAAGGATGGAAGTTGAGCCTGTGGTGTTGACCGGCAAGCATGTGCGGCTGGAGCCGTTGAGCGAAGCGCACGTGCCCGGCCTGTTTGCGATTGGAATGGACGATGACATCTGGCGCTACATGCCTTATGGAACCATGCGAACTGAAGACGACATTCGCACGTGGGTGCGCGGCGTGCTTTCGGGAAGCGATGTGCCGTTCGTGGTGATTCATTTGGAATCGGGCCGCGTGGCCGGCGCGACGCGTTACATGGAGATCCGCCCGCAACACAACGGACTGGAGATCGGCGGCACGTGGTACGGCGCGGAGTTTCGGCGGACAGTCGTCAACACGGAATCAAAATATTTGTTATTGAAGCACGCGTTTGAGACGTTGGGATGTATCCGTGTGCAATTGAAAACCGATTCGCGCAACGAGCGCTCGCAGAAGGCCATCGAGCGCATCGGCGCGGTGCGCGAAGGGATGCTTCGCAATCACATGCTCCTGCCCGATGGGACGATTCGCCATTCGGTCTATTACAGCATTCTTGATAGCGAGTGGCCACAGGTGAAAAAGAAATTGGAAGAGATGATCGGGAAATAGAGAGTAAGTTCATTTGAGCATATGGCTTTGCGAGGTGATTTTTACCGCCGAAGCAATCTACTCGTCGAAAGGGAGACTGCTTTGCCTGCGCTTCGCTTGAGTCCCGCAACGACAATTTCATCTTTTGCGAATGCCTTTTAGTCTTTCCCTGATAGATTTCGATATCGAATAGCATAGCCCTCAAAACGATACAAAACTCCCTCTCGCTCAAAAGCGAGAGGGAGTTCATATTATCTTCTTCCGCGATCTCCACCGCGTCGGTTTCGATCACCGCCTCGGCCGCGGTCGCCGCCGCGATTTCCGCCCCCGGGCCTCGGCCCGCTCTTGCGCTGATCTTTCTCGCGCGCTTCTTCGGCGGTCCAGCCTTCGAGCACGGCCTGGCGGCTGAGCCTGATCTTGCCTGCCGGGTCAATGTCGGTCACCATCACAGTGATCTCATCGCCCATGCCGACCACGTCTTCCACTTTATTCACGCGCTCGCTATCGAGTTGTGAGATGTGCACCAGTCCGTCCACGCCGGGCAGAATCTCGACAAATGCGCCGAACGCTTCAATGCGCACCACCTTGCCGGTGTAGATGTTTCCGATCACAGCCGATTCGCCGAGCGACTCTATGCGCTCCTGCGCGGCCTTCGCACCCGTGCCATCGGTCGAAGCGATATAGACCGTGCCGTCTTCTTCGATGTCAATCTTCGTGCCGGTCTCTTCCTGCAAAGCGCGGATGTTCTTTCCGCCCGGCCCAATCAGCGCGCCGATCTTATCCACCGGAATCTTTACGGTGACGATACGCGGCGCGTGCGGCTTCAACTCGGGCCGTGATGCAGGTAATACTTCCAACATCTTTTGCATGATGGACATACGCGCCACGCGTGCCTGTTCGAGCGCTTCCTTCATCATCTGTGCGCTCAGGCCGCTGATCTTGATGTCCATTTGCAGGGCGGTAATGCCCTGCGCCGTTCCGGCCACTTTGAAGTCCATGTCGCCGAGGTGATCCTCCGTGCCTTGAATGTCGGTCAGGATTTTGTAACGACCCGACTCATCGGTGATGAGTCCCATCGCGACTCCCGCGACAGGCGCTTTAATCGGGACGCCCGCGTCCATCAATGCCAGGGTCGAGCCGCAGACGGAACCCATGGAGGTTGAACCATTCGATGACAAAACCTCGGACACAACGCGGATGGTGTATGGGAATGTTTCCTCCGCGGGAATCACGGGCTCCAGCGCGCGTTCAGCCAGCGCACCATGCCCGACCTCGCGCCGGCTCTGGCCTCGAAGAGGCTTGACCTCCCCTGTAGAAAACGGGGGGAAGTTGTAGTGGTGCATGTAGCGCTTTGTGTCGGTGGGAGTTAGCGAGTCGAGTTCCTGCGCTTCGCCTAACGTTCCAAGTGTGGCGAGCGATAAAACCTGAGTCTCGCCGCGTGTGAACAGGCCGGACCCATGCGCCCGCGGCGACAAACCAACCTCGCACCAAATCGGGCGGATGTCGGTGGGCATGCGCCCATCCGGGCGTTTGCCCATGCTCAGAATGCGTTCACGCACGATTTTATGTTCTGCCTCGCTGAATGCAGAGATCACATCTTTTTCAGCCGGATAGTCTGCGGGGTTTCCGCCTTCCGGAACCGTGCACATCTCTGCGACGACTGCGGCTTGTAATTCATCCATGCCGGTGTAGAACTCGACTTTGCTCAAAGGTTTGTCGAGCAGTTCGTTCATCGCTTTGTTGACGCGCTCGAAGACTTTCTTTTGCAGTTCTTCATTTGCCAGCGCGATGGTCGGTTCGCGTTTGGGCTTGCCGACCTCGGCTTGCATCTTGAGTTGAATATCAATCAGCGGCTGAATGGATTTATGACCGAGTTCCAGCGCGGCGGCCATCACATCTTCCGGGATTTCGTTCGCGCCGCATTCGACCATCAGAATCGCGTCTTTGGTGCCGGCAATCCGCAGGTCCAGATCGGAGGCGTCCATTTCGGCGAAGGTTGGGTTAATTACAAACTGGCCGTTGACGCGTCCCACGCGCACCGCGCCGACCGGTCCGCCCCAGGGAATGTCTGAGATCATGATCGCGGCCGAGGCGGCATTGATCGCGAGGATATCCAGCGGGTTCTCTGCGTCCGCGGAAAGCGAGAACATCATCACTTGCACTTCATTGCGCATCCCACGTTGAAATAGCGGGCGCAGAGGCCGATCGGTGAGGCGGGCGGTGAGAATCGCCTCCGTTGACGGTCGCCCTTCGCGGCGGAAGAAAGAGCCGGGAATTTTTCCGCCCGCATAGAGTCTTTCTTCGTATTCCACGCTGAGCGGGAAGAAGTCAATGCCCTCGCGCACGCCGCCCATGGTGGCGGCCGCGAAGATGATGGCATCGTTGATGCCCACTGTGACCGCGCCGCCCGCCTGCCCGGCCAGTTTTCCGGTTTCAAACGTGACGGTACGCGTCCCAACGGTGGTTGAGTATTTTTTTGATTCGGGTTTCATTTTGTCTCCTGTGTGGGACAAGGTAAATCGTCCCACCTGAATTTTCCGCCTGTGTCAGGGACTGAAGAGCGGGGGCAACGGAGGTTGTTCGCGCTATTCAATTCCTGACTGCGGATGATAATTTGTAGGGGCACGACGCATCGTGCCCCTACGGGTGGACGTTCGATAATTTATTTGTGGCGCAGGTTGAGGCTTTCGGTGATTCCCAGATAGCGCTGATAATCACTCTTGCGCAAGTACGCCAACATTCGGCGGCGTTGCCCAACCAATTTGAGCAGACCCCGACGGCAGGACTCATCATGTTTATTGGAGCGCAGATGCTCGGTCAACTGCTGAATGCGGCCCGTCATAATGGCAATCTGCACTTCGGGCGAGCCGGTATCCTTCTCGTGGCGATGATAGTCCGTGATGAATTTTGTTTTTACTTCCTTTGCTAACGGCATGACGTATGCTTCCTTTCTTTTGATTATGGCGGCAAAAGCGCCGCGCTTCGCAGGTCTCCATGCCCACAGCCTATGTCCCGCGTGTTTTGGCGGAATGGACCGTAGGGCAGGACCAGTCACGAGCGCAGATTATACCAGAAAAGAAGACGAGACAAGTCGAGGGGTTTCACCGCAAAGGCGCTAAGGACACAAAGCTCCTTTGCGTTACAAAGAAATAGACTCCGTGCTCTCTGTGGCTTTTTTCTAGTCCCCGATTGTGACCCGGTTCCTTCCGCCCTGTTTGCTTTTGTACATCAAATGGTCGGCGCGCTCGATTAGGGTTTGAAGCGTGTCGTCTGGCCGCGCCAGCGTGGAGCCGATGGAAACGGTGACATTCAATTCCGTTCCGTCCTCCTCGACCTTTGTCTGTCCGATAACCATTCTGATTTTTTCGGAAACTCTCTGGAGACCCAACGTATCAACATCCAACACCAGCGCGAGGAACTCCTCGCCGCCCCAGCGTCCGCACGAATCGGTGAGGCGGAGATTATGACGCAGAGTCTGAGCCGCGATGCGCAGGATTTTGTCTCCTGCCAGATGGCCGTAAGTGTCATTGAAATCCTTGAAGTGGTCAATATCCATGAACAGGATTCCGAACCGGCCTATTTTGTGTTGATAATCTCCGAGCGCGTATCGGATTTTTGATTCAATGTGCGAGCGGTTGCCGATTCCGGTCAGAGGATCGAACAGCACCGTATCTTCGGTCCTTTGAGTGGATTGGAAAGCCGCGATGATAGCCCTGTTGTCGGTAAAGATTTCGATACCGCCGACGAGCCTACCCTTGTCGTCTTTGAGGGGCGTGGTTCTGACCAGCGCTTGAATGCTGTAGCCTTCATGATGCCGGAGCGACAGAATCGATTCGCGCGGACGGCCGTCTTTGATGGTTGCCAGAATGGGAATGCTGTGGTCGCGCAGTTCCTCCCCTTTTTCCGATAAGTGGATGGCCGGTTTATTGTAGGGCTTTCCGACCACTCGCCTGGCCGCATAACCCGTGATGCGCTCCGCTCCTTTGTTCCATAAGACCACGAGGCCGTTGACGTCAATCTGCACAACGCCGTCGAAGAAGGTATCGGCCAATCGAAGGAATTCGATGCTGTCTTTCATCCTGAATATGGTAGCATGCCGAGCCGTCCAATAAACTTACAAATGATTTTCACTTATCCCAAAATCATGCTTTCATACTAAAATATATTCATATATTTGGGATATTTGCGAGGTCAACCATGAAAAAACCATTGTTCCTCCTTCTCCTGAGTCTGCTATTGTCATCTTGTTCTACTTCGTTTCTATTTCCCCCCACACCGACTCCCGCTCCGCCCACCGCGACGTTTACAGCGACGGTGTATGCGTCTCCTACTCTGACTCCCTCGGTCACGCCGACGCAACCGACCCCGACTTTTACGGAAACGCCCACGTTGATTTATTCCGGCCCGACAGCGACTCCGTCGAACACTCCGCAACCGACGAGCACGATTGGTTTGTTGATCACGGAGGTTTCGGCTCAGGGTACGCCTGAAAGCGGGCTGTTCACCTCGGTTCAAGTTTCCGGCAATCAGATATTCTGGGGATCGTGCAAGCAGAATTTTGTTACATTCAAGGCGCGCGTTACAAACCCCAAGGTTCAACTCGTGACTTTATGGCTTCGTTTGCAGGATAAAAACAGTGATGAGTCAACCGATTGGGGCGGCGGCGCGATCATGGACGGCGATGGCAACGGAACGTTCACTTATATTTTGACCTACAAGAATATTTCGCACTACAGCGAATTCAAATCCGCCTGGGTTCAGTATCAACTCGTGGCGAGCGATAAGAAGTTGAATCGGATTGGAGCAACCCGCCTTTATTTGAACAACATCTCGCTGGCGCCATGCCCGTGAAGTTGTGTGTATAACTGATGAAAAAGCAGACTCGATTGAGAGTCTGCTTTTTGTTTGGTTTATCTCAGTGCTTATGGATTCACAACACACGACCCATAATTCCACGAGCAGCCGGCCAATTGACAACTGGTTTGATCGGTAAACGCCGCACAGCCGGTTGGATTCGTCCCGCCGGGGTTGTGGGGGTTTGGCCTGATTATGACTGGTGTGACGGGAGTAACCGTCGGAGGCGGTGTGGGAGTGAGCGTTGTTACCGTGAGCGGCTCTACGATCGTGCGCACACTACAGAAATCGCTTGGTGGGTTCGGCCCCACATAGAAGCAGACTTCGTTTGAATTGATCCAGTCGCTATATTCAAATTGGTTTGATCCAACATTCCGCCCCACTCTTCCTTGTACACTAATATAGTGTGGTCCTGCGGAACCTGCGCTCAGTGTCCATTCAAATTCATCAAAATTGATACTACGGCCTCCGTGGGCAATGACGGTGCGGGTGCCTCCGTCAATGATGTTAAACTCATAAAAACTCCAGCCGCCCACCTGATGATAATTTGCGAGGACCGCAGTGTTGACGTGTACTCGAATAGTGATTGGCTGATCGAGGGGGAACGTGTTCCCATTGCCGGGATCGGTGATGCGGATAATGCTTTCGTGTCGAAGGGCACACCCGCTGAGCGCCAAAACCGCCAACAAGATAAATACAACCGATAAAATAGATCTGACCTTCATTCATGCCTCCTTTGGAATATGATACGGTTCGCATTCTATCGTAAATGTTGATCATTGGTATAGGTTATTGGTATGAATAATGACGCGGAGTACAATTGAAAATAATCACTTGTTGTTTGTGTTTGTTAACATTTACAATCATTGGTTGGAAAGTCTGGTCTAAAACAAACACAGCGGACTTAAGTCCGCTGTGTGATGTAATTATTAATATATGTGATTATTTGCTCTCGCATTTCTTTTTCACGTAGTTGTAGCTACAGGCAGGATCAGCGTTGCAAGATGTATCGGTCGTGTACTGCGAACAATTCACACCGCCGGAGCCGGGCTTCGCAGTCGCAATCTGAATCGGAATGCACCTGTTAGTTGTAGAAGAATAATAAGTACCGGGAGGGCATAATCCTTGTGGTGTCTCGGTAGGAATTGGAATAAGTGTTTGTGTGGGTGTTGGCGCGGAAAATGTAAAGGGCGCGCTGTACGGAATGGGTGTAATCCTGTCAGTTGTACACATTCGGATTTCACTGATGTCTGCAATCACACAGATTTGAATTGAATTTGAATAATCTCCATTCACCGGCCCGCCAAGCATTAGTATCGACTGCGCTTGAATATAGTAGATGCCGTGGCTGGACGGCGTCCAAGTGCCCGAGGCCTCGAAGAGAGCAGCTCTAGTACTATCACCCAACGTACCGACGGAATCCGCCCTTATTATTGTGGCTCTACCAATCTCCGTTGCATTCGCAAAGAATACCACCGCGTTGAGGATAGGAAGGCCGCCGGGACCATAGTATGGGCGGTAGCCTGGAGGAAAAGGAACGAGGACTTGCAAATCGAAATTGATGGTAGTGCCAAGCATATATACCATATGTGCCGGTTCTATGAAATTGTAGGCTATGCGGTAGCGGTGCGTGACCGGTAACTCACATGCTCCGACCAACACGGAGACAATGGAGATGAGAAACGCAGACAAATGAAGATGGTTCTTCATGACGTTCTCCTTTTAATATCTGAACCGAGCTACGCCAATAATGATAACCTTTTAATCTTGACAATGTATCACTCATTAGTCCCAATATTTTTGTCGTAAAATTCTGTTGTGAATTTTTCTCCTGATCTTCTTTCACTGCTTCAAGAATCTTCCCACGTCGCCGCGTTGACCGGGGCCGGAGTCTCGCAAGAAAGCGGCCTCCGCACCTTCCGCGACGCGCAAGACGGCTTATGGAAACAATACAAGCCGGAAGATTTAGCGTCGCCGGAGGCCTTTCGCCGCGACCCAAAACTTGTATGGGACTGGTACGCGTGGCGGCGCGAAGCCATCAAAGGCGTGCGTCCTAACGCCGGGCATTATGCGCTCGTGGAAATGTCGAAGCACTTTTCAGAATTCACGTTGATTACCCAAAATGTGAATGGCTTGCATCGCTTCGCAGGAAGCCCGCGCGTGATCGAACTGCATGGAAATATTCAACGCGTCCGTTGCGCGGACTGTTACACTTTTGCAGATGAATGGGATGACGATGAAGCCGAAGTCCCGCGCTGCCCGGTCTGTGGTGGAATGCTCAGGCCGCATGTCGTTTGGTTTGGCGAGGCCCTCCCGAGGTCCGAGTTGGAAGCGGCAGTCGAAGCCGCGCGTAATAGCGAAGTCTTCTTTTCAATTGGAACATCGGGCGTTGTCCAGCCCGCGGCGTCACTGGCGCATGCCGCTCGTAATCGCGGCGCGGTCATCATCGAGATCAATGCAGAGCCTACCCCGCTGACTCCGAAAGCGGATTATTTTTTACAAGGCAGGTCGGGTGAGATTTTGCCGGAACTCGTAAAAGCAACATGGAAATAATTTAAACGACCAACCCATGCGGTTGGTCGTTCTCTTTTATGCGCTCCAATCATTTAGCCGCGCCCCGATCTTTATGATGCGTTCCCGCAACACGACTGTCAGGATGCCAAGCAAAAGTAAAACAATGCCTGTGCAACCGATCAGAATAACCGTCGAGATTCCTTTCAGCGCGCCGTAGATCACTGTGAAGACCGACAGCACGATGAAAACGATGGGCGCGATCACCAAACTGCGTGAACGCGCTATGATGCCGTAGATCAGCACGGCCAATGCCTGAAAAAAGATCACGACAAAGTATCCGAGTTTTTCCGTTGCATAGAGCTGTATATAAGTTGTGCCGAGCAAGGTCAATTGTGAAAACATGCCGGTCAGGAACGCCCCGGTTTTGCTTCCCGCGCGCGTGAGCAAGTAATGCATTAACATTCCCAAGATCGCCGCGCCCATCGAGAAATATTGCGGTTGATCCACTTTGAGCCACACCAGAATTAAGTAATAACTTTCAAGATATAACAAATTCACGGGGAATCCCAGCCAGACGTTGCGGCGGGCGAAGGCCTCTATTGCGAATAATGTAGCCGCGATGGAGACGGGGATAGCCGCTTCCAACCCCGCTTGAAGCGGCGCGCTGAGCGAGTTAATGACTCCCAGCCCAAGGGCGCTGAACAATAACATCCGGCTCCAGTTCTCAGCGTTTGCGCGGCGGCGTAGAAAATAGCCGAACGCGTAGTACAAACCCGCGATCGCGACGATCGTATAAAGCCAGTTATGCTGATGCAGATAGCGCAGTTCAAAAAAGGCGCTCAGTGGGAACGAAGCGGTCGCGGCATATCCCAAAAGCGGTTTGCGATAGAACCAGGCATAGACCGCAAAGAAGATTGTGTATGCTCCAAAACAAATCGCGGATTGTTCCGGCTTTGCGAACGCCAGCAGGATCAATCCATTCAGAACAGCCGCGGCTCCGCCCACCAGGCGAGTGAACAAAGCCAGCCGTCGCCTTGGGAGTACTCGCGCATAAATCAAATCCGCGCCAAGCCAAATGAGGCTGATACTTAGGAGAGTATAAACAAAAGCAGTGACATCGAAATCATGCAGAATGAGAACCGTCGCGATGCTAAATAGGAATGGGCCGCCTGCTTCCAGACGGTCGTCTGGACGGACGAATACTTCAACCACAGCCATTGCGCCGATGACCAGCACATACCAACCCGCGGTCGCTTTGAATGTGAGCAACGCGGTTATGGAAAGAAGGATGCCGAGGATCAAGCCGCTGGTGCGCAACATCATTCCCCAAAGACCCTCCTTTTTTAATCGGAGGAGGAGTCCTGCGGCAAAATACAGGAAGGCCAGGCCGGTAAAAACTGGAAGCCATTGATCAAGATGCGATGAATATTCCAATGAATAAAGGCTACTCAGCGCGATGGATGTTGTAGTAGCGTAGCCAAGATTGGGCTGGCGATAAATTATGGCATAGAGCGCGAAGAAAGCCGCGTAAGCGCCATAGCAGAATGCGCCCTGGCTTGCGCTCGAAAAATTCGGCACAAGCAGAAGAAGCCCGTTCAATATGGCAATCCCGCCGCCGACAGCGCGAGTGAGACCTGCAACGCGGCGCGGGTTGAGAGTCCTCGAGAAGATCAGGTCCGCGCCGAGCCATAGCAGGCTGGCGCTCAACAGGTGATAGGTCAGTGTGTAGATTTTGAAATCTCTGAGAATGAGGATGGAGGCGATGCTGAAGAAAATCAAGCCGCTGGATTCCATCCGGTCGGCGCGGCGAAGATAGGTCTCAAAGATAAACAGCCCGCCGACGCCAAGCGCGTACCATCCGCTCCCCGGCTCAAGCGCGATCAAAGATAGCAATGAAATGATCGCGCCCAGGGCCAGTCCGCTGATGCGGAGCATGCTTCCCCAGCCCTGGGTTTTCTCTTTTCGGAGAAAATATCCGCTGACAAAATAGAGAACAGCAAGGCCGGTAAATACCGCGACCCACGAACTAAAGTGAAAATATTGAAGTGCATATTCTATCGAAATTGCCGTGAATGCAGTAGCAAGATATCCTATGTTGGGGGATTTGAAGTGTAAAGCGTACAGCGCGGACAAGATCGCATACGAACCGAAGACAATCGCGGATGTTTTCGGATCTTGAGATTGTGCAAATATTGCCAGGATGTTCGTAAACGCTGTAATTATCCCGATAGTAAGCGGCGGCCAACGCCACGGCTGTTTTGAACTAAATGGAGATCGGAATGCCAGCTCGGGGACTGTTAACAATAGAGCCGCGCCCAAAAATTGATAGGCCGCCTCAATGTGCGTTCGTTCCATAAGCGGCAAATTGAAGAATGTGAAATACCCCGCCAGACCTGCCAGCAATGCGCCGAACCAAATATACGCGCGCGGGCGACGGACCATAAGAATCGTGTACACGACAGCAGTTCCCATCAGGCAGGCAAAGCCGTAGGAAACGTCCTCGAACAATCCCCATACTCCAGAGACCAGGAATAGAGATAAAGACCCCAACAATGCAGGCGCGCTAAAGTGTTGCAAATATTCTGATTTTCTGCGAAACAAAAATTCGCTGGCCGAAGCAAAAAGTGTGCCCCAAATCCATAGACCGATGATTTGAACAGAATTGGAGGCATTGAAGAATTTGAGCATTAACCACGAGACGGGAAGCAGAGAGGCCGCGGCGGCCCAGGGGAAGAGAGCGAATGGGATCAGCGCTCCGCTCCAGGCGTAGAAGGAGGCGGAGGCAAACCAGGTCAATCCACTTGTCAGCCAATCCGCCGGGGTTGGTGAATCGAAGAACAGATTCACCGTCACAGACGCGAAGGAAATAAACAAAATTATCAACTGTGTGATCTGTGCGGCAAAAAATAAAGGGAGTGCGAACTTGTTGTCTTTCCACGTCTTGAGGACGCGGACGCCCAGGAGGCCGATCAGGTTGCTAAGAACGACGCTGAAAAGGTTCCAGTTGACAGCCGCATCGAAAATTTCACCAAAATTCAGAAAAGCCAGAGTCAGCGATGCAAAGGCCGCGACACTGAACAGCCGCGAGGTATAGAACCATGTTGCGGCTCCCCAGATGACGGCCATCGTGAAAAAGACCGCCGCCCAGTATCCGCTTTCCGCCCGCCCCTCTAGATGGAGCGATTGCGAAATTACATTTGCGTCAATTGGAAGCAGAAAGGAGAAAACAATAAAAAGTGTGAAACTCGGTTGCGGCAGACGCTTTCTGATCGCGACGGCCCCAGCCGCGAAGAGAAGGGTGACTCCCAATAGGATGGGGAGTCGCGTCGAGGCTACAAGGGCCGCCAAAATTGCCGCGGCGCCGATTACGAGGAAGGCGCCCAGATATAAAAAGATATTGATGCTGGTCTGACTAAGAAGCCGTTCGGTGAGTGTGAGGCGCGGCGCGGCAGATTCAGCAAGCGTTGGCGCTTTGGGTTGAATCTTCGCAGGCTCAGGTTTAGAGGCAGCCCTGGGTGCCGGCGCATTGGTGGGCCTTATGCTCTCAGGCGCAACGGATTTTTCGGGTTCGATGGGCTTACGGCTGAAGTCATAGCGCCGCGCCAAAACTTCCGCCTGCTCGTGCTGGATTAATCCCTGTTCTTCCCAATCCTCTAATTCCGCCAGGATTACGAGTCGTTCATTGGGGTTTAAATGTTTCAATGTCTGCGAACGTATATATTGGCTGACCTTCGAGTCGAGCGCTTCCAACGCCGCCTGGCGAACCGCCTTTGGCCCCTTAAGCGCCAGTCGTTCCAATTCCGCCAGGATGGCTGCGCTGCTGTAGTTGATGCGACCAAGTTCGTGGATGGCGGCAAGGCGATCTGTTGAGTCTTCGCTCTTCAGACCTTCCAAAATTCTTGCCAGGACTTCCTGTTGCGATTCGCTCATGGCTTCCTCCATTCTTCAGAGCAGACTCCGCTGATGCCCACATTAAAGCAGAGAATAGACGTCAGTCTAAGGCTTTTTTCGATATATGTTGTGATACAAAAAGCGATACTTGTTTCAGATTTTCAAAACCACACCACTGCGCGGCGGGATCGTTACCCGGATACTTTTATTCTCTTTTTCGATTCCCACCTCGCCGAGGAGAACCCGCGTCTTGCCCTGACTCGAAGCGGATGCCGTCAAATCAACCTTGCGCGCCGCTTCAGCCGCGTTCAGCGCGACGAGGATTGCTTCCTCCGCGCGGGTCCGTTTGAAAATGTAAACCCCGTCATTGGCATAAAGTCGCTCGAATTTGCCCCAGCGCAGGGCTTTATGTGACTTGCGAAGTTTGATCAGGCCTTTGACGAAATCGCGCAGGTTGTGATTCCATTTGCTTTCGTCCCACGGGAAAGACCGACGACATTCGGGGTCATGCCGCCCGGAAAGACCGATCTCGTCTCCGTAGAAAATGCACGGCGCGCCGGGGTAGGTGAGCAGAAACGTCAGGGCGAGTTTGAGGCTGTTGAGGTCGTGCCCGGCACAGGTCAGGAAACGAGGCGTGTCATGGCTGTCAAGCAGATTGAGTTGCACGCGCGTCACATCCGGTTTGTACATCCCCAGAATCGAATCGATCCGATTGGCGAATTCATTTGCATCAATCGGTTGGACAATGTTTTGATATCCGCCCGCTTTGAGAGTCTCGTGCAGGTCAAGATGTTTGCCGGTGAAGAAACTGAGACACGCGGCGGTGATGAGATAATTCATGCTGGCGTCGAATTGATCGCCCTGAAGCCAGCGTCGCGCGTCGTGCCAGATCTCCCCGACGATGTAAGCCTCAGGATTGATGGCGCGCACGCGTCGGCGAAATTCCCGCCAGAACGAATCGTCGTCAATCTCGCCGGGAACATCCAGCCGCCAGCCGTCAATGCCGAATTTGACCCAATGCTCGGCCACGCCGAAAATAAATTCGCGCACCGCGGGCGTGTTGGTGTTGAATTTGGGAAGCGCGGGAAGATTCCACCAGCCTTGATATCCGATGGCTTTGAAACTACCTTCCTGTTGAATGAGGTGTTGTTCATGCGGCGAGGGATAGGCCCCCCAGTGTTTTTTGCCATACAGGCGATCGGGATCAAAGTGAAACCAATCTACATACGGTGAAGCCGCGCCGTTTTCGAGCGTATGATGAAACTGCCAGAAGCCGCGGCTGGCATGGTTGAATACGCCGTCGAGCACCACGCGGATGTTTTTTTTATGCGCTTTATCGAGCAACTCGCGCAGTGCATCGTTGCCGCCGAGGAGCGGATCCACGTTGTAATAGTCATAGGTGTGATAGCGATGATTGGAGGCGGAAGCAAATACCGGCGTAAAGTAGATGGCGTTAATGCCGAGGTCTTTGAGGTAATCAAGATGTTCGGTCACGCCGCGCAGGTCGCCGCCCTTGAAGCCGTGAGTCGTGGGCGGCGTATCCCACGCTTCCAGATTTAATCCCTGTTTGGGTACGCGTTCCGATTTTGCAAAACGGTCGGGGAAGATTTGATAGAAGATGGAATCGGTGACCCATTTTGGTGTATGCATCGTTGGCCCTCGTTGATTGATTTATGGATTAAGTTGATATATGTTGATCGAGAAAGGCGGGATTTCGGCGAGGGGCTTGAAATCTGTAAAGCCGCCGCCCGCGTTGACACGGAGCGGGGACGCCGCCGCGACCCCTATCAACGCTGATGGTTGATATGTGCCCGCCGCGATTGAACTGGCATCAAGCGAGAGAGAGTAATCGCTGACAGGCGACCCGCCCAAATTAATCAGCACCAGGATGGTTTCACTCTTGACAGAGCGCAGGCTTGCAAAGAGCGCGGGGTTGTGAGCATCTGGCAAAACGATGATGTCGCTGTGCAGAGCAGGGTGTTGCTTGCGCAAATGGATCAACGTTTTATAGAGCGTGAAGAGAGAATCGGGATGGCTTTGCTCCGCGGCGACGTTGACGGTCGTGTAATCGGCGAAGGGCGCGCGCCAGGGCGCGCCCAGGGTGAAGCCCGCACTGGCCTCCGCTGACCATTGCATGGGCAGGCGAATATCTTCATCCGGTTTTTTGCCTTGCATCCCAATTTCTTCGCCATAATAAATGAACGGTGTGCCAGGCGATGTGAGCATGAGCGCCGCGGCGACTTTGGCTTTGTTTACGTCGCCGTTCAAAACGCTCATGACACGGTTTTGATCATGGTTGGTGAGGAAAATGGCGAAGTCGAAATTTGACATGTCCTTCAACGAAAACTTGATGGCGCTGTTTACGCCGCTGTTCGACCCGCCCGCGGCGCTGTTGACGAATCCGCTGGCCATCTCGAAGTTGAAGACCTGATCGAGTTGGTTGTCGGTGTAAGATTTGACCAGCGCCGCGCCCGCGCCATAGACTTCACCGACGGCGTACGCGTTTGGGTCATCTGCTTTGTACGAGGGATAAAAGTTATTCTTGTACCATTCATGGGTGGCGGGCGTGTTTTCGGTCTGCTTGCCATCCTCGATCAAATGCTTGGCCGCGTCCACGCGGAAACCGTCTACGCCGACATCCTTCAGCCAGAAGCGGACGACGTTTTCCATCTGTGCGGTCACTTCAGGATTGCGATAGTTCAAGTCCGGCATACAATCGCAAAAGAGGCCGTAGTAGTAACCGGCTTTTCCTGGATGCCAGTTGTTGCCGGGATCGGCGTCTGACCAGACATACCAGTCTCGATATTTTGAGTCTGGGCTGTTATTTGCATCAACGAAAAATGGGTGCTGGCTGGAAGTGTGATTGAGAACAAGATCAATAATGACGTGAATGCCGCGTTTGTGCGCTTCGTTCAATACGTGTTTGAAGTCATCCATTGTGCCATATTGAGGATTGACGTTGTAGTAATTGGTCACGTCATAGCCATGATAGGAAGGCGAAGGGTTAATGGGCATTAACCAGATGCCCGTGATGCCGAGGTCTTGCAAATAATCCAGTTTTGCGGCGACTCCATTGAAATCGCCAATGCCGTCGCCGTTTGTGTCGTAGAAGCTGCGAACGAAGATTTCGTAAAAGACTGCATCTCGCCACCAGGGACGCGAAGCGGCCTCGGCATTGGATGAATTTGTCGAAACGGAAGCCGCTTGAGGTCCCGTTGGAACGCATGCGGCGAGGAGAGTCAGGATGAGGAGGAAGAATCGCCTGAGCATGGCACAAAAATTCGGGGCGGCCTGTCCGACCGCCCCTCTTGGTTTTATCCTATGACTGCGCCTGACGTCAGGCCGCTGACGATTTGTTTTTGGAGGGCAACGTATATGATCGCCACCGGGAGGGCTACGATGACGGCCATCGCCGCGAAGCGATTCCATGGAATGCTGTTGGCATACTGGCCGGTCATGTTGTAAAGGGTCATCGAGAGTGTGTAATCCTTCGGCTGGCTGAGGAAAAGCCACGGAAGCGCGAACTCCTGCCAGTGGCCAATGAAACCAAGGAAGAAAGTGACGGCCAGTTGCGGAACGGCGAGGGGGAGAACGATCTGAAAGAAGACCTGATTCGGATCCGCGCCGTCAATCATGGCAGCCTCTTCGAGTTCCTTGGGGATCGTATCCAGATAGCCTTTGAGATTCCAAACTGCGAAGGGCAATGCGCCTGCGATCATGGCAATGCCAACGCCGAAAAGTGAGTCGCGCAAGTTGAAGATCAGTTTGCCGGTGACGCCCGCCGCGCAACTTGTGATTGGATAAAAGGCAGTGATTCCTTGCCCGCAGTCTACAAACCGAAAGCTGTTCAAAAGCAAGTAAAGCGGCGTCGAGAGACCGATGGCGGGCATCAGCAGAGGAACGAAAACCAGCACCATCAAAACCTGGCGCAGTTTGAATTTGAAGCGGGAGAAGGCGTAAGCAGCGCTCACCGCAATCAGAAGAGCGGTTAACCCAACGCCAACAGAAAGCAGGAAGCTATTTCGCAACAGTTCGATGAAGGTGACCGGGTTGCCGGTTGGGTGATCCAATACTTGTTGGTAAGCAACAAAGGATATTTCTTTCGGGAACAACTCCAGGCTTGAAGGCCGTGTGGTCTTCGAGCTGAGCGACATGGTGATCACATACATGATCGGGAACATCACCTCAGCAGTGATAAATAAAGCCAGCAACTGCATGAGGATTTGTTTCCAAAGCGGAAATTCGCGCCCGCCGACTTCTCCGGAGGTGTTCATATTCAGGAAGCGCACGATCAGGTTTTTGCTTTTGGTTGTTTCTTTGTACGTAGACATCTCAAGCCTCCGCATAGGACTCGGTTGCGCGCGTGATGCGGTTAGTAATCAGGAATACAACCAGGGCGACGAAGAAGACAATTACAGCGAAGGCCGCGGCCACTCCATATAAACGCAGATTGCGAACCAGGTCATATGCAAATGTGACGAGGATTTCTGTGGAGCGCGCAGGACCACCGCCTGTCATGAAATATACGAAGTTGAACAGGTTGAAAGAAAGGGTGAAACCGTAAATGGCCGCCGGCACCATCGCCGGGCGAATCAACGGAACCGTGATATTCCAGAACTGCTGGGGGCTGGAGGCTCCGTCAATGGACGCTGCTTCATAAAGGTCTTTGGGTATGCTTTGAAGCGCACCGGTCGCCACAAGAGTCATGAAGGGCCAGCCGAGCCAGAAATTGGCGATCATCATGGCGTAGTACGCGAGAGGCAGGGGGCCGTTCGGTAAAAGCCATGGAATCGGCGGCGTGTATTCCTCGAGCCACCGCAAGTGAATCACCTGCGTGGAACCAAATAAATGAACCACCCAAGTTAGAAACTGGTTCATCGCGCCATATTGCTCGTTGAAAATATTCCGCCAGACTGTCGCCACGACCAGCGGAGGAACAACAACAGGCAAGACATAAATTGCACGATAAATCCGCTTGAACCACAGTCCCTGTGTGTTGAGGGCAACCGCAATTAAAATTCCGGCAGGCACGTGGACGGCCACGTTGGTAATTGCCCACCAGAAGTTGTAGGTGAGAACCCGGAAGAACTCGAAATTTTGAACAGGCAAACCGCCTGTAATGATGTCAATGTAGTTCTTGAGGCCGATCTGGTGTAGATTTGGCGAGGCTAGTTGTTTGAGCAGGTCTTTTGTCTGAAAATCGGTGAATGAAATGATCACTTGAAATATCAGGGGATAGAATGTGATCACTGCCATGACGGCGAACGCGGGAACCAGATACATGTATGGAAGTAATGCTCTACGAGTGAAACCCTGCTTTCCTCGCTTGGGCATACTCGTCATCTTCATGGAAGTGGTCGCCATAATCTTCTCCTTGGTTATCGCGGTTCGATATTCTAAAGGGACGGAGGCGAACAGATCAACCTGTTCGCCTCCGCAATTTAATGAGACTTACTTATTGGCGTTTGCGGTAGCGGTCTTGACCCACTCAGCAGGATCAACGCCCTTCTCGTAAACATCGCTGTCACCGCAGAAGTTAGACCAGTAGAGGCCGAGTTGCGGAACCTGCGGGCGGATGTAGGAGCCGGTGTTGAAGGCTTTAAGCAGGTCCTTCATCAATGGATCGGTCACTTCAATATCCGTGCGGGCAGGCGCATGACCGGCGTCGGTCATCATTGTGGTCTCAGCGGCTTTGCCAGTCAGATAAAGCGCGACTTTGAGAGCGGCATCTTTGTTCTGGCCGTTCGGATTGAAGTAATAGCCATCAACGCCGAGGAAAGGAGTCGCCGGGCCAGCAGGACCCTTGGGCAGGGGAGCCACACCCAGTTTGTCGCCGAGAGCCTTGCGGTAATCATTCATCGCCCAGTTGCCGTTGGTGATGGCGGCCATCTTGCCTTCTGTGAAGGGTGCGAGGCCATCGCTATCATTCTTGGGCCAGCCATTCTTCTTGGAGATCTGATACAGGCTGTTCAGGTAGGTCATGGCATCGGTCACGCCTGTGCCCTGATCGGCGATAACCTTCCAGTTGTCATCGAAGATCTTGCCGCCGAAAGCGCCGAAGAAGCCGAAGTCATGGTAGCAACCGTAGCTGATGGAAATCGGCGTGCCGCCTTCCATGAGGGCCTTGAGATCATCTGTTGTGGCAGGTGGAGTGGGAAGCATGTCTTTGTTGTACCAGAAGACGACTGCCTTGAGAGACTCAGGGATGCCATACAGTTTGCCGTCCACGGTCATGCCGTCAATGGACAGTTTGCTGTAATTGTCGAGCTTGCCTTTTGCAAGATCGGTGATGTCGGCCAGCAGACCGTTGCGAGCATCATCGCCGAGGGAGTCGTTCGGGGCGACGAACAGATCGGGTCCAGCGCCCGCGGCAACATCCGTGCGGTACTTGTTGAAAATATCATTGAATGGAACCTGGAGCACATTGATCTTGATGTCTGGCATGTCAGTTGCGGCTTGCGCGAGGACCTTGGTCAGTGCAGTCTCTTCCGCGGAGCCTGTGCCATACGCGTGCCAGAGGGTGATTTCCACCGGCGCTGTGGAGACGGGGGTGGCTTTTGGGCCGCAGGCCGAAAGTGCGAACGCGGCAATCAGCAGGACGCTGAATAGCGCGAACAGTTTCTTGTTCATTCTCTTATTCTCCTTGAAATATTTTGGCTTTCTGAATACAAAAAATCATCAGCATTGACTAACCATATAAAGCGGCATCACCTCCTTTGTCCTGAACGATGCGTTAGCGAATGGCCTGTTCAGTTTCCGCATCGAAGATATGGAATTTGTCCATGTCGAACGCGACCTGTGTCTGATTCCCCACGCGCAGTTGCGAGCGCGGGTCGACGCGTGCAACAAAGGTATTTTTGCCGCTAAGGAGGTATAGAAAAATTTCATTGCCCATTAATTCGGTGACATCCACTTTGGCCTCGACTTTTTCCGCGTGGATGTTCGGCGGGAGAAAAGCGGCATCGTGAATGTTCTCCGGGCGAATGGCGAAGATGACGCTTTTGTCTGTGTGCGATGCGTAGACCTTGGAACGGTCCGCGGGGATGGGGACAATGAAGTCGCCTGTGTCAACGATCAGCCTGCCGTTGTCTTTGCGAAGTTTTGCCGGGAAGAAGTTCATAGCAGGGGAGCCAATAAAGCCTGCCACAAACAGGTTGGCCGGGCTGTCGTATAAATTCTGAGGCGTATCGAGTTGTTGTAGCTTGCCTTTGTTGATGACTGCGATGCGCGTCGCCATGGTCATGGCTTCGGTCTGATCGTGGGTCACATAAATGAATGTGGTCTCGAGGCGTTGATGTAATTTGCTGATCTCGGCACGCATCTGGACGCGCAACTTTGCATCGAGGTTGGAGAGTGGCTCGTCGAAAAGAAAAACCTTAGGCTCACGCACAATCGCACGTCCCACGGCAACGCGCTGGCGCTGTCCGCCGGAAAGCTGGCGGGGTTTCCGATTCAATAAATCAGTGATGCCGAGGATATCCGCGGCTTCTTCGACCCGCTTTTTGATCACATCCTTGTTCACTTTGCGGAGCTTGAGACCGAATGCCATGTTGTCATACACCGATAAGTGAGGGTAGAGGGCGTATGACTGGAAGACCATTGCGATATCGCGATCCTTCGGCGCCACATCGTTGACCACCCGGTCGCCGATCAGAATCCTGCCGTCGCTGATTTCCTCGAGCCCAGCGAGGCATCGCAGGGCTGTCGTCTTGCCACAGCCCGATGGACCCACCAGGACGAGAAACTCCTTGTCATCCACGTGGATGTTTAGATTGTCAACGGCCACTGCGTCCCCAAATTTTTTGGTGACATTGTCATAAGTTACGCTCGCCATAGTTACCTCTTTTCTGGGATAGCACCCGCTTATAAATTATTATACTTTAGCCATTCTGGTTTCAGTTTCTTCCACTACCAACAAAGACGACTTGTTTTCGGCAGTTTGGTGTAATGCAATAGAAACCGCCTGAATAACCGCGCCCATACACGATGAACGCCTGCCCAGCAAGGCAGTTGTGATTCGAACTGCCTGCGCGGCCGCCGGCAGGCTCCGTTTCTGGACCGCTTTTCTGACAGGCTCGAGGAACAAATCTCCGATTTGCGCGACGCCACCCCCCACGATGACCATTCCCGGATTAAATAGATTAACAAGACCCGCAATCGCCACACCCAGATGATCGCCCGCCTGCGAAAGGATTTGCTGGGAAAGCAAATCTCCGCGGCGTGCGGCGGCGGCCACATCCTTCGCGGAGATATTTTCAGGCGGCGCGATTGTGTTTAATTGTGTGCGCTGTCCGTTCCGAACAGCATCCTGAGCCTGAAGTGCAATTGCCTTTCCACCGGCAATGGCTTCCAAACAGCCTCGGTTACCGCAGGTACAAAGCGGACCGTTCTCGTCAATCGTAAGATGACCGACTTCACCGGCGGAACCTGTCGCGCCGCGATAAATTTCACCATTTAGTAAAATACCCGACCCGATCCCGGTTCCCACTTTGATGTATGCTAGATTCTTCTGACCGCGCCCTGCGCCGCAAGCCCATTCACCCAGCGCGCCCAATTCTGCATCATTGTTGAGCGAGACAGGACGTTTCCAAAGTTTTTCCAACGTTTCCAGGATGGGAAACCGATCCCACCCCGGCATAATCGGGGGCGCCAAGACCATTCCGGCCTCGGCCACAATCGGGCCGGGTACGCCTACGCCAATCGCAACAAGATCGGCCAGAACAAGGCCGCTGGCAGTGAGTAATTCGCTCAATAATTCATTGGCTTGAGCGATACAAATGTCCGGCCCTTTGGAAATGTCGAAAGGAACTTCCTTTTCCTTGATTACATGTGTGGCCAAATTGGCAATTATGGCCGAGAGATGAGTGGCCCCCATATCAATGCCTGCTACATATCCCCGCTCCGGGTGGATTTCCAGAATCACAGGAGGACGCCCGCTGTTGACCGATCGGCTTTCCGCCTCTCGGATAATTCCGTTTGAAATCAGATCATTAACGATGGAGGTCACAGCCGCACGCGTGAGTGACATGCGTTGAGCAAGTTCAACTCGCGAAATTCCACCCGGTGTGAAACGGATTAAATCCAGAGCCACGTGTTTGTTAAGACTTTTTACATGCTGGGCCGGGATTGGCGTGAAAAAAGTGCTCAACTCGTATTTTCCTGATAAGAATGAATGGGATTTCATGTAAATGATAGCACGGAAAAAAAGTTTGTCAAGTAGTTTGACAATATTTTAATGCAATCAGGCCTCGCTTTTTATGCGAGGCCTGATTAGGAATATTTAACTAACAGATATGCCGATCAGTTTGCCAACCCCGTAAGTCAATCCCGCCGCGGCTAACCCCACTAAAACCTGTCTAAATCCTGAGTATAAGACTCCCCGGCCGGTCATAAGAGTAATTGCCGCGCCAATGATGAAAAGTCCCAGCCCGCTGATCGCCAAACTCAGATAAATCGCTAAAGCCCCGCCCCAAAAGAGATATGGAAAGATTGGGAAGATCGCGCCGACCGCAAACAAAAAGAAGGAGGTGAAAGCCGCTTCATACGCGGACCCGCCTAATTCCTCCGGGTCAATACCTAACTCTTCACGAGCCAGTGTGTCCAGAATATGAGTCTGATCCTCCATCATGTGCGAGGCCAATTCTCTCGCGCGGCCTTCAGGCAAACCTTTTGATTGGTAGATGAGAGTCAGCTCCTCCAACTCCTCTTCCGGGCTTTCCGTGATTTCCTCTGCCTCGATCTTGATCTGGTGTTCATATAGTTCGCGCGAACTTTGCACAGACAGCCATTCGCCCAGTGCCATGGACCCTGCGCCTGCCAGCAAACCCGCCAGCCCCGCGATCAAAACATCGGTATTTGAGTTGGTGGCGCCTGCTACGCCCATTGTGAGACTTAAAATGGAGACAAGCCCGTCGTTCGCGCCTAACACCGCGGCGCGTAGAGCGTTGCCTCCGCTGGCGCGGTGACGTCCCTCCAGTTGAGCAACCGTTCCGCCTGGGATGCCGCTCGTTGATTGCGACGCCATTGCAAGCAATCGCGCATGAGACTTTTCGTCGGTTGAAAATTCTTCGGCCTCGGTTTCAGGCTGACCATCATATGCCTGACTATCCGCGCGTTCATTGGCAGTGAGGGTCGGCAAAACGAATTGCGGACCAAATCGCCTCGCCAGCCAGATCATGATTGTGGTTCTCCATGAGATTCTGCGTGGCGGAATCCTGGCGCCCAGGTCCGCGAGTTTTTTCTCCCATGCTGTAGCGTGTTTTTGTTCGCTGGCCGCGAGTTTGCGATAAACTTCCGCCATCGGCGGCTGTTTCTCGGATTCGGCCAAAGCAAGATACATCGCCGCCCCATCAATTTCCTTTTGCCGATTGGCAAGGTAACGTTCGATATCTTTTGTACTTGACATGTGTTCCTCCCGAAAATAATGCTCCCATCGAATCGAATTTCGACAGGAGTTTTTTTGCTATTTCTGTTTCAACGCATCCCATCCCGCATATTTTGCTTCCTCGCCAAGTTCAGCCTCAATGCGAAGCAATTGATTGTATTTTGCAACTCGGTCCGAGCGCGCCGGCGCGCCGGTTTTGATTTGGCCCGTGTTCAATGCAACAGCCAGATCTGCAATCGTCGCGTCTTCGGTTTCGCCGGAGCGGTGTGAGGTAACCGCGCGCCAGCCTGCGCGCTGACAAATTTCAACCGCTTCGATTGTTTCAGTCAGGCTTCCGATTTGATTCACTTTGACGAGTAGCGCGTTGGCGGCATCCGCTTCGATGGCGCGCCGAACCCGCTCGGGGTTCGTGACCAGCAAATCGTCCCCGACAATTTGCGTTTTGTCGCCGAGAGTCTTCGTTAGCAATCTCCACGAATCCCAATCATCCTGAGCGAGTCCGTCCTCAAGTGAAACGATCGGATAATCCTTGATCCACTTTCCCCAGAACTCAACCATTTGCTCGCCCGTCAATTTTTTTCCTTCTTTGCGAAGATTATACATTTTTGAATCTTCTTCATATAATTCGGATGCGGCCGGGTCGAGCGCGATCGCCACATCTTTTCCGCGCCCAACTTTGAAACCTGCCTTCTCGATCGCGGCGAGGATCACTTCAATCGCTTCGTTGTTGGCTTTGAGCGCGGGAGCGTATCCGCCTTCATCGCCGACCAGCGTTGCATAACCTTTTTCTTTCAATACAGATTTCAACGCGTGATAAATTTCCGCGCCCCAGCGCAGTCCCTCTGCAAATGTCGGCGCGCCGAGCGGCATCACCATAAACTCCTGCATATCAGTGGATTGCCAATTTGTGTGAACGCCGCCGTTGAGAATGTTCATCATCGGGACGGGCAGGACGTGCGCGTATACCCCTCCGAGATAACGATATAAAGGCAGACCAAATGAATTTGCCGCGGCCTTCGCCACTGCCAGGCTGACTCCGAGAATTCCATTCGCACCCAGCTTCGACTTGTTCGGGGTCCCGTCTAATTTAATTAATTCTGCATCTATGGCTTTTTGCTCCGCCGCGTCCCAGCCGAAAAGCGCCTCTGCAATCGGACCGTTGACATTGGCGACGGCCTTTGTCACGCCTTTGCCAAGATAGCGTTTCTTATCGCCATCACGCATTTCGAGGGCTTCGTGCTCTCCCGTAGATGCGCCCGAGGGAACCGCTGCGCGTCCCCATGCGCCGTCTGCCAGCATGACCTCGACTTCAATAGTTGGGTTGCCGCGCGAATCAAGAATTTCAAGGGCTGAGATGCTTTCAATCGTGGTGTCCATTTATGACTCCTGGGGTTAATGTTGCTGGGTGTCGTTGCAAGGGGTGTTCTTCCCCGAAGCAATCTTCTTGCACAACCCGGAGATTGCCACGCTCGCTTCGCTCGCTCGCAATGACGTACCTTGCTAGTATAATCGCAAACCGTTTGGAGAATTAGTCTTGAACTTATCCGAATCCGTTGAATTCGATCCGCGCGACCGGAAGGCTTTTTATTTTCACGCCACGCCTTTGCGCAAGTTTACGGTTTGGCTCCTGGATCATATCTTCCGCTTGTTCATGGTCATGGAAGTGCACGGGCTTGAGCATTTCCCGATGGACGGCGCGGTGATCGTCGCCTCGAATCACGTCGGGAATTTCGATGTGTTTCCGATGCAGCTGGCTTTGCCGCGCCCCATCTTTTTCATGGGCAAGGCGGAGTTATTCAAATTCCCGTTGATTGATATTCTATTCCGCAACTTCGGCGCGTTCCCGGTCTATCGCGGCGAAAAGGACGCGTGGGCGTTGCGCCATGCGCGCAAAGTGCTGGATCACAATCAAACTCTTGGCATGTTTCCGGAAGGGACGCGTTCAAAAGGCGGGGGACTGGGCGTTGCCAAGACGGGAACTGCGCGCCTTGCAATCGAAGCCAATTGTCCGATTGTGCCAATGACCTTGGTGGGCGTTGATCGCTTTTTTGCGCGTTTTCCGCACCGGGCGCGCGTGGCTGTTACATTTCTTCCACCGCTTTTGCCAAAGCCCGATGAAACGCCTTTGGCCTTGACCGACCGTTTGATGTTTGTGCTGGCATCCGCTCTGCCCGAAGATATGCGAGGGGTTTACGCTGAGGTGCCGAAGGGATTTGGAAACTAAACTCCGAAATCATCGAGGCTCCGAGAGTCTACTTACTCTACACTGCTTACCGATCACTGATCACTGATTACTGATCACTGATTACTTCTTTCCTCTCTCCTTCGCCGCTTTCATCAACCCTACAAACAGCGGATGCGGCCTCATCGGTCGCGACAAAAACTCAGGGTGGAATTGACTCCCGACCATGTAGGGATGATCGGCTAGTTCGGAAATCTCAACCAATTTTCCGTCCGGTGACATGCCAGAGAAAACCATTCCGGCTTTCTCGAATTGCTCGCGGTAGGCGTTGTTGAATTCAAAGCGATGACGATGGCGTTCATCCACTTGCGGAACGCCGTAAGCCGCGGCGGCCTTCGTTCCTTTTTGTAAAACGCATGGGTAGAGTCCGAGGCGCATCGTCCCGCCCATGTCAGTGATGGCGCGCTGGTCAATCATTAAATCAATGACCGGATGTTCGCTGGAGCGATCGAACTCCGTTGAATTGGCATCTTCAAGTTGAAGAACATTGCGCGCAAATTCGATGCACATCAATTGCATTCCCAGGCACAGACCCAGATACGGCACTTTCTTTTCGCGCGCATAACGCGCCGCCATAATCTTTCCCTCGATGCCGCGCGAACCGAATCCACCGGGAACAATAATCCCGTCTGCGCTCTGAACAATGTCCCAGCCTTTATCTTTTTCGAGATCAACCGAATGTACCCAGCCGATTTCCACTTCCACGTCATTGGCGAGCGCGGCGTGTTTCAACGCTTCCCGCACGGACATATACGCGTCCTGCAGTTCAACATATTTCCCAACCAGCGCGATCTTCACGCTTGGCTTTGGCTTGCGGACGTTGTTCACCAGTTTTTGCCATGGCTTCATATCCGGTTTACGCGTGGCGGTGAGATTCAATTTGTCTACAAGATAATCACCGACGCCGGCTTTCTCTAAAAGCAATGGCACTTCATACAGCACATCGCTGGTCACCATCGGGACGACCGCGCTTTTCTCCACGTCGCAGAACAACGCAATCTTGTCGCAGATGCCGTCTTCGATTGGATAATCGGAGCGCGCGATAATCATATTCGGTGAAATACCAATCGAGCGCAGAGCGGCAACCGAATGTTGTGTGGGTTTGGTTTTGAGTTCGCCGGTCGCGCCGATGTAGGGCAACCACGTTACATGGATGAAGAACACGTTCTCACGTCCGACCTCGTTGCGGAGTTGCCTCAATGCTTCGAGAAACGGCTGGGACTCGATGTCGCCCACCGTGCCGCCGATCTCGACCAGCACCACCTCCGCACCGGTCTCTTTCGCAACCAACCCGACCCGGCGCTTGATCTCGTTGGTGATGTGCGGAATCACCTGAATCGTCCCGCCGAGGAAATCGCCACGGCGTTCCTTGCTGATGATCTCCGCGTAGACCTGTCCGCTGGTGAAATTGCTGACGCGGCTCAGGCGGATGTCAATGAATCGTTCGTAGTGACCCAGATCGAGGTCCGTTTCTGCGCCGTCATCCAAAACGAAAACTTCCCCGTGTTGATAGGGACTCATCGTTCCGGGATCCACATTGATGTATGGGTCTAGTTTCTGCACCGCGACCTTCAAACCGCGTTCTTTGAGCAAAAGCCCGGTCGCCGCGGCGGTTACGCCTTTGCCAACCGATGAAACAACACCGCCTGTGAAGAATAAATATTTTGTGGTCATAAATCACCTCTCGAAAATTTGCCCCTCCCGTCCACTCCCTTCAGTTCGGGAGGGGAGGGGTGGGGCATACAAAGGCGATGGGGAGGGCGTTGAAGCCCTCCCCATCGGGGATTGCGTACTGCCTGCGCCGTCCGCAGGACAGGTGTGTGCGTTGAAAGTTTATCTTCTTTTTCATCCGACTAGCTTTACCAGGTCTTCGGCAGCGCGTCGCATCTCGAGGAAGATCAAGCCCAATTTGGCCTCCTGCCGCGCCAGGGCGGTCAGAACCGCTTCCTGTCCAACGGAGGTCAGCACGATCGCGCCGGCATTGCCTTTGATGTAAACCTGCTCGAGTCCGCCGCGCCCCAATTCACCGGAAATTCGTTCACCGAGGCTGAGCATCGCCGCAGACATAGCCGACACGCGGTCTTCTTCCACGCCTTGCTGGAGTGCCGAGGCCATAATCAAACCGTCCACCGAAACGATGGCAGAGGCTTCGATGTCTGGAGCGGCGGCTTGCATGGAGCGCAGACGTTCAACCATTTGTTCGGCGCGGGATTTGGCCATAAAGAATTTCTCCGGGCTTTCTTTGGCCTGAGTTTACCATAAAATTTGACCCAGCCTTCGCTTCATGTTAGACTTGAATGTTCAAAATTTCAAGGAGGCTGTGATGCGAAACAATCGTCCCGGGTGTTTGACTGGTCTGCTTGAACTCTTGTTGCTCGATAAACTTTTCGGTTGGCTTCAACGACGCTTTGGTTTTGGCCGCGGCTGTTCATGCACCGGCGTTGGATGCGGGTTCATTTTGTTGATCGTCTTCATCGTCCTTGCCTGCGGAACGTTCTTCAATATTGATTGGACGCGTCTGTTCTGATGCGTGTAAGTTTGATTGGCTCCGTTGCATTGCTTGCCTTTGTTCTGACGATTCCCGTCTCTGCGCAAGGCGCGACGCCTGTGATCACATCGCCAAGCGATGGGCAGGTCTTGCAGGGACAGGTCGCCATCACCGGCGCGACGGACATCTCCGGTTTTGCCTCGGCTGAAGTCGCCTTTGCCTACGCGTCCGATACGACCGACACGTGGTTCACGATCTGGTCGGGGACACAATCTGTCTTCAATGGTGTGATCGCAACCTGGGATACAACGGCAATCAGCGACGGCGATTATGTTTTGCGATTGCGCGTCAATCTACAGGATGGGACGAATCAGGATGCGACGGTCGCGGTGCAGGTGCGGAATTACACCGCGCAAGCGACTCCCACACCGACGGTGACTCCAACATCCCAACCGGCGCTTCAAATCCCGACCCCGATCCTGGTCGCCGCTACACCGACTTCCGCTGCGCCGCCAACGATTCCAATCCCTACTCCGACGCCGCTTCCAGCCAACCCCGCCGAGGTGACTCAGAATCAAATCTATGTCAATTTCCAACGCGGCGCGCTGATCATCGCTGGCATCTTTATTTTCTTTGGAATCCTCCTTCGCCTTCGCCGCACTTGACACCTGACCCATGACACCTGACACTTTTCTTCTGATAGGCCTCGGCAACCCGGGCCGCGAATATAAAGACAATCGTCACAACTTCGGCTTCATGCTGATTGACCGCCTCGCGGTGCGCCTCAACGCGCGCGGCATGAAGCTGCAATCCAAGGCGATTGTGACCGATGCGATCTATGAAGGTCGCAAGTTGATCCTCGCCAAACCGCAGACGTACATGAATCTCTCTGGTCACTCAGTGCAGGGACTGGCGAACTTCTACAAACTGCCGCTCGAAAATCTGCTGGTCGCGCACGACGACCTTGACCTTCCATTCGGGACGATTCGATTGCGTCCCGGCGGCGGACCCGGCGGGCAGAAGGGTGTTGCTTCGGCTATTGAGCGCCTCGGCACGAAGGACTTCGCGCGCCTGCGCCTCGGCATTGGCCGTCCGCCCGGACGAATGGACCCCGCCGCGTATGTGTTACAGGATTTCTCGAAAGAAGAAATGAAGGAATTGTCCGCCATCCTTGACCGCGCCGCGGACGCCGCGCTGGAATTTGTGATCAATGGATTGGATCGAGCAATGAATAAGTTCAATGGTGAGATCAGAGAATAGTGGATAGAAAATAGTAAGCAGTCGGCGTGTTTGCCGCACTTGCCGTTCTCTCTTTTTTTACATTATGCAATTCCTCCTCGATAAAATCCGCGCCCTCGCACAATATAAAGAATTATTGAAGCAAATTCAGTCGGGAAAAGAACAGCCCGGCCTGGGACTGCCGCGCGCCGCGCGCTTGCCCGTCTTGGCCGCATTGCATCAGGACTTGAATCAGCCCATTCTGCTTGTCACCGACCGCGCCGACCATGCACTGTCGCTGTTCGATGAGTTGGGATTCTGGGCCAAGTCGCCGCGCTATTTATTCGCTGAGCCGAATCCGCTTTTCTATGAGCAGGCCGCCTGGGGCGTGACCACGCGCCGCGAACGCTTGCAAACATTGACCGCGCTCGCGGCGTATCATCTGCCGTTCGCTGAAAAACCCGAAACGCCGCCGATCATCGTCGCTTCGGCGCGGGCTTTGATGACGCGTACACTGCCGCGCCGCGATTTTCTCAAAGCCTGCAAGAAGTTGGGCGCGGGTCAGACCGCGCAACCCGATACTCTCATGCGGAGTTGGTCCGAGATTGGGTATGAGCGCGTCAACACTGTACTCGAGCCGGGACAATTCTCTCAGCGCGGCGGCATTCTGGATGTGTGGCCGCCCGCCGAAAAACTACCTGTCCGCTTGGATTTCTTCGGCGATGAGATCGAAACGATTCGCAGATTTGATCCAGCCTCCCAGCGAACAGTAGATACACTCGATTCGATTCTCGTGATGCCGGCGAGAGAGTTCATCGCGAAGGGCAATTCGATACTCGATAACTCGAAGATCGCTTCGTCGAATATCGAATTATCGAACATCGAATCTCAAATATCCGAATTTCATATTCCGTTGCTTCATCAACAACCCGCCAGTTTGCTTGATTATCTTCCGCAGAAAGCAATCGTGTTGGTGGATGATTTATCCGTGGTTGAAAGTATGGTGGCGGAGGTGGAAGAGCAGGCGGTCAAGTTCAGGCAGGAGAGCATCGAGGAAGGCACGCTCTCGCCGGATTTTCCGATCCCCTATATCACCTGGCCTGAGATGCTGGATCACTTCCGCGAGTGCAACGCCTTGGAGCTTGGTCACTCAACGGTGGCTGAGTCCCCCTCTCCCGACGGGAGAGGGGATAGGGGTGAGGGGGGCCTCGCCTCCTGTTTCTCGCACGATGAACGATTTGGCGGCAGGCTGAAACCGTTCATTGATCACGCCTCCGCTTTGGTGTCCGGAAATGAAACGGTGATTATCGTCTCGCGGCAGAGCGAACGATTGCAGGAACTTTGGAAAGAAACGGCGGACGATGGACCGAAGACTGTCAACGGTCAACCGTCAACAGTCTCATTTATCGAAGCATCACTTTCCGAAGGTTTTATCCTGCGTGACCAATCCCAATTCACTATTCACTTAATCACTGACTCCGAGATCTTCGGCTGGGAGCGGCCGCAACCGCGCACGCGGCAAAGACCGGTGGCGGAAACTCCTGAAACCGTTTACTCCGATTTACAGGCAGGCGATTATGTGGTCCACATTGACCATGGCATTGGCCGCTTTGTGGGATTGGTTCAACGCAATTTGGATGGACATGAGCGCGAGTACCTCGCGGTGGAATACGAAAACGGTGGACAGTTATTCGTGCCCGTCCACCAGGCGGATCGGCTGACGCGTTACGTCGGCGCGGAGGGAACGGAACCCGCTTTGGATCGCCTCGGCGGCCAGGAGTGGCACGAAAAGAAAAGTCGAGTCAAAGAAGCGGTGCTTGAAGTCGCGCAGGAAATGCTTGATCTGTATGCGCGTCGTCATGTGGCGCAAGGCTATGCATTTAAACCCGACACGCAATGGCAAAAGGAATTGGAAGATTCGTTCCCGTATGTCGAGACCGAAGACCAAAAACGCGCGCTGGCCGAGATCAAGCGCGACATGGAATCTCCGCGCCCGATGGATAGACTCTTGTGCGGCGATGTGGGGTATGGAAAAACCGAAGTGGCTTTGCGCGCGGCGTTCAAGGCCGTGATGGATGGCAAGCAGGTTGCGATTTTGGTTCCAACCACGGTGCTTGCGCAACAACATTATGAAACGTTTTCGCAACGACTCGCCGCGTTTCCAGTAAAAGTGGAAATGCTTTCGCGCTTTCGTTCGCCGCGCGAGCAAAACGAAATTTTGCTTGGGCTGGCAGTCGGTGAAATTGACATTGTGATCGGCACGCATCGTTTGATCTCATCCGATGTGCAATTCAAAGAACTCGGCCTCGTCATCATTGACGAAGAGCAACGCTTCGGCGTGACTCACAAAGAGTATCTCAAAAGACTCCGCACCGAAGTGGATGTACTCACGCTCACGGCCACGCCCATCCCGCGCACGTTGTATATGGCGCTGACCGGTGTACGCGATATTTCCAACCTCAACACGCCGCCCGAAGAACGCCTGCCCATCGTCACGCATGTCGGACCGTATTCACCCAAACTCGTGCGTCAGGCCATTCTGCGCGAACTCGAACGCGGCGGACAAATTTTCTTTGTCCATAACCGCGTCAACACGATTGACGCGATGAAAGCGCATCTCAATCAACTCGTTCCCGAAGCGCAGGTGGACATTGGTCACGGTCAAATGCCCGAACATGAATTGGCGGATGTGATGCACCGTTTCAACTCCGGCGACATTGATGTTCTGCTTTCGACGACGATTGTGGAATCCGGCCTCGACATCCCCAACGCGAACACACTGATCGTTGACCGCGCCGACACCTTCGGCCTCGCGCAACTCTATCAACTCCGCGGCAGGGTGGGACGTGGAGCGGCGCGGGCCTACTCCTACTTTTTCCGCCACCGAAAACTTTCCCCCACGCTCGAAGGCCAACAGCGGCTCGAAGTCATTGCCGAGAATACGCAACTTGGCGCGGGTTATTCGATTGCGATGCGCGACCTGGAGATCCGCGGCGCGGGCGAACTGCTCGGCACACGTCAACATGGACACATTCAAGCGGTTGGTTTTCATCTTTATACGCGCTTGTTGGCAGATGCTGTTAGAAGAATTCGTTCGGTTGCAGGTGACAAGTTGAAGATCGAAAGAACTTTGAGCCTTCAGTCTTCAGCCCCTCGACAAGCTCAGGGTGGCGCCTTCAGCCTTCCAATTTCGATGCCAGTTAATGTTGATTTGCCGTTAGCTGTCGGAATCCCCGCCGAGTACATCGCCGACCAGGATCTGCGCCTACGACTCTATCGCCGCATCGCAGATTTACGCGACGAGATCGAGATCGAGGCTCTGGTCAACGAATTCAATGACCGCTTTGGAAAATTGCCCGAAATGGTGGAAAATCTGTTTTATCAAATGCGCGTCAAACTGCGCGCCGAGAAAGCGGGACTTGCCTCCGTTGGCTGGGAAACCGGACAGATTGTTTTGCGCTATCCCTCTTCACCAAATGGCAATGAAGAGAAACGCCTGCGCGACCTCGCGCCTGATATTCGCGGCGGCAGGGGTGCGTATTGGTGCACGTTTGGGAAAGAAGATAATTGGAAAGAACGATTATTGCAAACGTTAGAATTGGTGGCGAAATGAAAACTGGTATGTCTTGGTCTTGGTGTAAGGATTTATTTTTTGCTTATTGCCAGCGCTTGCTTGATGTCCTTCACCCGGTGATCAGTAGAGTGACCATCAAGGTCATAAGGCCATTCCGGTCCGCGGTCCCTGCCGGTGAACCATTCGTCCGGTGCGGCTCTCAGCGCGGCCAGCACATCTTTCTGAACCTGTCGGTGCCAGGCCAGCACTTCTCGCGGAGGGCGATTGCACCAGCGCATGTAAATGAGATGGTTTTCTTCGGTTATGTTCAGCCCGCGCACCTCGGGCGGTTTACGCTGTCCTTTCATAGACCGAATCACATCCGCCTTAAAATGCGTGATGTGAGCTAGAGCATCCTTCACCGTCCATGGATCTTTGGTTTCTGGTCGCGGTAGTGGCCGCTTCCAATCCTGATCGGTCAGGTTTGCGACGAGGCGATCCAGGAGTTTGAACTCGCGGATGGTGCGTTCGATGACTTCCTTGCGATTGTGGCGCATGGCAAACTCCCTTGTTCAATAATACTTCTGGATTCCACCAAAGCCGAACTGCCTGTTCTTCTCCGTCATCTTGATGAAGTAATTCAGCCGCTTTTTGAACTCTTCGGGCCGCTTTCTGGCTCCATCTATGAAGGCAATTCTAATTCGTTTATAGGTTTCGGAGAAGTTCTGGAAATTCTTCCAGGCTGTCTTGTTGGTTTTGATGGCCTTCAAAATATCGGCAGGGATTTCGAACTTCTCGTCCGCGAGATCGCCGAGCGCGGCGAGCACATCTTTCATCACTTTGCCTTGGGCGATCAGTTTTCGCAATCGCTCCTTGTTGGCTTGTGAATATCCGCTCCTGGGCTTGCGCGGAGAAAATTTTTGGGCAAACCGCTCCTCGTCCAGTTTGCGAACGGTGCTGTCAATCCAGCCGAAGCATAATGCCTCTTCCACCGCGTCGTTATACGCGATGCGCGGCTGGCCACTATCTTTCTTGTAATAGATCAGCCAGATTTCCTTTTCGGTTTTGTAATTCTTCTTCAACCATTTGCGCCAGTCGGAACGCTTGGCTGCATATAAAGTGTTCACTGCGTCCATGTTCGTTAGTATAACATCGTGAACAAGCCTTATAATGATTTAAAACAGGTGCGCTGATGTTCACCCGTCTGAAAGACATACTCATTGGCCCGGCCTTGCCCACTCGCATGGCGGGCCGCAAGCGACTTAATAAATTGCGTGCGCTGGCCGCGTTCTCGCCCGACGCGCTCGCATCCATCGCGTATGCCAATCAGGAAATCTATCTGGGGTTGGTTGTGGCAGGCGCGGCGGGACTCGCGTTTGCCTGGCCGATTGCGTTGGCCATTGGAAGCCTGCTTGCGATTGTTGCTCTTTCTTATTTTCAAACCATTCATGCTTATCCTTCCGGTGGCGGATCGTATGTGGTGGCGCGTTCCAATTTGGGGACGATTCCGGGACTGATCGCGGCCGCGGCTTTGCTCACTGATTATTTGTTGAACGCGGCTGTGAGTCTGACTGCCGGCGTGGCGGCTATCGCATCTGCGTTCCCGGACCTTTGGCCGTATCGCGTGACTATCGCTCTTTTTCTGCTCCTAATCATCACCGTTCTCAATCTGCGCGGCCTGCAAGAGACAGGATCGGCCATGGCGATTCCGGTTTACTTTTTCATCGTATCTTATTTGACAATGATCGCTTATGGATTGATTCGGCTTTTCATCGAAGGCCCAACACCCATCGAAACGATCACGGTTCCAACACTTGAGCCGCTGACTTTGTTCCTCGTCCTCCACGCTTTCTCCACTGGCAGTACCGCGCTGACGGGTGTCGAAGCCATCAGCAACGGTGTCCCAGCTTTTGAGCCGCCCGAATCCAAAAACGCAGGCCGCACGCTGATGGTCATGGCTTTTTTGATGGCCGCGCTTTTTATCGGCACGATCGCGCTCACACGATTCATGGCCGTCACTGCCGGGCCGCAGGAAACGATTTTGTCCGCGCTGGCTCGCAGATTGATGGGCACAAGTCCGTTTTATTTCATCATCCAATTCGCCACGCTGGGAACTCTAACCGTTGCGGCGAACACCAGTTTCGCGGGCTTCCCGCGCCTCGCCGCAATCCTGGGCCGCGATAGTTTTTTGCCGCGCCAGTTGAGCAGTCTCGGCGATCGCCTGGCGTTTACGAACGGCATCATCCTGCTCAGCGTTGGGACCGCGGCGTTGATTCTGTTTTTCAATGGTGACACTCACGCGCTGGTTCCCTTGTTTGCAATTGGAGCATTTCTGGCCTTTACACTTTCACAGGCGGGGATGGTCATTCATTGGATCAAAGTCCGCACCTCGGGCTGGCATTGGAAGTCCTTTATCAATGCCCTCGGTGCCTTGACGACAGGAATAACTTTGCTTGTGGTTGCCACCAGCAAATTCCTCGAAGGGGCATGGATCACCATTCTTCTGATTCCGCTCTTGGTGATGATGTTTCTGCGTGTGCGCGACCATTACCAGAAGATTCGCGAACAACTTTCTCTGCACGGACTGCCTCCGTCGTTGAAGCCGGCCAATCCAGCGCGGGTGGTGATTCCAATTTCGGGCGTGCATCGCGGCATGGTCAACGCGGTGACATTCGCTCAGTCCATTTCGTCGAACGTGACCGGGCTTTACGTGGAACTGGAACCCGGCACCGGGTCCCGCGTGAGCGAACAATGGAAGGAATGGTGGCCGGATATTCCGCTGGTGGTCATCCCTTCACCGTATCGTTCGACCATCGAGCCATTGATCGAGTATCTGGAGACAACGGATCAGGAGCACAATGACGGTCAATTGGCGGTTGTCGTCCTGCCTGAATTTGTGACGACTTCGTGGTGGCAGAATCTTTTGCATAATCAAACAGCCTGGCTGTTGAAAGCGGCACTGTTGTATGGCCGGCGCACGATGGGCTTGGAGCGCATCGTGATTGATGTGCCGTATCATTTGCGGATGGGATGACGATGGGGCTATTGACAGTCTCTTTCTGAACAGGTACTATGCGCCCAACCATTATCAGATGAGGAGAAGATATGAAAAAGTTGTTTTTGATTCTTTCAGCGCTCGTTCTTTTTGCGACAGGATGCGGGGCCATTGACGAACAGCAGGCAGAGAAGATCTTATCCGGCGCGGCGCAGACGACCATCGCCGGAGTGACCTTTGTTCCTGAAACTCCGAATGCGACTCAAGATGTAAATGTCATCGTTCAACAAACCTTTGCGGCGATGACCGCGCAAGCGGGTGGGGGAGGACCTTTGGCAACGCCTCCCGTGCCGACGCCAGGCACCGGAAGCATTTCGGGACAATTGAATTATCCCGCCGATGCTCTTCCGGCGATGTATGTAACCGCCTATCAAGACGGCACGCAGAACTATCAATATGTCATCACTCAACAGGGACAAGGCGCGTATCAAATTAGTAATTTGCAACCCGGCGTCTATCACGTCATTGCGTACACAATCGGCGGTGGCGGATTTCCAGCCGGTTTGGCTGGAGGTTACACACAGGCGGTGCCATGTGGTTTGAGCGTCAATTGCAATGACCATTCGTTGATTGATGTAACGGTGACCGCCGGGCATGATTCGAGCGGCGTGAATCCTTAAGATTGGTACGCGCCCGCCGGGACCTTTCCGCCTTTCCCGCAACAAGCTCTTCAGCCGACCCTCAGCACAACGCCGATGTCTTCGTTCCCGGATATGGGAACCATTACGGGTCATTTAAGTTATCCCGCCTCATCCATTCCCGCGCTTCGCATCGCGGCATTTGAAATCTCAACCAGCGAAGTGAATTACATGGATACCGTTGCCGGTCAATCGAGTTATTCGTTTGATCTTCCGGTTGGAACGTATCATGTGGTCGCGTATACGATTGGCGGCGGCGGTTTTCCTGATGCCTTGCCCGGTGGGTACACACAGGCGGTCCCGTGCGGATTGAGCGTATCGTGCACCGATCATTCGCTGATCAATGTGACCGTGACGGCGGGCGCGACCACAGCCAATGTTGATCCCGGCGATTGGTACGCGCCTTCCGGAACTTTCCCGCCCAGGCCGTAATCTTAAGCCGCAATTGCCTGATCTTTATTATTGGCCGCAATTGATTTGCGCGCGGCTATGTGAAATTAAGTCGTCGCGTTTAACGGACGGAGGCGTCTCTTGTTCGATATTCTTCCATAAGAAGCACAAACTCGGACGAATTGTTTTTTGATTCAAATTGATCCTCTCGAGGGCATCCGCCGCTAATTTCCAGTCCCCAAGATTCGAATAAGCCTCGATGAAGAGTAAATACTCAAGATCACTGCCCGGCTTCAGACCTTTATCCCTGGCTTCCTCCCAGTACCGTATCACACCCTTCCAATCTTGGTTATCCCGGCTTAGTTGCGCTTTTTCGTAGTAGTAGCACCATTCGTTTCGGAAATCTTTTCCAAAGATAATATCACGTAGTGGGTGATTCTCTTCCGAAGAGATTTTTTCTGGCGCAGAAAACTTGCCAGCCTCCCGCTCCAGAGAGGAGAGGTATGGTGCATCCGCTTCGGAAGGACGAACTAACCAAAGGCATTCTCCCTGCTCCGGTGCAAAGGTAATAATCAGATTTTTTGTGCTGGTACCCGTGAATCTCACGGAGAACTTCCTTGCGCCGATCTGTTCTCCCCGTAGAAAATCTTCGATCTGGTCTCCAAAATTATTCTGCAAAGAAAAATACCAGTATGGCACTGTTTTGCCGGTTGAAACGCCTTCATTTCCATATATGGAATTGATTGCGAAACCCATTGGATAGTCGCCCATATAGGCAAGGACTTCTTGCTCCGTAATGATCGCGGTGCCCGGTTTTATGCTTGGCGCGCGCCAGACGAGTTGATTAAAGAAAGCGACCTCTTTTTTCCAAACCAATCGAAAAGAATTGGCAGTATTGAGGTGCCATCCTACAGAAAGCCCGAATAAAGTGGCGACCACTATGTTTCTGGAATACCGCGAAGTAATGAGTTTATACAGGATAATGGTCGCAAGCAACGTTGCGCCAAACATAGCTGGTATTCCAAAACGGCTTCCCCATGGCGGGTTTTCTGTATATATAAAGTAGTTCGCCGCATAAACTGGGAGCATGGCGAGAGTTAGCGAAAGCAGTCCAAGAATGATCCCGTCGCGGTAGAAGAAACCCTTCTCTTCTTCGATAGACGATACACTTTTTCGGTTAAGAAAGAAACCTGAAAGGGCTGTACTGCTTATTGACACGATAAAGAATATCAGTTTTGTGTGTTCTGAAAAATCATAGAGCGTGGGCGTGAAGATGTTCGCCCAGGGGGATGTCAATATCAGAATAAGGTCTGGGATGCTGGAAAAGAAGAGATATTGAAGCGTCTGAGCCGGGTCTTTGAGAAGTGCTGTAATCAGCACAGGTGCATTCTGTTTCGCAAATGGCGACAGGTAAAAAAATGTCCTCCAGATAGTGAACAAACCGGTAATAATCAAATACGGAATCCAGAGTTTGATAGTGTTCCACGCGAGCGTCTTGAACTTTTCCTGTCTTGTCTGCTTTAAGGAAAGGTATATGAGGATTGGCCGGATGAGTTCAAGGCCCGCGAAGTATTCTGATGTGAAGATATGGATGCATTTGAGACCGAAGGCCAAGGTGGCATAAGGCCAAAATCGTTCTGGACTCTTGACTGCCTTGATCGTGAAATAAAAGGACAGGTTGATGAGAAAGAAGCTAAACCAGACCTCCATGTAGCTTATGGCCTGCGCCTGCAATGAGAATAATGGATACACTGTAAAGAGCAGAGCGGCGACGAAAGCCTCTTCTGACCAGCGTGGCCAAAGAGCCTTAAGAGAGAGCCAAAACGCGACACTGGTGAGCCATCTCCAGGCTAGAGAAAGAAGGTGCCAGTAAATTGGCTGGAAGCCCAGCAAATGAAATCCAACGATATATGTCCACGCCGCAAGAGGGTGCCCGTCATAATTGAATAATTCCCACAGTCCTTGCGCGCCGCGTGTATAGGCATAATAGATCGTGTGCCAGTCGTCTTGATAATACCCCAGGAAGGGCAATAGCAACCCAAAGGCAAGGACATTAGCAATCAGTAAGGCAAGGGGAACAAATTTTTCACCGAATCGTATATCCTGTACCCGCCGAATAATCTGGTCCATGCGGCAAGATTATACCAAAACTACTTATGGCGAATCTGGATTACAATATAGAACTAGTGTTCCGTTCAAGTTGTTTTTAGGAATCCATATGGCCTTCAAACTTCAAGCTCCCTTCGTCCCGACCGGCGATCAACCCGAAGCGATTGCTCAGCTGGTGGATGGTGTCCACAAAGGATTGCGTCATCAAGTTCTGCTCGGCGCGACCGGAACCGGCAAAACATTCACAATTGCATCCGTCATTCAGGAACTCCAAAAGCCTGCCCTGATCATGGCGCATAACAAGACACTCGCCGCGCAACTTTATGCAGAGTTCAAAGAGTTCTTCCCGGAAAACGCGGTCGAGTATTTTGTCTCATACTACGATTACTATCAGCCCGAGGCTTACGTCCCGCGGCACGACCTCTATATTGAGAAAGAAACCGAGATCAACGAAGAGATCGAGCGCCTGCGCCTGGCCGCGACTGCTTCACTGGTCTCGCGCAAGGATGTGATTGTTGTCGCATCTGTTTCCTGTATTTATGGCCTTGGCAGTCCGGAAGAATTCGGGAAAGGGACCGTCGTCCTGCAAGTGGGGGAGTTATATCGCCGGAACGCTTTGTTGCGACAATTGATTGAAAGCCAGTATCAACGTAACGATCTTGAACTGCGCCCCGGCACGTTCCGCGTGCGCGGTGATACCCTGGAGATTATCCCGGCCTATGAAGACAAGCGCGGCTTCCGCATTACGTTCTTTGGCGATGAGGTCGAGCGCATCATACAATTTAGTCCCTTGACGGGCGAAATCTTCGATGAGCCGAAAGAAGTTTCGATCTATCCCGCCAAGCAATATCTCACCGATTCAGATCGTATGAAGGAAGCCATCGCCGATATTGAAAAGGAACTGGAGGAACGGATTGCGTTGTTCAAGTCAGAAGGCAAGCTGATCGAAGCTCAACGCATCGAACAGCGTACACGTTATGACCTCGAGATGTTGAAAGAAGTCGGCTATTGCTCCGGCATCGAAAACTACTCGCGCCATCTGGATCGCCGCGCGCCCGGCACACATCCATGGACGATGATTGACTTTTTGCCAAGTGATTATCTGCTTGTTATTGACGAGAGTCACATGACGGTTCCGCAAATCCGCGGCATGTACAACGGAGATCGCTCGCGCAAAGAGACTCTTGTCGAGTATGGCTTCCGTTTGCCCAGCGCAGTGGATAACCGTCCGCTAAAATTCGATGAGTTTGAAAGGTGCATGGGTTACACAATCTACACGTCTGCTACGCCGGGGCCATATGAGATGCAAAAGGCTGAACGCGTCGCCGAGCAAATCATCCGCCCGACGGGGTTGGTTGATCCGGAAGTGGAAGTGCGACCGATCACGGGGCAGGTTGACAACTTGATTGGCGAGATCCGTCAGCGGGTCGAGCGAGGCGAACGGGTGCTGGTTACAACGTTGACGAAGCGCATGGCCGAGGATTTATCCGATTACTTGATGGAACTTGGGATCAAGGTTCATTATTTGCATTCTGAAGTTGAAACGCTCGAACGCGTCGGCATTTTGCGCGACCTGCGTTTGGGCGTGTTCGATGTGATCGTGGGCATCAACCTTTTGCGCGAAGGGCTTGACCTGCCGGAGGTTTCATTGGTTGCGATCTTGGATGCGGACAAAGAGGGATTCCTGCGCTCTGGAACGGCTCTTATCCAGACCATTGGCCGGGCCGCGCGTCACGTGAACGGGCGCGTCATTATGTACGCGGATCACATGACCGACTCGATGAACATGGCCATTACAGAAACGAATCGTCGTCGGGCCAAACAGGTGAAATACAACGAGGAACATAACATCACGCCGATCAGCATTCACAAAGCGATTCGCGATCTCACCGATCAACTTTCTGGTGAAGCAAGGGAAAAGGCGCTGGTTGTTGGTGAAAAAAAGGCTGATTATAAAACAAAGCACGACAAGACTTCTCGCGGCGAATTGCAGAAAATCATTGCCGAGATGGAAAAGCAGATGAAAGAAGCCGCCCGGAATCTTGAGTTCGAGAGAGCCGCCGCTCTGCGCGACGAGATGTATGAGTTGAAAGCCATCCTGGCCGATGAAGCAGACTTGAAACCGTGGGAAAGAATCAAATTGCTCACCGGTGAAGAGTAGTGCAGACCGATCCTGCAAGCCTCGACCCCGAAGAACGCATGAACAAGTTTTATGCGCTTCTTTCGGCGGCGCTCGGGATTTTGAGTCTATGTGCATCCATCCTGCCGGGATGCGGCGCACCGCTGGCGATCGGTGGGATTGTTTTTGGGATTCTTGGCCATAGATCGGAGAATCGCAAGACGGCCACGGTGGGGATCGCGTTATCGGTTATTGGATTGTTAACCGCGATTGTCTATGTGGTCTTTGTGCAAATAGCGACCTCAGATTGATCCCCGCCAATCCAAAATTCTTGTACCTTTCTTTTTCTCTTCTTCATGGGTTCTTTACAATCGGGCGTTATTCTTTGTGCGTAAAACCAGCAGGATATTCTGCTGAAATTCACTCAAGGAGTATGAACCATGAAGAAAATAAGTTTGGCTGTTGTACTTGTATTAGTTGCTTTGGGTGTGTTGACCACGGGCGTGGTTTACGCTCAAGGCGTTGGCGGCAGGCCGGGGATGGTAAATGGCGAAGGTCCTTTGCATGACTACATCATCAAGGCTTATGCAGACGCACTCGGTCTGACCTCCGACGCGCTGGAAGCCCGCCTCGCGAAAGGCGAGACCGTTTACCAGATTGCCCTCGCGCAGGGAATTGCGGCGGATCAAATCCCGACCCTTTTGGCGGACGCACGCTCAAAGGCTTTTGACGCGGCTGTGAGCGCGGGCGTCATCACCGCTGACCAGGCGGCGTGGATGAAATCGCGCGGCTTCGGCCAGAGTGGACGAGGCTATGGGATGGGGCTGGGCGCTGGTCCATGCAATGGAACCGGACAACCCATCGGGTCTGGAATGATGCGGGGCTGGGGACAGTCCCAACCATAATCGCCGGTTAATGAATCAAAAAGGTCTGGATGCAATCATGCTCCAGACCTTTTTGATTTGTGTTGTAATGAATGTCCACAATCGCGGTTATTTATTCTCCCTTTGTTGATAGCGGTATCAACAAAAGCGGCGTCTTTGTTTTCTGCGCGACAGATGGCGCGACGCTTCGTTCCCAAAACGCGCTCATGCCGGCTTTGCCATGCGTGCTCAAAATGATCATATCTGCGTTGGATTGTTCGGCGGTTCTGACAATCATCGGCGCGGGGTCGCCGCGGGCGACTTCGGCCTTGGCTTTGATTCCCTTTTTGCGAAGTTCGTCAATGTGCTCTTGTAAATGTTGGCGCGCGTTTTCTTCTCGTATATCAAGAAAGGCTTGAGTCGTCCCGGGCATCAAACTGCTGGCCGCGGCTTGTTCGCCGGTCAGCGTGGAAAATGTGGGGATGACGCTCAACAAATATAATTCTGCATCGAAAGCCTTCGCCAGCGACTCGGCAAACGGAAGACTGTCGTCGTGGCCTGAGTCCGGGTCAAGCGGCGCCAGTATTCGGTCCAGTTTGAAGCGGGCATCAACGGGTTTGATCAGTAGAAGGGGAGTCATCCCGCGTGCAACAACTTGTTGGGCAATGCTTCCAAATAACCTGTCACGAAATCCACTGCGACCATGTGTGCAGGTCACGATCAGATCCGGCTGGAATTCATTGGTGACATGTTCGATGATACTCTTGGCGACGTCGGCGACCGGCGCGGTGTGTACATGAGTCTGAACTTTGACCGACGAAGGAAAAGCGCGCGCCGCTTCTTTTAGATAAGTCTCGGCTTCTTCGGGCTGTGTGAGATGGCGCTCTTTGTGGATCTCGGCGGGCGCGCCCTGCTCGATCACATGTAAAAGTGTGACCGGTGACTTGAGTTTCTCTGACAACAGCGCGGCTGGAGCGAGCGACGCCTCCGAAAGTTTCGAGCCGTCGAGGGGGACAAGAATGTTTTTGAACATAGTCATCCTCCGAAGAAAATTTGATACAACAGGAAAAGGTTGAGGGCCACGATCAATGTCGCTACGATGCTGGCCGCGATGGTGGTGAAACGCCTGTTGACCAGTTCGCCCATAATATCACGTCTGCTTGTAAACATCACGAGTGGGACGATGGCGAATGGCAGACCAAACGAAAGCACAACCTGACTGATGACCAATGTGCGCGTCGGGTCAAGGCCCGATATGATGATGAGCATTGGCGGAATCACGGTGACAAGCCGCCGCACCCAGATTGGAATTTGGCGGTGGAGGAATCCGCCCATGATTACTTGGCCCGCCATTGTTCCCACCGAGGAGGATGAGAGGCCGGATGCAAGTAAAGAAATAGCAAACACCCAGGAGGAAGCCGAACCCAGCAAAGGAGTCAATGTACGATGCGCTTCCTCAATCGTGCCAATTTCTGTCAGCCCGTTGTTGAAGAATGTGGAGGCGGCCATGATGAGCATTGCCATGTTGATCAGCCCCGCCAGCCCCATTGCGATAAAAACGTCAATCAGTTCATAGCGAAACAGTTTGTGTTGTTGTTCGGGATTTTTGGTTACGATCCGATCCTGAGTCAGCGCAGAATGCAGGAAGATCACGTGCGGCATGACGGTCGCGCCCAGAATTCCTGTTGCAAGAAGCACGCTTTCAGTCCCGGAAAACTGTGGAACGACTGTGTGGAATAGTACGGTTGGCCAATGCGGACGATCGAGAAGGGTTTCAATAATATAACTGACAGCTACCACCCCGACCAGCGAAGTAATCACAGCTTCGAGAGGGCGGAAGCCATATCGCTCCAGAGTGAGAATTAGGAATGTGGTGGCAACCGTCAACAAGCCCGCCACCCAAAGTGGAATTCCAAATAGAAGATTGAAACCAAGCGCGGCGCCGAGAAATTCCGCCAGATCGGTTGCCATGGCGACGATCTCCATGAGCGCCCACATACCGATCACAACGGGTCTCGGAAAATTATTGCGGCATTGTTCCGCGAGATTTAAACCGGAGGCAATTCCCAGTTTTGCGGAGAGTGATTGAATCAACATTGCCATCAGGTTGCTTGCGAGAATAACCCATAAAAGTTGATAGCCAAATTTTGCTCCACCTTGTATGTTGGTGGCAAAATTACCCGGGTCAATGTATGCGACACACGCGATGAAGGCCGGGCCGAGGAACGGCATTAGCCGCGCCAGCCAGCCTTTTTTGCTCTTGCCCGAAAGCACGTCATGGGCGGAGCGGACGGTAGGATCTTCTTGCTTGATCGCTGAAGTGTTTGTTGTTTGTTTCATATCTTCCAACTGAGTTCTCACATGCTGATTAAGCGGCATCTACGCGACAACTTCAACGTAGACTCGACTCGTCACAGCCGGACCAAGAACGACCGCTTCTTTCCGCCCTCGAACTTGTAACTGCATAACCTGATCATAACGCGACACTTCAAGCGTTTTTACGTGCGCGCCGATGACCAGCCCCAGACCTTCAAGGTGCTTGAGTAAATCTGTGTCTTGCGCCTCTACTCTGCAGACAACCGCCTCTTGTTTCGATTCAAGGTTGACCAGAGCAACGCTCTCGTCGTCCGGCATCACCAAATCTTCCGAAGGAATTGGCTCCCCGTGTGGGTCGCGTTCGGGATTGCCCATCGCGGCGGCAATGCGTTTCTCGAAATCTTCGGAGATCACGTGCTCCAGTTTCTCTGCCTCGTTGTGGACTTCATCCCATGAATAGCCGAGTGTTTTGACAAGCCAGGCTTCGAGCAGGCGGTGATGTCGAATCACCTCCAGCGCGGCTCGTTGACCTTCGTTCGTCAACATCACACCCTGATGCTTGCGATACTTTAGGAGTGGCGGCTTGGCTGTCGAAAGTTTTTGTACCATGCCTGTGACAGATGCGGGCGCGATCCCGAGTCGTTCCGCCAGCGCGGTTGTAGTGGCAGGCTCCCCGCTATCGGTCAACTCGTAGATATTTTTCAAATAGTCTTGAATGGAGAAGGTGAGAGTTTGTTCCATATTCGTTTCGTCCGATCTTTACTTAATCAACAGGCCCGTGACCCATAATAATAACATGCCGGTTAATACGCCGCTGAACACTGTGATGGGAAATGCTTGTTTGGACGTGTCCTTTTGAATCAATTTAGCGATTTCATAAATCACCTCAAAGATGGCGCCTGCGCCGACACCGAGGAAAAGGACGGCGAGAAAGGGCGAGGGTGTGTAACCGCCGATCCACGCGCCGAGAATAGCCGGCGCGCCGCCGATCAGTCCCATCAGCGCGAGCCGTCCGATGCCCGGTTTATCGCGTAATACCGGCGCGATGATACCCAGCCCCTCGGTGATGTTCTGGATGATAAAACCTACGACGAGGAAAGTCCCGAACGCGATTTCGCCGACGTTGTATGCCGCGCCGATGGCAAGTCCCTCGCCGAGGTTGTGCAAGCCAATGCCGACTGCGATCATGAGCGCGATGGCAAGGCGGCGATCCGCTTCGTTTCCAGTCAAATTTGTCTGGCGCTTTGAAATTGCATCCAGCAACATAAATGTGGATACTGCGCCGATGCCAATCAAGCCAATCCCTTGGAATGCAGTGGGAATCTCAGATGCAACTTCGAATGCTTCTGCCAGTGTGTCGAGTCCGAGAAAGATCAACAGGCCGGCGGTGGCGGCCATGAGGAAGATCATTGTGCGGCGGCCAAGCTGGCGTAGTGCAGGGAACCAGAAAATACCGAGAAAGATTGGGATGACTCCGACGTAGAGTCCGATCAGCGTGAAGCTCCAGAACGTTTTGCTGGAAAGTTGCGGTGTTTGAAACGCAACCGGGATTTCAACATCAAATGGAATGGAGTTACTGGTAAATATCCTGATTGCATAGGCCTCACCATAAGCCCATCCATAATCAAGGTGAATCACGGCTCGACTTAAACGCGGGATCGTTGCATTCGGCTCGACGCGGAACGGCCACACTGCATTGTTGATGATGACTTGAGATATGGTAATCTCCTGCGGGCCTGTATTGCGGACATACAGGTCAATACTTCCATATCGCAGAACATATCGTTCCACATCCAGACCTTCAATCGGCGCGGCCGATTGGAGGTTAAGTCCTCCGCCGGTACGGAGGAAGATGGCGATGACTCCAGCTAGAATGAGGACTGGGATGAGAAGCAGGATCAAGGTCCTGAAATTGAAGCGAGTTGGTTGCGTCGTGCGTTTAGTCATGTCTCATCGCGATTTCAAGGCAGTACTTCAAACATGCCGGTCCAGCCCAATTCGGCAAATTCAGTGTTGTGCGCGTGGAACATATACATGCCGGGAAATTTATATTTGAATTCGAGGATGCCGCGTTGAGCCTGTGTTTGCATAATGGTGTCGGTAAATTCTGCTGGCGTCAGACTTGTGCCGGTGGGGTAGTATTGAAAAAAATTCGCGTGGAGATGGAACGAGTTGAGCAGATCAAATTCCAGGATGTTGACGAGATAGATCCGCACAGTCTCTCCGACTCTGATTTGTATCGGGTTGTTCTGGAAATGAAAAGGAATGGCGTTTACGGCGTAAAAATCGTTCTCATCATCGAAATCAATATCGAAACCGCTCATCACCATGACGAATTCGTGATCCGCGGGGGGACGGCCCTCTTTAGGGTCAATAATGAATGCTCCGTATAAACCTTTGGCAATATGCCGCGCCAATGGAAAAGCATGGCAATGATATAGATGCAGGCCAAACGGCTCTGCGTCGAACTCGTAATAAAAGGTTTCTCCGGGTTGAACCAATCCATCCGGCGCGACGCCATCCATTTCCGCGGGATGAAAGCCGTGAAAGTGCATGGTGTGCGGATGGTCGGTGCCGTTCGTGAATTTGATGCGAATGCGGTCGCCTTCGGTGCAACGAAGTGTTGGCCCCGGAATCCGCCCGTTATATGTCCAGGCTGGGTATTCGATGCCGGGGACGATCTCAATATTTTTGTTAATGGCAAGAATCTCGAACTCGCGTATGGTTTTTCCGTCCAGCGACGTGGATGTTTTGCCGTAATCAAAATCCGTCAGAATTTTTGTGGGGTGGAAGCCGTTCTTTTCATGGTCAACTTCCCCCATTGTGCCAGGAATCGTCTCGCTCCTATATCCGCCATGGCTGTGAGTTTTATTGATGTGGACCAGGTGGTCCTGTGGGTCCGCCTTTGTCTGTGTGAGTGCGGTTGCTCCAGCCGCGCCGAACACGGCCAGCCCGCCAATCTTCATAAAATCGCGCCTTGAGATTGCTTTCATATGCCTCATTCCTAAATGCTGTTCTTCTAAAATATAATTTAGGTATTCCTAAATTATTCTAGCCGAAAAGAAAAGCCGAGTCAAGGGACTCGGCTTGTACATTTTGATGGCAATATTATGGTCTTTTTCTGAGCCATCTTCCGCCTGCGACGAGGGAGATGGTTAGGAACACGACTGCAATCCATGTAAAAGTATCCTGGTTAGCCAAAATGCCGATCAGAAAAAAGACCAATCCTAGTATCAAGAAAACGGGCGATGTCGAGCGAATACGCGGGGTCGGCTGTGGTCTCATTGACACTCAGTCTATGTGCTGTGTGGAGCAATGTAGACGGCGATGGCAATGAAATGTGCCAGCGCGCCGAGGATGACGAAGATATGCCAGACCTCATGAAAACCAAATTTGCCGGGGAAAAAGTCAAGCGTTTTTGTGATGTAAACAATGGCCCCAAGGGTGTAGATCACGCCGCCGATTACAAGCCATGTCAGCGCGCCGACGGGCAAGACTCGCAACATCTCGCCAATGGCGGCAATGCACAGCCAGCCCATCATTACATACACGCCAGCGGAAAGCCAGCGCGGCGCGTTCATCACAAACATCTTAACAACGATTCCGATCACGGCGAGAGACCAGATAATGGCGAGCAGTCCCCATTGCCAGAAACCGGTAAACATCACCGCGCAGAACGGTGTATACGTGCCCGCGATGAGCAAATAGATCGCGGAGTGATCCAGCTTGCGTAGAATTGCGATTATCTTCGGTCCCGCCTTGACCATGTGGTATGTCGCGCTTGCCGCAAAGAGCAGGATCAGGCTGATGCCGTAGATGCTCAACGAAACTTCCTTTACAAGACTGTTCCAGCCGATGACGATCAAAGCGATCAGGCCGATGGCAGCAATGATCGCGGCGAAGAAGTGAGTTAATCCATTGACGGGTTCGCGGAGCTTGTTTAACATTGTATGCCTTTCATATAAAGTTGCTTGATTGTACTTCAAATGTATAGGGAGTATCTACATTCAATGTGGTACTCTCCGCCCAGGCGTGTCATTCTGAGCCGCAAAGCGGCGAAGAATCTCCGTTTTCAGGGGCAAGTCAAGAAGTTTGAGACCCTTCGCTACACTCAAGGCGACATAACATTTAGACACCCCCCTTTCAGCAGGGCGCGAAAACGATCTTCGCTTTCGACTACGTGCTCTTCGCGTTGTCCGTTTTTCGTGACGATCAATTTGCCGTCTTCGAGCGTGATGCGGCCATCC
>JAJPIZ010000032.1 GCA_021324435.1 Anaerolineae bacterium
CAATCACATGACACATTTGGGAATGCCCGAAAGTTACAAAGTTGCCTGACCTATCTTTGATTGCGATGGGCGCATTTTGCCTCTTGCTTGATTTATGCACCAATGCCCCCAAATGTCCTAAGGCGAAATTTATCAAATTCGAGTACCATCGGGAAAATTTGTCGAAGGAGAAAATCATGGATCAACAACCCAGCGCTCCATCCTCCAACCGCGGCGTGATTATTGCAATTGTAGTCGTGCTGTGCTGTATCTGCACAATTGTCCTCGGGCTCGGTGGATATGCCTATTATTATTTAAAAAATAATTTTCCAAATACACCGGGCCTGCCCATCCCGCCAATCAATGATAACGGTTCCACTGAACAGCCGCCTATTACGGTGACGCGTCCGCCGGTTGATTCGATTTCAACAGACACCATGGACACATTGAGCAAGGCGATCGTGCCGGATAACGATCTGTATGATCTGGCCTGCCGACTCAAGAATATCTGCGGTGTGCCGCACACCCTGCCTGCTCCAGCCAAACCGTACAAAGTCGGCGACGCTCAGCAGTTCTGGGTCAGCAATGTGGACACCAATGAAAATTTCCAGACCACTGCCACGTTACAATACATTACGCCGCATTCTTATTTCTGGGTGCAGAACGGCGTGAAGGTAAACGCTACCGACATGAAGGCGCTGATGGATACGTTTGAAAATAAATTGTATCCAACGGACCGTGAATTCTTCGGCAGTGAATGGACTCCGGGCGTAGATAACGACCCGCATGTCTATTTGCTATACACGCGCGGAACAGGCGCCTCCAACGCCGGCTACTTCTCGACGCCGGATGAATATAATCCGCTTGTTCATCAATATTCCAACGGCCATGAGATGTTCGTCTTCAACGCGGACAATGTCTCTTTGAGCGACTCATACACGTATGGAACTCTGGCTCATGAATTCCAGCACATGATTCACTGGAATCTTGACCGCAATGAGTCGTCCTGGATGAACGAAGGCTTCTCGGTCCTCGCTGAATATTTGAACGGCTATCCGGCTTATTTTGACTACGACTACATCGGCAGTCCGGATTTGAATCTTACAGACTGGCTTCCAGATCCCGGCGCGAACGGCCCTCATTATGGAGAGTCGTATCTATTCCTGACCTACTTCCTCGACCGCTTTGGCGACAAAGCCACGCAGGCTCTCGTCAAGGATCAGGAAAACGGTCTCACCAGCGTGGACGATGTTCTGAAAACTTTAAACCTCACTGACAAGCAGACCGGCAAGCCGATCACTGCCGATGACGTGGTTGTGGATTGGATGGTCACGAATTATCTCAAAGACCCTTCGGTGGGCGATGGCCGTTATTATTACCACAACTACAAAGATTCACCGCAAGCTTCGGCCACTGAAACCGTTGATACCTGCCCAACCTCCGAATTGAATCGTGCCGTTAATCAATACGGCGCGGATTACATCGAACTTACCTGCTCTGGAAATTACACACTTAACTTCACCGGCTCCACGCTGGCGGGGCTCCTGCCGGCCGATCCGCATTCGGGCAAGTATGCGTTCTGGTCGAACAAAGGCGATGAATCAGACATGACTCTGACGCGTGAGTTTGATTTCACTACTATTAGCGATTCGATTGAGTTCAACTATTGGACCTGGTACGATCTCGAGGAAGGCTATGACTACGTTTTTCTGGAGGCCTCCACCGATGGTCAACACTGGGATATTCTCAAGACTCCCTCGTGCACCACGGAAAATCCATCCGGTAACTCATATGGCTGTGGTTACAACGCCAAAAGCGGCGGCGGTGGCAATGCCAGATGGATCAACGAGAAAGTTGATCTCTCGGCGTATGCCGGCAAGAAAGTTCAACTTCGGTTCGAATACGTCACCGACGCGGCGGTTAACGGCGAGGGCCTCCTGCTGGATGATATGTCCATAACGGCCGCCAATTACACGTCCGATTTTGAAGCGGATGATGGCGGATGGAAAGCAGATGGATTTGTCCGCGTCGAAAATGCTTTGCCGCAGACCTTCCGCCTCGCGTTGATCGTCAAGGGCAATGACAAGACAACCGTGCAAAACATCGAGGTCAGTGCAGATCAGACCGCGAGCGTTCCGCTTTCGTTGAAGCCCGGCGAGAGCGCGGTGCTGGTGGTGACGGGCACGCAACGCTTCACGCGTTTGGCTGCAGCGTATACAATTGAAATAAAATAGTTTTCGATTCGCCCTGAGAGGAGCCGCGAAGCGGCGCAGCCGAGGGGCGATACAATCCTGGGAGGGAACATGTCTACTGCACCGAAATCGCAGGCGCTCAAGATGGCAGACCTGGCGATGTATCAGGAAGGCTCGGTGGTCAGCCGCCAGATCACGAAAGCCGATGCGGGCAATGTGACTCTGTTTGCATTCGACGCGGGACAGGAACTGAGCGAACATACCGCGCCGTTTGATGCGCTCGTTCACATTCTCGACGGGGAGGCGGAGATTCAAATTTCGGGCAAATCTTATGCTTTGAGCGCGGGTGAAGCGATCATCATGCCCGCCAATGAGCCGCACGCGGTCAGAGCCACGAAAAGATTCAAGATGTTGTTGACGATGATCCGAGCCTGAGCGAAAAAACAGCCCCGTGAGATCCGCGGGGCTGTTTGCTAATCACTACTTGCTAACGCCGGTCGCTCAATGAATTGCCCCCAGCCTTTTTGGGAGGCCGTGCACATCCATGCTATACTTTGGGTGGAAATCAGACAAAATCAGTCCAGAACAGCGGTCATGGATACTCAACAGTTACCTTCCGGAACGGTTACTTTTCTTTTCACAGATATTGAGGGGAGTACGAAACTTTGGGAACAATATCCCGAAGCCATGAAGATTGCCCTGTCGAAACACGATGAAATTTTACGCAAGAAGATCGAAGCGAATCGCGGGCATATTATCAAGACAACAGGGGATGGCATTCACGCCGTATTTGGGACCGCGCTGGATGGCGTTTTGGCGGCGCTCGATACCCAGCGGGCTTTGCTCGCGGGAAACTGGGATGAGATCAAGCCGCACAATGTAAAGATCCGTATCGGTTTACACACCGGCGAAGCGGAAGCGCGCGCGGGCGATTATTATGGACCCGTTTTGAATCGCGCCGCGCGCCTGATGTCGGTTGGACATGGCGGGCAAACCCTGCTTTCCACGGTAACGGCGGATCTGGTGCGCGAGCATTTATCGGACGGCGCCTCATTGCGCGATCTCGGTGAACATCGCCTCAAGGATTTGATTCGCTCGGAGCACGTCTTTCAATTAACGCATCCTGACCTGCCCGCAGATTTCCCTCCGCTTAAATCATTGGATTCTTATTCCAATAATTTGCCCATTCAATTGACCAGTTTCATCGGACGCGAGCGCGAATTGGATCGGGCGAAAAAACAGCTCACTTCGACGCGCCTCCTGACGTTGATTGGCCCAGGCGGAACAGGAAAAACCCGGCTCTCATTGCAAATCGGCGCGGAAATGCTTCCCGCATTTGCAGATGGTGTCTGGCTGGCTGAGCTGGCTCCCTTGGCGGACCCATCCCTGATCCTTCAGACTGTCGCATCCGTATTTGGTATCCGTGAACAACTTGGCATGTCATTGAACGAATTGCTGATTGACTACTTGCGCGCAAAGAATTTATTGTTGATCATGGATAATTGCGAACATTTGATAGAAGCCTGCGCGGAATTAATAGATCAACTATTGCGCACCTGTGCCAATCTCAAAATCGTTGCCAGCAGCCGCGAGGCATTGGGTATTTCGGGAGAAACGGTCTATCGTGTGCCGTCGCTTTCTTTGCCAGGTCCGGATGAAGCCACACGCGAAGCGCTGACTCAGTCTGAATCAGTCCAGCTCTTCATCGAGCGCGCCACAGCGGCGAACCCCAAATTCGATCTATCGGAAAAGAACGCGTCCTTTGTCGCTCAAATCTGCCGCCGCCTGGACGGAATTCCACTAGCCCTCGAGTTGGCCGCGGCGCGCATCACTGTTTTTTCGGTGGAACAAATCGCTTCACGTCTCGATGATCGTTTTCGTTTGTTGACCGGCGGAAGCCGTACCGCATTGCCTCGCCAGCAGACTCTGCGCGCTCTGATTGACTGGAGTTACGACCTGCTCACCGAGGAGGAGCGCGCGTTATTACGTCGTCTCTCCATATTTGCCGGAGGCTGGACCTTCGATGCGGCTGATGCGATCTGCGCCAAACACGATGTCTTGAATATATTAACTCAGCTTGTAAATAAATCACTCGTCATCTTTGATGAGGAAGGCAGTGAGCCGCGTTATCGCATGTTGGAGACCGTGCGCCAGTACGCGCGCGATAAATTGCTGGAGAGGGGTGAATCGGAAGAAGCACGCAATGCGCATCTGGATTTCTTTTTTCAATTCACAGAGACCGCCGCCCCCAAAGTGCAATGGCTTCAGGATATGGACTGGGTCATGCGTTTGGAAGCCGACCATGATAATTTTCGCGTTGCATTGGAATGGGGCCTGGAGAAAAATATCGAAGCCGCTTTGCGCATGGTCTGGAATCTTTCCAGTTATTGGTGGCTGCGCGGATACGAAGCGGAGGGTCGTCAATGGGCGACAACAGTTTTGGCAAAAGCGGACGCGCTTCCCGGCTTGGAGGGTGAAGAAGGGCGGAGGTTTATCTCGCTTCGCGCGCATGCGTATCAAGCCCTTGCCATGGTGACGTATAGTCAGGGTGATAATGCTCGCGCCATGGCGGCTTCCGAGCAGGCCGCAGCCCTGGCGAATCAACTCCAGGATAATCGCCTGCTTGCATTGGCGCTCAGCTTCGAAATCTTTGCGCGATTGTTCGTCGCGGACACAAAAGACACTGAAGATTCGGCGCGGAGGGCCCTGGATGCCGCCCGCAAAAGCAAGGATCCTATTGCACTAGGTGTAGCGCTGGCAATGATGGGACAAAGGTCGCTTATCCTTCAGGGGGATAATGAAAGTGCACATCAACAGATCGAAGAAGCCATGGCCGTCTACTCTCAAAGTGGAAATCGCTGGGGCTATACGATGACAATGTTGGGCGCGGCGATGGCCGCAAAATTCAATGGAAATTATGATGAAGCGCGCCGGATTTTTACGGTTTGCGACCCGTTATTCCGCGAGACGGGCGACAGGCATCGCATGAATATGGTGAAGAGCGAGCTCGCGCATATTGACCGATACGAGGGCAACTATCAGAAAGCCAAAGCCGTATACAAGGAGACCATTCTGGAATGGAAACGGATCGGTCACCGCGCCGCGATTGCACATCAGCTGGAATGTTTTGCGGCGATCGCCAAGGTGGAGGAACAAGGTCAACGCGCGGCGCGATTATTCGCCGCGGCAGAAGTTTTGCGCGAGAAAATTGATATTCCCATGACGGCTATGGAACGCATCGAATATGATCGCGAAATCGCCGACCTGAAGGCGGGCATGGACGAAAAAGTTTTTTCCTCCTCCTGGGCGGAAGGCCGCGCCATGACCATAGACCAGGCGATTGATTTCGCGCTTGAGCGAGGCAAGTAGAAAAAACAGAACCCGCAATTTTTGCGGGTTCTGTTCGCTATGGGCTGATGGTTAAAAGCTGATTGCTAAATATGTATCGGACTTCCCTCCGCGCTATGCGCGGCTTCCATCAAAACTTCTGACAGCGTCGGATGGGCGTGGACATTGCGGGCGATCTCATGCGGCGTCAATTCCATTAAGTGCGCCAGCGTGAGTTCAGGCAGTAACTCGGTCACTTCGGGACCGATCATGTGCGCGCCCAAAATCTCGCCGTACTTTTCATCCATCACGATCTTGACCCAGCCCGCGTAGTCGCCGAGTCCCAAAGCCTTGCCATTCGCTTGAAATGGAAATCTTCCGATCTTGATGTTGTAACCGCGTTCCTTTGCCTGCGCTTCGGTCAATCCAAACGAGGCGATCTGCGGCTGGCAATACGTGGCGCGCGGCATCATCTCATAATCCAGTGTGATTGTCTCCGCGCCGGCGATATTTTCCGCGGCGACGATTCCCATCGCCGAGCCGACATGCGCCAGCATCAACTTCCCTGTCACATCGCCGATGGCATAAATGTTCGGAACGCTGGTCTGCATCTTTTCGTTGATCTCGACAAAGCCGCGCTCGTTGATCTTGACGCCGATCTCTTCGAGTCCGAGTCCCTTTGAATTGGGGCGGAACCCAATCGCGACCAAAGCCTGCTCGGCTTCGAGATTCGTTTGCTTTCCCTCCGCGCTGACGGCAACCTTCACGCCCGTCTTTGTCGCTTCGACCGCCTCGACTTTATTTCCAACCAGACATTTGATGCCGCGCTTCTTGAATTCTTTTTCCAATTCCTTCGATACTTCTTCATCTTCAAGCGGGACTAAGCGCGGCAGCATTTCCACGATGGTGACATCCACACCGTATGAACTCCAGACGGTCGCGAATTCCACGCCGATCGCGCCCGACCCGATGATGATCACCGATTTCGGAAGTTTCTCCTGCAGAATGGCTTCAAGATAGGTGACGACTTTTTCGCCGTCCACCTTCCACGCGCCGGGGACCGCCGCGCTCGCGCCGGTGGCGACGATGATGTTCTTGGCGGCGAGCTCCGTCAGCTTGCCGTCTTTATCTTTGACGGAGACCGCTTTGGGTCCGGTGAGATGCGCTTCACCCATGAAGACCGTGATGTTATTCTTCTTCATCAAAAAGCCCACGCCTTTGGTCAGACGGTCTGAATTCTGCCGAGAGCGTTTGACTGCCACCGAATAATCCAACTTCAAATTATCGAACGAGAAGCCGAAGTCCTTGCCGCGTTCGCGCAGGGTGTGAGCGACTTCGGCATTCTTCAACAGTGACTTGGACGGGATACAACCGACATTGAGACACACGCCGCCCAGCCATTGCTTGTCCACGATGGCGGTTTTCTGCTTGAGCTGTGCGGCGCGAATCGCGGCCACGTATCCAGCCGGTCCCGCGCCGATGACAACGACATCATATTGTTCTGCCATGAACATCTCCTAAATTTACGTCATTGCGAGCATAGCGAAGCAATCTCGCAGTTAATGCGAGATTGCCTCGTCGCCCTTCGACCAGCTCAAGGCTCCTCGCAATGACAAGCTATAAATGCAACTCAATTGTACTATTAAAGAAAACCCTCTCCTTTTGAGAGAGGGTCAAGATGCTCACAAGTTTTCCTTCAGGAACTTATATGTTCGTTCCCAGGCCAGCGCAGCCGCGGCGGAGTCGTATTCGGGACGATCCTCTTCCATGAACCAGTGAGCCGTTTTCGGATAGAAATGAATCGTCACATCCACGCCTGCGGCCTTCATTTTTTGTTCCATACTCTTCGCGTGGTCGAAAGGAAACCACTCATCCACTTCAGCATAATGACCGAGCACTTTCGATTTCATTTTGCTGAAATCCGGGCTGTAGCCGCCATAGAACAAAACCGTCGCGACTACATCCGGTTCTTTTGCCGCAGTGATTACCGCCCAATCCGTGCCCATCGAAAAGCCTGCGATACCGATGGGCCTTCCCACTCGAAGAGACGCCACATAATCTTTTGCGGCTTTGATCATCGCGTTCATGGCATCCAGGTCGCTTTCAACTTCCTCTTGCAAAACTTTGGTTTCGTCAATTGTCCTGCCGATACGACCGTTGTAGTAATCCGGCGCGAGCGCTGTGTACCCGCGCTCTGCGAGTTCATCGCAGACCTGCTTGAAAAAAGGCTTGAGCCCCCACCATGAAGGCAGCACCAATACGCCCGGTCCGCCATTGGATGGGGAGGCCAGATAGGCATTGACCGGCTTTCCGTTTGCTTCTAATTCGACCTCGGATTTTTGAATGGACATGACAGACACTCCTTTTATATCCAGCGCCTCACGCGGGACCGGTAGCCTGTATACTCTTCCCTGAACTTTTTCTCCAGATAAACTTCTTCCGCGTGAATGACCGCGTTTGTGATCGTCCAAAACAGAAACGGCGAACCGAGCAGGCCCCAAAGAGTCCCCGCCAGAAATGTGAAGCCGAGATAGATCAAAAGGAATCCAAGATAAATCGGGTTGCGAGTCCAGCGATAGGGTCCGCTTGTGACAATGGTTGTCGTGGGTTGATGCGGATCAGGCGAAGTATGCGCCTTGACCATTTGCGAGAAGGCCGTGCCTGCCAACACGGATCCCGCAATGACCATCACCCCACCCACAATGCGCGAAGTGGACATCCATGGTGTTGGAAAAGGAACAGCCCAGTTGCACACAAGCGCGCCGATAAGATAACCCAGGAATATCAATGGCGGTGGGGCCATGACTTGCGCGTGATCCAAATGTTGTTCTGTCATGTCAGGCCCAATTCTCTAAAGTCTCTTTTACTTTCATCAAAAACGCGTCCGCGCTTGCGCCGTCCAGGATGCGATGATCGAAGACGAACGACAAATACACCATTGGGCGAATGGCAATCGCATCGTCAATCACGACGACCCGTTTCTGCATCGCGCCGACGCCAAGGATCCCACACTGCGGCTGGTTGATGACAGGGAAGGCAAACAATGATCCGCTGATGCCATGATTGGTCAGTGTGAACGTCCCGCCTTTGACTTCATCGGGCTGAAGTTTCTTGGCGCGGGCGCGGTTGGCGAGGTCATTCACCGAACGCGCCATTGCGAGTAGCGAGAGACTGTCCGCGTTCTTGATGACCGGCACGATCAAACCTTCTTCGCCGAGTGAAGTTGCCATGCCAATGTTGACGGCTTTGTGAATGAGAATGCCTTCATCTGTCCATGACGAATTGACCATCGGATATTGTTTCAACCCCGCCACGATAGCCATCATAAAATATGCCGTGTACGTGAGATTGACTCCGTCGCGGGCAAACAATTCTTTGTTTGCATTCCGGTGTGCGGCAACTTTGCTCATGTCCGCTTCCATGACGGTCAACACGTGAGGCGAGGTGTGCTTCGATAAAACCATGTGCTCGGCGATTTGTCTACGGATGACGGTATGTTTGATAAGTTGGTCGCCTTGTACGGGGGCGACCATAGACGATGGACGGTGGACCATGGTCTGTGGTCTACGGTCTATGGTCTGTTGCCCGCTCTGGACAAAGTTAAGCACATCGTTCTTCGTGATGCGTCCATTCAATCCTGTGCCTTGAACCTGTGACAAATTCACGCCATGCTCTGCGGCGATCTTGGCAACGACGGGAGAAATAAACCCAATTTCGGTTGGCGGTTGATGGTTGGTGGTTGGTGGTTGGTGGTTGGTCGCCGACGATTGACCTTGATTTGTTACGACTTTAGAAGTTGCTCCAGCAGGTTTTTCACTGACAACTGACGACTGTCCACTGTCAACTGTCTCCCCTGGTTTGCCAATGAACGCTAGTATTGCTCCAACCTTCGCGGGGACGCCTTCCTGCGCGACGATCTTCAACACCGTTCCAGAGGCAGGCGCGGGGATTTCGGTATCAACTTTATCGGTATTGACTTCGAGCAAAGGCTCCAATTCTTTAACCGTATCGCCTTCTTTCTTGAGCCATTTCGTAACAGTCACTTCCTCGACGCCTTCGCCGAGCAAGGGAACCAAAACTTTTGTCGCCATAAATTTTCTCCAGTTGATAGTTGGCAGTTGACGGTTGGTAGTCTAACGCGCGGGTAAACTATTCATCAGCGCATAGAGCTTTTTGCGCAAATCCTGAATCTGTCCATCTACGCTGTCACCATCTTCCTTGCTCAGATAGTTGAATTCCTGAGCTAAAACTAATTGCGTATCTACTTCAGCCAATGAACCAAGTGCAATATGTAAGAATCGACGAAACTCTGCGGGTGCTTTTCGAGCCTGGCCTTCTGCAATGTTTGATGGGACAGAAACGACCGCGCGGCGGATCTGATCGGCTAAAGCATAAGTTTCATGTTTTGGAAACTTTTCAGTCAGTTTATAAATTGCTTTTGCCAATTTAATTGCGTTTTGCCAAAAAATCAAATCGCGATAGTTGCGTGCAGCCACTTTTTCTTGAATTTGTTCCATGGTTCTTCTCCTACCGCCAACTACCAACTGTCAACTATCAACGAAGCGGCGGATATGCCGCTGGGTCAACTTCATTCATCATCTCGTAGACTGCATCGAAGATCGTCTCCGCGTTCGGCTTGGACCAGTAATCGCCGTCGCTGCCGTACGCGGGACGATGCTCGGTGCCGGTCAGGGTGCGCGGCTGGGAATCGAGATGATAGTAGCCGCCTTGTTTTTCGATGACTTCCCGCATCATGTACGCCGACGTTCCGCCCGGCACATCTTCGTCCAAAAACAAAATGCGATTCGTTTTCTTGAGCGACTCGACAATCCTGCCGTGAACATCAAACGGTATGAGCGACTGCACATCAATAATTTCAATTTCGATGCCAGCTTTGCTGAGTTTGTCTGCCGCGTCTATCGCGATGCGACAGCACGCGCCGTAAGTTACAACAGTGACATCTTTTCCTTCACGGATCACTTCGGGTACGCCGAGCGGAACTGTCATCTCGCCGATGTTATCGGGCATTTTCTCTTTGACGCGGTAACCGTTCAACACTTCAACGATCAAAGCAGGTTCATCGGATTTCAGCATCGTGTTGTAGAAGCCGGCGGCGCGCGTCATATCGCGCGGCACCAGAATATTCATGCCGCGCGTCAAGTTCATGATGCCCGACATCAACGAGCCCGAATGCCACACGCCTTCGAGACGATGTCCGCGTGTGCGCACGATGACGGGCGCGGATTGTCCGCCCGCAGAGCGCCAGTGCAGAGTCGCCAAATCGTCCGACATGATTTGCAGGGCATACAACAAATAATCGAGATATTGGATTTCACAAATCGGCCGCAAGCCGCGCATCGCCATGCCAATCGCCTGTCCCAAAATCGTGGCCTCACGGATGCCCGTGTCAGTGACGCGCAACGTTCCATATTTTTCTTGCATCCCTTTGAAGCCCTGGTTCACGTCGCCGAGCAAACCCACGTCTTCGCCAAAGGCGATTACGCGCGGATCACGCTCCAGAATTTTATCAAAGGCGGCGTTGATGACCTCGAAGCCCATCATCGTCGGCGATGAATCAGAATAAACGGGCTTGACTTCTTCCACCTTGACCGCCTCGCCGCTGTACAGATGCGAGCCGTAGCGTTCAAGGTTGATCGCATCCTGTTCATTTTTCCATTGAATCAGAACTTGCTTGGATGGATTCTCTTCATCGCGCAAGACTCGCAAGGCTTCATGCGCGGCGGAATGGACGTCTCGCCTCAGGGGCGCGGGGAGGGCGGCCAGCCTTTCTTTGATCTCGTTCAACTCTGACGCGTGGCGCGAAGATCCCGCGATCTCGTCGAGCATATCCATGACTTGCGCACGTTCTTCGAGAATTGGGTTGAGATACGCGTCCCACGCGGCTTTGCGGATTCCCTCAACAGTTTCGTAGTCTTCCTTTTCAACGGCGGCCAGTTCAGGTTCCGATGCGACGCGGTTCTCTATTATCCATGCGCGCATCTTCTTTATGCAATCAAATTCTTCCTCGAACTTGAGCCGCTCCGGCGTCTTGTAACGTTCATGTGATCCGCTCGTGCTGTGGCCCTGCGGCTGAGTCACATCAATGACATGTACCAACTGCGGGATATGATATTTGCGCGCGATCTCCGCCGCGTTCTGATAGGTTTCATACAGCGCGGTGTAGTCCCAGCCGCGCACCTGATATAGATCGTAGCCGCGCTCGCAATCTTCTTCCATGCAAGGCTCGCGCTGGAAGCCTTGCAAGATGGCGTAGATATTTTCCTTGACCATCTGGAATTGATTCGGGACGGAGATGCCATAGCCATCGTCGTAAACCGTTATCACCGCCGGCGCCTGCAGGACACCGATGGCATTGACCGATTCCCAGAACATGCCCTCGGCAGTGGAGGCGTTGCCGATGCTGGCGAATGTGACTTCGTCGCCGTTATGCGAGAAGTGATTGTTTTTTTCCAAATCTTTGAGTTGACGATACACGACCGATGCGTAGGCGAGACCTACCGCGCGCGGCATTTGCGTTCCTGTCGGTGAAACGTCGGCGGAGGTGTTGTACATCTCGGTTTGATTTTTCCATGAGCCGTCGGGATTGATATAGCGCGAGGCGAAGTGGGCATCCATGCCGCGCCCGCCGGTATTCGATTCGGCTTTTACATCTGCATGAGCATAGAGTTGGGCAAAAAATTCCTGGATACTCATTACCCCGAGCATGAACATCCAGGTCTGGTCACGATAGTAGCCGGAGCGCCAGTCGCCTTTGCGGAAGGCGCGCGCAATGGCGAGGTTGGCAAGTTCCTTGCCGTCGCCGAAGATGCCGAACTTGGCCTTGCCGCTCAACACCTCGCGTCGGCCAATCAGTGACGCCTGCCGTGACTGGTAGGCGAGGCGGTAATCTTTGAGGATCTCTTCTTTTTCGAGGGGTAATGCAGAAGAACCCTTCTTCTTGGGCATGGGTCTCTCCGAATGAGTTGGTTGAGGGGAATTATAATGGAAAAGTAGGGTATAAGTCTTATATTCGCTTGGCTATTATGAAAGAACCATCTAATAATTCCGCTGAGATGAATCGCGTGCCATATTGGGCTAGCCAACGCTCAAAGATTTTTATTGTTTTAATTATGTTTGTCATTGGGCTTTTATTGGCATGGATACTAATAGGTGGGGCAGCAAGTTGTTCTTCCTGTTTTATTTTGATTCCTTTGTTTCCAATTGGATTAATTTATTGGTTTCCTGCTCATGGTCTTGATCTGGATCTTAATGCAGCACTGGCAATGGGTTATTTGGGTTATATTGGTTTGATAGTAATGATTCTTTCTAATAAGAACAAGCATGTAGTCCGCTTCCTGCTGTTGTTGCTCGTTTTATTGATTCTTGCCAATGCGGCTGGTTGCCAGTATCAGGTGGAAGAGTTCAGCAGGAATTGGCCGCCCTTGTAAGTTGTTTTGATGTGAAGAACATTTCTTGCAGGGAAGATATCTTCCTTATTATCTGTCTAATTTGCATCTAGCCATTTCAAAGCCGGTTCCATTTCCCCGACCTCAATTTCGCCAAACAGACATTCGCACTGGAACGCGACAAGGGTCACAAAATATGCGCCAATGTGTGAATAATCAAATTCTTTCAGGCGAATGGATCGGCGATGATGAATTTGTGGATCGAATTTCGATGACATGTTCAAATTATAAAGGCGGATTGATATTTATCCTTACATCGGTTATAAAGCCCGCATGACCAACTCCCTTCAAACCGTGCAAATTAATCTGCCCCCTGATTTTATTGACCTTGGCCGTGGCGACCCAGCCCTCTCGCTTCTTCCGCTTGACCTCCTTCGACGCGGGGCGGAGGTCCGCTTTGCGGAGGGCGACCCGTCCTTTTTGCAGTATGGCACGGAGCAGGGCGATGGTCGCTTCCGCCTGGCGCTGGCGGATTTTCTAAGCAGGGGTTATGGGTTGGATGTTCGTCCTGAAAATTTATTTATCACCAATGGCATCTCGAACGGACTCGATTTGATCTGCACTCTCTTCACCCAATCTGGCGACACCATCTTTGTAGAGGAACCATCTTATTTTCTTGCTCTGCGGATTTTCACCGACCATCATTTGCACGTCGTTTCAATTGACACTGATGAAAATGGACTCATTCCCGCGTCTCTTCGAGACCATTTAGCAGAGTCCCGCCCGAAGTTCCTTTATCTCATTCCTACTTTTCAAAACCCCACCGGCCACACGCTGACGCAGGAGCGGCGAGACGAATTGATTCAACTCGCGCGCGAATATGATTTCATGATCCTTGCCGACGAAGTCTATCATTTTTTGAAGTACACTCAAAAGCCGCCGAAGCCCTTTGCCGCGTATGCCGATGATAAGAATGTAATTTCATTGGGTTCGTTCTCAAAAATCCTCGCACCCGGTCTGCGGCTGGGATGGGTGCAGGCGCATCCTGAAACGCTCAAACTACTCGTCAACTGTGGCCTGCTCGACAGCGGCGGAGGATTGAATCCATTCACCTCCGCCACAGTGCGCGGGGCGATTGAATCGGGTGGGCTGGATCAGAACATTGACAAACTGGTTGATGTGTATCGTGAGCGCGTCGCTTTTATGGATTCTTGTTTGCGAAAATATCTACCCGAGTTTGTTTACTCTATCCCTCGTGGAGGATATTTCTTTTGGGCGCGTTTGCCGAATCAACTTGACGCGGCGGAACTGCAAAAGAGGGCCGAGCCGTTCAGGGTCGGGCTGAGACCCGGTGTACGGTTTTCCAGTCGCGGTGAACTGCGAGACTACATTCGGTTGTGCTTTGTGTTTTACGAGTCGGAGCAAATCGAAGATGGTGTCAGGCGACTAAAACAATGCATCGAGAGCAGTAAATGAGAGAGGCGATTCTAATGTGTGGTCTTTTGTGCGATGTCCTGTACACAACGAATCCCGCGATGTTCTCCTGCAGACGTCGGATCATGCTTGAAGCGATAAAAAGTTTGCACTTCCGTGGCATTGTCCCAGTAACCGCCGCCGCGTAAAACCTTTAGATCGCCTCGCGCTGGGCCAGTTGGATTCTTATATGGCGAGTTGGAATAATAATCAGCACTATACCAATCGGCGACCCACTCCTGAAGATTACCCGCCATGTTTAGTAGCCCGTAGGGACTGATGCCTGGCAGGTAGTCGTAGGCAGATTCTGGGCCCTGATGAGCTCCATCGAAATTCAATAATGAATTATCAGGCCGCGTATTTCCCCACGGATAGCGAAAATCCTTTACGCCGCGCGCGGCTTTTTCCCATTCTGCTTCGGTCGGGAGGCGGCCTCCCTCCCAAGTGCAAAAAGCCTGTGCATCGTACCAGTTAATGTAGTGCACTGGATAGTCGGCATATGCTGGATCATCAAAATACTTGTCATAATGAGCGGTATGCCTGCATTCTCCAGCTCTATAACAAAGCGCGTACATTGCATTGGTTACTTCTATTTGGTCAATCCAATAAGAATCCAGATAGACCTTGTGTTCCTTTGTGCTTTTACCGCTTGCCCTGCTGTTTGATCCCATGACAAATTCCCCGGCTGGGACATAGATTTGGTCCATCTGATCCTTTGATGAGAATCGAATCTGAACCATAGAATTTCCGCGGTAGGCCAATCGCATTTCAGTGATACCGGTTATATAAGCTGCTCGGGCCAATCCGCTGGTAGTTGCATAAGTTGATATTAAGATAATACCCAGAAATAGAAAAGCTAAAGTTAATACGCGTTTACGTGTGAATGTCCGGCCCATAAAGGCACCTTTCTATGTGTTTTTCGTTTTTAGTGTCTCTGCAAAAATGACGGCCTGTGAAATTGAGAAGACTACTTCAATCTCTCTGCCACTACTTCTGCCACATCTTTGACCTGCATACTTGCATCATCTGCCTTCGACGCGTCGGTCAGCATCGTCAGGCAAAATGGACAGCCCACCGCGACTGTATTTGCGCCGGTTGATTTTGCCTCAGCAAAACGCGTGGCGTTGACGCGCGCGGCGCCGTTCTCTTCCTCCTTCCACATCTGCGCGCCGCCCGCGCCGCAACAGAAGGACCTGGCGCCGTTGCGCGGCATCTCGACAATTTCCAACCCTGCGGATTTCAAGTCGTCGCGCGGCGCGTCGAAGACTTTGTTGTGCCGTCCTAAATAGCACGGATCATGGAAGGTGATTTTCATATTGTCACCGTCCAATTTCATCTGAATTTTTCCATGCCCCACTAATTCGTTGATCAGCTGTGTGTGATGGATGACGGTGTAATTTCCGCCGAAGGCCGGATATTCATTCTTCAACGTATGCAAACAATGCGGGCAGGTGGTCACAATTCTCTTTGCCTTCACTTCATTCAGAATCTCGACATTGGCTGTGGCCAGCCCAAAGAAAATATCTTCACGCCCGGCGCGCCGCGCGGAATCGCCGGTGCATTGTTCGTTCTGGCCGAGCACGGCGAAATTGACCCCTGCCGCGTTCAATATTTTAGCGAACGCTTGCGCGGTCTTTTGTGCACGTGCATCGGTCGCCGCGGCGCAACCGACCCACCACAAAATTTCAGGTTCGGGATTCTTCTCGGTCGTCGGGACGTTCAATCCCTCTGCCCATTTCATTCGATCCGCCTGCGAAACGTTCCACGGATTGGCATTACGTTCCATGCCTTTGAACGCCGTTTCTAACTGTTTGGGGAATTTGCTTTCCATCATGGTGAGATTGCGGCGGATCTCCAAAATATCACGCATTGGTTCATTGCCGACCGGGCAAATGTCCACGCATGCGCCGCAGGATGTGCAGGCCCACACCGCCTCTTCTGAAATTAAATTCAGCATGGGTACGTCTGTCCCGCCGCCATGATTGAAGTTGTAGCGCTTGTTGATTTCCAACGCCGCAGGCGAAAGGACTTTGCCGGTGTTGTACGCGGGGCAAACTTCCTGGCAGCGGAAGCACATGATGCAGGCGTAACTGTCCATCAGCTGCTCCCAGCCCAAATCCTTCATGGTCGCCGCGCCGAATTGTTCGATGGACGTGTCATCGAGATTCAAATATTTCAACTCGCCAATCGAACGGCGTTGCGGCTTCAGCCAAATGTTTAATGGTGCGAAGAAAAGATGAATATGTTTGGAGTATGGGAAATACGGAAGGAACGCGACCACGGCGCCCAGCGAAATCCACCACATGGCATGTTCACCAATGACCAACGCATTGGCGTTCGCGCCGGACCATAAGCCGGCCACCGTTGAAATAGTCGGTTGCCAACTGTCAACTGTTCCGTTCAACGCGAGATGGAAAGATTCGCCCAAATAGCGGCAGGTGTTGTGGACGAAGATAAATGTCGCGACGATGGCTGAATCGCGGGAAATGCCGAGGCGAGCCTTCGGGTCGAGCAAAGTCGTCCCGCGCGTGGACAAGGTCGCGGGTCGAAGAAGGAAGCGGCGGATTGCCATCGCGAGAATGCCGGCAATGATCGCTACATTGGCAATGTCCGCGAAGAGGCGATAGATGTCGCCGAAATATCCGGTTTGTTCCAGAATATTGAAGCCGGTGAATCCATAAACCAAATCCGAAAGATTGACCAGCAGAAAAATAAGAAAGCCCCAGCCGATCAGGGCGTGGAGCAGACTGGGCCAGAAACGAAATCTGAAAACAGGTTGGAACGAAACAACTTTTGCAACGACTTCAGGAATGCGTTTGAAGGCGGCTTTCCAATCGGGCTTACCCTGCCCGCTGGAGATGAGTTTGATGATGCGATCCACGCCGCGATAGGCGAAGTAGAGGGAAACAAGGACTGCAATTGCGAAAAGGATTTTTTCGACGAGGGTGAGCATGTATGCCTCCGATATTCCCGGGCCTCATCTGCACATGCGCCAAATGGTGGTGCCTCCTCATTTTTGCGGAAAATGGGAAAAGATGGGCAGGGGATTTTAGTTTAACATAGATTCATGCAACAGGAATGTTTACTAAACTATCCCATATCTCTGTGTTGAGACGCCCGCGTTGCGCGTGGACGAACTCCCAGAATAATTTTTGAGCGCGGGTGAAAGCGCAGTCCACATGACGAACAATATAGATCGTTCGCCGTAAGTCCAACCCGCTCATCTCCACTTTCTTGACGCGGTTGAGAGCGAGCGCGCTGGCGGCCACCATTTCAGAGACGAAGGCGATCCCAACACCGCGTTCCACAGCCATTTCAATCGCTTCTGCGTTGCCAAGTTCCATCGCCACGCGTAACATATCTCGGGTGATGCTGTGATGTTTTAATCCCTCCAAGACCGTATCGTAGGTGCCAGAGCCTTCCTCGCGGGAAATAATGGATTGGTCAAGTAAATCGGAGGGTAAAGCATGACCAAATTCAGCCCAGGGATGATTTGGCGGGACGATCAGAGCGATGCGATCTTCGAACAGCGGCTCACACTCCAGGTCGCGATGTTCCACCTGGCGGCTGGAGATTCCAAAAGGGATGCTGTGGTTAAGCAAGCGCTCCATGACTCCATCACGGCTCATCACTTTGACGCGCGGCAAAACCGCCGGATATTGTTTCTGAAATTCAGACAACAGTGTAGGGAGCAGGTATTTGCCTGCAGACGTGGAACAGCCGATCAGCAATTCGCCGCAGACTCGGTTATTGACGCTGAGCAAAGTATCTTCCAATAGACGTGCTGAATTGATCACCTCTCGGACCATAGGCAGGATAGCTTGCCCCGCTTCACTCAGGACCACAGTCCGGCCACAGCGAATGAAGAGTTCCGTGCCGTAGGCCTGTTCCAGTCCTTGAATATTCTGGCTCACTGCAGATTGTGACATGTGAAGGCGCTCGGCGGCACGGCTGAAGTTCTTTTCTTCTGCGGCAGTCAAAAATACGCGTAAGCTGGATAACTCAACCACAAATCCTCCTATGTTGATGCCATAAGCAATTTTGATGATTGTCCTCCATAAGGATAAGATTTTCCCATAGGAATGCCCAGTGATGATTGTCAATCATTTATCGTGCGCGCATGGGGAGAATACCCCATTATCGAAACTGCCCGCGAGATTTCTCGCGGGCAGTTTGAGAGTAGAACGTGGGAATTACTTGGCAACCGGCAATTTTGCGGCAGTCCAGGCATTCATGCCGCCGGCTAGGTTGCGGACATTGGCGTAACCTGTCATGCGCAGGTACATCATGACCAATGCACCGCGATGACCTGACTGGCAAAGCACAACAATAGGCGCGGCTTTGTCGGCGGGTAGCTGTGTGATGTTGGCGGGTACATCTTTGATGTTGAAGTTGAGTGAGCTTTCAATGTGTCCGGTTTTGTATTCGTCGGCAGTGCGAACATCCAGTACAACAGGCGCGGGCGATCCGGTCAATTCAACTTGCAGATCCGCGGCTTTCACTGTGTAGAAACCATCGGGTAAATTAGCAAGGAATTTGTTCAGGTCCCGCAGACGGGTGGCGTCCACTTGAGGAGCGATTCCCGCTGTCGGGGCGGTTGGAGCACCAGTCGCGACATTCAATTTGGCCGCCTTCCAAGCATTAAATCCGCCTGCAAGATTCTTGACGTCGGTGTAGCCAAGCATTTGTAAAGAGGCCATGATCATTGCACCGCGATGACCTGAGGCACAGTAGATCACAATGGGCTGATCTTTGGCTGGAAGTTTATCGAGATTGTTCAACACCTCGCGCACAGGGATGTTAACCGCGCCAACAATGAAACCGTCTTTTTCAACTTCCGCGGCCTCGCGCACATCCAGCAGGAAGGGGGCTTTTTCAGTGAGAGCGGTGTTCAAATCCGCTGCTTTGATGGTGTAGTAGCCTTCCGGGATATTGGTGAGATAGTCACTCCAGACGGTTGACCAGTCTACCCAACCTACAACCGGGAGTTTGGCGGCTTTCCAAGCGTTGAGGCCGCCAGCCAGGTTGACTACATTGGTATAACCCATTAAGTGCAGGCCCATTACAACAATGGAGCCGCGATGCCCTGAAACACAGTGCACTGCAATGGGTTGATCTTTGGCAGGTAGTTTATCGAGATTGTTGAAGAGTTCCTGCATCGGCACATTGATCGCTCCCTCGATATGGCCGTCTTCGTTGAATTCATCTGCAGTGCGGATGTCAATAATGGTGGGAGGCGCGGCACTGGTCAATGCTTCCGCTAGTTTGTCGGATTTGATCGAATAAAAATCATCCGGCATGTTTCCGAAAAAGCTCGTGAGTATATCGAACAGCGCCTGATCTGTGATAATCGGCGTGCTGATAGCCGCGGCCGCTGGCAGAGGGGCGGTCGCAACCACGAGGTTCGCCTTCTTCCAGGCATTGAGGCCGCCAGCTAGATTGCGGATATTGGTATAGCCCAACAATTCGAGGGCCGCCATGGCCATGCCGCCGCGATGGCCGGAAGCACAATAGACAACAATGGGCTGGTCGGTAGCGGGGAGTTTATCCAAATTTGCCATCAATTGGCGAATAGGGATATTAACAGCGCCTTCGATGTAGCCATCCTTTTCAACTTCAGTTGGTTCGCGTACATCGAGGAGGAACGGCGGCTTATCGGCTAGCTCTTCGTTCAGTGTTGCAGGCTTAACTGTGCCATAGCCTTTATCCGCCGGCAGATTTGCGATCAGACTGTTGAAGAGCGCCTGTATGTCCGGACCTGATGCAACCACAGAGGCAGAAGCCGGCGCCACCCCTGTTGCTTCTGTAGCCGGGGCGGCTGTACTGCAAGCACTCAACACGAGACTGAGCGCCATGAACAAGCCGAAAAGAGCGTGCAATTTCTTGGACATAGATTCTCCTTTTGGTTTTATATGTTTTACGCACAAGTCATTTTAGTAACTTGTGACAACTCTCGCAGTTTGTGTCAGTGTAGTTCGCGTGATCTGGTGGACTTACGGGCGCGTTGCGAATGCCCGGCGTATGGCAGGCCGTGCATGAATTTGAGACATGTTCAACATGGTCAGCGGGAATTGATGAAGCCTTGAGAATCTTCTCGATGGGAGGCGGTAGTGTTTCGACAATCACGGACGCGTTCGCTTCCAATTCCTCCGGCTTGACTTTGTCTGCCGTTAAAAAGAGGGATGAGTCGCCGCCGTGGCATTTATCACACGACGCGTTCTGCGGCGTATTGAGCTGAATGTTGTGTGGTGTTGCGTAAGCCCAAGTTGGAAGTGTGTTGAAGTTGGGCAGGAGGTTTTTGCCGTAGTAGGAATAACTATCGGCGTCTATTGGTATGTGCCGCACTGTGACATATTGATAGGGTCGGTCTGCGCTTCGGATTGGATTCCGGCCAATCAGAAATGTAGAGTACGTGTCTTGTGTCTCATAGAAAGGTTTTTTGCTTTTGTCGCTGATCGCCACATGACAGCCATCGCAACTCGTATACGTGACTGAGTGGCAGACCTCGCAAGAAAGTATATTTCCGTGCGACTGGTGCATTGGATTCTCATCGCCGCCCGGCGCCACATTGGGATGGCAATCCACACATTTTGGAGTTTCGGCGTTGGCATAACGATTTGCAGGCGTGGTCGTCGTTCCTTGATCGCCATGTAGATTGGTCTCTGTATGGCATTTAACGCAGTTCATACGCGCTTCGCGAAAATGGACATCGCCTGGTATGCCTTCGTTCTTTCCAAGAAATTCATTGCCAACGCGGCTCCCATGGCAAGCCGTACACGAGCGTGTCATCGGGGGAGTCTTTTCAAAGAGGTGTCCATTGAATAATCCGCCGCCCACATTCGATGGTTGACTTACATGGCATTCACCACAGGTGGTGTGGCATGTGGCGCAATGATTGCCAAACATCTTTTCCAACGCGGCATGATTCTCAGGCATACTACGCATGTCAATTGCGGTCCAATAACCCTGCTGAGTAGCGTGCAAACTGAACAAGTATGCATTCACCTGATTAGCATGACAGTCTGCACAGAATTTTTGCGGCTGTGCGCTTGGGCTGATAATCAGGCCTTGATGGGCCGTCTCTTTATTGGATGATTGCACCCCTCCATGACAATCTATGCAGGCCTTTTTTCCATGCGCAGATTGCGGGAATTTCTCGTTATTCACCAAAACTTTCTCCCATGGCTCCAACGGAGCCACATCGCCCCCTCAGCCAACTCCTTTTGATTCGCTTTCTTTCTTCTCTTCTGGTTTTGCGGTCTCAATCAATCGCTGTTTATCGGCATGGCAACTCAGGCACTCGTCAGTCTTTTGCTCCGCGGTTGGTGGATCTATATTGGGCGCGATGGTGTCTCTGACAGTTGGTATGGCTTTGACGGATCCGCATGCTGAGAGAGCAAATAAGAGTACAAATATCATTGAAATGAATCTTGTTTTTAACAAATCGGGCCTCGAAAATCGTGTTATTTTTCACAAATAATTTAATTCTTTCCCCCTATTGATGCAAGTGATTTAGATAATATGTATGTATTAGATTTGCTTATAGTGATTCATAACCCAGGGCAACCCGAGCGGATAAGAGTCTTTAGAGTCCCTCATGCCTGTCCCAAGAAACAAAAACGGAGACGAAATCCTAGTCTCCGTAAAAGGTTTTCCACAGTAATTTTTATTTGCTGATATCGTTGACGTAATCCCGGGCCGGCACGCAGACATCCGTGAAATGATTCGCCATTGCATCCCATGTGAGTTTGTGTTCTGTGTTCCATGTCTCGTTGACGGCCAGGCCGAGGCACCCTGCGCCGGCATTGTAATCAACGAGCGTGAACTTCCACAGGTCTTCGTAGGAAGCAATAGCGCCCGGCTCTTGGCCGGTATTATTTTGAATCACCTGCCCGGTCTGCTCGCAACTTGCAAGCAATGTGTGAGCGAAGACGCCCACGCTAAAGTTGGCTTGACTCAAGTCAATGCCGAGCGGACAGTTCTCGCAGGTCGCGTTGACGCTGCCGACCAACGCCTGACGCAGAAGCAGTTGATCCTTGGCCTTCAGATGCACATAGCCTTTGCTACATGCTTCTGATGAAAGCACGAGCGGACAATATTTGTTATAAAACGACGGATTCCAAAGCAGGGCTGTGTCTGCGCCATTTTCAGTCAATTGACCGAGTCCCGCATCGGGGCTGGCCTTGAAAACGCCCGGCCAAAATTGGCTTTCGCGTGCAAACAGGTTCTTGAGCAATTGCGCGGGCACACCCGTTTCCTGCGAGACGTTGATGATGAGCGCGTCGAATTGATTCTGCCATGCATCCACATCGGCGCGCGCGGCCTCCTGTCCACATTGATTCGCGCCGCCCTCCGGCAGAAGCCCTCCATCGGGGCAACCGCTTGCATCCACAATGCCCTGCAAGATCAAGTTTGCAGAAAGATAGTTATAGGGAATATCACTGCTTAATTCAGATGGGTCTTGCGGTGTGATAAGCCAGTCAGGTGGTCCGCCAACGGGCGGAAATGAATCCCATGTCACAGAACAGGACGCATTTGGAGTTCCCCTCCATTGACTCGATAAAACATCCACGTACCATGAGGATTGATCCGGGTTGCCTTCATCTGCAGTGGCGACGCGTACCTGCGCGGTGAATTCCGGGCTGGTATCGCCATAACTTGACCACGCCCAGAAATCCAATTTGACGCCGTTATCATCTGTTGGTGAGAGGCGGAGCTTGCAGGTGGCGTCGCAGGTGAAAGACTGGCCGTCCATTGTCCCCTCGATGCGCACGATATGTTCATTGGGAAGCGGCTCTACGCCTTTAAGTATGAGTATTGGAGGGGATTCACATATGTTCGTGCCGGACCTGGTAACGCCCGCGCAATTTTCAAGCGACATCTCCACGGAAGCCGGAGGCAACGTCACGGCGATCTGACGCTGGGAGGTCTTCATGTCCACGAGGTAAAGATAAAATCCCGTGCAAACTCCATTGATGCACGGCTTCTGTCTTTTCCACCCGAAATAGGTGTTGTAATCGCAATTGTTGTAGATTTCGCCAAGCGTCGGCTGACCTTCGTGATCAACCACCAGGGAGCAAACGACCTCGTTCTTATCCCAAGTGGCGATCCACCAGGTGTAGGCGGTGTAGTCCACAGTGATGGGGGCGACGCGGTCGGGGCCGGGAGGGCCTGCAGGTTCGGCGGCCCGGCTGGAGGTCGCGGGAAGAAGCGCCAAACTGCCCAAAGTCAGCACGATGGCGAATATCCAAATGAGCAGGGTCGCGCGGCGCGATTGAGTCACCTGAGCCCCGGAAATGATAAGTCCGCCATTATTATAGCGGACTCCATTTGGTTTGTGGTCACTTTTGTGTGACAGATTTTTGCTTTGTTTTCATGGGCTTGTTGCCCTCTTTCTGCATGTCTTCGAGCACAGTTAAATCACGCTTCAGATTTCGAGAGCGAATGAAAAGGCTGAGAAGGTAAACAGCCATGACGATAAAAAAAACGGCATAGCCTGCAATCATGTAGATGGAAGTATCGGGGGGCGTTTCCTGGAAGAACATGAAGCGCTCCTATTGCATGACATTCAGTTTGAGTTGTTCGACCTTGGCCGCCAGATTGCCCATGCGGATGCGGTTCCAGAACAAATCAACGAAGACGACGGTGAAGGTGAACAGCGCGAAGAAGAAGGCGACTTTCATGCCCCCGGTCATCGCGAAGGTGCCTTGTGCGCCAGGGTCGCCGCTACCGATGATCACAGGATGGATGGTGCGGAACAAACGAATCACCATGAAAGTGATGGGCGCACTCACGCCGCCGATCAATGTATAAACCGCGCCGAAACGCGCACGACGGTCAGGATCTTCAATGCCTTCGCGCAACATGAAGTAAGCAATGTAGATTAATTCTGTGATGGCGGCGGTGGTGAGACGCGGGTCCCACGTCCACCAGGTGTTCCAAACCGGACGCGCCCAGATCGAACCGAGGATGATCGTGATCAGGAAGAAGACGAGGCTGATCTCGACTGCCGCAACCTCAATGATGTCCCATTTTGCATCTTTCGTGACCAGATACGCCACGCCGGTTCCCGCCGCGAGAAGAAAACCTAATAAGCCGACCCAGGCTGTTCCGATGTGAAAATAAAATACGCGTTGAACCTGTCCCATGACGGCCTCGGTGGGGGCGAAGACAAGGGCGAGATAGGTGGCAACGCCGAGCAAAATAATCGAGATGACGTCGAGGACTTTAAGAGCGATTGGTTTTGGTTCCATAAAACTCCTTTGGTTTGATGGCAGATGAGCGGAGATTGGGGTCTGTATGCAAATTCGTCTCATGTCATTCTGAGCGACCAACGGGAGCGAAGAATCTCGTTTTTTTTTTTCGTTCAAAATTTGAGATTCTTCGTCGCTTCGCTCCTCAGAATGACACATGAAAGTGATTTTGCATACACACTCTAGATAATTAGAGGTTAGAGAACGGGTTTGGTGAAAAATGTTTGTCAAGCATTTGTCATCTACTCTCTATTCTTCTACTACGTAATCAAATACCATGAACGCGATAGCGATGAAGATTACATCATAAACAATCAGAAGATTGACCCACGGCAGGATGTTGGCAAAGTCATCGCCGGTCAAGAATCCGCCGCTGGCTTTGACGGCCGCGATAAGCACCGGCACTGCAACCGGGAAAAGCAGAATCGGGAGGAGCACGTCCCGCGTGCGCGTTTGTACGGCCATGCTGGAGAGCAGAGTCCCGACGGCAGTATAACCGATGGAGCCAAGCAGGATGACAAGCAGGAGTCCGGCTTTGAATAGATTGACGTTGTACAGAAACGAATAGACCGGCAACACAAACGCTTCGACGATCAACATGAAAGCCAGGTTGCTGATGACTTTGCCAAAGTAAATCGCGGCGCGGTCAACTGGCGCGAGCAGGAGGCCATCGAGACAGCCTCGGTCTTTTTCGACGGCCATGGAGCGGTTGAGGCCGAGGGTGCCTGCGAAGGCAAATGTGACCCACAGCACGCCCGAAGTCACAGATTGACGCGTTTTGATGTCGAGTTCGAGGGCAAAGTTGAAGATCAAAATTACGAGCAGGGAAAAGACCAGCATGGCCGAGAAGAGTTCGCGCGAGCGGAACTCGGCGGCGAGGTCTTTCCACGTGACCGCGAGGGTGGCTTTTAAAAAGTTCGACAATGGACGGGGGGCGGCGGACGATATTTGAGCAGGCGTTTTTATGGTCAATGGCCTATCGCCTGCACTGCGTTCTTCAGTGTCCATCGTCAGTTAGCCAGCGCTTTCTTATAGAATTCGAGCAAATTACTTTTTCTGAGTTCTTTGCGCGAGGCAGAGGCCGCGATGACACCGCGAGACAAAATGTCGAAGCGCGTTGCCAAATCTTCGGCGCGGGCCAGGTCGTGCGAAGTCATGACGACCGTGCGCCCCTGCGCGGCCACCGAGCGGAGCACATCATCCAGCATGGATGATGCATCCTGATCGAGGCCGGTGTATGGTTCATCGAAGAGCATCACGTCCGGGTCATGGAGCACGGCGCGGCCAATGGCGAGGCGTTGTTGCATTCCGCGCGAAAATGTGCGGACCAAATCGCGGCGGCGATTTTCCAACCCGACCATCTGCAAAACTTCCGAAATTCGATTTTCGATTTTTGAGACGCCGTACATTCGTCCGTAGAAGCGCAAATTTTCTTCTGCCGTCAGGTCGCCATAGAGCAATGGCAAATGGGAAACGACACCAAGTCTGGCGCGAACCGCCGCGGCCTGATCAGGCAGACGGTAGCCTGCAACATTCACCTGACCTAATGACGGACGCGAGAGCGAAGCGAGGATGCGCAGGAACGTTGTCTTTCCGGCTCCATTCGGACCGAGAAGCGCGACGAACTCCCCGGGCTGGACTTCAAAATCCACGCCGCGCAGGACGGTCTTCATGCCGAAACGTTTGACGAGTTTTTTGACGGTGATCATGTTGCTTTTTACGAATTACGTATTACGTAATTCGTAATCTTATACCATCTCTTTCAAAATCTCTTTCAACTCATCACGCCGCTTGCGATAGGCCGCATCCGAAATCTTTCCGGCGCGATGCAAGTCGTCGAGGGCCAGGATGGCGTCCATCACTTCGTCGGAGGAGTCGAATTCATTTTCATCTTCATCGCTCTCGTCCGCGTTGCGATCGCGGAAGTAGAGCCAGGCTCCGGCTCCGATCAACGCGACGCCCAAAATACCCGCGCCGATCAAAAGGGATTGCGTGGTGTTCGGCGCAGTCGCAGAGGCCGAACTGGTCTTGGGCTGGCCGCTGATGGTGAAGGCGAGTGTATCACCGGCCTTCAATCCGCCGCTGGAGAACTCCTCATAGCTCACGTTCTGAAACGATTGAACGCCTCGGCTGGTCAGTTGATCGCTTTGTACTTTGATGCCCTCGGGGAAAAGCAGAATCACCGACGAGGTATCCAGCGCGAACGGTTGAGCGATTTCCAATTTCTTTTCGTATGGCAAAGTGAAGAAGGCGATGATCGAATACGGCTTGTCGCTGGGCACCACCGCTACGCCTTTATCCGCCGACACAAAGGAGGCGCTGTCCTGCCCGGCTTCGTATCCAACGCTCTGCGCATTCGCCGGGATTTTGATAAACGGAATGCTCGTTCCATCGGTTGAAATCACAACCGCCTTGTCGCTTTTGTTGGAGAATGCGTAGATTTCATAGAACTGCACCGATCCAGCCGTTGCAAAATCCGGATAGATGTGGACTTGATCCATGCTCAACAGGCTGATGTCTTCGCTCGATTCATATAACTTGACAGCCGGCAGAGTTATTTGCGCCGTCTCTTCTTTAACCGCGCCGAAATCGGATTGGAATTTGATTCCGCCGAAATCCACTTCGGCCACAAAGATTCGGTTGATGGGTATGTCAACATTTTCGAACGCGTACGAGCCGTCTGCCGCGGAGGTGGCAGTCAGAGTCAACACTTCCTGCGGCCCGGTGGTTTGATCCTGTGCGTGATCAAAGCCATGCAATGTGACGGTCAACCCGGCGGGGACAGTTCCACCCGCCAACTCAATCGTGCCGTTGACGATTCCTTTGCCCGGCATGGGCGTCGCTTCAGGCGCGGACCCTGAACCGGTCGCGGCTTCGGGGGTTTCGCTCACAGCCGCGGCTGACTCCGTTGAAACGGTGGCCGCCATCGGCGTCGGAGTAAGAGGCGGGGCAAACGTCAACGTGCGGATGTAGGCCGCAACTGCGGAGGCTTCGTCATCCGTAAAGTTTTTTCCAAAGGCGGGAATGTCGCCCTCGCCGTTCTTGACGATGCGAACGAGGTCGGCTTCGCTCAACGCCGACATTTTCTCCTGATCGGCAAATTTGCCGGCGCAGTCCGCGCAATTGCTTTCAAACAAAGATTTTCCCTGCGCGAGTTGATCGGGCTTTGTGTGAAGCGTGAGCACATAGGCGATCACATCCCAACGATCCTGCTCGCTCAAGACCCCCGCGAAAGGAGGCATGAAGCGATCCAGGTTTCCCTGCGAAACGATTTTGTACCATTGTGCAGGTGAAGCGGACTGCGCGATCTCGGGCAGACCGATGCCGGGAACAGTGACAGGCAGTTGCATACTTTGCGGCCCATCGCCGAGACCGGTGACGCCATGACACGGCGCGCATCGCTCCGCGAAGATGGCCGCGCCGTTTTGCACATCCGGCGCGGAAGCGGGATACAACGCGCCGAGCGTTGGCATGGGAGTCGGCGAGACATAATTGGGCGGGGGAGTGATGTCGGAGGCCAGAGTAAAGTTGCAGGCGGCAAGCAGAAAGGCCGCGAGCAATACAATGATTGCGTAACGAAATTTCATGAGTTCCTCAAATGTGCATTTATTTCAACGCTTTGCCGCAGTTCGGGCAGAACTGATCCGTGGCGAGCACGGGCTTGCCGCAACGCGGACAAAAACCCGCGGCCCTTGATTTACGCGCTTTACGCCGCGCGGCCAGCATTGACTCGATCTCGTCATCGTTGAGCGGCTCGTCTTTCGCGGCGGAGTCGGCGCGGCGCGCGGCCGCGGCTTTTTCCAATCGTGATTCGACGCTTCTCCCCTCACCCCTGCTTCGCGACCCTCCCCCTTTGGTAGAAGGGGATAATTCATCCAATTTCCTCAACACATCCGCGCCTTTTTGCAGAAGTTCAGCGCGCTGAGTCGGGTAATCTTCTTCGGGAATCTTGCCGAGTTTGAAATCGAAATCCAGTTCCTGCAGGGCGCTGATGACGCGGTCGCGTTCGGCCATGAGCGAGGAGACTTCCTGAGTCTCTTCTGGGACGCGGCGCACGCGATTATTCAGCAAGGGCGCGGCCAGGTAAAGTCCCACGCCCAAAAGAAGAGCGATCAGCAAAAGAATTACACCGAGGTCCATATCCCCTCCTATTTCAGCAAAGGATCAATGATGACTTGAATTTGCGATACGCCGTCCATCACTACATTGCCCTGACTGTCCACTTTGTCTACAAACGGGCCGATCTGCACGTAGCGAAGCACGCCATCTTTGTCAATGAAGTATGTTTCAGGCACACCTTTGATGCGGAACAATTGCGAGACTTTCGTTCCCACGTCCGGGCCATTTGCAAACGTGATGCCAAATTTTTTGAGATAGGCGCGCGCTTCCGGTTCTGTATCTACATAGTCCACGCCGAGAAAAACCACTTCGCCGGATGGTTCATAGAGTTTCCAGGCATTTTCCAGATTCGCGGCTTCCTGTTCGCAGGGTTTGCACCACGAAGCCCAGAAGTTGATCACCACCACCTTGCCGCGATGATCCGCGAGATCGAATTGGCTCTTTCCATTTAATTCATAACCGCTGAACAGCGGCAGGGAAAAATCCTTGATTTTGTCGCCCGGCTGAACTGTTCCCTGTTGTGAGCGGTTGAGTCCGATGGCGACGATGGCAAGCAACCCCACCAGAAAAGCCCAGATGATGATCTGCGCCCAGAGCGGGACGCCGCGGTGAGGCGCCGTGTTTATGTTTTCCGTCATGACATTCTCCCGCCCTCGCCTGGACCCCTCTCCCAATTTGGGAGAAGGGCAAGGGGCGAGGGGAAATTATTTTCTCTTTTTCAATTCTTCTTCGAGCCGCGCGACGTATTCATCCTTCGGCGCTTCTTTCTTTGACCGTGGAGCGGCCGCGGTTGTGGACGGCTTTGTCCACGCCCGGAGCGCGCGGAAAAGCAGGATCGCCCCAGCCAAAATAATCGCGGGCGGCAAAATGTAAACCAGCCAGTTGAGTCCGGTGCGAGGCGGTTCGCCCACCACACGCACGCCGTATTGATCAATGAAATATTGCTTGATCTGATCTTCCGTCCAGCCCTGTGAAAGTTGCTGGCGGATCAGATCGCGCCACTGACGGCACGCCTCGGTGGGACATACATCCAGCGGTGTATTCTCGCACACGGGACAATACAATTGGTGCGCGATTCGATTAACTTCGTCGTCGGTGGGGGTGGGGTTTTGCGCCAAAGCCGTTTGATTTCGTTGCGCCGTGAAAAGAAGGGCAAGTCCTATTGCAAGTAAAGCGTAATGCGTGATGCGTAAATAGTTCTTCATGGTTTTATTCAGTCCGCCGCACTGGGTTGATGTACTCGCTTTGTCCGCGCTGGCACGACCTCACTCTCGCGCTCCGGCCAGGCGGCGATCAGAATCCCGAAGAAGAAAATGATAGCGCCAATCCACAGCCAGTTGACCAGCGGGTTGACGAAAATTTTGAACGTCGCGCCGTTGGCTGAAACAGGTTGCCAATCCACCAACAAGACATAGAGATCGTCTCTCAACGTTGGGCGTTCGCCAGGGATGGTCATGTTTTGTTGCGCGTCGGGATAATAGTCAATGCGCGGGTGAAGTTCGCCGAGATAATTTCCCTTCTGGTCATAAACGCCCACGACCGCTCGGGTCACTTGACGATTATCCGGGCCGGTGAACTGAGCAATTGATTCGTATTTGACGGAATATTCGCCTAACTTCAAAGAACCGTCCAAAGGCAGAGTTCCCTGCGTTTGGATTTGAAAGACTTCGATGCCGAGGATGCCGATGGCCATCAGCATCATGCTCATGTGGATGACATATCCGCCATAGCGGCGGCGATTGCGACCAACCAGAGTCAAAAGTGCGGTGAAGAAATTCTCATTTTGAGCGTTCATGCGGGCGCGGGTTGCGCGCCAAAACTCGATCAATGTGACGAACAAGACGAAGGCAATTAGGAAGAAGCCGATCAGCGCGATTGCATTTTTGGTGTAAGTGAAGAATAAAAGACCGGTCACCGCCAACGCCGCCAAAGCAGATTTCCATAAAGCGCGGCCAAGCGTGAGGAGGGTGGAATTTCCCCATGCAGAGAGCGGCGCGACGCCCATTAAGAACATCAAGGTCGCAAACAGTGGGGCTGTCGCCCGTTCATAGAATGGCGGGCCGACGGTTACTTTTTGTCCTGTCACCAGTTCGGAGATGAGCGGGAAGATCACGCCCCAGAAACAAATCACCAGCACACTCATGAACAGAAGATTATTTAATAGGAAGAGCGCTTCGCGTGAGAGCATGGATTTCATCTCGGTTTCGCCGCGCAGTTCGGGCCAGCGATAGATCACCAGAGCGATGGAAGTAATGAAGGTCGCGCCGATAAAGGCGAAGAAGGCGGGGCCGATGGCGCTTTGAGCGAAGGCATGGACCGAGGAGAGCACGCCGGAACGGGTCAGGAACGTTCCGAAGATGACCAGCGCGTAGGTCAATATAATGAGGATCATGTTCCAGTGCTTGAGCAGGCCGCGCTTTTCTTGAATCATCACGGAATGCAAAAAGGCTGTGCCTGTCAGCCAGGGCATGAAGGCCGCGATCTCGACCGGGTCCCAGCCCCAATATCCGCCCCAGCCAAGGACATCATATGCCCAGCGTCCGCCGAGGACGAGGCCAAAGGATAAGAACAGCCAGGCCCACAACGTCCAGCGGCGCGTGAGGCGAATCCAACGATCATCGGTGCGGCCCGTGATGAGAGCGGCCATCGCAAAGGCGTACGGAATGACGAATGAAACAAAGCCAAGATACAACATCGGCGGGTGGATGATCATTCCTGGATGGCGAAGCAGGGGATTGAGGCCGCGCCCGTCTTGAGGGAAGAAGGCGGTCGCGTTGGCTGGGGCAAACATACTCGCAACAACCTGACCATCGAAGGTCTGCCAGTAACGCGCAAATGGATTTTCAAAGAAGATAACGAGACCAAGGAAGAAAGCAGTAGTAATTGAAGTGACGACGATCACCCATGGGAGGAACTCGCGATCGCGATCCCATTTGCGGAGAGTGACGAGGGATGCAAATGCCGACATCAGCCATGACCAGAAGACCAGCGAGCCGGCTTGTCCGCCCCACCAGGCTGTAACCTTGAGATAGGTCGGCATCTCGCGGCTGGTCACTTCATAGACAAATGAAACTTCAAAATGGTTGGTGACGAGCAAATAAATGAGAGTTGCGGCAGAAAGTGAAATCAGCGGCCATGTCAATAACATGGCGCGCCGCGCAGATTCAACAAAGGCGGGAGATTTCTTTCGCTCACCGTAGATCGCCGCGCCGACGCTGTATAAAGCAACAATAAACGTTACAACTAAAATTCCGTATCCGATTTCAGCCAACATTCGATGCTCCTTGGAAAATAAGACCTGACAGGACAAGCTCCGTCAGGTCTTGTATCTTAACCACCGGTTTGACTCGGTACGGCTTCCTGGTATTTAGTCGGGCACTTGAGCAGAAGTTCATCCGCGTGGAAGACGCCGTCCGCAGAGAGTTGGCCGGTCATGATCGCCTGGGCTTCGTTCTTGAGCAGATCCGGCTTGGGGCCTACGTAAACTACTTTGATGCGCGACCGGTTCGGGTCCACGACTGCGGCGTGAAGCACGGCGGCCAATCCGCCTTCCGCGTCCACTTCCTTATTATCGCCCGGAACATGCGCAACTTCGAAGGTCAGCGTCAGCGTTTGTGGATCATATTGAATCGTGTCGCCAATCACGGCGCCGGACACGCGCAGATTCTTTCCGATCACACCGGACCCCCGAGCCTTGAGTTCGTCAATTGTCATAAAGTATTCGGCATTGGCTTGCGTGGAGGAAGCGATCAAATACACAACTGCCGCCAGAATGAGCACACCGCCGATGATGAATTTCATGCGTCCCATGAATATCTCCGATCCATCAAAAAGTTCAATCTTCCGAGTCTCATTCTACATGACGAGATTAATAGACGCTGAAAACAAGTCAGACATTTGTCATGGAATTCACCCAATTTTATCCCAATTGAAAAATGATTTGTACGGGTTGGGGTTTGCCGCCACTGAAGTGAACGGAAGAAAATGGGTCTTGTGGGCAAAATAAGATTATGACATCTGTCATGTCTATTTGGTCTGATTTTAACTTGTGATTAATGTTGCAAAAACTTACAATCTTTTTGTACACCCCGAAATATAAGGAACTTTATCCTGTTTGATACGAGGAGGTGACCTGCTAACAGTCTTAATATGAGTCTGTGCTCAACCCTATGAAAAGGAGAATGAAACAATGTCGCTAAAGAAAATGCTCGTTTTGTTGGGCGTCATGATCATTGCCGCAGTCATTTTGGTCGCTTGTGGAAACAAGACCCCCACGACAACTGAAGCCCCGGCAACGACCGCCGCCCCTGTTTTGGAAATTCCATTCAAAGACGCCTTCCTCGGTTCCGGCCATGCGGACACAACGGCTGAGGCTTTCAAACATTGGGATAGCGCTAACCCCGCAGAGATTCCAACCTCCTGCGCGAAGTGTCATAGCACGGCAGGATACATTGACTTCCTGGGAGGCGATGGAAGCGCAGTTGGCGCAGTGGATAAAGCTGTGCCCGCTCCGGCTGGAACGTTCAGTTGCACGACCTGTCATAACCCTGCCGCGATCGCGTTGACTTCGGTCACTTTCCCCTCTGGCAAACAAGTTGACAACCTCGGCCCTGAGGCTCGTTGTATGCAATGCCATCAGGGACGCGAGTCCAAGGTCAGTGTGGACAAGAAGATTTCCGATTTCAAGATCACCGATGTTGATGCTGTCGTCGCTCCGATTAAGGATGATAAAGGCAACACGGTCAACTTCGGCTTCATCAATGTCCACTACTTTGCCGCCGGTGCGACCCTCTATGGTTCTCAGGCTCAGATGGGTTATGAGTACGATGGCAAAGCCTACGATCCGAAATTCCGTCACGTGGAAGGATATGACACCTGCCTCGGCTGTCACGACCAGCACAGTTTGCAAGTAAAGGTCGAGCAGTGCGCGTTTTGCCATGAAGGCGTCAAGACCGTTGATGACCTGAAGAACAATCGTGAACCAAGCTCCCTTGTTGACTACAATGGCAACGGTGATACCAAAGAAGGCATCTACTATGAGATCAAGGGCCTGCAGGATATTTTGTATGGCTCGATCCAGATGTATGCCAAGGAAGTGGCCGGTACGGGTATTGCTTATGATCCCGCCGCGTATCCCTATTGGTTCGCGGATGCAGATGGCGATGGCAAGGCCGATCAAAAGGATGGCAAGTCCGTCTCTTATGCGACCTGGACTGCCCGCCTGCTGAAAGCCGCGTACAACTACCAGGCCTCCGTCAAGGACCCCGGCGATTTTGCCCATAACGCCAAATACGTCATTGAATTGCTCTATGATTCAATTGCCGACCTGAATGGCAAAATCTCCAAGCCGGTTGATATGAACAAGCTGGCCCGCGATGACGCCGGACATTTTGCAGGAGATACCGAAGCCTTCCGTCACTGGGATAACACGGGTGAAGTTCCTGCCGGTTGTGCCAAGTGCCACAGCGCTGGCGGCATGTCTGAATATATTCACAACGGCGGCACGCTCGTTGTCACAAAATCGGGCGTTCAGATCACCGGCGTTGTCGGTCAGCCGGTTGCCAATGGTTTCATGTGCGTCACCTGCCATGACGAATCCAACTGGCCCAATCGTTACGCGGTCGTGAACGTCCCGTTCCCGTCCGGTGTCTCTCTCACGTTCAGCACCGAGAAGGATGACAAAGGCAACTTGAAGCCCGTGGATGCGAACTTGTGCATCGAGTGCCACCAGGGACGCGAGTCCACCGTCACTGTCAACAATTATCTGGCTGGCAAGCCCCTCGATACAGCGGATGCCAAGATCAGCTTCAAGAATGTTCACTACTTTGCGGCGGGCGCGACTCTCTTCGGCACGGACGCCAAGGGCGCCTATGAGTATGACAAGCAGACCTACCTCGGCTACAACGCGATCCATCCGTTGAACAAATGCACCGACTGCCATGATGTCCATGCGTTGAATGTCAAAGTGGACGCGTGCAAGGCCTGCCACACCAACGTCGCGGGCGTGGAGGATCTCCAGAAGATCCGCGCCACCACCGATACGACCGATTGGAATGGTAACGGCGATACAAGCGAAGGCGTTTACGCAGAGATTGACAGCTTCCGCTCCGCGCTGTATGCCGCCATTCAAACTTACGCTGAAAAGAACGGAACGCCGATCACGTACAACGCCGCATCCTATCCATACTTCTTTGTGGATGCGGATAAAGATGGCAAGCCCGATAAGAATGACAAGGGCGCCAACATTGCCTACAATGCCTGGACTCCGCGTCTGCTGAAAGCCGCCTACAACTATCAATATTCCATTAAAGACCCCGGCGCTTTCGCTCACAATCCGAAGTATGTGCTCCAGTTCCTGTACGACTCGATCAAGGACCTGGGCGGGGACGTCTCGAAGTTCAAGAGACCGTAGTCAATAAAATTTGGGGAAACATCAAGATGATGGGCGCATTGCCGCCCATCATCTCTTTAATAAAAGTGTGCGACAACTAATCATATCGAATTGGTGATATTCCACACTTCTGCTAATCTTCCGCTAATCATAGAATGGGGGTGTTCACCCCATGTGAATGTATTTTCGAGAAAGTTTGTCGGGAATACAGGAGAATGCAATGACAAAATGGTTTTCGAACCATCTCAAACCGATTTCTTTTCTTATCGGCATCTGTCTTATCCTCGTAGCCGCGGCCGCTCTAACGTCACGCGTAGACGCGGCCAGGTCTTTGCAACCGCCGGTCGAACCTGCCGCGCAGGCAAAGCCGTCGAACGATTATTGTCTGGGATGTCACGGTCAGTCCACGTTGAGCAAGACCTTGTCAAGCGGCGAGATTCTTTCCCTTTATATTGACCCCAGCTTGTTTCATGCGGGAGTTCACAATCAGGAAGATGTTGCCTGCGTGGACTGCCACACGAACATCAGCAGGTTTCCTCACCCGGACTTCAAAGCGGATACGCTTCGAGACGTTTCGATTCAACTTTATACCTCCTGCCAGAATTGCCATGCCGAGCAATACAACAAAGTGCTTGATAGCGTCCATCAAAAAGCATTGGCGGGCGGGAACTTCAACGCCGCGGTCTGCACCGATTGCCATAACCCGCACCAGCAGACTCGCATCACTGATAAACAGACCGGTGAACTTTTACCAGAAGCCCGCTTCCGCATCCCGCAGACTTGCGCGCGTTGCCACAACGCGATCTATGAAACATATAAAAGCAGTGTCCACGGCGCGGCATTGACCATGCAAGGCAATCTGGATGTTCCCACTTGCATTGATTGCCATGGCGTTCATAATATTCAGGACCCGACCACTGCGCGCTTCCGCAATGACACGCCTCAACTATGCGCGAAGTGCCATACCAATGCCGAGATCATGAACAAGTATGGCATCTCGACTCAAGTGCTCAATACCTATGTCTCGGATTTTCACGGCACAACCGTGACCCTCTTCGAGCAGGTCTCGCCTGATACTCCCACGAATAAACCAGTCTGCACGGACTGCCACGGCGTGCACAACATCAGTAAAGTGGATGACCCCGCCACGGGCATCGCCATCAAGGAGAATCTGCTGGGCAAATGTCAGCGTTGCCATCCCAACGTGACCACGGAGAACTTCACCGACGCGTGGATGAGCCACTACGTCGCCAGCCCGACACATTTTCCGCTGGTGTATTACGTCAATCTCTTTTACAAAATTTTGATCCCGGCAGTGATCGGCGGCATGTTGCTCTTTGTCGTCACAGACTTTATCAGACGCATGATCGAAGCGCGGAAAGGAACCAGGCATGGTTAAAAAGACTTCTGCTCCTGCGCGTTCTCACTCGTATCTTCGCTTCTCGTTTGCAGACCGAGTCCAGCATTTGGCGATGTTGCTCTCGTTTACGACGCTCGCCGTGACCGGCCTCGTACAAAAATATCCACTGAATGCAGTTTCGTTGTTCATCGTTCGCCTGTGGGGCGGGATTGAAAATATCCGCGCCACGCACCACGTGGCCGCGACCCTGCTCATGCTGGTTGCCATTTATCACCTCATCGGCATGGGCTACAAGATTTTTGTTTTGCGTCATCGTATGACAATGCTTCCCAGCCTGCAGGATGTCAAAGATGCGTGGATGGCTTTCACCTATAACATCGGTCTCGGCAAATCGCGGCCTCAGATGGGACGTTACACCTTCGAAGAAAAAGCCGAGTATTGGGCGTTGGTCTGGGGCACAGTCATCATGGGCATCACCGGCTTCATGATGTGGAATCCGCTCGCCACGGTCAAACTTCTGCCCGGCGATTTCATCCCCGCCGCGAAAGCCGCGCATGGCGCGGAAGCCTTGCTCGCGGTCCTGGCGATCATCGTCTGGCACATGTACGGCGTGCATCTCAAACGATTCAACAAATCCATGTGGACCGGTGAATTGAGCGAAGAAGAAATGCTTCACGAACATCCGCTTGAACTGGCCGATATCAAAGCCGGTATTGCAGATCGTATGCCGTCAGCCGCCACGCTTCGTAAACGCCAGATGATCTATTATCCGATTGCGACGATTCTCGGCCTCGTCATGTTATTTTCGGTTTATGGATTTATAAATGGCGAACAAACGGCAATCACGACCGTCCCGCCGCAAGCCGCGACGATTCCTGTTTATGTGCCTGAGACACCGACTCCTTTGCCGCCGACTCCGACTCCGCTTCCGTCTCCGACTCCGCCCGCGGCGGCAGAGGGAACCCAGGCCTCGTCCACATCCTCAACCTGGATTCAAGTCGGCCCGATCTTTGCCGCGAAATGTTTGCAGTGTCATGGCGCTCTGGCCTCGGGTGGACTTAATCTAAGTACGTATGCAGACGCGATGAAGGGCGGGAAGGACGGCCCGGTCATCGTCCCGAATGATGCGGCGAACAGCAAGTTGTTCATCGTCCAATCCGCGGGCGGGCATCTGGGTCAGTTATCCGCCGACGAATTGGAAGTCATCAAAGAATGGATTGACGCCGGCGCGCTCGAAAAGTAATTCAGAAGGCGACAGTCGCTTCTCAAGTGACTATCACCTTTATTCTGGAGGAGGTGTCTTGTGAAATTGAGGGAACGTTTGAATAAATTTTTCTTTCCGCCCGCCGGTTCGCCGCGCTGGATGCTCATTGCCCCTTACACTATCTTGGGTGTGTTAGTCATTGCTTTGCTGGGGGGAGGAACGTACGCGTGGGATTACACCAACTCGCCAACGTTCTGCGGCACATCGTGTCATACTATGCCCCCGCAAAATGTGACGTATCTCGCTTCACCTCATGCGAATGTGTATTGCACCGAGTGCCACATCGGCCGCGCCTTTGTGGGCCAACAGTTCGCGCGCAAAACGGAAGATGTGCGTGAGATTATCGCGATGACTTTTCACTTGTATGAGTTCCCGATTCGCGCCAGCCGTACCCGGCCTGCGCGCGAGACGTGCGAGAAATGTCATCAGCCGGAGGCTTTTGCCAACGACAGTCTGGTCATGCTGAAGCATTATGCCAGCGATACGGATAATACGGCTACCACGACGTATCTCATTCTGAAAACAGGCGGTGGAACAAAACGGCAGGGATTGGGGCTCGGCATCCACTGGCACATTATGAACAAGGTCGAGTATTACGCGATGGATGAATTGGGGCAGGACATTCCCTATGTTCGCGTTTACAACGATGACGGCACCACCACCGACTACGTGGATATTCAATCGGGGTTCGACCCCAAATCCATCACCGACAGTCAACTCAAGCCCATGGACTGCGTGACCTGTCATAACCGCGTCACGCATGACTTCATGCCGCCCACACAGTCCGTGGACTTGGCGATGTCACGTGGTTTGATTGATCCGGCCATTCCGAATATCCATGCGAAAGCAATCGAACTTCTGAGCGCGAAATATGAATCGCGCGACGAGGCCGCCAAAGCCTTCAACGGACTCAAAGCCTATTATCAAAATTCGACCTACAAAGATCTTGGCAAAGTAGACGCGGCCATTCAAGTGATCCAGGGCATCTACGATAATACGGTCTTCCTCGATCAGAAAATAGATTGGACCACCTATCCCAACAACCTCGGCCACATCGGTTCACCGGGATGCTTCCGTTGCCACGATGGCAAGCATCTGGATTCGAATCAACAGGCGATTCGACTCGAATGTAATTTATGCCATTCCATTCCGGTCGTGGCGGGACCTCAGGACTTTGTCACCCGCATCGAGGTCAGCCGCGGGCCCGAGCCGGATTCGCATCGCAACCCAAACTGGATCAGCCTCCACAACAAATCCATTGACACCTCCTGCGCGGCCTGCCACACGACGGACGACCCGGGCGGCACGAGCAACACCTCCTTCTGCTCGAACAGCGCCTGTCATGGAAACGTCTTCCAGTACGCGGGCTTCGACGCGCCGAAACTGCGCGAAGTCCTGCAGGCTCAAATTCCAACGCCTGCGCCGACTCCAACTCCCGCGCCGATTGTGGGCAACCCAACTTACGATGCTAACATTGCTCCCATCCTTTCAACGAAATGCGGCGCATGTCACAACACAACGACACTAACAGGCGGTCTTGATTTGACCACTTACGCGGGAATGATGAAAGGCGGAAAAGACGGCACGGTGGTCCTGCCAGGTGATTCCGCGAACAGCAAAATTGTCCAAATGCAAAGCAGTAAGCATTTTGCGAATCTCTCCATCGAAGAACTTGAACTCGTCAGGCAATGGATTGACTCCGGCGCGCTCGAGAAATAAGCCATTTCCCCTCACCAAGGGGAGGGGAAACGGTGAGATAACCAAAAAGCCGACCTTTCCGGTCGGCCTTTTGGTTATTATATGTTTTATGCAACTACATGTTCTACGGATTTGACTGCAACTTTTTCGGTCTCTTCTTCCTCCGCGTAGCGGTGATCCACGACTCGCAGATATTTCACGCCCAGCGAAAAGGCCAGCAGACCGTATGCGATCACGCCCGCGCCTGTAATGAACTCGATCAACGATGGACGATAAGATGTATATGCCACAGTCGGTTGACCCGGTAGATACGAGATGACCATCAGCAGGCCGGATATATTTGTGTCCCAGCGATAGGCGACAACGCCTCCGACGACTAATCCAAGTGCAACCATCCGCCAGAAGGGGTGTCTGCGCGTGGCGTGTGTTAGCAACAGAATCATCGGGACGAGCGTGCCAAGTAATATCTCACCGAACCAGAAGTTGAAAGCCAGCGGGCCGCTGGTGACAAGTTGCAAGCCTTCTGTTCGTCCGGGTTGATAGGTGTAGTTCTGGGCGAGCGTGTCCCAGAAACGGAAGTAAAGATATCCGACCAATGCCCACGCCACGAAATAGGAAACGCGTTCGATCAATCCGTCATTGATGCGGGCTTTGGAGGTCAATCGCGCGGAAAGCATCGAAGCGAACAGAGTCAACGAGATGCCGCCGACGATGGCCGAGTACATGAACAGCACAGACATCTCCGGTTTGAACCAGAATGGCCGCGCCTTGATCACGCCGTAGGTCGCGCCGAGCGAAGACTGATGAAGCATCGAAAGGAACAATCCTGCAATGGCGAGATACGGCGCGTAATGATGAAGGTGACTCATCCATGCGGCCAGTTTGGGCCGGCGCTTCTTGAGCCAGTCGAAGCCTGCAAAGATCGGCATGGACTCGAAGACAAGCACGGTGAGATACAACACCACGCACATCGTCACTTCCCACAGCAGGGAATGTTCGTTCCAATAAACGAGCGCGTGCCAGAAGCGGTCAGGTCGGCCAATATCGAGCAGGAGCGAGAGCATCGCCATTGTGTAGCCGATCAATCCGACAAAGGTCGCGGTGCGCGCAATCGGCTGGTAGCGTCTGAGTCCGATCAAATAGACTGCCGCGCACAGCGTGAAGGCGCCGGCGCTCAACGCGATGGAGGAAAGATCAATCGTGATCCACAAACCCCACGGCACGAGGTCGGTGAGATTCGTGATCCACAATCCGTTCCAGAAGACCGCGATGCCGCCGATCAGCGCGGCGACCAACAACAAACCGAGGAAGCCGAGCCACATCGTCCACGGTGTGATCTTCAACGATGAAAGTTTGGTCTTCAGATTTTTCAACATGGCTAGCCTTCCATCTTCTCAGCATCCGCGGGGAGGTAATACACGCGCGGACTCGTGCCCAAATCATCGCGCAAACGATATGAAACATTCTGCTTCAACAACTTGCTGACGTTGGAATTCGGATCGTTCAAATCGCCGAAGACGCGCGCCCCGGTGGGACAAGCCACCACGCAGGCAGGCGTCGCATCCGCATCGCCCCCGGGCCGGAGTCCCAGTGCCAGGCCGCGGTCAATCCGCTGATAGCAGAACGCGCACTTCTCCACGACGCCGCGCGGGCGACGCGCCACTTCGGGCTGCCCCCATTTCGGCACCGCGGGATTCGTTCCATCAAATGTTTTCCAGTTGAACGAACGCGCCTGATACGGGCAGGCCACTTCGCAATAACGGCAACCGATGCAACGGTCGTAATCCATCATCACGATTCCGTCGGGACGATAATAGGAAGCGTTGACCGGGCAGACCTCCACGCAGGGCGCTTTGGCGCATTGCATACAAGGCCGCGGCAGGAAAATGTCTTTGCCATCCACTTCACCGGCGGCCAGGACGCGGTTCCATTGAATATCCGGGTTGATGTCGTTGTGCGCCTGACAGGCCAGCGTGCAATACCCGCATCCGATGCACTTGGATTGATCAATCACCATCACCCATTGATTCGGTCCGCTCTCCACGTCCTCGGAGGCTTTCGCTTTTTGAAGGGCTTGAGTCGCGCCCATCGCGGCCGCGCCCACTGCGGCAACTTTTAGAAAATCACGGCGGTTGATGGACTTAGTCATTTTCATCCTCCCCGTTGTGCCTGACGACGCGGCGGTACCACTTCTCGAGCCAGGGAGCGGCCACCATGCCGGCGGCCAGGCCCAAAAGTCCCGCGAGACCCGCATATCCCAGCGGGCTGACCGGACTCGGCTCAGTATTCAATCCGGCCTGGTTCATCGCAGTCTGTGTGGGAGTCGTCGCGGCTGTGGAAGGTTGAGCCGTTTCAGACGTCGGTGTGTTGCTGTGCATTTGGTCGGAATGACATGCGTTGCAGCTGTCAATGCTGGCCTTGAAGGAGTGATCGGGCAGAGCGTGTGCGTTGCTCGCATCTTTGACCGTGTGCGTGACGTGACAGTTGATGCAGGTGACGCCCTGCTGATGATGTTGCGAGTATGGAAAATCCATGCTCACATCTTTGTGACATGTGACGCACAACTGCGATGCGTCGGTGTATTGCGCGCTTCCATCCAGCGGCTTGGTGATCTTCAATGAGGCGCTGTGCGGATCATGACACGTAATGCAATTCATGCCGCGCTGATAATGCGTGCTTCCCTGCCAGTCCTGCCAATCGAAGCGCGTGTCGCTGTGGCAACGCGCGCACAGATCGGGCGTGCGATTCACCGGCATGGGTTCCTTCGGATGACCTTCTTTCATTGGGCCATGACAGGCCTCGCACGAAACGCCGTCTGCCAGCCATGTGGCTGTCGCGGGATCATAACCCGTCACATGACAAACAAGACAAGCCCCCGGCTTGCCCTGTTTGGTCCATTCATCCATAAAAACCGGATCACTGACGGCCTGGCCATGCGGTCCGCTCTGCCATTCATTTGCGAATTGTGTGTGGCATGAGACACAAGTTGGAGTTTGGGTTTGCGAGGCAGGCTGAGTTGGTCCGCCGCTTTGTGCCTGTGCGATCGCGAGCGTTACGCCCGCGATCAGCAGGGCAAACATCAGGGCGATCAAAAAACGTTCGAAGCGTGAAAACATCTTGCATTCTCCTTGTTAAGTTTTATGCATGTTTTGGTGCGGACATTTTCTTCGTTACGGATGTCCCGATAAACACCTCGCAATCGAGGCATTCATCGCGCAGATAGCCGTTGGGCAGGCGTTTATATTGCCAGCAGGGAAGGGGCGAGGCCGCGGCTTCGCAGTCCGCGCGTTCTTCGGGCGTACACCCGCGAATCTCCCAGCATTTGGGTTTCCTGACCCGCGGCGCCCTGGCTTTGCTTTCAGCGCGCCAATCTTCATCGAGCCGGCGCAGGAAGAACACCACCAGCGCCGTGATGAAGATCGGGATGGCCAGCCGCAGGAGGATTCCAACCGCCACCGCCAGCCATGTATTGAAATCGTTCATGGCCACCTTACCTTCGATAGAATTGGGCGCGTTCGCGGCGGTGCATCCATTCGCCGAACATCAGCAGGAGTCCAAACGGCAGGACGAGCCGGATGAGGATCAGTGTGAGTAAAACTTCAGCGGCGTTCATCGCATTCTCCTTCTAATCCCTCTCCCATCGGGAGAGGGAAGGGTGAGGATCATTTCATCTACACTTTACATTTCGAGACATGAGAAGTAAATTCGTGCGTTTCCCCAACTTTTGATTTTTTATCTGCGGCTCATTCCGGACCTTTGGCCTGCGGCGCGCGCCCCATACTTCGTCATAGCTGATGGGTGATTCACCCCATGAAAACAAAACCTCCCGCAGAGCTGAATCTGCGGGAGGGCGATGGCTGAAAAGAGACGGCGGGCTTGAAATTATGCCTGCATGGTTGCTAAGAATCGCCAAACTCAGACGATTCAGGCACAGCAGTTTTGTGATCGGGTCCCGGTTGATAGGTCTTGATCATCACCAGATGAATGGTCACCGCGATAGCGATCACGATGAGCAGTAACTTCACCCACCAGAGCGAAACCGCGAACGTAGCCGAGAGACCGATGGTCAGCCATAAAGCCGTGATGGTGAGAAACTTTTCGCGCCGCGGAATGCCATGCCCTTCGCGATAGTTTCGGATGTAAGCCCCAAACCAACGGTTATAAAGCAACCAGCGCAGGAATGTATCCGAACTGCGCGCGTAGAAAAAGGCCGCCAGAAGGAGGAACGGTGTAGTAGGCAGAATCGGCACAAAGATGCCCACGACGCCGAATGCCACCGACAAAGTACCCAGAGCGATAAAAAGAGCCTTGATGATTGGATTCATGAATACCTGTAAGGTTTTGTCGGGCAATTGTACCGCGTTCAGAATCGGCCTCACCTATACTATTCAGCCCGGAGTGCCTAAAATCGAATTGATGATGTGTCACCCTGAGCGTAGCGAAGGGTCTCAAACTTCTTGACTTGCCCTTGAAAATTGTTGGAGATTGCCCTCGCCCTGTGATGGAAACCATGGAAAGCCGATCTATTTCGAGGGTGTGGGTATGAGAAAGTTCCTGACCATCCTCAACGCCATATTGCGTGACAAACAGCCCTTCCATCGTGTTGCCAACGCGTACATATTTCATGCCTTCCAACTCAATAAAAAACAACAACTGCCCTTGACGTTCAAGGCAGTTGTTGCGAAGTGCTGGGTGTATTTCCCAGTGCACGCTGTGTTCGACAGCGTTTCTGTGCCATATGCGAATTGCGAATCTGCTGTAAATTTATTAATTCTCGCTAGCATTTATTATGAATGGCACTGCTGGCAAATCCTCGAACTTAAAAAAGATAGTCTTTCCTAGGTTAGTATCTTTGATAGTGAAATGAAAACGCAGATAACTCTCATTCTCAATCTTCATAGTATATATGTTGCCGGTCTGACAACCAACAAAAGTAAGTTCAAGTAGATCCTTTCCTTGCACTTTAGCTACATCGTGAGCGCCCCAGCATGTAGCAAGCTGAGTTTCCCCCTGCGCATCAATAATCACATCGTTTTCTACATTGGTTGAAAGATTTGATGTGGGACTTAGGTTCTTGACTTTCACAATCACGTCAAACCCCATGTAGCCGGGTTTTGGGGTATAGATAGTTCCAGCAATCGAAATACTTTTCCGATAGACTGCTTGAACAATTGTGGCTTCCCAATTCTCGCTTCTAAGGATATCACCTATGGCAGGAACAGGTGTTGAAGATGGTGTTGGCGAAAGCGTTGAAGTTGGTGTAAGCGTGGGCGGTTGCGTGAATGTTGCTGTAGGTATTGTAGTTACGCTTGCCGCAGTTGTAGCAGGCGATTTACTGCTGCCGCAGCTTGCAGCGAAAATGCTCAGCAAGACAAGACAGATTGATAAACTTTGTTTTTTTATCTTCATTTTGAACTCCTAATTTCCTTGCGGTTTCCTTTAGATTCAAGCCGCCTAACTATGGCCTACAGCATAATCGCTGTATAACAGCTTATATGCAAGATTATATCCTTACCTTGGCTCACGCCTTGATAATTCCCTTCCGGATTGCGTATCTCACCAATTCGGATCGCGAATGTAAATTCAACTTGCGCATGATGTTCTCGCGGTGACGTTCGACCGTCTTGGGGCTGATGACCAGCGCCGCGCCGATCTGGTTGTTACTGGCGCCCTCGGCGAGATAGGTGAGCACTTCGCGCTCGCGGTCGGTGAGACCGTCGAGATTGTTTTTCTCGTCCGCGGGATGTTCCTGATTCAAATAATCTTTCACCAGTAATTTCGCCAGCGACGGGTACAAATACACCTCACCGCTTGCCGCGGCGCGGATGGCGGTCAGTAGTTCGTCGGGCGCGGCGCGCTTGGGCACGTAACCGGACGCGCCCGCCTCGAGCATCTTGAAAAAATATTCTTCATCCTCGTGGATGGTCAACGCCACGATGGCAACTTTTGGGAATCGCTTTTTGATCTCGCGCGTGGCCTCAATGCCGGAGAGATCGGGCAGGCCGATATCCATCAGGATCACATCGGGCCTCAGTTGTTCAGCGGCTTCGATAGCCTCCCTGGCGGTGCCGGCCTCCCCGACAATTTCCACATCGCTTTCGGAGCCGAGCAACATTCTCAACCCCGACCGGACAACAGCATGATCATCCACCAGCAGAAGGTTTATGCTCATCGTGCTTCTCGCTTTCATTTGAATACGGGATGAAGATTTCGATCAACGTGCCTTGACCCGGCCGCGATTGGATCGTCATTGTGCCTCCGAGTAACGCGGCGCGCTCCTGCATCCCGGCCAATCCAAGCGACGGGCGGCTGGAGGATTGCACCACTTTGATGTGATCGAGGTCAAAGCCGCAACCGTCGTCGCGCACATGCAAATACAGACCATGCTCTTCAAAGTTCAAATCTATGTTTACATTTTTTGCGTCCGCATGTTTGATGACGTTGTTCAACGCCTCTTGAATGATGCGGAATGTGGCAATGCGCGCCGCGTCGTCAATGGGTTGTTCATAACCCGTAATCTCCACCTTGACTTTGAGCGGGTAGCGCTCCGCGACCCTCCCCGCGTACCAGCGCAATGTCGCAGAAAGACCGAGATCGTCGAGATGCGAGGGGCGCAGGTCGGTTATCAATCGCTGGAGTTCTTCGAGAGAATCAGCCGCCAGCGTTTGAAGTTCGTGCAGGGTATCGGCGGCCCGCTTCGGGTCCCGCGCGAGGCGGCCTTCGAGTCCGCGCAAGCCCATGCCAATGGCGGTCAAAGCCTGCCCGGTCTCATCGTGCAGGTCGCGCGCAATGCGTTGACGTTCCGATTCCTGTGCGGCCACCACGCGTCGAAAGAGTTCGCCGCGCATGGCTTCGCGTTGCTGAGATTCCTTGAGTCGTTCTTCCTGCAAGGCTGCGATCTTTTGCTCGGTCTCCACTTGAAATGCGCGCAAAAAACGGATCACATAAATGGAGGCCGCGCTGGCAAGGAAAGCGCGCAGGAGCTGAATTGGAAATCCGAAGGTGCGCAGAAAAGTTTGCTCGTTGATGAAGTTGGAAGGTGGAAGCGCGCTGGCGTTGGTGAACAGTTGGCCGAAGATGCCATACCATGCAAACGCGATGGCGGCCCACATCGCATCCTGCCCAAAGCGCACGAGGCCGACGCGCCGGAAGGCGCGTTGCTGTGCGATAAGCCCGATGGAGGCCAGGATGCTGGCGGGGATGGCGAGCGAATAACGCGTCCAGGCGTGAACTGCGTCAAAGAAATCTACAAATGGATAATTGCCTTTGATGATGGCAATGCCAAAAATCCAGATCGCTTCCAACCCAAGTGGAATCAGCAGACTGACGCGCTGGGCAATTTCATCTTTGGCGAGCAGGTATCCCCCGAAGGCTGCCAGGGAGAGAAATGAAAATGAAAGGGTGGCAAGTTGCAGGGCGGAAAGAAGCGGCGTTGCGCTGTGGCCGGTGAGTGTGTTGATCGGCGCGAACATTTCCAGCCATTCGTGCGCGGCATGGACGAGTCCGAATCCAGCCAGCGGGCGCAGCGCCTTGCGCACGCGTTCATCGGAGGAGCGGCCTCCTTCCATGGCGACCAGCAGGCCCATGCTGAAGAAGGCCAGGCCATAGAAGAAGTAGATGATGATGATGGTTTGTATCTGCACGATCTTTATCCGCAGATTGCACTGATTGCTCAGAACTCTAATGTAAAGCGGCAAGGCGCGAAGATTTTACATTTTTCTTTTGAGTCTTCGCGCCTAAGCCCTTTGCCTCTTGAGGGTCGCGTTGAATCTCTCTACTCGCCCAATCTCAACTTCGTCCCGCACACGCGGCAGAAGCGGTCGCCGAGGTGAGAGCGCGTTCCGCATTGATGGCAATACACATCGCTGTTCGCCTCCTCATTTTGGGCGGGATGCTTTCTGCGTCCCTGCGCTTTGCGTCCGCGGCTCGACTGCCAGAAATAGACAAAGCCTCCAACGATCAATCCCGCGCCGACGACGCCGAGAATGTAAGGCAGATAATTGCTGAGCATCACGCGGCCGGTAGTGTTAGAGCTGAGCGGTTGAGACGGCTTAAGTTGCTGAGAGGAAACGCTCAACGTGTCGCTGGCCTTTTCGTAACTGATCGAGAGAGAAAGGGATTGCCCGGCGGCCAGCGCGCCGAAGTCGTTGCTGTAATACGTCATCGTGTCACTGCGCGTCTCGGACGAAGGCAGGACAGGCGAAGTTTGCAGGTTTGTCGCTCCGATGGGCTGTTGGAGAGTCAAGCCGAATGAGTCAATGCGATAATCTGTGACCCATTGATAGGCATATGTGCGACTTGTTCCGTTCTTTTGAATCGGGTCGTAATATTCGAGTTGAATGGCGGGACCGTCCGCCGTGACGGTTAAGTCCACGTAATTTCCCTGCGGCGCGACGGAGTATTTAATTCCCTGATCAGAAACGCTGTCGAACGTTTGTCCCACAGCCAGAGCGCTGGGTTTGCCGGCATTGACTGTTCCCGGTAGATGAAAAACGAGCGTGGCAGGCAGGTTCGTATCCGGCGACAGCATGATGTAATTGATCACCAACATACCGGGCTGGTCGTACTCGGGCCAGAGCTGTGCCTGGAAACTCGATATTTTGATGGTGTTCTGTGCGTGTGCAGAAAAAGGGAATGCGAGCGTTCCCAGTAAAAGCAAAACGGCCAGCCACTTTCGCATGGATGCCTCCGACGGTAAGTTTCATGAATCTTACCATGCAAGCGGGGGCGGAGATACTCATAAACTGCACGAAGTCGAAAGAAGAATGTCACTTATTGGATGGGATTTGTCCTTCAACCGCGGCCTTCACCAACCGCCAGCAGGCCGCGTTGATCGGCGTTGGGATTCCATATTTTTGTCCGGCTTGTGTCACCGCGCCGCAGATGGCGTCAATCTCGGTCGGCGCGCCGCGTTGAATATCCTGAAACATGGACGAGCGATTCAGCGCGGTCTTGCGCGCCACTTCTTCCGCCGCAACCGCGGCGTCATGGAATGCAAGTTTAATATTTTCAGCGGACGCGACTGCCGCGGCTTCTTCTGCCAAGGCGCGCATCAAAGCGCGCGCAGTGGGGCGATTCAACAATTCACCGTTTGGGACGCGCAGTAAGGCGGTCAATGGGTTGATCGCGGCGTTGATGACCAGCTTGCCCCACACCAGTGAGCGCGCATCGTTGACGATATCCACTTTGAAATTTGCAGACTTCAACGCTTCTTCCACCGGACCTAAGGCCGGGTGTGCTTCGATGGAGATGACTCCCTCACCCCCGGCCTTGACCAGCCCCGGCCCAAGGAGCGTCGCGCCGGTGGTGGTGGTCCCCAATGCGACGCGCGACTTTTTCTTAGCCACAGAGTCCACAGAGAGCGCTGAGTCTTTATTTTGTTTTTTTCCAGCGCTCTCCGTGGCTAAGGGATCATCGAGATATTTCGCGAGGATCTCGCGATTGCCGAGTCCGTTTTGAAGCGTGATGGCGAGACCGTCCTCCGCGAGACATTCTTTCAATTGACGCGCGGCGCGTTCGGTCTGCCAGGCCTTGACCAGCACGAGGGCATATTTCGCGCCGCGGCAGGTCTTCGGGTCATCCGCCACGCTGACGCTGAATACTTGCTCATCACCGTTCGGGGCCACGAGGCGCGCGCCGTTTTCGCGCAGAGCGCGAATCCCTTCGGGCCAGGTGCCAAGCATGGTGACGCGGTGCCCGCTTGAAGTCAGGCGCGAGGCGAAGAGCGTCGCCAGCGCGCCGGTGCCGAGGATGAGGATGTCCATCGTGGCTTTTTACGTATCACCTGTTACGTAATACGTGATGCGTGATTATCCCAACTCTCTTTGCAGTGCTTCCCACTCTTTCTCATCCATCTCAACCGAATGTTCCGCGGCGGGAAAGCGTTTGGTCTCCACGTCTTCGATGTACTCGCTGAAGGCGCGTTGCATCTCGGCGTGGAAGTTCGCATACTTCTTGACGAACTTCGGCGTGAAGCGGTCGAAGAGTCCGAGCAGATCGTGTGTGACAAGCACTTGACCGTCGCAACCGACGCCCGCGCCGATGCCGATGGTTGGAATGGAAAGTTTCTTCGAGATCAATTCCGCCAGTTTCGCAGGAACGGATTCAAGCACGATACTGAAGCAACCGGCTTCTTCGAGGAGCAAGGCATCTTCGACGAGATGTTTCGCGGCGGATGCAGTTTTGCCCTGCGGTTTGAACCCGCCAAGTTGATTGACGGATTGCGGCGTGAGGCCAAGATGCCCCATGACGGGAATGCCCGCCCCGACAATGGCGCGGATGGCGTCGACGCGTTCGCGTCCGCCTTCGAGCTTGACCGCGTCCATGCCGGCTTCCTGCAAAAATCGTCCGGCGTTGCGCACCGCTTCCTCGGTCGAGACTTGATACGACATGAACGGCATGTCGCCGATGAGCAGTGCGAACTTCGCACCGCGTGAGACGGCTTTGCTGTGATGAAGCATGTCGTCCATTGTGACGGGCAATGTGTTTTGATAGCCAAGCACCACCATGCCGAGCGAATCGCCGACGAGAATCGAGTCGACTCCGGCCTGATCCTCCGCCAGCGCGGTGGGATAATCGTAGGCGGTCAGCATGGTGATGGGTTCGCCGCGTTCCTTCTTCTGGCGAAAGGTCGTCGTTGTGATTTTCTTACGCGGAGCCGCGGCTGTGCCGATAGTCGCAGTGGTTAAAACAGGAGCAGTGGTAGACATGGTACCCTCCAAAGGTTTGGTAGAGTCCGCCGGCGTCGTCCCCTGAATCGCGCCTCGGTTGTACGGATAAGATGCGCCGTCGCGCTCATCGCGAAGCATGATGCGCGCGGCAGGGACTATTATTCCACAAATTTGTTTTTTCGCCTATAATGATTTTGTAGGAAATTTTCACCACGAAGGCACAGGGCAAGCAAAGGCTTTTCTTTGCGACCTTCGTGTCTTTGTGGTGAATTACAAGGAGAATGTTATGCGTCGCATGTTTGGCTTTTTGATCGGGATTTTGGTCGGCGGGCTGGTCGGCTCGACAGTGGCGCTTCTGCTCGCGCCGGAAGCAGGGGAGAAGTTACGCAACGAAATCCGCGCCCGCGGCGAGGGACTGATCAATGATATTCGCCGCGCAGGCGAAGCGCGCCGGATTGAGCTGTCTCAGCATTTGGAATCGTTGAAATCCCCGCACACGGACTAAAAAAGGTTTTTTAACCACAAATAAACACGGATGGACTTTGATCTTAACGTCAGTCAGGGATAAGGTGTCTTATGTCATTTTGAGGGAGCGCTTTGCAAGCGACCGAAGAATCCCGCCGCTTCGAGGCGGAGACCCTTCGCCTGCCCCTTCGCTTCGCTCAGGGCTTCGGCTCAGGGTGACACTTTCTGTATTACTTTTTGATAAAACTCTTCGACGCGTTTCATCGTGCGAGCATACTCGGCGCGTTGCTGGATAATCTCAGCGTTCAAACCTGCGGCTTTTTGTCGCAGGTTTTTGTTTTCCAAGCCTTCGAGAATCGCGTCCGCCAGATTTTGCGGGTTGGCCGCGTCTACCAGTAGACCGTTTTCGCCGGGCGTGATCCACTCGCGGATGGACTCTAAATCTCCCGCGACGGGGAAGCATCCGCAAGCCAGGCCTTCGAGCAGGGAATTCGGCGTGCCGTCGTGAACGCTCGGTGAGACGACGATCTGCGCGCGGCGGAAGACTTCCGCCATTTGCGCGTGAGGGAGCGGCGGTAGTAACTCGACCGCGTGCGCGATGTTGAGGTGTCCAACCCATTTCAGGGCTTGGGACTCTCCGGCCATCGAAGCGCAGATGAATTTTGCGTTCGGAATTTTTTTCAAGACAAGTGGAATGGCTTGAAAGAAAACATCGTTGCGAACATAACTCCGAAAGCCGCGCGGGTTGATGATGATTGGATCATCCACTGGCTTGGATGGCGGATAAAAAACGTCGGTCTTGATTCCTCCATTGCCCGGCGCAACCAGCGTTGGCCGCGACGCGTCAAAGCCCCATTGTTTGCCAAGCCGAATATCGCGCTGACAATCCGCGTGAAGCGCGTCGGCGACTTTCATTGTCCATGCGGTGTAATGTTTCATTAACAAAGTGGACGAGGCGTGCAGTGTGAAGTCGTTGCCCCAGACGGAAACGATCAGTGGCGGCGCTTCGACTTCGGGTCTCGATACCTTCGTACTCGACCCTCCGCTTTGCGCGGCAGGATACGCGTCCGCGGCCAACATGCCTTCGTACGGAATTCGCATCGCATGAATTAAATCAGGTTGGACGCGCTCGATGAATCCGCGCAATCGTTTTGCGGCGCGCGGAATGGTCAACGGGCCGATGAAATGTCGAATGGCGGTACGCAGGCCAAGGGTCCGGGATGAAGCGGCGCCCGGGCGTTGACTCGATTTTTTTGCGCCGCTAAAAGCCACGGGCGTGAATTCGTATCCGGCAAGCGGGAAGTCCACAGAACAATCAAATGTGGACGCGAGATGGACTTCATCACCGCGTTCGGCGAAATATCGAATCCAATTTTGTGCAATCGGGGAACGGCCATCGGCTACAAACAACAATCGCATGAGTTCAATATACCAGAAGTTGCCCCTCCAGATAAGCCGTAGTATCATTGACCAGCCTGGAGCAAAATGGGAAATGCCCGCGTGCTTATTGTTGAAGATAATATTGATAATTATGAACTGGTGCGCTTTTTGCTAGAACGTGCCGGACATACGACGATGTGGGCGCGCAGTGGAAAAGAAGGCATTGACATGGCGAAGACGGATCACCCGGATTTGATTCTGATGGACCTCTCTTTGCCGGAGATGGACGGTTGGACCGCCACCGAGCGCCTCAAATCGGACCCGCTGACGAAACAAATCCCGGTGGTGGCTCTCACGGCTCACACTTTGCCCGGCGACCGCAAACGCGCGCTGGAAGCCGGATGCGACGGCTATCTTTCCAAACCCATGAATATTGCTTTGTTCAATGAAACAATCGAGGAAACGCTGGAAAAATTCTCGAAGAATCGAAAAACAGGTGGACCAAGGCTATAGAAGCTTTGCACACTTAGATCATTTTCAAAGAGGAAAACCATGAAACAAATTTGTGTGGTGGGCGTGGGGTACGTTGGCCTTGTCACGGGGGCATGTTTTGCCGACCTCGGCAACAAGGTCAGCGCGCTGGATGTCAATGAAAAGCGAATCGAGAATCTAAAGAAGGGTATCATGCCCATTTATGAACCGGGTCTCGATGAATTGGTGAAACGCAATGTGAAAGCGGGAAGGCTTTCATTCACCACGTCGTACGCCGAGGCGTTGAAGGACGCGGAATATGCGTTCATCGCAGTTGGGACTCCTTCGGCGAACAACGGCGAAGCGGACTTACAATATGTGGAGGCCGCGGCCAAATCCATCGCGACGAATATGAGCGCGCCGCTCATCATCATCAACAAGTCCACGGTTCCCATCGGGACCGGAGACTGGGTCGCCGATATCGTGACCAAAGCCCAGCCCAAGCCGATTCCGTTTTCGGTCGTCTCGTGCCCGGAGTTTTTGCGCGAAGGCGCGGCCATCGGCGACTTTATGAATCCGCATCGTACCGTGATCGGGTCTCTGCATCGCGACGCGGCGGAGAAGGTCGCGCATCTGCATCTGCCTCTGCGCGCGCCGATTGTCATCACCGATCTGCGTACCGCGGAAATGATCAAATATGCCTCGAACGCCTTTCTCGCGACCAAAATTTCCTTCATGAACGAACTGGCGGATCTGTGCGAGCGCGTCGGCGCGGACGTGAAGGAAGTCGCTGCGGGCATGGGCTACGACAAGCGCATCGGCCCGTCCTTCCTCGATGCGGGTCTGGGTTGGGGCGGCTCGTGCTTTCCGAAGGATGTCAAAGCGCTGGCGTTCATGGCTGAAGAGAAAGGCCTCGAGCCGCGTATTTTGAATTCAGTGATGAACGTCAACTATGATCGCCGCCCCGAAGCGGTCAAGCGACTTGGTGAAATGGTCGGCGGACTCAAAGGCAAAACCATCGGTGTGCTTGGCCTGGCCTTCAAGCCCAACACAGACGACATGCGCGAGGCTCCCTCGATAGACATCGTGGACGAATTGAAGAAAGCCGGCGCAAAGGTCCGCGCCTACGACCCGGTGGCGATGGAGGTGGCGCGCGGCATCATCAACGGCATTGAATATTATGACGACGCCTACAAGATGGCCGAAGGCTGCGACGCGTTGATGGTCGTCACCGAATGGAATGAGTTCAAGCAACTCGATCTTGATCAAATCAAATCGCTTCTGAACAAACCGATCATCTTCGATGGGCGCAACATCTACGACCCGGCGGTGATGAAGGAATTGGGATTCACCTATCGCGGGATTGGAAGATAACCAGTCGCCAGTTTTCAGTGATCAGTGTTCAGGGGCGATATGCTGAACACCGGTCACTGGTTTAAATGGGAGCGTAGATGAGTGCATTAGTCCATGCCAAAAGTTTTCGTGATTTGATCGTTTATCAAAAATCAAGAATGCCAGCACAGGAGATTTTTGCACTTACGCGTGCATTTTCGAAGGAAGAAATGTTTTCGTTGACCGATCAGGTGCGCCGTTCCTCTCGCTCGATTGGCGCGCAGATTGCGGAAGCATGGGCGAAGCGTCGATATGAGAAGCACTTTGTCAGTAAACTGACCGATGCAGACGGCGAACAGCAAGAAACACAACATTGGATCGAAGTTGCATTTGATTGCGAATATGCCTCACGCCCTCAAGCCGATTTGTTACTGGCGCAGTGTGCAGAAATTGGTCGTTTGCTTGGCGGTGTGATGGCAAAGGCCGAAATGTTTTGTAACCCTAACGCTCTTACAGTCCGCGAAGAGCAAGCGCCTTATTTTTTGGATGACATCAACGACTGATCACTGAGCACTGATTGCTGATGACGAACCCTCCCGTTTGCAATTACGAAGACTCCGATTATCAATCCTCCTTTTGGGATAAAGGTGGGCGCGAATACGAAGACCGCGTTGAGGCTATCGCGCTGAAACGCCTTCTCCCAAAAAGCGGACGCCTCCTGCTGGAACTGGGAGCGGGCGCGGGACGCAACACACCGCGCTACGTCGGCTTCGAACGCATTGTCTTGCTGGATTATTCGCGCACTCAATTGGAACAAGCGCAAGCTCGGCTCGGCGGATCGGACAAATACATCTACGTCGCGGCGGATGTGTATCGCCTGCCTTTCGTGGATGGTCTGTTCGACGCGGCGACCATGATCCGCGTTTTGCATCACATGGCGGATGCGCCGAAAGCATTGGGACAGGTGAGGAATGTTTTAGGTCCGGGCGGAGCGTTCATCCTCGAATTCGCCAACAAACAGAATCTCAAATCCATTCTGCGTTACTGGCTTGGACGACAGAAATGGAGTCCATTCACGCTGGAGCCGGTGGAGTTTGTGAAACTCAACTTTGATTTCCATCCGAGGGCCGTGTTTCGCTGGTTGAAGGATTTGGGCTTTACAGTGGAAAAGAAACTGACTGTGTCGCACTTTCGCGCAGAATTCTTCAAACGGATCATTCCAGTTTCAGCGCTGGTCTTCTTCGATTCGCTTTTCCAATGGACAGGTGCATTGTTTCAATTGACGCCAAGTGTGTTTGTACGAGCAGTAGCCAGCGGTCAGCCGTTAGTGGTCAGTGAGCCAGAGGCATTCTTCAAATGCCCTGAATGTGGACAATCTCCCTTAGCGGAAAAGAAAGACCATTTCGAATGTCCCAACTGCAAACATAAGTGGGGATTCAAAGATGGGATTTATGATTTCAGACAGCCGATGTAAAAGTAAAGACCCGTTCAATGCGAACGGGTCTTCTTTATTAGTTACGCTTCGTTCGGCCTGCCGAGCAATTTTGCCAATTGCTTGCGTGCGGATTCATCCACTAGAGCCAAAATCTCATCGCCCTCTTCGAGCGCGGTCGTGCCGCGCGGCAGGACGATCTCTCCGTGGCGGATGATGCCGGAGATGATGCAATTCGGCGGGAGCGATAAATCCTTGATCAACATTCCAACCGCGCGTGCGCCCGGAAAGATCTTCTCCTCAACCAGTGAAAATTTTCCGCGGCGCAATTTGAACATGGTCATCATGTCGCCCAGCGACATTTCTTCCTGAATCAACTTTGACATCACGTCTGCCTGATTCACTGCCACGTCAATGCCGAAATCGGGATTGAACAGCCAGGCGTTGCGCGGATTATTCACGCGCCCGATGACGCGCTGGACGCCGTAATGATGGCGCGCCAAGGACGCCGCGACTAAATTATCCGCGTCTTCTCTGCCGACTGCGGCCAGCACTTGCGCCCGTTGAATTTCATTGACCTCGAGCACTTGCGGATCGGTGCCATCGCCTTCATAGATGATTTCGGTGGGCAGTTCGTGATGCAAATTTTCCAACACGCCGGGCCGCTCTTCGATGATGCGGACTTCGTGTCCCTGCTCCAATAACATGGAAGCGAGGTGTGAGCCGGTGCGTCCGCCGCCTACAATTAAGACATACATGGTTGCCTACTCCTTCTTGTGACCGTTTCCATTTTCATGGACCAGCCCGCGCAGAATCTTTGCGCCTTCCGTCGTGGCGCTGACTTGTAAAATATCATCTGCCTCGAGAATCGTGTCCATGCGAGGCAGGATACCGCGCCCGCCGCGCGCCAATGTGACGGGGACAACATGTTCAACAGGCAGAAGATCGGTCACTTTCCGTCCTTTCCATTCGGGCAGGACGGTCATTTCGAACAATTGCACCTCGCCGTTCCCGGCGGAGCCAATGCTTTGCAAACCCGGATGAATCAACACCTGCTCGATGCGATGAGCGCCCCACGAAGAGGAAGACACGGTTTGGATACCCAACTTGTCATAGATCGGAGCGCGGCGCGGGTTGTAGACGCGAGCCACGACGCGGCCCACATGATAGATGTCCCGCGCGATGCGGGCGACGATGGCGTTCACATTGTCAGACGAAGTGACAGCCGCGAGGGCCTGAGCCGTTTCAATTCCCGCGCGCTGAAGCGCATCTTGATTCAATCCCTCGCCTTGAATCGTCCGGCCTGAAAAGTGCAGACCTAGTTTGTCGAAGGCGCGAGGCTTTGGGTCAATCACTGTGACCAAATGTTTTTGATGAAGCGAAAGCGCGAGTTCCACACCCACTCTTCCACAGCCAACAATAATGACGTTCATGGATTCTCCTTATTGTTCACCACAAAGGCACAGAGAACACAAAGTTTTATTTCTTTGCCGTCTCGCGCCGGCGTGCGCCGTTGCGGCGGCACGAACAGTGTGAGCACAAAAGGACTCTGTGCCCTTTGTGTCTCTGTGGTGAGAGTTATTTATTTTTCACTCTCGATGGCGTAAGGCACATCGGTGATGACAATGCCGGTTTCAAATGGCAGCGCCAATCGCAACAGCACGGCCATTTGGGTACGGGCCAGATTCGACCACCAGCGTGGTTCAATGGATTGTGGCACGACGACTGTGATGATTTCGTTTTCCTGTCGAATGCCCATTAGTTTTTGAATATACAAGAGCAAAGGCTCAAGCACCATCTTGTGCGGCGATTCAAGCACTACGAGGCGCACGCCATCGCCCCATGTGGCCCAGTCACTTTGTAATTTTCTGGTCTCTTCTGCATTCATGGCCACATGCAGAGCGGTCACGTCATCCGATAGTGAATGTGCATAACGCAACGCGGTCAGCGTGCCCTGGTTTATTTCACTGATCGGCACCAGGATGCGATGCCGGACGATGCGCGGCGGCAGAAGATAATAATTATCGGGTTTTGGATTTGACACAATCTTTTGCTCTTTCGGATTCGAGACGGGCGCAATGCGCGCCGTGCTCATGGATTGATTCATAGTGCTGGATATAAACTGAGACATTCTCACGCTTCCTCCCCCGGCCAAAGCGGCTACCGTTCTCCGGGACATTTGCCCAATCCCGAAGAATTCCATGAAGCCTGTCAACCCGATCATTAATCGGTAACGATACTCCTGCATTTTATAAGCCTGCCATTTCACAATGGATGCCATGCCGCCTTCGACGCGTGCTTTCTCATGAACGATGCGACTCACTTGTTTGGCTCCGCGATATCCAGCCGGGGACAGCAATACTAAATGTGCGGAAAGGAACAGCGTGGTGAAAGTGAGTAGACGCACCCAGCCACCTTCTTCCCACTTCCCGACGATCTGACCGACAAACACGACGCCAGCCAACACGGCCGCGAACATTGATGCGGTCGCGCCGATCGTACGCGCCCCGCCTGTGAAGTGTTCCAGCACGTGCCGCCGCACAGCCAGGCCCATGATCATAATCGGCAGAAAAACTCCAACACCGTAGAATGGAATGGCGACACTGGTGTTGCCGCGAACGAGAAGCATAATGACAATCGAGAGGCCAAAGGTGATCGTGACGGATCGTGTAAAAGTACCCCGCACATCTCTCTTGATAATGGCCTCAGGGATTTCACCGATGGCCACGTCGCGCCATTCAGTGGCTTGCGCGTCCTGAAAGGCAGTCATCGAGGCCGCGGCCAGCATGGCAACGGCCAAAATCTGATAAGCCCAGAATAGAATCTCGCCGCCGGGGATTTGGGTAAATCCAATGTAAGCAAGGTTTGCAACGAGGGTGCGTCCCAGCGTTCCATCATATGTGTCGAAGTGAATAGCAAAATAAGTCAGGAAAAATGTAGTAATGCCTCCATAGAACAGGAAGGAGGTTTGCACAAAACGCGCAATACCGGACCTGCCGCTGTAGAAGTCCCACAATTTGTTCAAGCGCGGCATGTGTTGCTTGCCCCACTTGACAATGTCAGTGTCCTCTTCGATCATGAATTGCACACCATTTGAGACGGCTTCCAAGCCTGTGAGGGCTACCATGCCTTTCATGGAGGCTGTCAGCATGTGAAGAATTGCTTGACCAAAGCCCACCGCTTGAGGGGCGGCTTCCAGCGGCACGGGGGGGACGCCTTTCATCTTTGCGATGATGAGTCCAATCGCCATTATTATGGTCAGAAGTGCGAAGGTGGCGATCAAAGTGAATACAGTCTTGGCAGACTCTCCTCGACCACGAATTGTGAGATACCAAGTGACCGCGGCCAGAGCCGCGCCAAGTGCAAAATGCCAAATCCACGGTGCGCCATAGGCGTTCAGAATAGAAAGCAGTTGGTCGCCGCCTGACAAGGCCGAGACTACAATGGTAAGTACATAGTCTTCAATCAACGTGATTGCCACAATCAGACTCAGGGTGGGCGTCAGGTAGCGCATAGATGCGGTATAAGATCCGCCGCCTTCGTTGAAAGGGCCCAGCGAATACATGTACAGTCCGCCAAAAACGATATTGGTAAATGCGATCACGCCAGCCGTGATATAGGCGTACTGTTGTAGACCATAAGGATGCAGAGCACTTAGCATCTCGCCCGCGGCGTAATAATACGAAGTGAAATAATCTACACCGAACAGTGCCAGCGCGGCTAGCAGGGCAATTTGCCCCGCGCCGTGTTTGTGAGTATGTTCCTTGTTTTCACGCGGAGCAACTTTATAGGCCAGAAATACAATAATTAACAAGAGAATAATCGAGAACATTTCTAAATTTCTTTCAACGATTGAGATAACTTAGATCGAAACGGAATGCCAGATCCAAAGCAGGCCGATTTCAGACAACACGGACAAATAGATCAGAGCGCTGTGCGCCCAATCTTTGGACATGCGCACAATGGAAACTTGAAGCCAGAAGAAGACGACGATAACGACGATCGAAACAAGCCAGAAGATGGCTTCTTTGATCTTGGTGAAAGCAGATGATTTCATAGGTGGATGAATTCCTTCCAAAGTCCAGATGGGCGCGTTCAGTTTGGTGAGCAGTTCGTGCAAGGGGACGCGCCGGAGTCCGACGCGCTGTTCCGCTTGGCAGACCACCACGTCGCCTGAATGTAGGATCGCTTTCACCCTTCGCATCCAGTTACGACCAATTTCGAGACGTGTGTCCACGGAAAGACGCGGATCGCGAGTGAGCGAGGCAAGAGTCGCCAGCCGCCGGTGCATACTCAGTTCTTCGGTGATGTCTTTGCACAGGCCGAGGAACAAAACCGCCAGGCCCAAAGGCACAGCCAGTTCCCAAACCTGCCGCGCGATTTCAACTTCATCCACGTCCACATCCCAATTGGGGACAAGCACGATTAATCGTTTGGCGGAGACCAGTCTGCTATCTTCGACATGGAACAACCCGGCAATTTCTGAAGACTCGACCGGCAAAGAATCATCACGCGTTGCAGGAATGATGCTATTGCTTTCGTTGATCACGACCGGCAATTCAGGCGGGGATTTTGGCTTCACCGTGGAATCGGTCATCTCTTGTCACTTTTCTCAAAGCCATCATATCCAACCGCAATAAAACCCTGACAAAAAATTTGACCAGTGTCGTTAAGAACAAATAAAAAAACGTCCTGACGAGGGACGTTTTTATGACAAAGTTCATGCAATGGTTAGACTATAGTCATGTCATTCTGAGCCGCGTCTCGCGCTGAGCGGAGGGCGAAGGCTGAAGTCGAAGCCCCTTCGACTACGTGGCGCGGGACGCCACTCCGCTCAGGGCGATGGTTTACTCCGCATCTTCATCTGCGATGAAGCGATAGCCGATGCCGGGTTCCGTCAAAATATATTGCGGTCGGTCGGGATCGGCTTCCAGTTTTTTGCGTAACTGCCGCATGTAGACGCGCAGATATTCAGTGTGATCAGCGTCGGCGGGATCCCAGACGTGAGTCAGAATACTTTTGTGAGTCAGCACGCGTCCGCGGTTGGCGGCGAGGTAGGCGAGCAGTTTGAATTCGGTCGCAGTGAGTTTGACGTCTTCGCCGCCGCGGGTCACGTGATGCCAGGCGAGGTCAATGGTCAAAGGTCCAGCCTTGACGAGGCTGGTTTGCGCACCCCGCGTTCGGGTCGAGTGACGAAGCGCCACGCGCACGCGCGCCAATAATTCTTCGATGCCAAATGGCTTGGTCAGGTAATCATCCGCGCCTTTGTCCAACGCCGCGACCTTGTCGCGCTCGGTGTCGCGCACCGAAAGCACGATGATGGGAGTCTGAGTCCATTCGCGCAAGCGCGCGCAGACTTCAATGCCGTCCATGTCGGGCAAGCCCAAATCGAGAATGATGATGTCGGGCGGGTCCGCCGCGGCCAGCGTGAGTCCTTCCTCGCCGCGATTCGCAACGGTGACTTCAAATCCTTTTTCAGAAAGGATGGTGCGCAGAGCGCGCAGGATTTGCGGTTCATCATCAATCACGAGAATGTGCGGCTGGTTGGTCATGTGGTTTCCGGGTCAACAGGCAATTGGGGCGGGGGCGCGCCATCCCATTTGCGCGGCAGAGTGAAGTTGAAGGCGAAACCATCGGGCAAATTCTCGGCCCAGATTTCTCCGCCGTGCACCTGAATGATTCCTTTGCAAATGGATAACCCCAAACCGGTTCCGGTCACGCGGTCTGCGGCGGTGACGCGATAAAACTTGTCGAAGATTTTTTCGATGTGTTCGGGCGGGACCTGCGGGCCTTGATTGCTGACTTTGACGAGAACCGCTTCTTCATCCCGGACCCGAACGCTGATTCTGATCAATGAGCCAAGCGGCGCGTACTTGACGCTGTTGCTGATTAAGTTGGTGAAGACCTGTTCCATCTGAACGTAATCTACCGGAAGGAGTGGCAAATCATCCGGCACATCCGTTTCCACGCGGTGTTGTTCGGTGAGATGTTGCATGCGCGCCAGCACGCCGTCAATGATCTCGGCCAGCAGATTCCACTGACGTTGCGGCTTGAGCGCGCCGGCTTCGATGCGCGACATGTCGAGCAGGTTTCCGACCAAAATGTTCAAGCGGTCGGTCTCGTCATCCACCGCGGCCAGCAAGTCGGCGCGGGCGGAGGATTCCCAATTCACTTCGCCGCTTCGCAGGCTGGAGATCGAGGCTTTGATGGTCGCCAACGGCGTCCGCAATTCATGCGAGACCGATGAAAGAATGGCAGATTTGAGTTGATCGCTGTCTTCCAAAAGTTTGGCGCGGCTTTCCACTTGAGCCAGTTGGGCGCGTTCCAAAGCCAGCGCTCCCTGGCTCGCAAAGGTTTGCAATAATCGTTTCTCTGCCGGAGAAACCGAATGATGGATACGCCAGATGCGAATCTCGCCCAGTTGGCCGCGCGCCGATAGAAGTGGAATCACGAGTTCGGGCTTTTGCTCCGATGGAGATATATTGATGGGCAGATTCACTTGTATCGGAGGCTTTGCGCGAATCTCAATTTCAATGTGTTCGGCTTGCGACACCACTTGAATTTGTTCGGCAATCGTGCATGCAATCGCTTCATCATCTTGCAATCCAGCCAGGGCTGTGCTCAACTCGTAGAGTTGAGTCGCTTCGCGTTCGCGGGCGGTCGCCGCGGCCAGACCGGCCTGCGCGCGTCCGACCAGTTGGCTGATGACTACGGCTACAAACAAAAAAACCAACAACACAAATACATCACTGGTGTGACGGACTTGAAAGGTGTAGTAAGGCTGAATGAAAAAATAATTGAAGGACAGAAATGCGCCCACCGCGCTGAGGATGCCTGGTCCCAGTCCCCACAAAGCGGTCGTCAGGCCGACGGGCAATAAGTAAAGAAGCGCGACCAAAGGCGTGTTCAACGCTCCGCGTAGAACGAAGAACAGGAACGCGGTGGTCGCCGCGATCAGACTGATCGCTAAAAAGTATTTCAGAATAAAAGCGAAAGAAGAGCGCATCCGAATCATTATAATCCTCGATGCGTTCTTGAAATACAAAAAGGCGGACGTTCACCGTCCGCCTTTTTGATGAAGAGGCGTTTACTTTCCCGCGCGGATTTTCGCGCCGCTCAGCGGGTTGCCAAACAGCGGAGCAAACACGCAGAAGTCAAACAGCCCGGCCACAAGCGGCACGGCGCCGACAACCATGACGATGATGCCGGTCGTGCCGCTGAGGCCCAGCCAGCCCCATAAAATTAACGCGATGCCGGCCACGATACGAGTCAGGCGGCCAGTGGTGGAAGCCATGAAAGAAACAAACGGGTTCATTTTTATCTCCTTTTCTTCTGATCTTGTCCCCATTCTAGGAGATGCGAAAGATTTTGTCGGTGACAAAGTCACACTTTAGATGTCATTGCGAGGAGGGCGCCGCGAAGCGTACCTGACGTGGCAATCTCCTCATCTCTCAGAGAGTTTCCAGTCCTTCGACATCCAGCACTTCGACTTCGCCGCGACCCACGCGGATCAGCCCGCGCTCGGCAAAATCTTCCAGCAGACGGCTGATGACCTCGCGCGAACTGCCCAACTCCGCGGCGATCTCCTGATGTGTGATCCGCATCGGGTTCCGGACCCGGCAACGGGTCAACAGCAAAGAAGCGACGCGGCGATCCATGCGTTGGAAGGCCACTTCATCCACGATCTCCATGACCGCGGACAGCCTTTGTGAGAGCAAATCGAAGACGAACTCACGCCACAAGTCGTAGCGCCGCACCCAATCGCGGAATGTGGCGGATGGGATCATCACGGCTTCCGCGTCCTGTTCCACGGTCGCGATGGCGGGGAAGGTCTGCTGGCTGAGGATCGCGTTCGCGGTCAGAATGCAGGATTGGCCGAGGCCGAAACGATACAGCGTGATCTCGCGTCCCGTTTCGCCAATTTTATAGACGCGCACCACGCCGGAGATGAGCAAAGCAATTGCATCCACGCGGTCGCCTTCGATAAAGACATCGCGCCCGGCGGGAATTTTGGCGAAGAAAGCCTCCTGCTGGAATTCGCGCACGAGGCTGGCGTCCGCGCGTTGCAAGATGGGGAGAACGCGGGAAAGTTGTTTAAATTGTTCCGGCTCGAGCATAATCTTATTAGTGGACGAAGAACTGAACGAAGACGGCAAAAACGGGAGCGAGAAATCCAATGACGGCGCCAAACAAACCCGCGAGCACGCCGAACAGACTGAGGCAGGTTGGCAGGACAACCGTGATGATGAGAAAGATCATGACATACTTTTTCCATTGCGTGACGGTTTGCTGAGTCTCCTGCTCGCGCCAGAGTTCCTCGGGCACTTGCACGACCGTGGAGCAATACTGACATTTCATCGTGCGGCCCGCGCCGGAATACTCGATGGCCGCGCCGCAGTTGGGACAATTAAAAGTTTGAGTCATTGGTTTTCTCCACGACCCAGAAATGCGATAAACCAAAAATTTTCAAAGGCGTCTTCTCCAAAAACTGCAAAATGCCGCGCAAGAGTTTTCCGAACGCGCCGAAGCGGGCAATCAAGTTGTCGTACGCGCCGAAGATGACCGCGCGCTCGATGAATTTAACAGGCAGGTCATTGAATAGTTTCTGCAAGTCGCGGCTGGAATAAACGCGCACATGCGGGGCGAGTTTGTCGCGCCAGACGCGCGGCAGATAATTCACGAAAGGTTTGTTGCCGAAATAATATTTGCCTTTCCAGTAAATGCCGTGCGTCTCAAATGGATAGCCGCGATTCGGGCAGAAGATTACTACGCGACCGCTGGGACGGAGCACGCGAATCATTTCGCAGATCGCGGCGCGGTCGTCCTGGACGTGTTCGATCACCTCGTGGCTGAGAATCAGGTCGAGGGTCCCCGAAGGAAGCGGAAGGTATTCGCCCGCGGCATTCATAATACGCGGGGAATTCTGCGCAGCCTCGGCGGCGCGGTCGAAGTCGAATTCCAATCCGAACACTTTTCCACCGAACGGCGCGAGATGCTCCACGTACATGCCCACGCCGCATCCATTTTCCAGAATCCTGCCTTTGATGCGTTCTCCCGCGGCACGGACGATCATATCGAGCCGGCGCTGTTGTCCGTCACGCCAGACGTAGGATGGTTCACCGCGCAGTGCGGCTTTCTTGAGGTCCCGGTCTGTCATGGCGGCAATTATATCTTGCATCTTTTTTGCGCCTATGCTAAAATGGCGGGCGTACGGGAACTCAATATCGAAAGCAACGAGAAGTGGGTGACCCCCACTTTTCTGCTTGTATACTGCCAATTGCGCAGCACTTATGTAGAGACTTAACGGAGCAAGAAAAAGTATGCCAACCAAGAACGAATTTGCTTTGGCCTTCAACGAAGTGCTCGAGGAGAAACAGTTGTCGAAAGACATCATCCTCAGCGCGATCGAGTCCGCCATGGTTTCGGCCTATCGGCGGGCTGTCAACGCGTCAACGGCCCAGCACGTGGAAGCCAAGGTTGACCCCGATACCGGTAAAGTTTCCATATTCGCCGAGAAAGAAGTGGTCGAAGACGTGCAGGAAGACAAGACCGAGGTAACGCTCGAAGAAGCGCGCAAGGTTAATCCCGAGGCGCAACTCGGCGACATGGTGATCGTTGAATCGACGCCCGCGGATTTTGGCCGCGTCGCGGCGCAGACTGCGCGTCAGGTCATTCAACAGCGCATCCGCGAAGCCGAACGCTCGAACCAGATGGAATACTTCGCGCGTCAAACCGGTGAGATCGTTTCCGGTTTGGTGCAGGCCACCAACGTTCAAGGCGCGACCATCGGCTTGGACATGAAGGCTGAAGGCATTCTGCCTGCCAACCAAAAAATTCCGAACGAACGTTTCAAAGTGCATGATCGTATTCGCGCGGTCGTGCTTGAAGTTAAGGATGGATCACGCGGCCCGCAGATCATTCTCTCGCGCGCCCATCGCAACTTCCTGCGACGTTTGCTGGAGAACGAAGTCCCCGAAATTTATCACGGCATTGTCGAGATCAAGGCGATTGCGCGCGAACCCGGCGCGCGCGCCAAAGTGGCCGTGATGGCAACACAGGCTGGCGTTGACCCGGTCGGTGCGTGCGTGGGGATCAAAGGCGTCCGCATTCAGGCCATCGTCAAAGAACTGCACGACGAAAAAATTGACATCATTCAGTGGGATCCAGACCCCGTGATTTACATCTCGAAGGCCATCAGCCCGGCGCGGGTCAGCGGCGTGTATTTGAACGAAGCCGATGGCGCTCGCACCGCAACGGTCGTTGTGATGGAAGATCAACTGAGTCTCGCCATCGGGCGCGATGGGCAGAACGCTCGTCTTGCCGCGAAACTCACCGGCTGGCGCATTGACATCAAGTCTGTGGTCGAGGCCGCGGGCGATGCGCTGGCGAAATTGCAGGGCGATCCCGAATTGGCCGCGTCGCTTCCAGCGGTTGCAGAGATGATCCCGCAAGTGGAAGAAGTGCTGGCGAAGAAGGCAGAGAACCGCCCGGTCACGCCGGAAGAGTACACTCTGCTCGGTCAATTTGTGGACCGCGTCGAACGCCGCACGACTCAGATCAAAGAAGAAGCGGTTCGCGCGGACGAAGAGCGGGTCGCGGCGGCACGCGCCGAAGTTCCGTCTGCCGCGTTTACCATGCCGCTCGAACAGTTGGGACTCAAAGAACACGTCTTCAACATTTTGGTCGAGGCAGGCTTTGAGAATATCGGCGATCTGATGCTGTCGCTGAAGACCGACGCGAACAAAGTGCTTGGATTGCCGGGCATCGGTCCGAAGGCCATGCAAAACATCGAAGAGCAGATCGCGGCGATGACGTTCCCCGAGCCGGAGCCTGCTCCGGTTGCTGAGACTCCATCCGCGCAAGCGGCGGAACCGGTGGCAGTGGAAGAGATGCCCGCGGCGGAGAAGCCGGCCAAAGTCGAGAAGGAAGCGGAGGAAACCGTCGAAGAAGAGAACGCCAAGGACGGCGTCTCGCTCGATGAGTTGTTCAAGATGAAGCCGGAAATCTTCCAGCCTGCTGGCGATGATGAAGATGAGGCTGGCAAGAAAAAAGGCAAGAAGCAAAAGAAGAAGGGCGTCGAGTTGGTGCTCGACGAGGAACGCGGCGAAGTCGTGGGCCGCAAGAAGCACAAACGCGGTGATGACGACTTCGGCGATGAAGAGTGATTTATTTTGACCTCACCACAACCCCTTGTTTCGAGAAGAGGACAGGGGAAGAGGAGAGGTCTGAGACGAAGGTGACGAAGAAACCTGTTCAACGCGTGAAGCATATTCCCCAGCGCACCTGTGTGGGATGCCGCACTGTGATGGCGAAACGTCAACTGGTGCGCATCGTCCGCACGACGGATGGGGTGCTGGTTGACCCGACGGGCAAACTGGCTGGACGCGGCGCGTATTTGCATGACCGCCGTTCGTGCTGGGAGGCCGGGCTGAAAGGAAGCCTGGCTCATGCCCTGAAAACGGACTTGACCGCCGCGGATCGCGAACATTTGCAAGCTTTTATGAACACGCTCCCGGAAGCGGAGCCTGGCGATTGATCTATGTGAACGATTAGCCACTCGCTCATAGACCGTCGCCGGTGCAAGTCAGCAATGAACAGATAAGCCTGCTGATTTGCCGATTTGTTTATCTGAAATTCGGAGGTGGCCTATGATGAGTAAGAATATTGAACTGCCCGCCAGCATTGTGATTCGTGACCTGGCTCAGAAGATCGAAAAAAGCCCAATCGAGATCATCAAGAAATTAATGACGAATGGCGTGATGGCGACTATCAATCAAGCCGTGGATTTTGATACCGCGGCGATTGTGGTGGCTGAATATGGCTTTGAGGCTGTCCCTGAGGTGCAGGAAGAAGTCAAAAAGGAAGAGACGGGAGAAATCCCGCTCTGGCGGCGATTGATCGCGGACGAAGACGCGAGCAAGTTGATGGCGCGTCCGCCGGTAGTGACCATTCTGGGGCATGTGGATCACGGCAAGACGTCTTTGCTCGATGCGGTGCGTCAAACCGATGTAGCCGCAGGCGAAGCGGGCGGTATCACGCAACACATCGGCGCGTATCAAGTTGAAAAGAAGGGACGCACGATTACCTTCCTTGATACTCCCGGTCACGCCGCGTTCACTGCCATGCGCGCACGCGGCGCACAAGGCGCAGACATCGTGATCTTGGTCGTCGCGGCGGATGATGGCGTCATGCCGCAAACGCGTGAAGCGATTGCTCATGCCAAAGCTGCGCGTGTGCCGATCATTGTAGCGTTGAACAAGATGGATAAACCCAACGCCAACCCTGAACGGGTGAAAAAGCAACTCGCTGAACTTGAACTTGTTCCCGACGATTGGGGCGGCAACACAATGGTCATCCCGGTCTCTGCGAAGCAGAAGCAGGGCATTGATGATCTGCTCGAAGGCATTTTGCTGGTGGCAGATAACGCCGACATCCGCGCCAACCCGGAGGGCAAGGTCATCGGCACGGTCATCGAAGCGGAGGTGGATAAAAGCAAAGGAACCATTGCGACGCTTCTCGTCCAGAATGGAACGCTGGAGTCAGGCAATATTGTTGTAGCGGGCAAAGCCTTTGGCCGCATGAAAGCCATCTCCGATTACAAGGGCAGGGCTGTGAAAAAAGCCGGGCCGTCCACGCCGGTGGCGGTCATGGGATTGAACGATGTTCCCTCGGCGGGCGATGTGTTCCAGGTGGTCGGGTCTGAAAAGGAAGCGCGCGCGATTGTGGCGGAGCGTCTCGAGGAAGAAAAGTCTCACGCGCAGGCGAAGAAGAAAGTTTCTCTCGAGGATTTGTTTGCAAGCGTCCAGGCCGGTGAGACCAAAGAACTGAATCTGATTGTCAAAGCCGATGTGCAAGGTTCGCTCGAACCGATCATCAGCGAGTTGGAAAAACTGAATGAGGGCGAGATCGGCATCAAGATTCTTTATGCGGAAACAGGCAACATCGGGGAGAACGATGTGATGCTTGCCACGGCCTCGAAGGCCATCATCATTGGCTTCAACGTGCAGGCGGATGTCGCCGCGCGCAAGCTGGCCGATGCCGAAGGCGTGTCCATTCGTTTGTACGACATCATCTATCGCATGACCGAAGACATCGAAAAGGCGCTCAAGGGAATGCTCGAGCCGGAAGTCGTGGAAAAAGTCATCGGTCGCGCCAATGTCCTGGCAGTCTTTTCTGCTTCCAAACTTGGACGCGTAGCGGGTTGCCGAGTCACGGAAGGCGAACTGCGCCGCAACGCAAAGGTCCGTTTGTATCGCGGCACCGATCTGGTCTTTGAAGGCGAGATGGCTTCGCTTCGCCATGAAAAGGAAGATGTGAAAGAAATCCGCACCGGTTTTGAATGCGGCGTTGGTTTCAAGAACTTCAACGATATTCAAGTCGGCGATTATCTGATTTGTTACGTGCTGGAGAAGAACGCTTAAATGCCATCGGGAATTCGTCTTCAACGTATCGCGGACCGCATCCGCCAGGAACTCTCGCAGTTGTTGATTCGCGAGATCAGCGATCCGCGCCTAAAACAAATCTACGTCACCGACGTTAAAGTGGATAAAGAACTGGCCTATGCCGATGTTTTCGTCTCGGCTGTTGAAGGCCCCACTCGCTCCAAAGAAATCCTGGATGGGCTAGAATCGGCCAGCCCGTTCGTGCGTCGGACCTTGGCCGGGCGTGTGGAACTGAGAGTTTTTCCGCGTCTGCGTTTTCACTGGGACCCCACGCCTGAGAATGCGGATCGCATCGAAAGGGTTTTGGCTGAAATCCGTGAAAAAGGGAAACCCGGCAAAAAATAGAGTAACATTTGGTTTATTGTTGCGACTAACTAATGATATGGGAGTCTGTACAAAGAAACATGGATCAGGATTTGAACGATAAAATTAAAGAACGACTTGCAAATGCCAGGAGCATTCTCATTGCCTCTCATGTCCGCCCGGATGGCGACGCGATTGGTTCATTGCTTGGGCTTGGGTTGGCTCTTCAGCAGGCAGGGAAGAACGTGCAAATGGTTCTTGCCGATAGTGTTTCTTCGTCTTTCAGGCATCTCGAGGGCGCGAACCAGATCAAAACCAAAATTGACGGGGCTTTCGATACCTTTGTCACTGTGGATTGCGCGGACTACAAGCGCACGGGAAAGCCGTTTGAGAGTCTGGATCAGCCTGACATCAACATTGACCATCACATCACCAACGAAAAATTTGGAAAGTTGAATCTGATCGAAGGCGAAGAAGTGGCAACCGCGGCCATCCTCACCAATCATCTTCCAGTTTGGGGATACAAGATTACGAAGCCCATCGCCGCGGCATTGCTGACAGGCATCATCACAGATACATTGGGTTTTCGCACGCCCAACGTCACGCCCGAAGCGCTGCGTCAGGCCGCGACGTTGATGGAGACCGGCGTGGACATGCCTGAACTTTATATGCGCGGTCTCGTTCGCCGCTCGTATGAAGCGACTCGTTACTGGGGCGGGGGCCTATCAAAATTGCAAAGGAAGGACGGAATCGTTTGGGGCACGCTAACATTGGAAGATCGAAAGATCGCGGGTTATTCCGGAAACGATGACGCAGACTTGATCAACGTGATTTCTTCGATTGACAATTTCAAAGTCGGCATGATTTTTGTGGAGCAAAAGGATTCGGTCAAGATTTCCTGGCGCGCTCTTGAGCCGGGGATTGATGTTTCGCCGATTGCCCAGCATTTCGGCGGCGGAGGCCACGCCGCCGCGGCCGGTGCGGATGTTGCCGGAACGCTCGCCGATGTTCAACCTAAAGTTTTGGTTAAAACCCGTGAAATGCTCGGAATCGGGTAATATAATTTGGACGGACCAGCCCAAAATATTTCTAACGAACTAATGTCTAAAAGACATAGGAGGAAAAAACATGGATAGCCAGGATGTAAAGAACGCCATATCAGGTGTTTTGGTTGTTGACAAACCCGTTGGGATGACCTCGCATGATGTCGTGCAGGCGATTCGCAATGGGACAGGGTTGCGCCGCGCAGGTCATACAGGCACATTGGATCCGCGCGCTTCGGGCGTGCTGGTGATTCTCGTTGGCCCGGCGGTTCGTTTATCGGAATTTGTATCAGCCTCGGATAAACGTTATCAAGCGATCATCCGCCTCGGGTCCACGACCGATACGTTCGACGCGGACGGAAAGTTCACGCACTCCGGTGACCCGGTCAACGTGACCGAAGAGCAATTTGAAAAAGTCCTGAAGACGTTTATCGGTGAAATCGAACAGACGCCGCCGCCGTATTCTGCCGTCAAAGTGCAGGGACGCAAGGCGTACGAGATGGCGCGTCAGGGCGAGGAAGTTGACCTGGCCCCGCGCAAGATTACTGTGCATCATCTTGAGGTGCTGGAATGGGCGCCGCCGGAAGTGGTGATTGATGTGCATTGTTCATCGGGCACATATGTTCGCTCGCTTGCCAATGATCTTGGAACAGCATTGGGATGCGGCGCGTATCTCGTCGGTCTGCGCCGGACCAAAAGCGGACGCTTCTCTCTGCGCGATGCCACGCCGTTGCGGAAATTGCAGGAAGCCTTCCATGCCGGGAACTGGTATCAGTATTTGATTCCCGCCGCGGAGGCTTTGGCAGAATGGCCGGCAGTCGAACTCAGCCCTGATGAAGTGGAAAATGTTCGCCACGGACATCGCGTCAAGGCCGCGCCAGATGCCAAACCGGGATTGGTGCGCGGCGTGAGCACGCAAGGCGAGCTCGTGGCGCTGATGGACTTGATGACGGGCGAGACTGGCGAGCCTGAATGGCAGCCGAAGAAGGTGTTCTTCTCGTAAAATTGTAGGGGCGGAGCGACGTTCCGCTCCTACATAAAATATGCAACATTATCGTTCCCTCGCCGATGTTTCTTTAACGAATAGCTGGCTGACGATCGGCGTTTTTGACGGGGTGCATCGCGGCCATCAACAAATCATACAGAAATTAACGGCAGGCGCGCACAAAGCGAACGCGCCTGCCGTTGTGCTTACCTTTCATCCACACCCTGCGAGCGTTTTGGGCAGGGGCGAGGTCAAATGCCTGACGACGCCGGACGAGCGCGCCGAATTGCTGTCTGCCCTCAGCGTGGATGTTGTCATCACGTATCCGTTCAATCGGTCCGTGGCGCAATTGACCGCGCATGAGTTTATGGCGCAGTTGAAGGAGCACCTTGGCCTCAAGCAGTTGTTGATCGGCTATGACTTTGCACTGGGCCATGGACGTGAAGGCAATGCAACGCGCCTCGCTGAGATCGGACGCGAGGTGGGCTATGAAGTCGAGATCATCTCTGCCATGAGTGATGAGAGCGGCGTGATCTCTTCGACGGAAATCCGCAAACTGGTCACAGTGGGTGATGTGGCCGAGGCCGCCAAACTGCTCGGACATTTTTACAGCCTGCACGGACCGGTTGTCCATGGCGATCACCGCGGCCGGGCAATTGGATTCCCAACGGCGAATATTCAATACGATCATGTGAAGGTCATTCCGGCCAATGGGATTTATGCCTGCTGGTTGTACGCGGGCGGCGAGAAGTTCGCCGCAATGACCAATGTCGGCGTCAACCCGACTTTTACTCCGGATAAACAAACAGCGAATGTGGAAGCCTACATCCTGGATTTTGATGGCGATCTATATGGGCAGGATGTGAAACTCGAGTTCGTTCAACGCTTGCGGGATGAGATGAAGTTCGCGTCGGTGGAGGCGCTGATTAAACAGATTCAGGCCGACGTCGAGAAAGGACGCGGTATTTTATCCCGCAAATGACGCCTCGTTTATAAAGGGCGGTGTTATAGAAGGCAAATAAGTCAATCTCACGTGGAGGAGATAATGTCGCAAGCAGGGATACATGCAATCGTTGGCGCGGCGTCACGCAAATGGATGCCGAAAAAAGAATGGCTTCTGCTGGGCGTGGTGCTTGGCAATCTTTTCCCCGATCTGGATAATATCGCAGTGGCGGTCGCCACGATCATCAAATCTTCCACCGAAGGTTTGCATCGCACGTTCACGCACAGCATCTTTACGATTCTGGCTTTGCTGATTCTGTTTTACGTTGTTTCGTTGCTTACGAAAAACCCAAAATGGACGAATTTCGGAATCGGCTTTGGCATCGGCATTCTCATGCACATCCTGCTGGACCTCGCGCTGTGGTTCAACGGCGTGGAATTGTTCTGGCCGATCCGCTTCGAGTTGAATTTCTGGTCTCGGTTCGTAACGCCTCATTGGTTGGAAATTCTGCTGGAGACCGCCGAGTTCCTGGCGTTTGGCTTGTATTTTTACCTGCTCGCCTCCCTGGCCCGCAGACAAAAAACCGATGAGGATTACGCGCCCCAAGTCCGTGGTCAGGGAAATATCCAGATCGCGCTCTTCATTCTATTTACGATCCTGTTCTTTCTGCCGCAGCTCGGCGTGCGGACCATCTACGGCGCGCTGTATTTGCTTTCGCTGTTCTTCGCCATCGGCGTGACTCTTCGAATGAGAAAGACCATCGAAACTTTTTGATACCGCGTTCTGTTGACGTGCAAGCTCTTTTGTTGTAAAGTGGTCAAAACTTTTCGAGAAGGGAAACAATCATGAACCAGACGTCTCCATCTGCTCCATCGCCTGCGCAGACCTCACAGATGAACCAGGCCATACTCGCGGCGAATCTTTTGCGACGCGCCAAAGTGGGCGCCAACAATTTCTATTGGATCGCGGTGTTATCCGTGGTCAATTCGTTCATTTCTGCGTTTGGCGGAGGCCTCACCTTTGTGGTTGGCCTGGGCGTGACGCAGATCGTGGACGCTCTGTCCGTCATCGTTGCGCGCGATATGCCGGATGCTGCATTGATTGCAAAAGGAATCGGCTTGGTGTTGAGTATTGTCGTCTCCGGCGTCATTGCCATCTTTGGATATTTCGCGGGCAAAGGTCAGCGATGGGCTTTCTATGTCGGCATGGCGCTGTATGGTTTGGACGCGCTTCTCCTGCTGGCTTTTCAAGATTGGCTTGGCTTTGCCTTCCATCTTTATTTTCTGTGGGGCTTATTCACCGGACTGCAAGCCCTCAATCAGTTGCAAAAACTATTGCCTCGGCAGGCCTCAGATTTTCCGCAGGACATCGGCGTTTCATAGTCATTGGGCGGCCACGTGGCCGCCCTTTCATTTATAATCTGTGCGACCCCGAAAGGACGCCTCATGCCTGACCGACAAATTTATCTTCTTTCTCCAAAAGAACTCAGCCCTGAAACCATCGCCGTGGCCTTTGCCAAAACCTCGCGTTCGCCCGAATCATTTCGCGAGATTGCACAGGGCCTCACCGACGAAAAGTCCGCGCAGTTCCATGAGAAGTGGGTGGTGGGATACGGTCACGCGTCCGTGGCCGAGCACGCAGTTCTGCATATCGCGTTTGAAAACGTCTCGCGGCTTGCGATTGAAAGCATCGAGTCGAATCGGCTGGCGTCTTACACGGAAAAATCCACGCGCTATCAAAAATGGGGACCGGATGATTTCTTCATTCCAAGCGAATTGGATGGACATCCTCTGCGCGACGAATACATCGAAACTTGCCGCCTCTTGTTCGGGACCTATGGCCGGTCGCTCGACCCCGTGCGGACTCTCGTCCTTGGCCGCGCCCAGCGCCGCGAAAATGAATCGGACGAGGCGCTGGATCGCCGCGTCCGTTCTCAATACGTGGATGTTTGTCGCTTCCTTCTGCCCGCCGCGTCGCTGGCCAATGTGGGCATGACGGCCAACGCGCGCGTGCTGGAAAATGTGATTCGCAAAATGCTCTCACATGAACTGGCTGAAGTCCGCGAGATCGGCGAACAGGTGAAGAGCGTGGCGCGCAGTGAAGTGCCCACGCTGGTCAAGTATGCGGATGTAGTGCCGTATCTTGTGGAAGCCCCCCTCCGTCTCCCTCCATTTTCGGAGAAAATGGAGGGAGTGCCCCGAAGGGGCGGGGGTGAATGGTGTGAACTCATCGCTTACGACAAAGACGGCGAGAACAAGATCCTCGCCGCGGCGTTGTATCGCTTTAGTGACATCCCTTACGCGGACGCGTACATGCACGTCAAGTCTTTGCCGGACGCGATGCGGGTTGACCTCGCCGAGGCATTGCTCGGCAAACTCGACAAGCACGATGTCCCTCTGCGCGAACTGGAATATTCGACATACACATTTGATTTGGTCATGGATCAGGGCGCGTACGCCGAATTCAAACGTCACCGCATGATGACGCAGACGCCGCAGATGCTGACGACGCGGCTGGGATATGCGACCCCGCGTCTCATGACGGAGGCAGGCTTCGGGTCCGAGTATGAGGCGGCCATGAAATCTGCGGCTGAGATGTTCGAGAAGTTATATGAATTCAATCCGTGCGTCGCGCAGTACATTGTCCCCAATGGGTTCAATCGCCGCGTGCTGGCTCAATTCAATCTGCGCGAGGCGTATGCGTTTTGTCAATTGCGTTCCGCGCCGAACGCGCATTTTTCCATCCGCCGCGTCGCAAAGCGGATGTACGAGGAGTTAGGCCGCGTCCATCCGCTGTTGACGAAATATATGCGCTTGTCTGAGGAGACCTGGCAGGGGGTGGAGGAAAATTATTTTGCGGTTGATTCTGCATAAGCTCTTGTGAATACATCGGCATAAAGCAAGACAGGCGCATGGCGACATCAGCGGAAGAAAGCATTGCTTATGCCGAATGCAAACAGACCTAAACAACCACAGGCAGTCAGAATACCCAGCGCCAGGCCGATGGCCCCGAGAGCCCTTTTTTCTTTCCGGGCCAGGCTCATAGCGCCGAGCGCGATTCCTATAACGCCAAGAAAGAATCCTGCGTACCTTATGAAATTGGCAATCGTCATTATGGAGGCGCTGCTGCTGAATGGATCGCGACTGCCAGTGAACCCGGCCATGAAACCAACCCCGGACACACCGCAGAAAAGCACAGCCCCGATGATGGATGTGATCAGAGATGCCCGGCCAAAGCGTGCTACGGGAGGAGTTTGTTCAGGCGAAGTGTTTGCGCTGTCCGTCATATCGTCCTCCTTCACTCTTCGTCTTCCTCTTTTTCGATCCCGAATATGCGGTCTATGCGTTCCATGATCTCCGGTGTAAGTTTGGGCGCGACCTCGGTGGCCTTCATGTTCTCATGCACCTGTTCCACGCGGCTGGCCCCGGTGATGACCGTGCTGACGAACGGATTCTTCAAACACCACGCAATCGAAAGTTGCGCCAGCGTGCAGCCGAGTTCTTTTGCAATCGGTTCCAGCGCTTTGACCCTGGCAAGTTTATCCTGATCGGTCATTTGCTTGCGCAACCAGCTGTAACTTTTGAGCGAAGCGCGGCTGTCTTTGGGGATGCCGCTGTTGTATTTGCCGGATAAGAGTCCCGATGCCAGCGGGCTCCATGTGGTCGAGCCATAACCATATTCCTGGTAAAGCCGCGTGTATTCTTTTCCAAAGCGGGCGCGTTCGAACAGGTTGTATTGCGGCTGTTCCATGACCGGTTTATGCAGATGGTGTTTGTCCGCGATCTCGATGGCCTGCACGATGTCAGCCGCGGCCCATTCGGATGTGCCCCAGTAAAATGCCTTGCCCTGTTCGATGATGTTGTGCATGGCCCACACGGTTTCTTCGATGGGCGTGAACGGATCGGGGCGATGACAAAAGATCAGGTCCACGTATTCCAGTTGAAGTCGCTGGAGAGAGCCGTTGATGCCCTCGAGCAGACGTTTGCGATTGAGCGTGTTGCGTTCGTTGACCGTGTCGAACAATCCCCAATAAAACTTAGTCGAAACCAGATAACTGCCGCGCCGCCATCCCAGTTTCTTCAACGCCGCGCCCATCACTTCTTCCGATTTGCCGCCCGCGTAGACTTCGGCATTGTCGAAAAAATTCACGCCCGCTTCATACGCCGCCGACATCATATCCGCCGCGGCCTTGACGTCTGCCTGATTGCTGAATGTGACCCACGAGCCGAACGAGAGTTCGCTCACGCGAATGCCCGCGCGTCCCAGATGACGATATTCCATGTTCTCTCCTCTGAATAAGAATTGTATTTGCTTCTATTATAATCATCTCATGCGAAGGATCATTCTCTGCGTTGTTTTCTTTTTGACAGCCTGCACGCCGCAAAACTCAGACGCGACGCCGTTCGCCAAAAATCTTCAACCGTATCGAACCATCACCCCCAGCGCCGCCGCTTCACAACCGGACGGGTTGGCGGTCTCCGTTGAAACGCCTCTGCCTTCACCGACGCCGTTTACGTACACGATCAAGTCGGGCGATACGTTGAGTCAGATCGCGGAGCGATATAACATTTCATTGGATGCACTGCTGGCGGCCAACCCAAACATTGACCCGAACGCGATGCCCGTAGGGAAGACTCTATTGATTCCAAGCAATCCACAAAACATCACAGGCGAGTCAACGCCGACCCCTGTTCCGTTTCCTGTTCAACAAATCGAATGCTACCCGACGATAGATCGCGGGTTATGGTGCTTTGTGCTGGCCCACAATGATTCAAATGACTTCATGGAAAACGTCACTGCACAAATCACGCTGGTTGATTCAAATGGAAAAATGATTTCAAGCCAGACCGCCCTGCTACCTCTCAACATCTTGCCGCCGGATACATCCCTGCCATTGGCGACTTACTTTTCGCCTGATGTTCCATCCGATGCGAAGCCGCAAGTTCAAATCCTGACCGGCATTCGCTTACTTCCCGGCGATGAACGTTATTTGCCTGCCACAATTCAAAATACGTTGGTGAAAGTGGACTGGTCCGGGTTGAGCGCGCAAGTCAGCGGACAAGTCTTTTTGCCAGCCGATTCCAGGCCCGCCAAAATCATCTGGGTCGCGGCGACGGCTTACGATGAAACTGGCCGCGTCGTCGGCGTGCGACGATGGGAATCGAATGCGGGCCTCCAGCCGGGCGGAAGCCTGCCATTCGCGTTTATGCTCTCGAGCCTCGCAAGGAGAATCGAAAGCGTGGATTTCGCGATGGAGGCGAGACCGTAGAGCAGACGATGGACCATAGACGGTGGACGATTAAAAAGTGAAGACCGAGGATAAAGTTACCTCGGTCTTCGGTCTATCGTCCATCGTCTGAAAGCTATTTCCCTTCGATCCACATATATCGTTCCAGCGAAATATCAATCGGCGTCAGGACAAAACCTTTGATGTACGGCTTGACCAGTTCATACGAAAGCGAATGCACGGTGAATAACACCGGTGCATCGTTGATGATGATCTGCTCGGCCTGCTGATACATCTGGATGCGTTTGGTCACATCCTGTTCGACGCGCGCGGCTTCGAGCAGCTTATCCAGTTCGGGGTTGGAGTAACCGCCGGTGTTTTGCTCGGAGCCGGTGTGGAATAAAACGTCCGCGAAGTTTTCGGGGTCGGGATAGTCCGCGCACCAGCCGTTGCCAAGCAGTTGGCCGTGATTGCCGGAATAGATTTGATCGTAATAGAAGTTTGGCTCGATCTTTTCGATGGTGATCGTCACGCCGAGATATTGTTTCCACATTTGGGCCATGGCCGCCACATCGGGACTGACATACGAGCCATAGCCCGCGTCGGTATAGACGATGGTCGGCAAGCCGGACGGGCCTCCGTATTTTGATTCGGCCAATAGTTGGCGCGCCCGCTGAGGGTCAAAGGGAAGACCGGCGAGATTCACGTTGAAGCCGGGCAGGCCGGGCGGATACGGCCCGATGGCAGGCAAAGCATGTCCGTTCATCACCACATCAATATATTTCCTGCGATCAAAAGCCATCGTGAACGCCTGGCGCACTTTGACATCATCGAACGGCGGGCGCGTGGTATCAAAGGTGACATACCCCGTGCAGAGATCAACGCCGGTGTGAAGTTCGCTGTGAAGCGGTTCGGTGGGGTCGAGGAAGCGGTCAATCGAATACAACGAAACGCCGGCCATGTCCACATCGCCGGTCTCGTACAGGCTGGTGGGGTTGCCGCTGTATAAATTGATCACCACGTATGGGATGCCCGGACGGCCAAGATAAAAATCATCGTTGGCCTGATACACGATCTGTTTGCCGCTCTCCCATTTGATTAATTTATAAGGGCCGGTGCCGTTGGGATGATGCACCCAATCCGATCCGGACTCGACGTTGGATTTATCAACGATGAACGCGGTCGCGTACGTGAGTTTCAGAAGGAAATATGGCTTGGGCGCGTCAATCGTGACTTCGAGCGTGTGCTCGTCGAGGGCTTTGAGTCCGCTGATGCTGGAGGCCGAGCCATCATTCATTTCTTTTACGCCCACGATGTCGCTGAGATATGTCAGCACTGTGTCCGATTGGGTCTCCGGGTTGGCGGCGCGCTCCCATGAATAGATCACATCCTGCGCGGTGACGGGCCGTCCATCGTGGAACTTGGCGTTTGGCCGCAGATGAAAGGTGTACACGGTTCCACCTGTGCTGACATCCCAACTTTCGGCGAGGTCGGGAATCAAATTCAATTGCGGGTCGAACGCGACCAGGCCGCTGAAGACGAGTTTATCGCCCGAACCGTGTGTGGTGGCTGGATCATAATCGCGTAGATTGGTGCTCTCGCCTCCTTCGAGGACGAGGGCCTGATCCAGTGGTACTTGAAGCGGGCGCGCAGCGGAGGCATTGCCTGCTGATAGAGTTGTGACAAGAAGCAGAGCGAATAACGCCGCGAGACTAACAACATGTCGTTGCGAGTCTTCGAGAAGCAATCTCCTCGTGACGAGAATAGATAACCTGGTTGGAGATTGCTTCGCGGCGCGCAGCGCCGCTCGCAACGACGTGGCAAATGTGATTTTCATTGGTTGCCTCCTTTGCGTTTCTGCATGGCGATGACTGCGCCCAGGACCAAAACGCCGACAACTAATAGCAAGGCGCAACACGTGAACGCCATGAGCAGAGTCAATGAAAGCGGTGGACCGGTTCGTGATGTTGGCGTTGGCGAAATTGGTGTTGGGAAGTTGAACGGCGTGGGCGTGACAGCCAACGGCGCGCCGGAGATCGGCACGATGGTCGGGACATACGTGGGAGTTGGAATCGCAGTGGGGTTGGCGGTGACCGCTCGCGGGGCGGCCCCGATCGCTTTTCTCCAGGCGTCCTCCAAACCGTCCACGTTGAATCCATAGGTTTGTGTCAGCGCGTCGTCCACGGTATTCCCATCGCGCAAAGAAACAAGCAGGGCAGTCATTTTCTGTTGGCCGTAGGTTCCGATCAAAAAGTTGACGAGGCTGAACGACTCGGCATACGAGAGATTGGCGCGGTCGCTGATCTCGGAGAACGCGCCGCTGATCGAACGCACGCTGAGCAGTTGATCTTGTTTGATGGCTTGATCGAGCGGCTCCTGAAATTGCGCGTCGAGCGGACCTTCGGAATAAACGGCCAGCCCTTCATTCAACCACTGCGGGACAAAACTGATGCAGGAAAACGTTAAGTGCCCGACTAACACGTGAGTCAGTTCATGCACCACCGTGCCGTGATCCCAATTGGTGGATGAAGCCGAGATGCCCATGATGAGGATGTTGTATTCGGGGAAGGCCTGCCCGCCCGTCCAGGATGGCTCGTAGAGAATCGCATCCTTCAAATCCTGATAGTTGGGATACACATAAAGATCAATCGGCGCGTCGGCTTTGAGACCGGCCTGCTTTTCATTGCGGTCGAGACCGTCGAGGCCGGCCTTTAGTAAATCCTGCGCGAAGGCTGAGTCTTTTCCGTAATAATGCAGACGCAACATCCCGCCGCTGAGAGTCTGCCACGGATGCACACTGTCGAGCCAGGTGACGGTCTTTTGATCGCTGACCGTTTCCGCGCCGGTCTCGTCAGTGTAGCGCCAGCGCCACCAAATCTGCGCGCCGGGCGGGAGCGAACCGGACTGGCGCATGTCCCACATCCAATCCACGTCCACCGTTTTGCCGGGCGTGATCTGCGGGTAGGCTTTGGCGATGACCGTTCCGCAGGTCTCTTCCTGATCGCCATACTCCAATACCACGGAGGTGATTCTCGATGCACTTGTGATCCTGGCGTGGAAGGTGATGTTGTTGGGGAAATCAAGCGTAGGCTGATCGTTCGTCACGTCCGCGGCGCGGGAGGCCGAGGCGGCTTGGAGGGGGAGGAGAAGGGAGATGATAAGAATGAACATAAGTGTATATTTCGTTTTCATGTGGCCTCTCTGTGAATTCGATTATAGTCCTTGTTTCGCTTCAGTTTGCGTTGGTTGGCTACAAAAAGCATTAGTTAGGCAATCAAATTTTAGGGAAACCATACTTGACTTTTGCCGTTAGAAGTTGTATTCTATAAGCAGAAAAGCAATAAGCAATCGACCTGTGTGGGGGAAGTCGTTCGGGTACCCCCCCAATAAAAAATATAAATTCAATCGCCGAGATCAGAAATGATTTGAAGCCTCTTCTGAGGGAACGATTCTGTGTGTTAATGATTCTTTCTGGCAGATAGTTACCACGGATAACTTGCTCAGACTGAACGATGTTTCGCAGTTAATTGGAGAGCATGATGATAAATACTCTGCACCGATGTTCCTGGCTGATTTTTATCGCCCTTCTGGTTGCTTGTGGAACCGCGCCAACGGCGTCAACTTCCCATCGGACACAGACCTTGCTCCCTCCGTCGTTGACACCGCTTCCAACTCTCGCGGCACCTCCCTCACCTTTTCCGCTTCCAACCATGCCGAATTTACCAATCTCGACTGTTCAGCCGACGCGGACTCCTCTGCCGGTATCGCTTCCCAAATTCCCATTAGATGGGTATGTCGTGCTCTTTAAAAAGGATAACGACTTGTACTTTCAAAATGGAAACAAGTTACCCGTCAAATTAGCCCACATTGAAGGAAGAACATATCCACCCTATTTCGTGATACTTTCCGACGATAACCAAAAGGTTGTTTTTTACCAAGACGACGGCAACATTTACTCGATCAACGCGGATGGGACAAAAGAACAAGTAGTGATCCCGAGTAATTGGTCGGATTCCCTCTCATCGGGGACATTTATGGGAGCTTTGGATTTCATTCCCAAGACCCATCTCTTGTTCTTTGAGGCGGTATTGTGCAAGGAGAAATCCTCAGTATCGTCATGTTCGACAATAATCTTCATAGCAGACGCGGATACAGGCAGAATTCGGAAACTGGCAGATCTAGGGCTGGCGCTTCAAAATTATGATCCCGGTATCCAGAATAATATTCGGTTTTCTCCGAACGGAAGGATGATGGCGGCAGGAACCACAGAAGGCATAAATATATTTACTCTGGAAGGCGAAATTATCCGTCAAAATGTCTTGCCGTTTACACCAAGCAAATCTGTTACGCCTTTTCCTTCACTTTTCTGGCTTCCCGATTCGAGTGGATTAATCGCGGCACTTCCCACGCAACTTCACCCTGACCCATTTTATATAGATGGCAATGCCCCTGCCTATGCCATTTGGCGTTACAAGATTGGCGACAATTCAATGGTTCAAATCCCGTTTGACCCACCTGTGGCAGGCGCGTTTGAAGTTTCTCCCGATGGAAACTGGATCGTTTATGGAGGTATCAGCTCAGCTGAAACTGAACTCTATCTTGGGAATCTTAGCGATGGCATTACAAAGGTCTTTGGGGATGATCTTATGAGAAATTATCAATGGAGTTCTGATAGCAAGCATTTTATTCATGGAAATGTCGTTGTAATCTCATTTGACAAGCCACCTGTTTTTGGAGGGGGAAGTACTCAGTGGATTGATTCTAACCATTTCATTTACCTTGATACTCCAGACAATAATCCTCTAATTCAGCAAGGAAGAGTTCTTGTTGCTGAAATTAGACAGGATAAAGTCTACTATTACGAAACTGGGCTTACTTATTTGAGCATAATAGTGATTGCGCCGAGGCAGTAAATTCAATCGAGCAGGTTACATAAATGATGTGCCATATATTTGTCTAGCACACATTGACAGGGAGATACAAATGAACGCTAAGTCGAACAAAATATATCATTTTTGGAAAACTCTTGCCGCTCTGCTTTTAGTTCTTTGCATTAATTCTGTCACCAGTACAACAAATGCCTCCGCGTCTAAATTTACTTCAACATTTTCTACGGGATCTACTACTGATGCGGTTAGGCAACATATGCTTGACATTGCTTACCTATATGCTCATCATCGCTGGCAGGCGACTGTGACCAATGTTATACATCCGCCCTATAGCTTTGAATGCGAAAACAGACTCTGTGAACAAGACCATATTACTAGGAAACAAATTTGGAGTTATGCCAATAACTGGCTGGGCGACCTAGATGAAAATGCAATGCAAATATGGGTGGACACTCCAGCATGGATATCTACGCAAGAAGGAACCTATAATGAAGGGTAACCATCCCCTAAAATAGTACCATTGAAAAGTGGAAAACTTCTGGCAAAATAGGCCAAGGAGTGATCCACATGAAGAAGTCGAAGTTTAGTGAAAGCGAGATCG
>JAJPIZ010000030.1 GCA_021324435.1 Anaerolineae bacterium
GTGGAGCCGGGGATTTATCTTCCCGACCGGGGCGGCGTGCGCATCGAGGATAATGTGGTTGTCACGAAAGATGGTGTGGATGTCTTGAGCGACATGACGCGGGAACTGAGGAAGGTGGGGTAGTTTTTTCGCCAAGGATTATGCTGGTCTCATTATCTCTTTCGATAAATCTGCGTAGATTTTTTTATCGCCCAGAATAGAAGCCACAAGTTCAATCCGAATTCGACCGCGCCGCGCAGAAAATTGAGTAGCGGATCAAAGCCGGGTGGCAGAATAGCAACTTGTACGAGGGATGCCAGGATAATAACCAGCACATAAATGCTTGCAGGCAAGAAGACCCATAAGTTCAGGATTCTGCTGGGCAATAGATTCTGTTCAAGCAAATAAGCCATGGACGGAATCAGAATCATAGCCATGTGAACGTGAGAATGCCATGCCACTGTGCCAGTGGCGGCCAGCGTTCCCAAAAGTGCGATGATAAACGACGGCGAATCGGGTTCAATGCGCCGATGCCAAAGATAAAGAGTGGCCGTTGCAGTTGTCAGGAGGCCGATTCCGGCTATCGTCCAGGCGAAGAGCGGCGGAGTAAAAGTGGAGAGGTGTAGCCCGATCATGCGCCAGTTCATCATGATCTCAATATCGTTGGTTGGAAGACCGCCCGCATATCCCAGCCACAGATCGAAGAGATTTTTCAGGCCATCGGTCCCGGCCAGAGCAATGGATGTGCCAATCAGAATAGAGGAAGAAATTGTTAACCCGGCCAAGGTTTTGATTGCGCGTTGGATTAACAATGCAGGCGCGATGAGAATCAAGATTTGCGGCTTGAGAAGAAATCCGCCTAGCCATAAGCCAGCTTGAAAAGGTCTTTCTGTCATCATGGCTCGTATAAATTCGCCAGCGCAGATGACGAGCCATACATTAACTTGTCCGGTGAAGACATTGATAAAAGTAGGGACCGATAAGAGTAACATCAATAGTAAACGTGACGAAATGGCCCTACCGGTCAATTTCACAGAAAAGAAGAGAAGATAAAGAACGAGAATCGCCAAATTCAGAAATGTCCATACCCAGAAGCTCAACGATGGATGGAGCAAGGCCAACAACTGAAATGGAATAACAAATACTGGCAAAAAAGGAGTCGGCGTAACGGCGATGAGTTTAGGGAATATCTCCTTTTGAATATCGTGCATCAGGCTTAGGTTGTAAATTGCCACGTAGCCTTTTAGATTGGCCAGATATCCTGCACTCCAGAATGAACAATAATCAATTGCGAGATGCCCGCAGATATTTCTCCAAAACAAATCGAAGCAGATTTGAAGCGCATAAAAAAGACAAAGTGCGGCCAGCCCAAGATTTTGCCAGCTTTCCGCGGACATATTCTGGAAGGGCAGTTTTATTTTCATTCTGGATTAACTGGTTTGGCGTGATGTGCTTACAGCCCACCAGAACAAATAAAAATTCACTGCGAATTCAGATGCGCCGATGGGGAAATAAAGGAAGTTTCCAAGGTCAGTAAGAACATTTATTTTTATCATTGTTTCTGGAACGAATACAACAAACAGAAAGATAAATGCTGGCAGGAAGGCCCAATAATCTAATACTTTTTGTGGCAGGCTCTTTGCCTGATAAAGATAAATCATGGGCGGGATCAAAATCATCGCGGTGTGAATGTGTGAATGCCAAGCGGTCATTGTTGTAGCTGTCAAAAGACCCAACACTGACACGGGGAAAGATTTCAAATTTTGAGCGAAAGGCCGCCTCCACACCCAGAGCGTGAGGATAACCATGGCAATCATACCAATCTCCACGATTCCCCAAGCAGTCTGTGGATAGATCAGGGCGGATAAATGAAATCCCAGCATGCGCCAGTTCATCATGCCTGCCACCCAGTTGCTGGCTTGACCATTTGCATATATCGTCCATAGTTTGAACATTTGGACAAGGCCTGCTGGCCCGCTGAGCAGGGTAGAAAGGATCACAAGAAATAAAGAGGAGGTTGCCAATCCTGCTAGCACCTTGGCAGAACGCTGCAACAGTAAAACCAACCCAATTAGGACCAGCATCTGTGGTTTGATCAATAGCCCCCCTAACCACAGACCGGCACGAAAGAATTTCTTATGGATACATGCTCTCATAAATTCCCCCATGCAGATGGCCATCCATATTCCCACCTGCCCGCTGAAGAAGTTTAAATATACTGGCAGAGAAACAAGGAGCAACAAACCCAACCGAATGGATGGAGGCGGCAGGTTCAGATTTCGAGTGAAATATCGAAGATATAAAATCAATGTTAAGAAGTTAATGACGCTCCAAATCCAAAAACCGATTTCGGGTGTGATAAAAGATAAAAACTGGAAAGGCAGAACGAATACAGGAAGGTAGGGGAACGGGACAACCGCAGTTCTTGAGGGATCTGACGTTGACGGTAATATGCTTCTCTCGACCTGTTCAATAAGTTGCAAGTTGTAGACGTCAGCATATCCGTGCAGGTTGGCTACTTTTCCGGCGCTCCAATAATCACAATAATCTGCACCAATCTGACCGCACATCATGTGTGAAGCCACCTCCCAGATCGTGAAGATTAAATAGAAGAGCAAAAGACACGCCAAGCCAAGGTTTTTCCAGTTTTCAATTGTCATGCCTTGGAATGGCAGTCGAGCCTTTTTCTGCATTCTGTGATTTTATCTTAAACAATATACCCTGATACAATCAGATCCGATGAACATTCAGATTCGTCGTGCAGCCCCCAGGGATGCAGAAATCTTAACCGAAATTGCCCTTTCCTCCAAGCGTCACTGGAGTTATCCCGAAGGCTGGATGCAAATTTGGACTCCGGCGTTGACGTTCAAGCCGCAGGATATTGAGGAAGCGGACATCTTTGTTGCGGTTGCACAGGAAGAGATCCTTGGCTTTTATCGTCTGTTTTTTCGCGAGTCGCGCTCCATCCTCGAAGATTTGTGGATCAAACCGCTTTTCATTGGCCAAGAAGTTGGGCGCGCGTTGTTTGAGCATGCCCTGACGCGTTGCCGTTGGGTTGGAGCGGATATCCTTGCAGTTGAGTCCGATCCGCACGCGCAGGGCTTTTATGAGAAGATGGGAATGCACAAGGTCGGTGAGCGCCCATCGGAGGTGGATGGTCAGCGCAATTTGCCAATTTTGGAGATGGATTTGTGACCAGTTATTGTGATTATGTCAACTCTCATCCTGAAGATGAATATAACCGCATCTATCACGACACGCAGTATGGCTTTCCATTGAAGGACGACAATGCCTTGTTCGAGCGTTTGATGCTGGAAGTCAATCAAGCCGGGCTTTCGTGGATCACGATTTTGAAGAAGGCTGACAATTTTCATCGCGCCTACAGCGGTTTCGACATTGACAAAATTGCCTCCTACGGCAAACGCGACGTCGCGCGTCTGCTCTCGGATGCGGGCATTATCCGTAATAAACTGAAGGTCAACGCGGCGATTGAGAACGCGCAGCGAATTGTCGTCTTGCGCGGCGAATTTGGCTCATTCCAAGGCTGGTTAGACGCGCATCATGCACTTTCGTTGGAAGATTGGGTGAAATTGTTCAGGAAGACGTTTGTCTTCACAGGCGGGGAGATCGTGCGCGAGTTCCTCGTCAGCACGGGATACTTGGCGGGAGCGCATGATCGGGGTTGCCCAATTTATCAAAAGGTAGCCGCTTTACGTCCCGCGTGGATGCGATGAAGTCGTAGTCAAGATATAATCTCTTTCGTGTCTGAAATCATCCGCACGGCTGAACCCTTTTTCTTTCCCGGAAATCGAATAGGATGCCTCCTCGTTCACGGATTCACCGGCGCGCCGAAAGAGATGCGCTGGATGGGCGAGTATTTTGCCACGCAGGGATTCAGTGTGCTCGGAGTTCGATTGGCCGGACACGCCACACATCCTGATGATATGATCCGTTCGCGCTGGACCGATTGGCTGGCCTCCGTTGAAGATGGCTATCATCTGCTCCGCGGCGCGGCGGATCGAATCTATCTCGTCGGCCTTTCGATGGGTGGGGCGCTGGCTTTGCTCATATCCACGCAGTTGAATACAAAAGGTGTGGTTGCCATATCCACGCCATATCGCCTGCGAGAAGATTGGCGGTTGAACTATATAAACCTGTTCAGCAAGGTCAAACCATATTTGCCAAAGAGTAATGAGCCTCCCGGCTCCGGCTGGTTTGACAAGGAAGCGTGGAAAGATCATGTTTCGTACCCGGAGAATCCGGTTCGTTCGATTGGCGAGTTGAACAAGCTGATCATCGAAATGTGCAACGCATTGCCTAAAGTAAACACGCCTGTCCTGCTTATTCATTCGAAAGACGATACCTACGTTCCGCCTGAAAATTTGGAACGCATCTACGCGGAACTGGTCAACGCTCGGGACAAGACAAGGCTTTATGTAACGGGATCAGGGCACGTGGTCACGCGCGACGCGGCGCGCCGACAGGTCTTTGAAGCCGCGGCAAATTTCATTCATCGAGTGGAGTCGCAAACGAAATGAATCGTTCCATCATCTGGCTGGGCGCGTCGTTGTTTCTGTGGGGCATTGGCGAGGGCATGTTTCTGTTATTTCAACCGATCTATCTTCAGCAATTGGGCGCAAACCCAATTCAGATCGGCGCGATCCTGGGCGCGTTCGGCGCGGTGATGACTCTGGCCCACATTCCAGCGGGTCATCTTTCGGATCGGCTCGGACGAAGGCCGATGTTGATCGCGGCCTGGATCACCGGCATTGTCGCCACCTTGTTGATGGGGCTTGCGCAAAATCTGACGATCTACATCGTTGCCATTTTGATCTATGGATTCACTGCATTTGTCGCATCGCCGCTCGACAGTTATGTGACCGCGGCGCGCGGCAATTGGTCGGTGGCGCGCGCCATCACGTTCATCTCCATGACGTTCAATGCCGGCGCAGTGCTTGGCCCGATCACCGGCGGATGGATCGGCGATCATTTTGGTTTGCGCCGGGTCTTCTTCATCGCCGCTGGGATTTTTGTCGTTTCGACTTTCTTTATTTTGTTCATCGCGCCTCAACCGCGTGACCATCATGATCCTCAGGACCCTCCCAAGAGCTTGTTCACGAATTGGCGTTATCTTGGGTTTCTATCCGTTTTCTTTGTGGTTGCATTTGCGACCTATCTGCCTCAACCGCTGACGCCGAATTTTTTGCAAAATCAGCGCGGGCTGTCGCTCAGCGTGATCGGACAGTTGGGTTCGATTGGAAGTATCGGCAACACTCTTCTCAATCTTTTGCTGGGTCAGTTGGAAGCGCGCTCCGGCTTTGTGCTTGGCCAGGTGGGCGTTGCCGCCTTTTCATTTATTCTTTGGCGCGGCACTGGCTTTACATGGTTCGCGCTTGCTTACTTTTTGCTCGGCGGCTTTCGCGCTCTGCGTGGTCTCGGCGTCGCGCAGGTTCGCCCGTTCGTGCATGAATCACAGATGGGACTCGCCTATGGCATCACGGAGACGCTCGGTTCCTCGACGGTTCTCCTCGCTCCGCCTCTCGCGGGATATTTGTATTCGCGCGATCCCGCTCTGATGTATCCCGTTGGACTCGCGTTGATCGGACTCGGTATCATCATCAGTTTGATCTTCATCCCGCGCTCGAAAAAACTCCCGCCGGATCATATCGAACTCGCTCCGGACCTGTGAACGGACATGTCATTCTGAGCCGCGAAGCGGCGAAGAATCTCTTCACCAAAATAAAAAGGAGATTCTTCGCTTCGCTCAGGACGAAACCCTAAACTATGTTGGAAATCGTCACTCTTACCCTTGGCCCCGTCCAAACCAATGCCTACCTCGTTGCAGACTCTGAAACCCGCGACGCGGCAGTCATTGACCCAGCCTGGGATGGTCATATCATTCTGGCCGAGGCGCAGAAACGCGGCTGGCGCCTCGCGCATCTATGGTACACGCACGCGCACTTCGATCACATCGGCGGCGCGGGCGCGATTGCCGATGCGTTGAATCCGCTGCCTCTGGTTGCTTTACATCCGGACGATCATGTTTTGTGGCGCGCCGCGGGCGGCGGGCCACTGTTCGGATTCGACATTGATCCCGGCCCCGAACCGACGATTGACCTATTTCAAGGTCAGATTTTGAGATTAGGCAATGTTCAATTTGAAGTGCGTTTCACGCCGGGACACACGAAAGGTCATTGCATTTTTTATGTGGCCAATATTCGCGCTGAGCGTAGTCGAAGCGCGGGTGTATGTTTCTGCGGCGATTTGATATTTGCTGGCTCGGTGGGTCGCACCGACTTGCCCGGCGGAGACTGGAATGCGTTGGTCAACAGCATCAAGACTCAAGTATTCACCCTGCCCAATGACACGCGCCTGCTCTCCGGTCACGGTCCGGAGACGACGGTGAGGGAGGAGAAGAAATACAATCCGTTTGTGGGTGAGCAAGCCTGACAATTACAAAATAAAAGCCCGTCATCTTCAAGGTGACGGGCTGATTGTTCATGCCATTTTCTTCTTCATCGAAAACTTCAAGGCAGTTTTATAAACCAGACCAAGCCTCTCCGAGAGAGTCTTTGCTTCCGCGTTGCCCTGACCCGCCGCGGCGTCCACTTGCGCGACCAGCCCGTTCAGCGCTTCCATGAACGCGTCATTGATCATGGCCTGATTGGCTTCCAGCATCTTTGTGATGCCGGCCTCGTCGGGCGCGTCCAGCAATTGTTCAATGAAGGCCACTTCCGGCGGCGATGCAGACGCGGCCTGCAAAACTTCCAGCATCTTTTGCAGTTTTCCCATCCGCGCGTAGTCATTTTTTTCTGAAGCCTGCCGTAACAGCGTCTGCGCGATGTCCACCGCATCTTGTGTAAAACCTTCCAGATTATCTTGTGTGGCCTTCGCAACATCTTCCTGCGCCAGTAATTTTTCCACGAACTCCTGAGCTTGCTTGTAGCGTGCTTCCAGCTGTTTATCCATCTCGTTCGTAAAATCCAAAAGTTTCTGGCGCAGGTCGGTGAGTTTTTTCTTTTCGTCCCCCGCGGCCTTTTCAATTCTCTCGGATAAATTCTGGAAGAAGACGTAATCCATGCCGTTGCGCGCCAATGAGACGTACGCTTTGACGCGTGCTTCGTTCGGAGCCTGGACGACTAACTCAAGCAATTTCTCGCGCGTCAGATTCTGCCCCGCCTCTTGCAGGGACTTTGCGGCGGCTTCCAATTCACCGACCGATTCCTGCAACTTGCGGCCGTACTCCGTCTCCGTCAGCAGTTGCTTTTGCACTTCCGACATTTGTTTTGCAAGTTGTTCCTGCCCGCTTTGCATTCCGGCCTGCAAAAGGCGGCTGAACAACGCGAAGAATTGCTCATCGAACAACCTGATGTTTTGTTTGATAAGTTCACTACGCACATCTGCTGTGGTGGATTGAAGCAGGCGGTCAATCAAGTTAAGCCGCTCCTGCTGGGCCTTGATCATCTCAGGCGTGATGCCGTCCTTGCCGAGAATGGTTTCCATCATAGACTCAAAGGTCAGGTTTGCCACCGGCTTGAACAGATAGGCTTTGCGTTTTTCTGCGGGCAGGCGGTTGGTGATCTGTGTGATCAGGGGGCCGATCATTTTTTCCTGATCGTTGAGCGGCACATTCAGTTCGGGCGGGAAGTAGGTGAGCAGAAGTTCCTTGTCTGCATCGTGATAGACGATGGGCGTGGCGAGGCGGCCTTCATATCCGCAGTGCGGACAGCGCGCCATGTTCGAGATGCCGCCCAGCAGGCGTTGTTTCGCGCCGGGATCGGAGGTCACGTCGAAGAGTTGCTCGACGTTGGCGGTGATCATCTGTTTACAGCGTGGACAGGCGATTTGAGTTTGAGGCATTTAGCGATTTCCGATTGACGATTTATGATTTCAGATTGACGATGCCCAATATTCGAAAATCGAATTGCGAACATCGAGCATCGGGTTTCTATCCAACCAGTTCTTCCAGCCGGTCAATGTAACTTTCCATCACGGCGAAGGTCTCTTCCACAGGCTTGGGACTTCGCAAATCCACGCCGGCTCTTTGGAGCACATCCAGCGGGTACCGCGATGATCCGGATTTGAGGAAGCCGAGATAATCTTCCACAGCGTTCTTTTCTCCGCGCAGGATGCGTCCCGAAAGCGCGTGCGCGCCCGAGATGCCGGTGGCATATTGATAGACATAATAATCCGCGAAGAGATGACTGAAGGTAGACCAAACCATCCCGACGCGCGGCCGATCTACTTTCACCTTGGGGCCGAAGCCCTCGGTGAACAAGTCCGCCATCAGGTCAATCATGGAATCGGCGGTCAGCGGTTCGCCGCGTTCGACTCGCTGGTGAGTCTCGAGTTCGAAGCGCGCCAGAGTCGGCATCTGAAAGAAATATCTAAAGAAGTTTCCGCCGACGGCCTCCTCGATCAGCGCGATCAAAAAGTTTTTATCGGTGATGGTCTTCAACAGATGACCGCGCATCATGGCCTGATTAAAGTTCGATGCAACCTCCGCCACGAAGAGCGAATAACCGGAATACGTGAAGGGCTGATTCTTCCACGTGAGATATGAGTGCATGGAATGGCCGAGTTCGTGCGCCAACGTGGACATGCTGTTGACTTCATCTGTGTACGACATCATGATGAAGGGGAAGGTGCCGGGCGCGCCATAGGAGAACGCGCCGTTCTGCTTGCCCTGATTCGGATACACGTCCACCCAGCGATCTTTGAGCGTGCCCTGCCGGATCGTGTCGGTGTATTCTTTGCCAAGCGGCGCGAGCGCCTCGCAGATATATTCCACGGCCTGCTCAAACGGAATCTTCGGCTTCTTTTTTGTGATGGGCGCCCACATGTCGTAGTAAGTGATTTCGCGCAAGCCCAATGCCTTGCGGCGCAGTTCAAAATAGCGATGCCAGATGGGAAGTTTCTTCTTGAAGGTTTCGATCAGGTTGTAGAAAACCTCGACCGGAATGTTGTTATTGAACAGCGAGGCTTCAAGCGATGATTTATGCTTGCGAGCGCGCATGTTGAAGACATTGCTCTTGATGGAGGTGGAAAGATTCGTCGCCAGCGTGTTCTTGAATTCGAGGTGCTTGTCCATGTAACTTTCAAAGGCGGTCTGCCGCACCTTGCGGTCGGGACTCTCCATCAATGCGGTGTGAATGTTGCCCTGAGTCACGTCTATCTTTTTGCCCTTGCTGGTTTTTGCGGGCGCGAATTTAAAATCTGCGTTGACCAACATGCTGGTACTCTCCGACGCGCCGCTCAATGGGTCAGCCAACATGCCGAGGATTTCCTCCACTTCCGCGGAGCGGACGTGTTCCTGCTGGCGGAAGAGATCATCGAAACTGTGACGGTACTCGGCGAGTATTTCGTTTCGATTCATCCATTCGTCTAATTTGGCTCTGCCAATTTCCAATAACTCCGGGTTGACGAAGGAAACCGCGCCGGCCACCTGACCATACATACTGCTGGCCTTGCCGTACATTGCCGACGACTTTTGATTGGTCGTGTCCACGCTGTAAGAGAAGGCCGCGTACATGAACGCGCGCTGGACGCGCTTCATCAATGCTTCGACTGCTTTCAGACCGTCAATCAGACTTTCTGGGTCTTCGCCCAATTTTCCCTGATGCTTTTTGATTTCCGGCAGTTCTTTCAGAATGCTCTGGACTTCGGACTCCCAATCTTTTGGAGATTTGAAGACGCTTTCCGCGTTCCATGTATATTTTTTGATTGCCTTACTGCGAGGAGGAATTGTTGAGATTGCCATGTGAGTCCTTTCGGTTTCGCGTTCAGCAGTCAGCCTTCAGCGATTAAGGCTGATCGCTGAATCCTGTGCGCTGATTTTACCTCGGAAGTGAGAAACAAATTCTTGCACCGGCATCCGGCTTGGGGTCCGCCCAGATGCGGCCTCCATGCGCCTCGACAATGGCGCGCGCCAGATAAAGTCCCAGCCCCGCGCCTTTCGTCTGCTTGACGGCGTTGGTCGAGCGATAGAAACGATCGAAGATGTGCGGCAGGTCGCGCGCATCAATGCCCGGGCCCTGATCGCTGACGCAAATCACAACTTGTTCAGGCCGCGCTGTGCCGCTGATTTTGATCTCGCCTTTCGGCGCGTATTTCAGCGCGTTCGAAACGAGATTAGAGAGTACTTGTTCGAGTCGCGTTTCATCCGCGACGATAACCGGAAAATTTTTTGGAAAATCAGTGACGAGTTTGTGCTTCGGCGATTGCAATGCAAAGCGCTCGGTCACGCGGGACGCCAGAGCGGCCAGCGACACATCGGCCCGATTCAAGCTGAGGCCTCCGGCTTGCAAACGCGAGGCGTCGAGCAGATCATCCACCATCTTCGACAAACGATCCGCCTCTTCTTCGATAACGGCCAGCGAATCGCTGATGGTGCGTTTGTCCCATTTCGCATCGTCGCGCCGCAATGTGGAGGCGTAGCCTTTGATCAATGCAACCGGTGTGCGCAGTTCATGACTCACAATCGAAATAAAAGTGGATTTGATTTCTTCCGCGGTGCGGAAGTGTGTGATGTCGCGCACGCTGACAATAATGTTGCGAAGCTTTCCATCTTCAGAAAGTAGCGGCGCGTAGGTCACGCCAACAGGAATGGATGGAGGCTGGGGCCGTTCGAGATCGCCTTCCACGTAAAGCGTTGCATTCGGCGTCAACGGCCAGCCGCTGGATTCAGCCTCCTCGAGCGTTGTGCCTTGCGGTTCATGCGCCCAACGGATGATCTCGTCGTGAGTCTTGCCCTTGATTTCTTCACGTGATTGCCCGAACATCTTTTCAAAAGCCGTGTTGACCCGCTCGACGGTATGATCTGCATTGAGAATTAGGATGCCGTCCGCGGCGGAGTCCAGAAGCGCATCCAGTCTCTGTTTTTCGTAACTGATCTGTCCGTACAGCTGCGCGTTGAAGACGGCCACCGCGGCCTGGTCCGCGAAAGATTGAAGCAGGACGCGGTCGTTGGGCGTGAACAGGTCCGGATAGTTGCGGAAGATGAAAATCACGCCGATGACCTGGCCGTGCGCGGCGAGGGGCAACCCCGTGCCGTTGAGCAAACCCATGCTGGCGGTGTACGTCAGGTCTTTCAACATGCGGTTGAGTTCGCGCACGTCCAGTTCGCGGACTTTTTCCTCGGCCAGTAAAGGCGTGAGATAACTCAGAAAGGCCGGGGCAATTCCATACGCGGCGGCCACGCGCCAGCCCTCGGCTTCCTTCAACGCGATGAGGCCTGCTTGTCCGGCCAGCATCTCAATGGAGACGCGGAGAATACGCGCCAGCAATTTCTCAAGGTCAAGTTCTTGTGTGAGCAAGCGCGCGATTTCGAGCAAGTAGTCGCGTTGACGAACGCGGAAGTCGGGGAGCATGATTCAGTAATCAGTGTTCAGTAACCAGTGTTCAGTTTCCAGTGAGATTTTATCACCTGCGATTCGCGAGCGACGTATGAGTTGTATTAACAAATCCTTTTGAGGCCTGCTAACAGATTCCGAAGGCCGCTTTTCAAATCTGTCCATTGACAGGATTGACAGGACATTAACCGCCCACTAAAATTGATGCCAGTAAAAAAAACAGGGGAAATGCGGATGTGATGACCCCAAGTCTGAGTTTGGTCGCTTCCCTTTTGGGATAAGGCTTGGGCGAGCAAGCAGCGAAACCGGCCGCAAACTTTATTTTTGAGAGGGTCTACATGGGACACGACCGGTTTTTTCTGAGATCGTTGCTCCGCTATCTTTTATTTGGGGCGGTATTAATTTCGATGGCCGCGCCACAATCTCCGGCATCTGCCGCGGCAAGCCTGACGATCACTCCAATTACCTGGAACATCATCGGCCTTGACAGCAATAACGTCAATGTTGGGCCGAACGATTTTCCAGTGGGTGCGCGTGTTTGTAACACGGGGGATGTCGCCGCGACCAACGTTACTTCATCTTTTATTTGGGATACAACTGATACGTACATCAATCTGAGACCCGGCACTTTAACAAGTTTCACCGGGCCGAATGCCGTTTCCAGTCTGGCGGCCGGGACTTGTACCGATTTCTATTATGAAGTTGAGATCACGCGCAATTCTTCCGCCTATGACCATACCGCGCGCTATCACATCACGGCTTCTGCCACTTCGCTGGGAACGGTCAGCACGCCCACCCCGCGTGAAATTTATGTGGAACACCTCGTCTCACAGAGTCGCAACGGCGTGCGCACCGTGGAATACGGTACCTCGCTGGGTAGCATGACTTCTGTGGCGGCGGGCGGAACCATGACCCTCGTGGTCGGGAACACGTATTACATTCGGATGTCTGGTTTCACCGCTACCAACGGATACGAGCAAATCGAGAGTTTTATCAATATCCCCAACACCATTTTTCAAGTGCTCTCTGTTCAAACCAGTTATAACGTGGATTCTTCCGCGTATGTGTCTAACCCTAATGACAAACTTTATGGAGATGGCTGTAAATGGGAGAACGATCCGAACAGTCCTAACTATCGTGCCTGTTTGGACGTTGGGAAAGATGGCGGCGACCCAATTGTGGTCACCTATCAGGTGAAGATCCTACAAGTGCCTTCTTCTCCACTGGTAAATCCTGAGCCTCTTACCAACTTAATCTATGATTTTTCGGGAAGCAGTTATCACTATAATTCGGATTTCAGCCTTTCGACGCGCTATGCCAATGTTGTAAATGCCGGCATTGCCAAGTCATTTTCTCCGAAGACCATCAATCCGGGTGGAACCTCAACACTGACCTTTACGATTACCAATCCCGGCACAAGCTCGATTTCTAGTGTCAACTTTACAGACACTCTGCCCTCAAATGTGACCTTGGCGAATACCACAGTAACTTACACTGGCTGCGGAGCCTCGCCTTCGCCATCTACATTGACCGTTAATGGGCCTCCACAGTCGCTCTCGTTTTCGAATATAACGGTCAGTGGCAACAGCACATGTTCGATCGCAATCACGGTCACTTCGTCCACGAATGGCACGTATAACAACACCACCGGCCATCTGTATATTGACACAACGGATACCGGCAGTTCTGCTTCAGACACACTTGTTGTGAGTTCTCAGCCGTCGCCGCCTTCTTCTTGTGGGACTAGCACAACAATGGCGACGTGGACTTTTGAGAATTATACGGCCAGCACCTCGACCAACAACGGACCGTTTAGCGCATCGTCACAAGCATCGGATGTGTCTACTGCAACAGGAACATACGGTTCAGCTACCGGAAGTTCGTCGGCCATCGTAAACACAACGACATTTCCCGCCGGATGGAGTGCTCCGTCCTCAACTGGCAATAGCGGAAATTCATGGGGCATACAAGGCGGATGGCTAGATGCGAATCCCGGGAGCCCAACAACTGCTACAACGCCCTATTTCCAGTTTCAAGTTGACGCAAGCAATTATGGCGGCCTGTCCGTTACTGCGAATTACAACATGCAGGGGAACTGGTCGAACTCTGGTAACTATTATGTTCTTTATAGCACCAACGGGAGCACATGGAATTTAGCAAATTCGGCCGCGTGGGATAAATCCAGCGGCTGGAAGACTAACGGCATTACAGGTTCAACGACAAATACTGGTATCACCACGATGTACTTTAGGATCTTTGCGGCGGGTGCTCAATATTCAGGTAATCCTTCCGCAACGACCGGGACGTTGTACCTTGATGGCGTGACGGTCAAAGGCTGTCCTCGCCCGACCGTGCCGACGATGTCGAAGAGTTTCTCGCCCACCTTGGTCGCGACAGGCAATACCAGCACGCTGACATTCACACTCAACAATCCAAATTCAACCACTTCATTAACTGGTGTCTCCTTCTCCGATGTCTTACCTTCCGGCTTGACGGTCACGTCTGGATCCTCCACGGCTTGCACAACCGGCACGCTGACGCGAACCTCGCCGCGCACAATTTCTCTTTCAGGTGGAACGATTGCCGCAAGTGGGACGTGTACGATTAACGTCACGGTCACCGGCGCAACTGCCGGGTCGTATACGAACGTCAGCAGTAGTATCTCCTCCACCGAAACGGGACCCAACACCATGGGAGGTGCGAACGTTGGCTATGGTCAAGCCAGCCTCACAGTTGTTGATCCGCCCGTCATAGCCAAATCCTTTACGGCCAATCCAATCTTTACTGGCAATACCACGACGCTGACCTTCTCCATCAATAATCCCAACACCTCCACGGGGCTGACGGGGGTGAGCTTTACTGACACTCTGCCAAGCGGCTTGACGATAGCAAGTTCATCCTCCTCACAATGCGGCGGCACGTTGACGACAACCTCTCCATCCACCATATCGCTTAGTGGCGGTTCGATCAGCGGCGGAGGCAGTTGCTCTTTCAGCGTAACCGTAACGGGCACAACCACCGGCCTCAAAACCAACACAGTTACGGTTAGTTCGACCAACGGTGGAACAGGCAATACCTCAACGGCCACTGTACTTGTAAAAGATCCCGCGCCAGCCATCAATCTATTGAAACAGGTTGGCACTTCTTCCAGCGGCCCATGGAATTCATTCCTGGCTGTGTCTGCGGGCGCAAACATCTATTACAAATTCACGGTTGAAAATGTCGGCGATGTTGCATTGAGTTCGGTCAGCGTGAGCGACAATACCCTCAGCCTTGCAGGTTGTTCGTGGAAGGATGGTTCCGGGGCGTCGCTCACGTCTCCATTTACATTGCCTGTGGCAGATGCCAGTGACAATCAAATCGCGACCTGCGTGCTCGGACCGTTCACGGCCGCGTCTGGTTCGCATCAAAACACGGCCACTGCGTCTGGCACATACAACAGCACGACGGTGACTGACACATCCTCCGCCACATACGGTACACCCGCATTGACGCTGGCCAAGAGCGTGACCGAATCCAATTTCACGACCGCGGGTGATGTCTTGCACTACAGCTATCTCGTAACGAACAGCGGCTACGCGTCTTTGCTTGGGCCCATAACGGTCACCGATAACAAAACGACAGTGACATGCCCGGCTGTCAGCACGCAAGGTGACAGCGATGATTGGCTGGATGTGGGCGAGAGCCTCACTTGTACCGCGCCCTATACGGTTACTCCGGGCGACGTTACGACCGGCTATGTGACAAACACTGCTTCTGCTACAGCGAGCGGCGTGACCTCGAACACAGATAGCAAGACGGTCAGCGTGCCTCCTGATCTGACCGTGACCAAGACGGATAATGTCAGCGGCAGTGTCGCGCAGAATGGAACTTTCAATTGGACGATCACAACCAGTAACAGCGGTGCCACAGGCATTGCATCGTTTGCAGATACTCAAACAATCATGAGTGACACTCTGCCTGGCGCGTCAAGTTATTATCCGCAAGGTTCGCTGACTCCAACGAACGGCGCGACTCCGCCCACAGGCACGATCAACTGCTCAATATCGGGAACCACTTTGAGTTGCGTTGCGAACGGCGCAGTCACGTTACCGGCTGGCGCGTCGTTTAGCGTCGCATTCGCCGTGACCCCGACCTCCGCAGGCAGTCTCGCCAACACGGCGACGGTTGACCCGAATGGAAACATCACCGAAAGCAATGAAGCCAACAACACCGGCTCCGATACAGTGACGGTCGTCGCGCCACCCTCGATCTCCAAATCCTTTGGCGCGGTGTCGTTCAATCTTGGCGATACAACTACGTTGAGTTTCACGATCACGAATCCAAATACCACAACAACACTGACCGGTGTCGCATTTAGCGACACACTTCCTGCTGGATTGACCGTGCCCGATTCTTCTGCATCACAATGCGGCGGTACACTTGCCACCACAGCCGCGACCAATGCAATCGCCTTGAGCGGCGCGAGCATTGCCCCCAGTGGAACCTGCACCTTCAATGTCACGGTGACAGGCTCGACGCTTGGTTTGAAAAATAACACCACTGGCAATGTATCCTCAACCAATGGTGGCACAGGAAATACCGCCAGCGCATCCACGACTGTGGTCGCGCCTGACTTGACAGTGACCAAATCTGATAATGTCAGCGGGAGCGTCGCGCAGAATGGTACTTTCAATTGGACGATTACCGTCAACAACAGCGGTGATGGCATTGCTTCATTTGCAGACACTCAGACTATCCTGAGTGATACTCTGCCCGGCGCGTCGGGATATTATCCGCAAGGCTCATTGACTGTGAGCAATGGTGCAACTCCGCCCACAGGCACAATCAACTGCTCGATAACGGGAACCGCTTTGAGTTGCGTCGCGAGCGGCGCGGTCACACTTCCAATAGGCGCATCTTTTAGCGTCACGTTTGCTGTGACACCTAGCGCGGCAGGCAGTCTTGTCAACACTGCAACGGTTGACCCGAATTCGAACGTGACAGAAAGCAATGAAGCCAACAACACCGGCTCGGACACGGTGACAGTGGTTGCGCCTCCTTCGATCAATAAGACTTTCACACCGAACACGATTGCTCAAGGCTCGACCTCAAGTTTGTCCTTTACCATTACGAACCCAAATGCTTCGACAACTCTGACCGGCGTCGCATTCAGCGATACTCTGCCAGCCGGTTTGACGGTCACTGACTCGACCACTTCACAATGTGGCGGCACATTGACCGTGACGGATGCGACGCATATCATCGCTTTGAGCGGCGCAAGCATCCTGGGAGGTGATACCTGCACCTTCAGCGTAACGGTCACAGGCTCGACCTCGGGAGTAAAGAACAACACAACAGGAAATGTCACCTCCACCAATGGCGGAACAGGCAACACGGCCTCTGATACTCTCACTGTTGTCGCGCCGCCCTCTATCAGCAAGAACTTCTCGCCCGATCCCATTTTCGTGAATGGAACATCTACTTTAACATTCACCATCACTAATCCAAATACCACCACGGCATTGACTGGCGTTGGATTTACTGACTCGCTTCCTTCCGGACTTCAAGTTGCCTCTCCACCCAATGACTCGATCTCAGCGGATTGCGGATCAGCCACCTTCACGCCTCTTGCAACTGAAACCTCGCTGACCTTCACCAACGGAAACATTCCTGCCTCTGGGACTTGTACCGTTTCCGTGGATGTGAAAGCCACCTCTACCGGAGTGAAAAACAATACTTCCGGCAATGTGACATCCACGAACGGCGGGATTGGCAACACGGCCAGTGATTCACTGACCGTAAATCCGCTAATTGATGTGTCCCTCGATAAGCAGGTCAGCAATGCAACCCCGAACGTGGGTGACACCGTCACTTTCACGCTCGTGATTGCCAATGCTGGGCCAAGCACAGCCACGAATATCGTTATGACCGATGTGATTCCAAGCGGCTACACCTACGTTGCTTCTTCCATCACGGGCGGAGATTCCAATAATGACTCGAATCCCTTCACAACTGGCCTGACGTGGACAATCAACTCGCTCGCTTCCGGCTCCAGTATCAATCTGACCTATCAAGCCACGGTGCTGGCGACTGGCACGTACGACAACTACGCTGAAATTACATCGCATACACAGACCGATTCCGATTCCACTCCGGGCAACAATTCCACCACGGAAGACGATGATGACACAGTCGTGGTGACGCCTGTCCCGGTTGCGGATCTGGCCATCACCAAGGCCGATGGCGTGACCAGCGTCGCGGTTGGCGGTACGACAACGTACACCATCCGCGTCACCAACAACGGACCGAGTAGCGTGACCAGTGCGATCCTGAGCGATCCCGCCGCAACCGGCCTTAGTAAGACAAGCATATCTTGTTCGGCGACGCCCGGACAATGTAGCACGCCGCCTACTGTCGCCCAGTTGGAAGCAGGAACCTTTGCTTTGCCTGCATTGGCAAACGGCCAGTTCTATGAAATTACGGTCACCGCGAACGTGACGGCTTCAAGCGGCAGTGTCACCAACACTGCAACCATCGCGGCTCCAAGCGGCACAACCGATTCAAATAGCGCAAACAACTCCGCGGATGATACGGATACAGTGGCCTCGGCTCCCAGCATGACAGTTGTGAAGAGTTCAACCACCACGAGCCTCAATGCGCCGGCAACTGTGAACTACAATTACCTGGTCACAAATACAGGCAATGTGTCTCTGACGGGAATCAATCTGAGTGACGACAATGATAACAACGACATGAGTTGTCCGGCGACCAGTCTCGGTGCTGGTGCGAATATGACTTGTACGGCGACTCATACCTTCACGCAAGCCGAACTGGATGCAAACGGTTCGCCGACCGCGGCCAGCGGCAAGCTGACCAACACTGTGACTGCCAGTTCCAACGAGGCGCCGGATGCAACTGATAGTCTTGATATTCCGATCACACAGAGCCCAGCGTTCACGATTGCCAAGAGCATCACTTCCACTGGACCCTATGATTCGGCAGGCGATGTCATTGCTTATCAGGTGCTTGTGACAAATACCGGCAACATCACGTTGACCGGCGTGAACGTCAGCGATCCATTGCTATCCAACCTGGATTGCGACGGGACTGCCGGCGCGCCCTACGTTTCCACTGGTCTGACGATCAATGTCGGTTCGAGCCTGACCTGCACCGGCTCATACACCTTGACTCAATCCGATCTCGACAACAATGGTGGAGGAGACGGCGATATTGATAACACCGTCACGGGCGATACCGATCAGACCACGTCGAAGACCTCCAGTGCCGCCGCGCCTTTGACCATTAATCCTTTGATGACGGTGGCAAAGAGTTCGACGACTACCAGTCTCAGCGCGCCGGGAACAGTCACTTATAGTTATCTGGTGACGAACGCTGGTAATGTGACGCTGACAGGTATCAGCCTGAGTGACGACAACGACAACAATAACATGAGCTGTCCGTTCACAACTCTGGCTCCGTCCGCGACGATGACGTGTTCGGCAACCCATATCTTCACCCAGGCGGAGTTGGACGCGAATGGTTCACCCACAGCGGCCAGCGGGAAACTAACGAACAATGTGACCGCCAGCTCTAACGAAGCACCGAATGCCACTGACAGCCTGGATATTCCGATCACACGGAATCCGGCGATGACCGTTGCGAAGAGTTCGGCAACTACAAGCCTCAGCGCGCCGGGAACGGTGAATTATAGTTATCTAGTCACGAATACCGGCAATGTGACATTGACGGGCATTGGCTTGAGCGATGACAACGATAACAACGATCTAACCTGCCCATCCAATACTCTCGCCCCATCCACGGCGATGACCTGTACCGCGACGCATACTTTTACTCAGGCTGAGCTGGATGCAAATGGTTCACCCACCGCGGCCAGTGGGAACCTGGCGAACAACGTTACAGCCAGTTCCAATGAGGCGCCTGATGCAACGGATAATCTTGATATTCCCATCACATATAATCCCGCGATGACTGTGGCAAAGAGTTCGACCACGGCCAGTCTCAGCGCTCCTCAGACGGTCAACTATAGTTACCTGGTGACCAATACCGGGAATGTGACATTGACGGGAATCATCCTGTCGGATAACAACGACAACAATGACATGAATTGCCCAGCCGCCGCACTGGCTCCATCAGCGACAATGACCTGTTCGGCCACTCACACCTTCACCCAGGCCGAATTGAATGCAGGCGGATCACTGGACAATACGGTGACAGCTTCCTCGAATGAGGCGCCTGACGCGACCGACAATCTGAGCATCCCGATCATACAAAATCCTTCAATGACGGTGACCAAGAGTTCAACGACTTCGAGCCTCAGTGCTCCTGCCACTGTGAGCTATAGTTATTTGGTGACAAACGCCGGCAACATAACCCTGACCGGCATCAGCTTGAGCGACGACAATGACAACAACAACATGAATTGCCCGTCCACCACGCTGGCCCCATCCGCGGCGATGACCTGTACCGCAACGCATACCTTTACACAGGCTGAACTGGATGCAAACGGCTCACCCACCGCTTCAAGCGGCAACCTGACCAATAATGTGACCGCCAGCTCCAATGAAGCGCCGGACGCCACTGATAGCCTCGATATTCCAATTACGCAGAATCCTGCAATGACCGTCGTGAAGAGTTCCACTACTTCGAGTCTGAGCGCCCCGGGAACGGTGAATTATAGCTACCTGGTAACCAACACAGGCAATGTGACCCTGACGGGCATTAGCTTGAGCGACGACAACGACAATAATGACATGAGCTGTCCGTCCACGACGCTGGCGCCCTCTGCCACGATGACCTGTTCGGCAACGCACACTTTCACCCAAACCGAATTGAATGCAAATGGTTCGCCCACTGCAGCCAGCGGCAATCTGACGAACAATGTCACGGCCAGCTCCAACGAAGCGCCGGATGCCACGGACAGCCTCGATATTCCGATTACTCAGAATGCCGCGATGACAGTAGCCAAGAGTTCGACGACCATGAGTTTGTCCTCCGCTCCTCAGACGGTCACGTACAGTTATTTAGTGACAAACACCGGTAACATAACCCTGACCGGTATCAGCCTGAGCGATGATAATGACAACAATGATATGAGTTGTCCGTCTACGACACTGCTCGTTGGTGCAAATATGACTTGCTCCGCCACGCACAGTTTCACACAAGCAGAACTGGATGCGGGCGGATCACTGGATAACACTGTGACGGCTTCTTCAAATGAAGCACCGGACGCGACCGATAGTTTGAGTATCCCAATTACGAACAACCCTGCCATCAACGTGACCAAGACCATCACCAATGTCAATTTCGTCAATCCATCTGTCATTACCATGACCTACTCGATTGTTGTTCAAAATACAGGCAACACGAACTTGAGTAATGTACAAGTCGTGGATGATTTGACTACTGCGTTCCCTTCGCCTGCCACTTATGCTGTCAATAGTGTGTCGAGTAGCACCTTCTCGGTCAATTCAGGCTTCAATGGTAACAGCGACAAGAATTTGTTGGTAGGAACTGACGCACTTGCCCCAACCGCGAGCGGCACCATCACGCTCGTCGTGACGGTCACCACGAATGGCGGGGATGCCAGTTACACCAACACCGCTACAGGTAGTGGAACGTCTGGCAGTCGCACCGTCAATGATTCCGGTTCCGCCTCAGGACCGAGTTTCATTGACCCGGCCCTCACCAAAGCAGTTGATCCATCACAGGCCGGGATTGGCGACACCGTGACATTTACCATTACGGTTACGAACAATGGCACAGTGGATGCAACGGGTGTGGTTGTCACTGATCCTTTGCCGGGCAATTTGGATTACGTCAGCGCCTCCGCTATTAGGAACGGCGTCACACCAATACCACTCGCTGACATTACCTTCAATTCTCTGACAAACACTGTACGGGTTGACATTGGATCGCTTGCTACCACCGACACAGTAGTTATTACGATTGTTACCACTGTAAATGGTCTTGGCCAGCCGCCGATTCAAAACCGTGCAACGGTCGTCGCGGATCCGCCTCCAGCGGGAGTCTCACCGGATCCGACTCAAAATAATACAGCTGCAGTCACGCTTTCCATCCCCGGCGGTGGAGGAGGTGGTGGGGGAGGCGGTGGTGGTGGTGGAGGGGGCGGAGGCGGTAATGGAGGCGGAGGCACAGGCGGGCTGATCCCCGTGACCGGCTTCGCGCCGAACGTCCTCACGACGTTGCCATCGCAACCGATGGATAAAACTTACATTGCTCAAGGCGGTGTATGGCTGGAAATTCCACGCCTGAGTGTGCGCATGCCTATTGTCGGTGTGCCCTTCTCAAATGGCACATGGGATGTGACCTGGCTTTCAGATCAAGCCGGATGGTTGCAAGGCACGGCCTTTCCAACCTGGAACGGTAACAGCGCGCTGACCGGTCATGTCTATCTTTCCAACGGTCAGCCCGGCCCCTTTGTCAATTTGCACAACCTGAAATGGGGTGACAAGGTCATTGTGCATGCCTTCGGCCAGCGCTACATCTATGAAGTGCGCGAGAATCGTGTGGTCCAGCCGAATGATGTCTCTGTCTTCAAGCACGAGACCAACCCGTGGCTCACGTTGTTGACTTGCAAGGATTATGATCAGGCCAGCAACTCCTACTCGCATCGCGTGGCGATCGGTGCGGTCCTGATCAAGGTCGAGGAAGATCACAACACTGATTCGTCCAAACGCTGACCATTGAGTTCAATCCCCAAAACAAAAACGAGCGAGAGGAACTCGCTCGTTTTTGTTGTTGCTTACATCAACTTCTTTTCGGCCAGCGTCACTGCTTCCTCGAAAATGCCCAATCCTTCGTCTGCTTCTTTCTTGGTGATGCACAACGGCGGCGCGATGCGGATCACGGACTTTCCGCAACCGAGCATCAAAGCGCCGCGTTTGAAGCTTTCCTCTTCGATCATATTGCGGATCTCATCCGCGGGTTCTTTCGTCCCCTTGTCTTTGACAAATTCCACGCCGATCATCAGGCCGATGCCGCGTACGTCGCCCATGCTCGGATGCCGCACCTGGATTTCTTTCAGCGCGTCCAGCATGTACTCGCCAACTTCCGCCGCGTTGGCGAGATATTCGTTTTCGATCAGATCAATCGTTGCGAGGGCCGCGGCGCACGCGATTGGGTTTCCGCCGTAGGTGTTGCCGTGGGAACCCTTGGGCCAGGTCATGACCGATTCGCGCGCGATGCACGCCCCGAGGGGCATCCCCGATGCGATGCCCTTGGCGGAGGTCACGATATCCGGTTCCGCGCCGAAGTTCTTGATGGCCCACCATTTGCCGGTGCGTCCCATCCCGCTTTGCACTTCGTCCGCGATCAAAAGGATTCCATATTTATCGCACAGTTTTCGCAGGGCAGGGAAGAATCCCGGCGACGGTAAAATATATCCGCCCTCGCCCTGAATCGGCTCGACCAAAATTCCAGCGACTTCATCGCCTGGTACGTTGTGCGCGAAGACTTCCTCTTCGATGTAGCGCACGACGGTTTCTCCATAATCTTCGCCGGGCTTGCGCTCGAGGATCGGGCGGTACGGATCGGGGAAGGGCACATGCGTGACGCCGGGCATCAGCGGATAAAAACTGCGATGATAATGCGGTTTGCTGGCGGTAAAGGCAACGGAGCCCATCGTACGTCCGTGAAACGCGCCGGTGAATCCGATGAAGTTCGTGCGCTTGGTGTGGAAGCGCGCCAGTTTGATGGCGCTCTCCACAGCCTCGGTCCCCGAATTGCAAATGAAAGTCTTTGCATTTTCTGTGAACGGCGCGATCTCATCCAGCTTCTCACTCAGTCGAATCCAGCCCTCATGATAGAAGTCGGATGAAATGTGCAGAAAATTTTCCGCCGCATCTTGGATGGCTTTTACGACTTTGGGGTTGGCGTGCCCTGTTGAAACAACGGCGATGCCAGACATCAAATCAATGAAACGATTGCCATCCGGGTCCCACACTTCCACCCCTTTGCCGTGATCCATCACGAACGGATAACCGCGCGGATACGATGGCGAAACCACTTTCTGGTCGCGTTCGATCAGCGCGCGGGCCTTTGGCCCCGGTAAATTCATGGGTTCCATAGCACTCTCCTTTTGAAAAATTACAATGAAATTTCTGCCAGCGCCAGCGCGCCGAGCAGGCCTGCATCATCGCCGAGCGCGGCCATCTCGATCTTCAGGTTTTCGAGATAACGCGGATGAAAGACGCGCTTCTTCAAACTGGCGTGGAACGAATCGAACAGCAACGGGCCCACCTGCGAAACGCCGCCGCCGAAAATCACAATGGACGGATCAAAGGCGTGCAGGAACGTTGCGACCGCGATTCCCAGATATTCACCTGCGCGGCGATATGCGGAAATGGCCAGCGCGTCCCCGTGAATGGCCGCGTCGGCCACCACGCGCGCCGTCAGGTTTGCATCCCGCTTCATACTGGACCTTGCGCCGAATTCCATTTCCTCCAGCACATACTTGACGATAGCCGGGCCAGACGAAAACGCCTCGAGATGACCGGCGAATCCGCATGAGCAGATCGGCCCATCCGGATCAACGATGACATGACCGAGTTCGGTCGCCAGTCCGTGGTAGCCCTGCAGGAGTGCGTCATTCGCGATCACACCTCCGCCCACGCCCGTGCTGATCGTCAGATACAAAACATCATGATGGCCGCTTCCCGCGCCGAATTTCCATTCTCCCAACGCGGCTAGATTTGCATCGTTATCCAGGAAGGTGGGAACATTGAAATGTTTGGAAAGATTTGGCCCCAGGGGAAAGTTCTGCCATTCCTTGATGTTTGGCGTTTTCAAGATGTAACCGGTATGCGGGTCGAGCGGACCCGGCGAGGCCAGCCCAATGGCTACGACCTCATTGTTCTTCGGCCATATCGATTCGATCACTGCTTCGAGCCGGTCATAGACTCCCGGTTCGTTGGCGCGCGTCTCCACACGTTGATGGGAAATGGGCTTGGTGTTATCCGGTTCATAAAGTGCGGCTCGCAAATGCGTCCCGCCGATGTCAACTGCGATGATTGTGCCCATGTTTTCAATTATACCGTCCCTTATCAGCCACTGCCAACCTGTGGCCTCCCTGCAATATAATGGCCTTGTGAATCAGCGAAGTCTTCTCAATCTTCTTTTTGTTGTTTTGATTGTGGCCGCCGCCATCCTCGGCTCGATCATTTATTCAGGTTATCGCGATCTTCGCGCGGCACAATCGGCAACACAGCAAGCGCGTTATTCCGACGCCGCCCAACTCTATGAATCCGCCGCAAACAAATTGATCTGGCGCAGGGATTTGTGGGAACAGGCCGGGCTGGCCGCGTATCGCGTTGGCGACAAGGGTAATGCCATTCGTCTGCTGGATATTGCACGCGAGAAGAATTCTCTTTCTCCACAAGGCTGGGACGCGCTCGGCCTTTTGTATTGGACGAACGACAATCGCAAATCTGCGCTTTCCATTTGGCAGGCTGGCCTGCAAGCCAATCCAACGTATGCGTCATTGTTCGACAGACTTGCCATCGCTTATCACGAGCAGGGCGATTATGCCTCCGAACAGGATATTTTGATTAAACGTCTTGCGGTTGCAGATGACGCCTCCGCGCGTTATCGCCTCGGTTTGATCTTGACGTTGAGCGATGCGGACCGCGCCCAGAAGGAATTTACAGCCGCGTCTTCATTGGACCCTCAATTTGATTCCGTTGTTCGAACCTTGAACACCGCCTTGAACATCGCCGCGCTCGAGCCTGATTCCGCGCGCAAACTCGTCATCCTCGGCCGCGGGCTGGGACTGGTTGAAGAGTGGGGATTGGCTGAACAAGCCTTCGAGCAAGCCGTCGGCGCGGACGCGCGTAACGCCGAGGCGTGGGCGTGGCTCGGTGAGGCGCGCCAGCATCAGGGTCAGGATGGAAGCGCAGAATTGGACAGGGCTTTGTCCATTGATCCGCGCGACACGGTCGTGCGCGCCTTGCGCGGTCTGCATTGGAAACGTCTGGGACGTTACGCGGACGCGTTGAATGAATATTTGCAGGCCGCGCAGATCGAGCCGCAGAATCCGGCCTGGCAGGCCTCGATTGGCGAAGCGTATGTGCAAACCGGCGACCTGGTATCTGCGTTGGACGCGTATCAAAAAGCCGCCGCGCTCGCGCCGAATGATGCCACCTATTGGCGCCTGCTTTCCATGTTTTGCGCGGACAATAGTTTGCAAGTGATGGACATCGGCCTGCCCGCCGCGAAAAAAGCCGTCGAACTCGCGCCGCAAGACCCGCAGACATTGGACGCGCTGGGCTGGTCGTACATGCAGGCCGGCTATCTTTACAACGCCGAGCAGACTTTGCTTTCAGCGATCCAGATCGCGCCCGACTTGGCAATTGCACATTTTCATCTGGCGCAAACGTATTTGCGCAAGGGCGACAATGCGTCTGCGTTCAATGAATTGAATCTCGCGCGGCAACTGGATGAGAATGGTCCGGTCGGCGAACTCGCCAGCCAAATGTTGAAGCAGTATTTTCCGTGAGAGATTTCCCTCTCCCGTTTTGGGAGAGAGGTGAGGGAGAAAAGGCCTGCATGATAAAATCGTGCAATGTCGTTTCGTCGTCATTTTCGTCTCGTAAATTTCCTTTTGCCGCTGATGATCCTTGCCTGCGCCGCGCCTTCGTTTACAGCAACTCCGTCAACGGGCGCAATTCTTTTCAAAGACGATTTCTCTTCACGAGCCTCCGGCTGGGATCACACCAAATATGCCGAAGGCATCATGGACTACGACGCGGGCGGCTATCGAATACTGGTCAATGCCTTGCAGGTCAACTTCTGGGCCACGCCGCAAAAAGATTTCAGCGACGTGCGCATCGAAGCGGATGCGGGCAAACTGGCCGGCCCGGACGAGAATCGCATTGGCTTGATCTGCCGCTTCAACGGCGAGGATTATTATTTCTTCATCCTCAGCAGTGATGGTTACTCTGGCCTTGGCATCTTTTCCAAAGGTGAAGCCACTTTGCTCGGGCAAACCGAAATGCAATACAGCGAGAAGATCAAGACCGGCGCGGCGGTGAATCATCTGCGCGCAGACTGCAACGGCGACACGCTGACTTTTTACGTCAACGGATTTAAAATTGCCGAAGTCCACGACTCAACGCTGACGCGCGGTGATGTGGGATTGCTGGCGGGAACGTTCGATCAGCCCGGCGTGGATGTGATCTTCGATAATTTTGTGGTGATAAAGCCGTAATTCGATATTGGGCGCGATGATCGAATACCGAACATCGAGTACCGAGTATCGAGTATCGAGTATCGAATATCGAATATCGCTTATTGGAAAAGTTATGAAAATCTACCTCGATACCATCGGTTGCAGGTTGAATCAAAGCGAAATCGAATCCATGGCGCGACAGTTTCGCGCCGCGGGGCATGAGATCGTCGCAACGGCCGCGGGCGCGGACACGGCGGTGGTCAACACCTGCGCGGTGACCGCGGAGGCCGCCTCCGATTCGCGCGGCAGGATTCGGCGCATTGCGCGCGCCGGCGTCAACGAGATTGTCGCGACGGGTTGCTGGACAACGCTTCAACCCCGCGAAGCCGCGGCGCTTCCGAATGTGATCCGTGTGATCTCGAATGACCGCAAAGAATTTCTGGTTGCAGAAACGCTCAACCTTCCTCTTGAAACGTTCGATCTCGAACCTTTAAACCGCGTTCCTCTGCCCGGCATTCATCGCCGCACGCGCGCCTTCATCAAAGCGCAGGACGGTTGCGATAATCATTGCACGTTTTGCATCACCACCGTAGCGCGCGGGGTGAGTCGTTCGCGCCCGGTGGCTGATGTCGTCAATGATGTTCAATTTGCCCTCGATGGCGGCTCAAAAGAAATCGTGCTCACCGGCGTGCATCTCGGTTCGTGGGGACAGGATTTCAATAAGCACTTGCGCGATTTGGTCAAAGCCGTTTTGCGCGAGACGGATGTGCCGCGCCTGCGACTCTCTTCACTCGAGCCGTGGGATTTGGACGCGGACTTCTTTGCGCTGTGGGAAGACCCGCGACTCTGCCAACATCTTCATCTGCCCCTGCAAAGCGGATGCGCCGCGACGCTCAGGCGTATGGCGCGTAAAACAACTCCCGCGTCTTTTCGGGACCTTGTAGCGGACGCGCGTCAAGCCATGCCGGACGCGGCCATCACCACCGACGTCATCGCGGGCTTCCCCGGTGAGACCGAGGCCGAGTTCGCCGAGTCATTGGATTTCATCCGCGAGATGAATTTCGCGGGCGGTCATGCCTTCACGTATTCGCCGCGGCCCGGGACAGGCGCCGCGCGCATGGGAGGGCAGGTCCGGCCCGAGGTCCGGAAGGAACGGAATCACATCCTGCACGAAGTGTTCGAAGAGTCCGCAAAAGCCTACCGCCAAAAATTCGTCGGCAAGGTGTTGTCTGTCCTGTGGGAATCCACAACTCAACTTGATGAACGCGGCTGGCAAATGGAGGGCTTGAGCGGAAATTATCTGCGCGTGACCGCGCCCGCGCCGAAACCCATATGGAATGAAATTTCGCTGGTCGAACTTGGAGAAGATGGAACGAGCGGCGTGATTCGCAACGCGTGAGGTATATTACGAATTACATGTCAAGTGTCACTTTTGCGGGGCGGGGGAGGTTTGTATAATTTCTGTGTATTGGAAAAATCAAAAGGAGCAAACCATGACGGCTCAACTCATTGACGGAAAATTGATCGCGCAACAAGTGCGTGACGAAGTGGCGGCGACGGTGGCGAAGCGCGTGGCGGCCGGCAAATCCAAGCCAACACTGGCAACGGTGCTGGTCGGTGACCGACCCGACTCGGCGGCGTATGTTCGATCCAAAGGCAAGGCTTGCGAGGAGTTGGGAATGGGTTCGGTCAGCCATCATCTTCCGGCAGACATCAGCCAGGAAGAACTGGAAAAACTGATCAAGAGCCTGAATGACGATAAAACGGTCAACGGGATTTTGGTGCAACTTCCCCTGCCTTCGCATTTGAACGAAGAGCGTGTCCTGCAATTGATCAGCATCGAAAAAGATGTGGATGGATTTTCTCCGATCAACATTGGCCGCCTCGCACAGAAAGGGCGCGAGCCTTTGTTTGTTCCGTGCACGCCGTATGGTTGTATCTATTTGCTTGAAAAATCGGGTGTGAAAATTGAGGGTGCGAACGCGGTCGTGTTGGGACGCTCAAATATCGTGGGTATGCCCGCCGCGCTGTTGTTGATTGGCAAGAATGCCACAGTGACGGTCTGCCACTCGCGCACCAAAGATTTGCCCGCGGTTGTGCGCCAGGCCGACATTCTGATCGCGGCCATCGGCAAGACCGAAATGGTGCGCGGCGACTGGATCAAGCCCGGCGCGGCGGTGATTGACGTGGGCATCAACTCCGTGCCCGACGCGACCAAGAAGAGCGGTCAGCGGCTGGTGGGCGATGTCAATTTCAATGAAGCGAAGGAAGTGGCGGGCTTCATCACGCCTGTTCCCGGCGGCGTCGGCCCGATGACGATTGCGATGTTGATGAAGAATACGCTGAGAGCGGCGGAGATACAAGATAAGTAATCAGTGTCCAGTGAGCAGTAACCAGTAAGCGGGAGATGTTTTGTTCTCCCGCTTTTTGTTTTCATAAGTTTTCGATCTGCACCGGCTCTATTTGATCAGCCAGTTCAAAGCCGAAGACCTTCGAGTAGAAATACAATTCCGCTTCGAGCGAACGCTTGATGTTCTGCGCTTTGCGGAATCCATGTTGCTCGCCTTCAAACAGCAAATAAGCCACAGGCAATTCCTTGGCGCGCACGGCTTCGAACATCATCTGCGATTGGGCAGGCGGGACGATCTTATCTTCATCGCCCTGGAACAGAATCAACGGGCAGGATAGATTCTTCAAATAGGTGATGGGAGAACGTTCATCATACAATGCCTTCTGTTCAGGATACTTGCCGATCAATGAAAACAGATACCGCGACTCGAACTTGTGCGTGTCGGTGACAAAATCTTCCAATCTACTCAGACCATAATGACTCGCCCCTGCTTTGAACACATCCGGACGGAACGTCAAACAGGCCAGCGTCGTGTAACCTCCTGCGCTTCCGCCGTGGACCGTGAGGCGGTCGCGGTCTGCCAGACCTTTTTCAACCAGATAGAGCGCGCCGTTGCAACAATCGTCCACGTCCACGATGCCCCAGTTACGGTTCAAACGCTGACGATACGCGCGCCCATAACCGGTCGAGCCGCCGTAGTTGACATCCAGCACGGCGAAGCCGCGGCTGGTCCAATATTGGACGGTGAGACGCAAATCGGTTTTGGCTGAACTGGTCGGCCCGCCGTGGCTGATGACCATCAATGGCGCCTTCTCGCCATCAGGCGCGACGTAATCTTTGTTTTTCGGCGCGTAATAAATGGCGTAGGCTTCCTTTCCATTCGTGGTGGGGAATGTGATCGGCTCAGCAATGGAAAGATACCCCGCGTCCACTTTGACTTCAGACGCCTGCTGGACGAATTCCATTTTGCCGGTGACTGTGTCCATGCGCGTGACCGCCAGCGGCTGGGTGGGAGAACCCGCGAAGAACGCGGCGAAACCTTTTCCCACACGCACTTCTGAGATTTCAGTAAATGGATTTTCGATGGTCGTCAATTTTTTCGATGAGGTATCCAGCCATGCCAGATGCCATGTTCCGTTTTGGGAGTAGGAGCAAAGAATTTTATTGGCTGAAACAAAAGTATAAAGAGACTGGCCAAAGACCCATTGCGGCTGGCCGAATTCGGCCTGCATTGGATGGAGCGCTTCTACTTTGCCATCTTTCCAGCGATACAGATTCCACCAGCCTGTCGTTTCGGCAACAAAATGCAAGACGCCATCCGGCGACCATTCGGGTTGAAAAACGGATTCGGTCGCGGAGCCCGCTGCTCGGTCCGCGTGATGAAGCGTGCCGTCCGCGTGGAGATCCGCTATCCAGAGTTCGCATCCATCCCATGGCATATTGGGATGATTCCAGGTTTGATAGGCGAGTTGGTTTCCATCCGGACTGAGTCGCGCGAAGGCATAGAAGTTGTTGCCCTCGACCAAAATTTTTCCGTTGTCGCCGCCCTTCACGTCAATACTCACGATGGTGTTGACCGCTTCGCCTTTGCCTGTGTGATCTTCACGGATGCAGATCAGGCGATTTCGTTTGCGATCCACGACGAGATCGGCGTAACGATAGCCATCACCAGGCGTGAGCAGTTCGGGCTGACCGCCGATGCGCTGACGATAAAGATGCTGGTCTTTGAAGTTGCAAAAATAGATGACGCCATCTGCGACGGTGAACGCGCCGCCGCCGTATTCATGGACGGTGGTGCGTGCATAGAAATCAGGCGGCGTACATTCGCTGATCTTTCCGTCGGGTGAGCGGCGCATGATGATGTATCGTCCTGATTCGGCGGGGCGCGATTCGATCCAGTAAATATCTTCGCCATCCACGGCGAGTTCGATCAAGGTTGCGGCCTTGGCGGTGATGAGTTCAGTGGTGATGGGAGATTTCCAACTGCCGTAATGTGCTTGTATGGGCATGAGCGATCCTCGTGTCATGGTGTGGGTGTGATGGCCGTGTACGGCGGCCACGGAATTTCGGTCGGCCCGGCGAAGCCATGTTTCTCTTGCACAAAGACGCGGCCATGCGAAGGCTGACTGCATCCGGGTTCATCCACAAACGCGATGGACAAATCATTCGTGGCGAGCGGATCGAAGATGATCTGTCCGCCTTCACAGCGCCAGACCTCGATGATGTAATGCAACATGCTCTCGTCTTCTTCATCCCCGGCGCGCAAAGGAACATCGTTCCATGAGACTTCAACCATGTTCTTGTTGCGCGTCGCGCCGACCCAGTCCGTGGGTGGATAGTAAGGCGAGATCGGTAACCTGGCGTTGCCCGGATAAACAATCGGCAAAGCCGCGGGGTCGCCCTGTATCTCAATTAATTTTTTGTTGACCCAGCATTTGTTCTTGCCATCCACCCACACCCAGTTGTTTCCGTCCGTGCGGCCAATCAATTTGATGTTTGCGCCTTTTCTCAATCCATACAGGAAAAGATATTCCGGGCCGGGGCCATAGCGGCAACTCAGCGGATCCGCGGTGACGGTGGCTTTCAGACTCGCGACCGTTGGAATGGGCGTGATCGTTTCGGTCGGTGTTCGCGAAGGCGTAGCCGTAGCAGTCGGTGTGAGCGTGGCCGATGGCGTGAGAGTCGGTGTATCGGTCGGGAAAAGCGGCGTGAACGAGGGCGGGGTGATCGTCGCAGTTAGCGCGTCCGTCATCGTGGCCGTTGAGATGGCAGTCGCGGCCGGCGCACAAGATGTCACCGCGACGGAAAACAGTATGCAAACAAAGAACCGCTTCGTTCCGGACTTCATGTTGGCCATCGCTGAATTGTAGATGAAATTCTGTTTCGACACAAGCGGAATAAAAAATCCCCGCCTCAGGCTTGGATTGAGGCGGGGATTCAAACGGAGATGTTACTTCACATGAGTGAACAACAGCCAGATCACGCGGATGGTGATCCAGCCGAGCATCGCGTACACAGCGATGGCGATCAGGTCGTGGAATTCGATCACGATACCCTCAAACGATGGGTTGTGAGTCAGACCGCTGAAAATCCACAGGAAGGGCGCGGTGATGAGGTAGATGAAACTGGCAAAGGGGTTATCGGGATTAGCGGCCATCAATTTGAGCAGGAATCGCAAAGCGATTACGCCGTTCAGAATGCCGAAGCCCAATTGAATCAGGCCCGTGATCTTGCGCAGAGTTTCCTGATTGAGAATGAACAACTCTGAGAGCGAGGTCTGCGCAGGCGGCGGCATTGTGGGGCGATTGTTCGTCATGCTCCGAGAGCGGTCAGTAGTGCCAAGTTGAGTCATGTCGTACTCCTTTCTCTAGCCGGAGAAGAGGTAATCACTCCGGAATTTCGGAGGCATTCGTTAAAACGATTCTATCCACCCCGTGTTATGACATAGACCCCGCATTGGTTGCGGGATCTATGAGATGTGTATTTATCTTATGAAACGGCTCAATTGACTTTGTTCGGGTCAACTACTGGCGGAAACCATGCAGGTTGCAACGCTGTGACCCAGGCGACCTCATCCTGCCCATATTCCGCGCCGCCGGGCTTGCGATGCACCGTGCCCTTCGTCAGCAGGAATTGTTCATAATCATTCTTCGGCGCGGACATGGCCGCCGCGACTGGCGGCTGTGGAGAATATAACTGTTGCAGGAAAGCGGTCGCGCCAAACTGCCGCGCCAGAATGCTTTCAGCGCGGTGGCCGAAGTCGTGCACCATTTCCTTTACGTCGCGTTGATAGTTGAATCCCATCATCACGAAGCGCCGCGTGTTCTGTTCGATGGCGGGCGCGTTGCACCAGAACGCGCCTTTGCCGACCATGCGGCTTTCGTAAAAACCGAAGTACGGTCCGCCGAACATCCAAACTTCATCTATTTGTTTGCTTTGGATTTGACTGAGGATGTTGAAATCCTGCATGATGCGCAGGTAATCGGCCAGCATGTAATTTCCATGCGAATCGCGGAAGGCGGCTTGATCATTCTGCACGGCTTGAGTCCAGGTTGTGTCATTGTAGCGGCGGCCATCCAACAGCAGGGGATAATCCGTCACGGTCACTTTGTTTTTCAACTGATAAACGAGTTTGTCGCCGCTGGCCTGACGCATGGTCGCGATGTATTTTTGAATCAGGTCGTCGGTTTTATTCCAATTGTTTGGGATGGCCGCGGGGCGAAAATCAATGGCTAACACTTTGGCCGCCAACAAAGATGAGGGCTTGCGTAGAAAATTGAACGGCATGGTTCCTCCTTTGGAATTTCGCCTATCATAATCCAAATTGAGATGCCAGGAATGGGAAAAACAAGATGGGATTGCTTCGGATTCGCCCTCGCAACGACCTAAAAACAAAAATCCCGCGTCAAACGGGACCTTGAGTCGGAATCGGCTTCGGAAAGCTTCTTCGAAACCTCATCAAATTATCGGGGCGGGAAGAGGCGGTTTTACTTCCCGAGCTTGCCTGTGCGTTGCTCCTCCTCGTCTTCAATGGCAAGGGCTTTGAGCAAGGTCAATGCGGTGGCCCGGCGTTGTGGATTCTGAAATCGGCGAAAGATATGCGCGACTTCCTCGAGAAAACCGTCGCCCTCCGGTATCTCCGGCAAAAGGCCTGCGGCGCGATAGGCGCTTTCCAGCGGGATGCGAAAGGCCCTGGCAATGGCCTCGATGGTGGAGGGTTGCGGGCTGGTCTTTCCGTTCAGGAGTTTGTTGATGACGGCCCTGTTTAAATCGGCATATCGGGCCAGGTCAGCCTGCGACCAGTGGCGCTGATTGATTTCAGATTGTAGCCACGATGAAAATTCGATCTTTCTGCCCACGGCTTTCATTTTGTCACAACCCTGGTTTCTGTTGGGAGTCTATTTGTTTCCACAAGAATCTCTGTGCTTGGAGGTTGAATTCTCTTGCGTCAGAGAAGGCGCGCCAATGATGGATGAATGTGGATACTTTTAGTCCGAATTCTAACTAAGAGCAGTTTCCAGCCTGTTTTCATTATAGTCATTTTTGGAAGAAGATAAAGAGGGAAATTTTGGACTATAAAAAGTCCCCGCTTCTTCAGCGGGGACATGGATCACGTTGGATCGGATTTGCTTTCTGCAGGTAAGAGACACCAGATGGATGAAGCGCCCTGCATCATCAAACTCCCGCCGTAGAGGAACATCTGATTTTTGAGAATCCCGCTGACCAGGCCCACATGAATCGTCCATACGGCGGAGGCGGTTCCGAGTGCGACCAAAAATAATCCGGCCAGCAAAAAGAGATTCGGGCTGGCTTCGAGGCGGCCGGCCCTGGTCCACGTCAGGATTCCCACGACGATGATCCCAAGGCTTGCCATCACCTTGGTTGCATTCCACAGCGAGGAAGCCGGATGCAGGATTTGAATCGCCGGAAGCGAGGCGGCAATCACCAGCCCGGCGGCCAAAGAATTTACCAGCGCAAGAAGGATCGAGATGGTTTTCATGTTTGTACCTCCTGATGTAAAACTGCTCGAAACAACCGCGTGGATTTCATGCGGTTCGAACTCTCTTATTCATAACTCCAGTGAACGGGGGGTTTACGTTAAGATTATAGTGATTTACAACCTGCGATGTTTCGACGCATGCCCGTCGAAAAACCTACGAACAATATACGTACAAACAAAAGCCCCTCGTTCTTTCGGGACGAGGGGCGGTGCACGCAAAACTAGAATGGATCAAAGCCCGAGCCTGCCTTTGATTTCCTCCACAGCAAGGCGGGCTTCATCCGCGCTGACGGTGAGCGTGGCATTGCTGTGCAGTTCACGATAGATTTTCATCGCCTCCAGCAAATTGCCCTTCTTGAGGGCCGCCACAATGCGTGGATCATCGCCGGGCGAGGCCTCGGGTACAAAAGTCAATCCAAGGTGACGATATAAAAACGCAACCTGACCTTCCAATTTGATGAGACGTCCTTTCAAGTCCTGATAATCTTTATCTGTGACCATATTCTTCTCCTTGTTGATTTGAATTTCACGAAGTGTATTTGGTTTGCCGGGGAATGATGATCCACCAAAAGTATTATGTTGTAACGTGCCCCCCACCAAAAGGAGAGGGCAGGGTGAGGCCAACAAGAATCCGACTGTGAGATGGGAACCAGGACAAAATTGTATTTTTTTCCTTCCGCGATCTGCTTGCGCGCCTCGCGTGCCGCATAAACCAATTTCTTCAGCGACTTGGCAAAAGACTCATTCCGCTTATCTTCATTTTCCAATTCAGCGAGATACTCGCGCAAGTGTTCAACGACTCGCTCCTGCTCAGTTTCGGGCAATTGCTCAATCATTTTCAGAATGATGTTTATAACAGGTATTACCATAATTTGCTCTTTGCTTAATTCCGGCGCGGTTACAAGGATTATTTCATGATCTCTGTGGATTTGACATCCTCTCTCTCTTCTGCTAAACTATAAGTTGTCAGACAACTAGGCAAATCGCTAAAAGTTAATTGCTAACGGCTCATGTCCACTCTCCTCATCAAAAACGCCTACCTCGTCACGATGGATGACCACCAACGGGAAATTCCCGAGGGTGGTCTTTTCATTCGCGATGGCTTCATCGAACAAGTAGGGCAGACTGCCAATCTGCCCAACACTGCGGATGAAGTTCTCGATCTCAAAGGTCACATCGTTCTGCCGGGGCTGGTCAACACACACCATCACTTTTATCAGACCCTCACGCGCGCTGTGCCCGCCGCGCAGGACGCCAATCTCTTCAACTGGCTCAAGACCCTCTATCCCATTTGGGCGCGCATGAACGCCGACGACATTTTCATTTCGACTCAGACCGCGCTTGCCGAACTGGCTCTTTCGGGATGCACGACTGCCTCCGATCACCTCTATCTTTTTCCTAACGGCTCAAAACTGGACGATGAAATTTCAGCCGCCAAAGAAATGGGACTCCGTCTCCACGCCTCGCGCGGTTCGATGTCCCTCGGCGAATCCAAAGGCGGACTTCCGCCGGATTCCGTTGTGGACAGCGAAGACTCCATCCTGAAAGATTCCCAGCGGCTCATTCAAAAATATCACGATTCGAAACCCGGTGCGTTTGTGCAAATTGTTTTGGCTCCCTGCTCACCGTTCAGTGTGACTGGCGACTTGATGAAACAATCCGCAAAGTTGGCGCGCGAGTATGGCATCCATCTTCACACTCATCTCGCCGAGACCGAAGATGAAGAACAATTCTGTTTGCAGAAATTCGGGCATCGTCCAGTTGGATATATGGAAGAATTGGGTTGGATCGGCGACGACGTCTGGTTCGCGCACGCGGTATGGGTCAATGCCGAAGAGATCAAAGTCTTTGCCAAACATCACTGTGGGGTGGCGCACTGTCCCACCTCGAACATGCGGCTTGCTTCCGGCATCGCGCCGATCAAAGAATACCGCGCGGCAGGCGTCAACGTTGGCCTCGGCGTGGATGGCTCTGCTTCCAACGATGGCTCGCATCTGCTGGCAGAAGTGCGGCAAGCAATGCTGATGTCGCGTGTCAAAGAAGGAATCACCGGTTATTCATTATCCACTGATCCGAATCGAAAATTGATGACAGCCAGAGAAGCTTTATATTTGGGAACTCGCGGCGGCGCGGCCGTCCTCGGACGCAATGATATCGGCTCCCTCGAACCCGGCAAATGCGCGGACTTCTTCGCGGTCAACCTCAATCGCCTCGAGTTTGCCGGGATGCACGATCCTGTGGCGGCGTTGGTTTTCGGTCAGCCTGTCCGCGTGGATTACACCGTCGTTGGTGGAAAGTTTATTGTCAAAGAAGGTCAATTAGTGACAGCAGGTGAATGTAAGCTAGTGGAGAAACATAATCGAGCGTCAAAGAGATTATTGGCAGGGTGATGTCACCCTGAGCCGTAGCGAAGGGTCTCGTTCTTATTAAAATGCGGATGCTTCGCTTCGCTCAGCATGACACCCTCAGGAGTAATACCTCATGCCGAATTCCTCCAAACTCACTCGCTCGCTCGTGGATGTCGCCATGGGCCGCAAGCCCGCTGACCTCCTGATTCGCAAAGGGAAATGGGTCAGTGTGCAATCGGGCGAGATCATCCCCGATACCGATGTTGCGATTGTGGATGGTCATATCGCCTTCGTCGGCGCGGACGCGAAACATACCATCGGGCCAAAAACAAAAGTCATCGAAGCGGCTGGCCGCTTTCTCGTCCCGGGCCTGCTCGACGCGCACATGCACGTTGAGTCCGGCATGGTCACGGTCACAGAGTTTGTGCGCGCTGTCGCGCCGCACGGCACCACCGGTATGTTCGTTGATCCACATGAAATGGCAAACATCTTCGGACTCAAAGGCGTGCGGCTCATGGTGGACGAAGCCGCCAAACAACCGATCCATGTTTGGGTGCAGATGCCGTCCTGCGTCCCGTCTGCGCCGGGGTTGGAAACGCCCGGCTCCTCGATTGGACCAAACGAAGTCGCGGAAGCCATGACTTGGCCCGGCATCATCGGATTGGGTGAGATGATGAACTTCCCTGGCGTGTTCAATAGCGACGAAAAGATGCATGCTGAGATGGCCGCCACACACGCTTCAAACAAGACCGTGGGCGGTCACTACGCTTCGCCGGACCTCGGCCTGCCCTTTCACGGATACGTGGCGGGCGGCGCCGAAGATGACCATGAAGGCACGCGCATGGAAGATGCGATCGCGCGCGTTCGGCAAGGCATGAAACCGATGTTGAGGTATGGTTCGGCCTGGCTGGATGTGGCTTCGCAGGTCGGCGCGATCACCGAGAAAGGCATTGACCCGCGCCGCTTTATCTTGTGCACGGATGATTCTCACGCGCAGACCCTGGCCGAAGACGGCCACATGGACCGCGTCCTGCGACACGCCATCAGCCAGGGACTTTCTCCGATCACCGCGATTCAAATGATGACGATCAATGCCGCGGAACACTTTGGCCTGTCGCGCGAGATGGGCATGATCGCGCCGGGTCGCTGGGGCGATGTGGTGCTGGTCAAGGATTTGAAGAACTTCAAAGCTGAGGTCGTGATAGCCAAAGGACAGGTCATCGCAGAGAATGGCAAATGGAAAATGGATTTGCCGCAGTTCAAATATCCTTCCTGGGTGATCAACTCGGTGCATCTCAAGAAGTCATTGAAGGCGCAAGATTTTGTGTTGAACGTTCAAAGTAAAAAGTCCAGGGTGAAGGCCAATGTGATTGGGGTCATTGAGAATCAAGCCCCAACAAAACATTTGACTTTTCACCTTGAGCCGATAAATGGGGAGATTCGGGCGGACATCAAAAATGACATTGCCAAGATTGCAATTGTTCAGCGGCACAAAGGCATGAATGGAATCACGCTCGGGCTGGTTAGCGGTTTTGGCTTCACTGAGAGATGTGCCATCGCCTCCACGGTCGCGCATGACAGCCATCATATGGTCGTCGTCGGCACGGATGATGAGTCAATGGCGGTGGCCGCCAACAGTCTCGCGCGAAGCGGGGGAGGGCAGGTCGTCGTCAAGAATGGAAAAGTCATTGGTATGGTCGAACTGCAGATCGCGGGTCTGATGTCCACAGAAAGAGTGGATGTGGTCGCGCGAAAAGCAGAGACAGTGCTGGCCGGTTTCAAAGCCTGCGGATGCAAACTCAATAATCCCAATATGCAGTTGTCATTGCTGGCGTTGGTTGTTATTCCCGAACTGCGCATTTCGGACAAAGGGCTGGTGGATGTGACCAAATTCAGTTTCATTCCGGTATTGGAGGAGTAATGGCCAATTTTCCCTTTCAACGTTTGCAAGCAGATCTCGCTACATTGATCGGAAAGACCGGCGCGGGGGAGCGATTGCCATCGGAACCCGAATTATCGAAACAGCTGGGCGTGTCGCGCGCCACGTTGCGCGAGGCCATGCGCACCTTTGAGGCGCAGGGACTCATCCGCCGCCGTCAGGGTTCGGGCACGTTCGTGGTGGGGCAGGTCCCTGTGATTGATGCGGGGTTGGAGGTGCTCGAGAGTTTGGAGACGATGGCAGACCGTTTGGGATTGGAAGTATCAGTCAGTGATTTGCGTGTGGAGGTGGTTGCCGCGGATCAGGACCACGCGCAAGTGTTGAGCGTGCCCGCAGGCGCACGATTGACGCGTGTCCAGCGCGTCATGCGTGAAGAGAGTCGACCGGTAGCGTATCTTGAGGATACTTTGCCCGAGGAAATCCTCAAGGCCGATCATCTGCCCGCCGACTTCAAAGGCTCGGTCCTTGACTTTTTGCTGGGCCGCGGCGATCCGCTCACGACTTCACGAGCGGCCATTTCCGCTATCACCGCGCCCGCTGACGTTGCCAAGCAACTTCAAATCCAGCGCGGCGACGTTCTGCTGGAGTTCGTATCGAAACTTTATAACGTCAGTGGAAAAGTGATTGATTATTCGTCGAGTTACTTTATCCCGGGCTATTTCCATTTTCATGTGGTGCGCCGCGTGGGAAGTTAATTTTGCCACAGAGCTCTCTGCGGTCTCTGTGGCTATAAATTTTTCATTACGAGGTAAAGGTGAAAGTTCAGGAAATCAAAAACAACGTTGAAAAACATCGCGACGAGATCATCAAATTCATGCGCGAGATTGTTGCCATTCCCAGCATGGAAGGCAAGCTCAAGGATGTGGGCGAGCGTATTGGCGCGGAGATGAGCAAACTGGGCTTCGAGGAAGTCCGTTTCGACAAGATGGGCAACATCATGGGACGTGTCGGAAAGGGTAAGCGAGTGCTCGTCTATGACTCACATGTAGACACGGTAGGCGTCGGCGATCCATCCACGTGGGGCTGGGATCCGTTCAAGGGCAAAGTCGAGAATGGAATCTTGTATGGACGCGGCGCGTGCGATGAAAAAGGTTCCACGCCGGGCATGATCTACGGCCTGGCCTTTGCGCGCGATCTTGGCTTGCTGGATGGCACGACCGCCTATTATTTTGGCAATATGGAAGAATGGTGTGACGGCATCGCCCCGAACACGTTTGTCGAAGTTGATCCGAAGATCAAACCGGACTTTGTGGTGATCGGTGAGCCGACCAAGATGCAAGTCTATCGCGGTCACAAGGGCCGCGTGGAGTTGAAGGTCACAGCCAGCGGCAAATCAGCGCACGCCGCGTCGCATCATCTCGGCGACAGCGCGTTGTATAAAATGCTCTCGGTCATTTCGGGAATTCGCGATCTTGACGCGCATCTGCACACCGATCCGTTTTTGGGCAAGGGTACGATCATGGTGACGGATACAAAAATCAGCACTGCCTCCATCAATGCTGTTCCGGATGGCTTCACCATTTTCATTGATCGCCGCGTGACGTTTGGGGAAACAAAAGAAGAAGCCATTCAGCAGATCAAAGATTTGATTCCCGGATATTTGCGCGATCAGATCAGGGTCGAGGAATTGTTTTACGATGATCCAAGTTATACGGGCTTTGTATTTCCGGTAGATAAATATTATCCCGCGTGGGCATTGGAAGAATCACATCCCATTGTGCAGGCCGGGCAGGAGACGATCAGGCAACTTTGGAATCAAACGCGTCCGACCGGTAAATGGAGTTTCTCCACGAACGGAACCTATTGGGCTGGCAAGGCGAAGATTCCATCCATTGGTTTTGGTCCCGGCGATGAAGAATATGCACATACATCCATGGAACAAGTGCCGCTCGATGAGGTTGTCGCCGCCACGGAATTTTATGCGCTCTTTCCCGGACTGCTGGCGGAGAAAACGAAGTGATCTATGCCCTGAGCGGAATGTAGAGAAGTCGAAGAGCGCTTCGACTGCGGGTTTCGATACGCCGCTTCGCGGCTACTCAACCCTCCGCTCAGCGCGAAAATAAGCCAAAGAAGGAAAATTTTAGAAGCATCGGAGGATGTCAACGTCGAAACCAACCACAATTGAATAGGAGGTTCGTATGCGCAGTTTTGCAGGTCGTGATATTCTGTCGCTGAAGGATTTCGAGCGCAATGAGTTTTTCCATGTGCTGGATGTGGCCTCGAAAATGGAACCCATCGCCAGGTCCAGAAAGAACGTGGACATGCTCAGGGAAAAGACGCTCGTAACCGCCTTCTATCAGCCTTCCACGCGGACTCGTCTCGCGCATGAAGGCGCCATGCACCGCCTCGGCGGTCATGTGACCGGTTTCTCGGATGCCAAGATGACGCGCGCCGGCGACTTCTATCAGGAGTCGATCAAAGACACAGTCAAGATGCTGGAGTTCTATGGCGATGTGATCGTGATGCGTCACTTTCAGCAGGGCGCGCCGCATGAAGCCGCACGCTGGGCCAGCGTGCCAATCATCAATGGCGGCGATGGTTGGGGCGAGCACCCGACTCAAATTCTGACAGACCTTTACACGGTCTGGCGCGAGAAAGGCCGCATTGATGGACTCAAGTGGCTGGCCGTTGGCGATATGCGCATGCGAACGATGCATTCTCTCGCGTACGCGTTGACGCAGTTCGATTGCCCGATCACGTTTGTCTCGCCGCCCGATATGTCGCTGACAGCGGAGTTCAAAGATGAACTCAGGCAATTCAGTTTGAACTACAAAGAAGCGGATCATGTGGAGAAGGCCATCGGCGAAGCGGATGTGATTTTGGTCGAGCCGGTGGTTCAGCCGGACTACACCAAATCGCGCGACGAACGCTCCGGCAAGGATGTTGGGCTGACGCCCGCCAACTACAAGATCACGCGCGAACTGCTGGAGAAGAAAGCCAAGTCCGACGCGATCTTGCTTCACTCCCTGCCGCGCATGGACGAGATTCCAACCGATGTGGACATCACACACTGGTCGCGCTACTGGCAGGAGGCTTTCAATGGCGTGGTGATGCGCATGGCGCTGTTAGCGCTTGTGCTCGGCGCGATGGAATAGATTTTGACCCAATCCCACCCCTTCTCTTTTAGGGGAGGGGTGGGGAGATAGGTCAAAGGAGTCCATATGTCAATCTACGATGATCTTCGCAAGCATTATGGCACGGCCAGCGCGGAACAGAAGTTGCAGGTTCTGCGACGCGAGTTATTGCGGCCCATCGTCACGGTTCAGACCTCCGCAAAACTTTTGCGGGATACGGGTGATCAAATTTATAATTGCCTGCCCGAAGAGATCAGCCCGGATGAATTCAAGAACACGATCAAATGGCTTTCGGACGCGGCGCGCGACCTTCAGGATATTTTGGATGCGTTGACCAGTGACCGCTCCAAGGTCCAGGAACAGCACGGCAGTGAATAGAGGTCAATGTCGAAGCGCATTGTGAATGTTATGAAGGGGTAAGACTGTTCTGGGATCGAAATCGTTTTGTGCGCGCAGAAGTATTACGCGTCTCAAAAAATATCACTGATAAATTTTGGAGGAGCATTTTTGATGAGTAAAAAACGGTTATTGGTATGTTTTATTCTTACCCTGCTTCTTTCAGGTTGCTCGGGCGCATCCAAACCCAAGGTCGCGCTGATGCTGGCGCGCGGCGGGTTGGGAGACAAAGCGTTTAATGACAGCGCGTACACCGGCTTACAAAAAGCGCAAAGCGATTTGGGCGCGGAGATCAAGACATACGACTATCAGGATGGTGATGCACAAATAGAGAACGTCCGGCAGGCCGTCAAAGACGGCAACACTCTGATCATTGCGCTTGGCTCTGAAAATTCCAAAGCCATCACGACGGTCGCGGCAGAAAATCCGAATCTGAGTTTTGTGATTGTGGATACGACTGCGACCGGTTCGAATGTTACATCCGTGACGTTCGTTGAAACGCAGGGAGATTTTCTGGCAGGCGCGTTGGCGGCTTTGCTCAGCCCGAACGGCAAGATCGGTTACCTCGGCGGCGCGGATGTGACCGTCATCCGCCGCATCGAATTTGGATTCGAGCAGGGCGTGAAATATGTCAACCCGAATGCACAGATTGACTCTCAACTCATTACGGGCAAGGACGATTTCAGCGGATTCGCCAAGCCGGATGTGGCAAAGCAATTAACCGCGCAGATGTACGCGAACGGCGACGAGATTGTCTATGCCGCGGCGGGCGGTTCAGGTCTGGGCGCGATCGAGGCGGCGAAATCCGCCAATAAACCCATCATCACCACCGGCTCCGATCAGCGCTGGATCGCGCCGGAAGTGGTCGTGACCAGCCGCACCAAGAATATGGACAGTGCCGTGTTCATGGCGATTCAACAGTTTGCCCAGGGCAAACTTCAGCCTGGGACCATCACGCTGGATTACAAATCCGGCGGGATTGGTCTCGCTCCAATTTCGACTACACTTGTATCTGCCGACATTATCAAAAAGTTCGAACAAATCCGTTCGGACCTTGAAGCCGAAAAAATCACTGTTCAACCCTACACAGGAAATTAAGACAAGGAGACTAAAATCATGCAAACCAATCTACGCGGTCGCGATTTGATCGGCGACCTGGATTTCTCCAAGGAGGAAGTCGAAACGGTTATGGATGTGGCATTCGACCTGAAGCGCAAGCGCGCGCTGGGCGAACTTCATCCATACCTGCGCGATAAAGTTCTGGCGATGTTGTTCTTTTTCTCGAGCACGCGCACGCGCGGCTCGTTCGAAGCGGGCATGGCTCAGCTTGGCGGTCACGCGGCATTCATTGAGAGCAAGACGACTCAGATCGCGCATGGCGATACGCCGGTTGAAATCGGTCAGATCTTCGGGCGCTATTTCGATGGCATTGCCATCCGCCACGTGGACTGGAAGATCGGCAACAAATACATCAATGATGTGGCCAGGCATTCGCGGTCGCCGGTGCTCAACATGCAATGCGAAGTCTACCATCCGTTTCAATGCCTCGCGGATTTGATGACCGTCATGGAAAAGAAGGGCCGCGACCTGCGAAAGAAAAAGATGGTTGTCTCGTGGGCGTACGCGGCGTCGTACCAGAAACCGATTTCAGTCCCTCAATCGCTGATTCTGCAAATGCCCCGCTTCGGCATGGACGTTGTGCTGGCTCACCCGCCCGAGTTTAAACTCATGCCCGACATCGTCGACGCGGCGCAGGAGCAGGCGAGGAAATTCCACACCGGCTTTGAAATAATCTCTGACCCGAACGGCATGGAAAAGGCCTTTAAGGATGCCGATGTGATTTATGCCAAGTCGTGGGGAGCCATGATGACGACCGAAGATGCCAACGAAGGCGCGAAGATCATTGACAAGTACAAACATTGGATCACCGATGAAAAAAAGATGAAACTTGCCAAAGATGACGCCATCTACATGCATCCGCTCCCCGCGGATCGCGATATTGAAGTGACCAGCGCGGTGATGGACGGTCCGAATTCGGTGGTTTTCGATCAGGCAGAGAATCGCCTGCACGCGCAGAAGGCCGTCATGGCATTGACGATGGCATAGGAGAAGAATTATGGCGAAGCGCAAACTCGCAGTCATTGCAATCGGCGGCAATTCGCTGATCAAAGATGAAAAACATAAAACGGTCGAAGACCAATATTTGGCCGCCAAAGAGACCACGTACCACATTGCCGATATTATCGAGGCCGGTTGGGACGTGGCCATCGGTCACGGCAACGGGCCGCAGGTTGGGTTCATTCTGCGCCGCTCGGAGATTGCCGCCAAAGTCGAAGGGATGCACGAAGTCCCGCTGGATGTGTGCGGTGCGGATTCACAGGGCGCGATCGGTTACGCCCTCCAGCAAAACTTGCAGAATGAATTATATCGGCGCGGCATCCAGAAGCATGTTGCCACCATAGTCACGCAGGTGCTCGTGGACAAGAATGATCCGGCCTTCAAAAATCCGTCCAAACCGATTGGCGGATTTATGGACGAGGCCGAAGCGAAACGCCGCGAAAAAGAGATGAATTGGAACGTAGTCGAAGATGCAGGCCGTGGCTGGCGTCGCGTTGTCGCTTCGCCGCTCCCGAAAGAAGTCGTGGAACTTGACGCGGTGCAAACGCTGATTAAGGCGGGCACCATCGTCATTACGGTGGGAGGTGGAGGCATCCCGGTTGTTGATGTAGGCGATCACGAATACAAAGGTGTCGCAGCGGTCATTGATAAAGATTATGCCTCGAGTCTTTTAGCGAGACTCCTCAAGGCCGATCTGTTCCTGATTTCCACTGCAGTCGAAAAAGTTGCCATCCACTTTGGCAAGCCCGATCAAAAGTGGCTGGATAAAATGACGCTTGCCGAAGCGAAGGCATATCTGACCGAAGGCACGCATTTTGCCAAAGGTTCGATGGCTCCCAAAATTCAGGCCATCATTTGGTATTTGGAGAACGGCGGCAAACAGGCGCTCATCACCAACCCCGAAAATATTGGCCGCGCCCTCAAAGGCGAGACGGGTACATGGATTGTGCCATAGTTTGGACCTATTCTTGCTTGACACTCCTTTCTCGAAACGGTAACATACCAACCTTATGCCAATTTCAACCGTGACGAACCCGCCGGTCTCTCCGCGCGTTTTGCTCAGCATTGACTATGAACCGTGGTTTGCATTCATCCGTCGCTATGACGGTATCATAGCGAGCGAGACGCGCCGGGAGTTGGATGATGACTTTTCGCGTTCGGCGATTAATGGCATATTGGAACTGTTGAAAGATGTGAAGGCCAGTTTCTATCTGGTGGGCGAGATTGCAGATTGGTACCCGGAGGTGCCGCGCAAGATCATATCTGCCGGGCATGAGCTTGGCCTTCATTGCCAAATTCATCGGCCATTGGTTAGTGTTTCAGAGTTGGAGAAAGACATTCTCGCTTCGCGAAAGTGGCGCGATGAATTCAACGTGCGCGGTTATCGTGCGCCAATGGTTGGCATTAGCGAACAGGCATATCCGCTGTTGAAAAACGCTGGTTTTTATTACAGTTCATCCATCTATGCGCGGCCCGGGTTGCTTCTTCAAAAAGATGGCGTCTGGGAATTGCCTGTGAGTACCACGCGGATTTTTGGTCGACGCGAAATGTCTCTCGCCGCCCCGCGCGATTTTACGCTCGGATTGTTGCTCAACGGTGAGATGCCATACGGATCCAGTTTCACTATTGGCCTGATGAGTGACGTTATTTTCCGCATCATCGAGCGGGACCTGAAGCGTGGACTCAGCCCTGCTATCATTTTGCATCCCTACGAATTGATTCGCCCGCGAGATTTCGTGCGGCGTACACTCCCAGACCTTTTCAGACATCCCGAACTTTTGCCTTTTGTCGTCGACAAATCGAAATTCTTGAAAAGGCTCGTTCAGGCTTTCCCTGTTTCGCCCCTCGGAACCTATCTGGATGAGGTTCTCTCGTTGCAGAAAGTCGCGCATGTCTGATTTGCAAGTTCGGTTGCTGAACGAGGATGAAGCAGCGCAATGGCCCGAAGATCTTTCCCGTATGGCAGGCTTTGTATCGCAGGATACTTGGATGTTCTTCCTGCAAAAAGTCTATGGCTACAATGTCTATCGGCTCGAAGCCCGCGAGGACGGTAAAGTCAAAGGCCTGCTTGTATTCCTCCATATCCGGCATCCTCTTTTTGGAAACTATCTTGCTACCGCGCCGTTCGCGAGTTACGGCGGGTTCGCCTTCGAATCGTCAGCGGCGCGCGATGCCCTTTTAACAGAGGCCAGTTCGCTGGCTCAGAGATTGAACGTGGATTATGCGGTGGTCCGTTTTGAGTCTGGAGCCATGTCCATGCCCAAGGGTTGGATGCAACAGCCAATTTACGCAACATACCTCGTGGAGCTTAACAAAGACATGGAATCCGCACTTGCCCAGTTTGGCTCGGATCACCGTAACCATATTCGCAAGTCTTTGAAAAAGGGTTTTACAATTTCGTTCGGCCACTTTGATTTGTTGGATGATGCCTATGAGGCGCTGGTACGCAGCATGCACGAGCTTGGCTCACCATATCATTCTAAAAATTATTTACGTGAAATGATTGTCTCGCTTGGAGACAAGTTGGAACTTGCGGTTGTTTATGATGCGCGGGGAAGAATTGCAGGCGCGGGCGCGTTTATCTTCCACGAGCGCGTTGTCACTAATCTTCATGCGAACATTCTTCGTCGTGTCCGCTCAGATTATGCCGGTGAATTTCTCTACTGGTCAGCAATGACGCGCTACGCCCAGAAAGGCTTCGGCTATTTTGATATGGGACGTAGTTTGATCGGTTCAGGCAACGAGATATTCAAAATGAAATGGAGGCCGTACAAGCGCGCGCTGTCTTACTGGTATTTTTTGAACGCGGGCAAGGAGGCACCTGAGTTGAACCAGAAAAGCCCTAAATTCCGCCTCGCCATCTGGACCTGGAAGCGGCTCCCGGAATTCCTTGTACGTTTTCTCGGTCCAAGCCTGATTCGCGGGGTGGCATGAGATCACCCCCAGTGATTTTATGATTAACGTCGTCACAGTAAACGAAGATACCTACGACCGTTACACCACGTATCTGGCTAATCACCCTCATGCTCGCTTTGGGCATGATCTTGAATGGGCGTGGACTCTACGCGATACATATGGCGTAACTGTTGAGCATCTGATTGCCCTGGACGGGGAAAAAGTTATGGGGATATGCCCACTGTTCCTGTGCAAGCCATTAGTTGGCAGAGCACATTATCAAACGAGTTTGTTTCCGAGTTATTTTGGCCCTCTCTACGACTCCGAACAAGCACTTGACCGGATTCTGGATGAAATTGTCTCTCGTACGTCTGAGGTAGAAAATGCAGAGATTTTGTCGCCATTGCCATTGCCCGAAGACAAACGCCTGCCATATCTTGAGCGGCTTGATTTAACCTATCGGTTACCGCTGGGCAAAGCCCCCGAAGAAATCTTCGGGAATTTCAGACGCAACTACAAAAGAATTCTTCGCGACCCTAAACTTGGTGAAGGATTGGAATTGATCATAGACCCCGATGGGCATTTGGTGAATGAATTTTATCGCTTATATGCGCATCTGTATGCGCACAAACATGGCTTCATTCCGCATGTCGAAGGGCTCTTTCGTAAAATTTTTGTTTATTATAAGGACAACACCGCCCGAATCTATATGGCAAGGCATAACGGTAGATATATCGGAGGGATATTTACTTTCTGGAAATATGGAGAAGTTTATTGTGGATGGTCAGCGCAGGATTTGAGCACAGAGCATGCTCCAATGCACTTTTTGATCTGGAAGATCATACAAGATGGCATAACCGGCGGCTATCGCTGGTTCAATCACGGTGAGTCGCCTCGGGACAATGAAAGTTTGAAACTGTTTAAACAGGGATGGGGCATGGATGCCGCGGATACTTTCCGATATTTCATTCCAGGTAAATTATCGAAACCAAACGTTCGTCTCTATGATCGTTACCCCTGGACGAAAAAAGTAATATCCCTCCTGCCTGCTTCCCTCACCAGCAGGTTCGTCTCGCCGTTGATTCGGTTCTTTCTGTAGGATTCTTGCATGAAAAGGAATATGAGGAATGAAGTTGTTTCAAATATTGAATCTTAGGAACTTGATGATGGTATTTCGGAACATACGAAGAGCGGGGCTTGTTACCACGCTTCGATATGTGATTTCCGATCTGCTCTTCGATTTCAAATACGGGGTCGAAACGATCAACACAAAAATGCTCGACGAACTCGAGATTGATTCTCCAAATAAAATACACGGTCGTTACTATGAGGGTACGAATGCTTACGTCTTTGCGACCATGTTTTCCTTGATCAAGCTGGATGTGGCTAACAGTTGCTTTGTCGATTTTGGAAGCGGAAAAGGGAAGGCCATCATCTTGGCGGCAGAAAAAGGATTTCGCAAAGTCATTGGCGTTGAATTTTCGATTGAACTGGTTGATATCTGCCGCAATAATATTGAGATATTCAAACGAAAGACCAAGAGCAAAACGGAATTTGAAATCGTTCATATGGATGCGGCGGAATATGAAATCCCAGCCGAGGCCAATTTGCTGTACTTTGCGAATCCGTTCGATGAAACATTGATTGCAAAAGTCATTGAAAACATCCTGACGTCACTGCAAAAATACCCTCGTCAGATCACTGTCATGCATTTATATCCGCAGGGAAACATGGCCTTTGTACAGCATCCGCGATTTCATCTCGAACAGGAGATGACATACGGATATATATTTCGCGTGGAGCCGGATCGTTAAAGCATTATGAATTACATGTCTTGGATAAGGTTATGGCGAATCTGATAAAGAGACTCAGGGCACTTCTCTCGAAACCGTTGGCTGTTCCATTCACGCTTATGATCGTGACCTTCCTTACCTATGGCCTTGCGTTCTGGCGGATGGGCTTTTATTGGGACGATGTAGCCATTTCATGGATTCGATATCAGTTTGGCCCCCAAGCGACCACAAAATATTTTTCCGATTCGCGTCCGGTGTGGGCGTTACTCTACCAATTGACGGCATATCTGCTTCCGCTAAAGCCGGCATACTGGCAATTATTTGCCATGTTCTGGCGCTGGGCTGGTGTTTGGGCCTTCTGGCTCGTTTTAGAGAAATTATTTCCTCGACGCAAGGACCTTGCGTTGATTTTGTCTTTATTGGTTTTGGTGTACCCGGGTTTTAACCAGCAGTGGGTAAGTTATGTATACTCGCATTTCTTTATCGTCCTTTTCTTCCTGTTGATTTCCTGGTATCTGATGCTTCGTGGACGGACCATTCCCGCCATGATCTTCTCCGCTTTGAACCTTTTGATGTTCGAGTATTTCTTCACGCTTGAGTTCATTCGCCCGCTGATCATTCTAAAGTCTTTGCAAGATGAACCGATGACCAAACGTGACCGGTACATGAAGGCTTTCAAAATGTGGCTTCCATATGCTGGAGTCATCATATTTGCCGTCTTGTATCGGTTGTTGGTATACACTCATCCCGGTTTTGGATATAGTCTGACCGATGAGCTGGTCCGTGAGCCGATCTCAACATTTACTCAACTCGTCCAGAATGTGTTTTCAGGTCTGTGGGTCGCGACGGTTGCGGCGTGGTCGCAGGCTTTTCAATTTCCTAATCCAGTCCTAAGTGGGATCCGTACAAGCCTTGTGTATGTTGTTGTGATCCTGGCAGTCGCAGGCCTCGTCTTTCTCTTCAAACGCGTGCATGAGAATCAAATGGGTTCGGACAGCAAACGCGATGCACTGTGGCTGCTCGGGGTCGGCGCAATTTTGCTTGTATTTGGCGGTGTTCCATTTTGGATAGCCAATGTACCTGTGTCGCTGGGTTTTCCGGCGAACCGCGCATTGCTGTCCTTTATGCTTGGATCGTGTTTATTCCTGATAGGCTTGATCGAGCTTTTACCGATGCATTTCCGATACCTGGCCGCGATATTATTTATCTCACTTTCTGCTGGGCGTCAGTTTCTTTGGTCAGTGGATTATCTGCGCGATTGGGAGTCACAAAAAAATCTGTTTTGGCAGATGGTATGGCGCGCGCCGGGCCTCAAGCCGGGCACGATGGTAATGATGAACGAAGAGTTGCAGTTCTACGCAGATAATTCTCTCAGCCCCGTGCTCAATTGGATTTACGCGCCGAATCTTCACTCGGATCAAATTCCATATGTGTTGTTTTATCCCACGAATCGGGTCGGCGGTTCATTGCCGCGACTTGAGCCAGGTTTGCCGGTCACATATCACTACTGGATTGGAGATTTTACAGGTAATACATCTCAAACCATCGCTTTCTATTATCAGCCGCCGGGCTGTCTGCGTTTGCTGGACCCGGAGATTGATTCTCAATATCATTTGATCTCGGATGCAAGCCTGATGCGCGAAGCCGCCGCGTTATCCTCGTCAGCGTGGATCACAACCGATCAAACGGGGCACATGCCCGAAGTCTATGGCCCCGAACCGGCGCATGGCTGGTGCTATTACTTCGAGCAGGCTGATTTGGCGCGTCAAATGGGGGACTGGGTACGCGTCGCACAATTGGGGGATCAGGCATTTCAATTGGATGACCATCCCAATGACCCAATCGAGCGTTTCGTTTTTATCGAAGGCTATGCCCATGATGGGAATTGGATGCGTGCCAGGGAGTTGGCGATCCAATCCTACAAAGTCTCTCCAGTTTATGTCGGCCCGCCGTTGTGCAATTTGTTGAATCGTATGGATCGTGAGATTCCGGCCAACCATGAAAAGCAAGCCAATTTGGATGAACTGCGTGCCAAGTTTTCCTGTTTGCCGTAAAATAAGAATGTAGGTTTCTTCACGAAACGATGTGTTGTTGATACAATCATCCATACAAATGGAAAGGAGGCGGCAGAAAGGTCAGAATTCTCGAAATACGTTTCGGCTCATAGAATTCCATTTTCACACAGGAGAAGAAGACAATGCGTAAGATAATTTTGCACGTCGCCTTGCTTGTTGTGGCTGTCGCTTTGGTCTTGTCGGCTTGCGGACCCGCTCCTCTTCCAAAGGCCACCGGTTATACGTTCGGCATGTTGCTGGTCGGCCCGTACAATGACCAGGGGTGGAGTCAGGCGCACTATGAGGCGGGGCAGTATGTCGAACAGAAACTCGGCGCGAAGATGGTCTATATTGACAAGGTCAACCCGGCAGACCGCCCCGGCACGACCGCTTCACAACTGGCTGAGCAACTCGTCAGCCAGGGCGCGAAACTCGTCATCTTCAACTCGGACGATATGAAGGACGAGGCCCTGAAGTTCGCGCAGGCTCACCCCGATATTTATGTGATCGGCTCCTCGGATGACTGGACCTGGAAGGACGGCAAGAACTACAAAGAGTCGCCCAATCAGACCGACATCATGGGTCGCATGGAATACGGCAAGATGATCGCCGGATGCGCCGCGGCCCTCACCACGCAGACCGGGCAGATCGGTTATCTTGGCCCACTGATCAACGATGAAACCCGCCGCCTGGCTTCCTCCGTGTATCTCGGCGCGAAGTATTGCTGGACCAACTATCTCAAGAAGGATGCCAAGGACCTCAAATTCAAAGTAACCTGGATCGGTTTCTGGTTCAACATCCCGGGTGTGACCTCCGACCCGACTCAAGTTGCAGATGATTTCTACAACAGCGGTTACGATGTCGTCGTCTCGGGCATTGACACGACCGAAGCCAGCAAGGAAGCCGCCAAGTTCGCGGGACAGGGCAAGAAGGTTTGGGCCATCCCCTATGATTACGTCGGCGCTTGCGAGGCCGCGCCCGATGTCTGCCTCGGTGTGCCGTACTTCAACTGGGGTCCCGCGTACGCGCAGGTCATTGCCGCGGCGGCCAACGGCACCTTCAAATCTGAATTTCAGTGGAACGGCCCGGATTGGAAGGACATCAACAACAAAGACACCAGCGCGGTCGGCTTCGTGAAGGGCAAAGCCCTCTCTGCCGATGCCAGCGCGACTCTGGATAAGTTCATTGCTGAACTCGCCGGTGGACTCAACTTGTGGAAAGGCCCGATCAATCTGCAGGATGGCAGCCCCTATTTGAAAGATGGCGAAGTTGCCACCGATCAGCAGATCTGGTACCTGCCTCAATTGCTCCAGGGCATGGAAGGCCAGAGCGTTCAACCATAAGTTTGTTTGATTGCCCCCACCCCTGCTTCGCGACCCTCCCCCAAAGTTGAGGGAGGGTGCAGGGGTGGGGGTGGGAAACCTGCCCATGAACGTTGAACTCAAACACATCCACAAACACTTCGGCAAAGTCCACGCCAACAACGACATCGTGCTCAACGTTCCCTCGGGCACCATTCAAGGCATTCTGGGGGAAAATGGAGCGGGCAAAAGCACGCTCATGAAAGTTCTTTCCGGATTCATTCAAGCCGACAGCGGAGAGATTCTGCTGGACGGTCACCCTGTCACTATTCATTCTCCTGCAGACGCGATTCAACATGGCATCGGCATGTTGCATCAGGATCCCCTCGACTTTCCGCCGATGCGCGCACTTGATAATTTTTTACTCGGCCATTCGGGCGGACTCTTCCCTGATCGTAAAGCGGTCGCGCGGGACTTCAAGCGGCTCGCCGCGCAATTTGATTTTTCCCTCGACCCGGACTCGTACGTCGACTCGTTGACGGTAGGCGAGCGTCAGCAACTTGAGATTCTGCGTCTGCTGTGGCTCGGCGCGCGCGTTTTGATTTTGGACGAGCCGACAACCGGAATCAGCGCCATTCAAAAAGCCAAACTCTTTGAGACGCTTCGCAAACTGACCGCGCAAGGCATGACGGTCATCTTCGTCTCACACAAACTGGAAGATGTGGAAGTGTTATGTCACACCGTTGCTGTTTTGCGCGCCGGAAAATTGGTTGGTGAAGTCAAAGCTCCGTTCCAGACGAAGAAACTGGTGGAGTTGATGTTCGGCAAGGAAATTTCGCTCGGAGCGCGGCAGGCCGCAGGTCCGGGACGAAGCGTGCTTGAACTGCGCGGGGTCGCCATCGAAGATATCCGTTTGCGCATGTCTGATATTAATTTGAGTGTGCGCGGCGGCGAAGTCATCGGTCTGGCGGGGATGGAGGGGAGTGGACAGGGGCCGTTCATCCGCGCCTGCGCGGGCTTGATGCGCACGGTCGGCGGACGTGTGCTCGTGAACGATCGCGATCTGACCGGCAAGTCGTATCATGCCTTCAAGCGCAACGGTGTTTCATTTTTACCCGCCTCGCGTTTGGAGGAAGGACTCGTCCCCGGCCTGACGTTGACGGAGCATTTTGTTTTGTCGGAGGAAACAAAAGGACTCTTCATTGACCGCGAAGGCGGACGCAAACTGGCCGAAGATCGCATCTCATCGTTCAATATTCGCGGCACACCGCTCAGCACCGTGGAATCGTTATCCGGCGGCAACCAGCAACGCGCTCTTCTGGCTTTGCTTCAAGATCCGTTATCGCTTATCCTGCTTGAGCATCCCACGCGCGGACTCGACATCGAATCCACGATTTACATTTGGAATAAGTTGAAGGAACGTTGTAAACAGGGCGCGGCCATCATCTTCATTTCATCTGACCTTGAAGAAATTTTGCAATACAGCGACCGCGTGCTGGTCTTCTTCAGTGGAAAGGTTTCGTCTCCGCTTGACGCATCGAAGACGACCGTAGAGCAGTTAGGCAATCTGATCGGCGGCAAGGGCTGGGAATCTTTGAAGACGGAGAAGGCGCATGGTTAGAAGCAATCGCTGGGTGAATCTGGGATTTCAATTGGCGGCGCTTGTTTTGGCATTATTGTTTACAACATTGATTTTGCTCGCGGCGGGCGCGCCGCCGTTCGATGCGTATGCCAACATTCTGCGCGGCGCATTTGGCTCGATGATCAATTTTACAGATGTGCTTGCGGCCTGGGTTCCGTTGTTATTGACGACAGCCGGATTATTGATTACCTTCGCGGCGGGACTGTGGAACATCGGCGTGGAGGGACAGATCATGCTCGGCGCGATCTTCACGACGTGGGTCTTGCGTGAATTGCAGGATACCTCCATGCCGCCCGCCTTGATCATCACGCTGGGAATTCTGGCGGGCATGATCGGCGGCGCGTTGTGGGCCATGCTGGCCGGCGCGCTCAAAACCTTCGGCGGTGTAAATGAAATTTTCGGCGGTCTCGGCTTGAACTTCGTCGCCACCGCGCTGACCTTGTGGCTGATCTTCGGCCCGTGGAAGCGACCCGGCGTGGCTTCGATGTCCGGCACGGTTCCCTTTGATGACAAACTGGCTTTGCCTGCCTTCACCGGCTTGCGGTTGAGTCCGTGGGCGCTGGGGATCGCTATGATTGCCATTGTCATCGTTTATCTGCTTTTGCAGGGCACATATTTCGGTCTGCGATTGAAGGCGGTCGGTAAAAATCCAAAAGCCGCATTTCTGCTCGGCATCCCGACCTGGCAATACATGATGTTTTCCTTTGTGCTCTGCGGACTCTTTGCAGGCGCGGCAGGCGCGATGCAGGTTGTGGCGGTCTATCATCGGCTCATTCCCTCGATTTCGAGCGGCTACGGGTACCTCGGCTTGATGGTCGCGATGCTGATCAACTATCAAGCCTTGTGGGCCGCCCCGATTGCCTTCTTTTATGCCGCACTGAACATCGGGAGCATTCAATTGCCCATCGTGCTTCATCTTGACTCGTCTTTATCCGGCGTTCTGCAGGGAATGCTGGTCTTGTTTGTATTGCTGGTCGAAGGCGCGCGTCAACGCCTGATGAAGAAAGCGTGACCTCACCCCCAACCCCTCTCCTAAAAGGAGAGGGGAGAGGAACTATTTATGGATACGCAGACTTTGATTACTGGATTGGCTGGAGTTCTATTCGCCGCCGCGCCGATTGTGTTCGCGGTGCTTGGCGAGACGTTCTCGGAACGCGCGGGCGTGATCAACCTTTCGATGAATGGAAGTATTTTGCTTTCCGCCATGGGCGGCTTTGCCGTGGCTTATTCTACCGAAAACATTTTTCTTGGCTTTTTGGCCGGTGTTTTGATCGGCGCGTTCGTGGCGCTCATCGTGGCCTTCGCTTCGATCACGTTGAAGCAGTCTCAAGTCGCGGTGGGGTTCGTGTTGACGCTCGTCTGCCGCGACCTTTCCTACTTCCTCGGCAATCCATTCATGGGATTGCCCGGGCCGCGTCTCCCTTCTCTGCCAATTCCACTCCTCAGCAAGATTCCTGTAATTGGCCCGCTTCTTTTCAACGCGGACCTGATGACGTATTTCAGTTACCTTTTGATTTTCCTCGCCTGGGCCTGGATCTATCGCACGCGTCCCGGCCTGATGTTGCAGGGCATCGGCGAACGTCCCGCCGCGGCCTTTGTGCGCGGCGCGAATGTCAACTTGATGCGTTATGTGTATACGGTGCTGGGCGGCGGGTTCATTGGTCTGGCTGGCGCGACATATTCGCTCTCGGTCAAGGCGGGTTGGAACGGGACCATCTCCGGTCTGGATGGCATCGGCTGGATCGCGCTCTCGATCACCATCTTTGGCGGATGGAATCCGTTGCGGGCCGCGTTCGGCGCATATTTGTTCGCATTACTTCAATGGCTTGGGTTGGTGCTTCAGCCCAGTTTGCCGGGCATCCCATCACAGGTCTTGCAAGTTGCGCCTTTTCCGCTCATGATCCTGACTCTGCTCTTCGTCAACATCGGCAACGCCGAATGGGTCGAGCGGACTCTGGCGGCCATGCCCGAGTCGACGCGGCGCGTGCTGGCGCGATTATTGCGCGCCTTGCGCGCTTCTCCGCCCGCCGCGCTGGGCGTGCCGTTTGAATCTGAATAGAATGCCCAAATTCATTGGCTATCGCTGTTCAATTTGTGGAGAAGAATATTTGCCGGGACAAGTGACTTACACTTGTCCAAAGGATGGCGGCAATCTCGATGTTGTGCTCGATTACGATTCCATCCGCAAGAAATATCAGCCGGAGGATCTTCTCTCGCGGGATGACCCTTCGCTCTGGCGTTACCTTCCGCTTTTGCCTGTGAATGAACCCAAAGGCGATTCGACTCCGCTTCACGCCGCGGGCGGGACGCCGGTCTTTTCCCTTGCGCGTTTGAGCGAGGAGATGGGGTTGAAACAGGTCTGGCTTAAAGACGAAAGCCGTAACCCGACCGCTTCCTTCAAAGATCGTGCCAGCGCGATTGTGGTGGCGCGTGCGCTTGAAATCAAAGCAGAGGTGATCGTCACAGCCTCGACCGGCAACGCCGGGGCCGCGCTGGCCGGGATGTCTGCGGCGGTGGGGCAGAAGGCGGTGATCTTCGCGCCGAAGAATGCGCCGCCTGCGAAAGTGGCGCAACTTCTCATCTTTGGCGCGCAAGTTATTCTTGTAGATGGCACATACGATGATGCTTTCGACCTGAGCATCAAAGCCGCCGATGAATTTGGATGGTATTGCCGCAACACCGGTTACAATCCTTTTACCGCAGAAGGGAAGAAAACCGCCGCGTTCGAGATTTCAGAATGGTGGCGGTCGGCGCATCAGGAATTTCACAAGAAGGTTGGTGAGAGCGCTGACCATCCGCCTTTGACGATCTTCGTCTCTGTGGGGGATGGAAACATCATTTCAGGAATTCATAAAGGCTTCAAGGATTTGCTTGAACTGGGCTGGATCAAGCGCCTGCCGCGTCTCATCGGAGTGCAGGCGGAGGGTTCCGCCGCGATTGCCGACGCGTTCTATGCGAACACGGAGAAGATCAGGCCTGTCTCTGCAAAAACGATTGCAGACAGCATCTCCGTGGATTTGCCGCGCGACGGAGTCCGCGCGGTGCGCGCCGCACGCGAAACGAACGGAACATATGTCACCGTTTCAGATGCAGAGATTCTTTCTGCCATTGCAGGACTCGGCAAATGTGGAATCTTTGCAGAGCCAGCCGGGGCCGCCGCGTATGCCGGTTTAACGCGCGCCGCGGCTCAGGGTCTGGTACGAGGCGATGAACCCATCCTGGTGTTGAATACAGGGAGCGGACTCAAAGATGTGCGCGCCGCGATGCAGGCCGTCGTTGAGGCGCCGATCATCGAACCGACGTTGAATGCCTTGAAGCGGGTGTTATGAAATGAATCGAATCTGGGATGCGCCTTTTCGTTACATTGTCCTCACAGCCTTGCTGATTTTGCTGGCAGGGCTGTTGTGGTATATCCGTGAGATTTTCAAGCCCTTGCTTACCGGCGCGCTGATTGCTTATTTTCTCAGCCCGGGGGTTAGCTTTTTGATCTCGCGTTATCGTCTGCGCCGCAGGACGGCTGCAAGTATTGTGTATGTCTCCACACTGGCGATCGTTGTGATTATTTCGGTCACTCTTCTGCCTGAGATGTTCGAGCAAATCAAATCCATTTTGACCGACATCACAGCGGCTCTCACCGACCTTGAAACCTCTTTTAGCGCGCCCTTGACTTTTGGCAGTCTGCGCGTTGATTTGCGCTTGCTTGTGCTCGCGTTGCGCGGCCTGGTGGATCAGAACGCGATCGTGCCTCAACCTGCTGATGCTCTGCGCTTCCTGCAAGTCACCTCGCGCGGCTTTCTGTGGTTTCTTGTCATTCTCGTCACGGCGTATTATTTGATGGCCGAATGGGACCGGCTGCGCAATTGGCTGATCGAGCTTGCGCCTGCTCGTGAGCAACGCGATCTGATTCAACTTTATCGCCGCGTGCGCGGTGTGTGGACGGGTTATCTGCGCGGCCAAATTCGTCTGATCATCATCCTTGCCATCATCTATTCCATCGCGTGGCAGATCATCGGTCTTCCGGGCGCGTTGCCGCTTGGAATGTTCGCGGGTCTGCTCAACCTTCTGCCCGAAGTGGGTCCGGCAGGGATCGCGCTTCTTGCAACCATCGTTGCATTTCTTGAAGGTTCTTCCATTTTTACGCAACTGCCTCATCTTTGGTTTGCCGCGCTCACGCTCGGTGTGTATCTCCTGCTCAACACATTCAAGACGGTTTTCATCCAGCCGCGTATTCTGGGACACAGCGTCCTGCTTCATCAGGGAGTGGTGTTCATAGCCATCGTGGCCGCGGTGGTTTTGCAGGGCGTGCTGGGTGTGCTGATCGTTGTCCCTCTTCTCGCCAGTATCGTAATTGTGGGAAAATATATCCGCCGCCGACTTTTGGGTCTGCATCCGTTTGATGATGAAGAGCCCGCTTCTTCCCGGGACCTCGAACCTGCCGCGGCCTCAAAGGCCAGACCTGCCCGAAAGCGGACACCCGCTCGAGAAAAGACTCGAAAATGAAAATCACTTATTCGATCATTGCGCCGATTTACAACGAACTCGACAACTTGCCCGAACTGTATCGCCGCATCAAAGATGTGATGGATTCATCCGGCGAGCCTTGGGAACTGATACTTGTGGATGACGGCTCCACCGACGGCTCGACCGATAGGATTCGCGAACTCGCCAAACAGGATGAACGTGTCCGCCCGGTGATTTTTGCGCGCAACTTCGGTCATCAGATTGCCATCACTGCGGGATGGGATTATTCCCGCGGCGAGGCGGTCGTCATCATTGACGCGGATTTGCAGGACCCGCCCGAAGTCATCCTCGACCTGGCAAAGAAATGGAAGGAAGGCTATGAAGTAGTCTACGCGGTGCGCGCTGAGCGCGAGGGGGAGACCTGGTTCAAGAAATTCACTGCCGCGATGTTTTATCGTATCATCTATCGCATCACGGACGTGAAAATTCCGGTAGACACGGGCGACTTCCGCCTGATGGATCGCAAAGTGGTGGATGTGCTCAAACAAATGCGGGAACGTCATCGCTTTCCGCGCGGCATGTCGGCCTGGGTGGGCTTCAAACAGATTGGCGTGGAATACAAACGCGCCGCGCGCTTGTCGGGCGTTACAAAATATCCGTTCCGAAAAATGCTCCTGCTGGCATTGAATGCCATCACCAGTTTTTCATATTTCCCGTTGCAGGTCGCCACTTTCTTCGGGTTTGTCTCGGCGGGCATTGCCATCCTTGCGATTCCAGTGGTTGTGTATTTGCGCATGGCTGGCATCCCACAGTTCACCGGCCAGGCCACAACGTTGATCGCAGTGCTGTTCCTTGGCGGCGTGCAATTGATCTCGCTTGGAATTTTAGGCGAATACATTGGCCGCTTGTATGATGAGGCCAAAGGCAGGCCGCTCTACATCGTCAGGGACGCGCCGGAGTCAAAAAATGAAAACGAGGGCGGCTAAAAAACGCCTTCGTTTATTTTATTCGCCCCTTTATCCATTCTGTTTTAGTGAGGACAAACGATGGCACATGACTTTGACCGCGTCCCCAACCGGCGCGACCCCAACGTCTTGAATAAATGGACCTGGTATCCGAACGATGTACTCCCCATGTGGGTGGCGGACATGGACTTCCCGTCACCCAAACCGATTTTGAATGAGCTTCATAAAGCTGTGGATCAAGGCGTGCTGGGATATGAACTGCCTTCAAAAGCGTTGTACGAAGTTGTCTCCGCCCGAATGGACAGGCTGTACGGCTGGAAGGTCGAGCCTGAGGCGGTTGTGGCAGTCACCGGCATCGTCAGCGGGTTCAGCGTCGCGGCGCGGACTTTTTGTACTCCAAAAAGGGGACTATTGATCCAAACACCGGTTTACAATGAGTTTCACGAAGTCAAGAATCATGTGAGCATTCCGCAACTTGACGCGCCGCTGGTGAAAAGTGTACACCGGAATCTTCTTCATTATGAGATTGATTGGAATATCTTTGAAAAGCAAATCAGGAAGGCGGGCATGTTTCTGCTCTGCAATCCGCATAACCCGCTGGGTATCATCTTCTCGCGCAAAGACCTGGCGCGCATGGCGGAGATTTGCATCAAAAATAATGTCCTGATCGTCTCGGATGAAATTCACTCAGAACTGTTGCTCGATGATAATACATTCACGCCAATGGCAAAACTTTCAGCCGAGATTGCAAGCCATACAATCACACTGATTGCTCCGTCAAAAACGTTCAACGTGCCGGGATTATTTTGCGGCTTTGCGATCATTCCAAACAAGGACTTACGCGAGCAATACGTGAAGACTGTCGAGCGCCTGAGATTGCATGTGAGCAGTCTGGGACTGCACGCGGCGCGCGTTGCCTTCGGCGGTCAATGCGAGGGGTGGCTGAAAGACTTGCGCCGTTATCTCACCGCCAACCGCGACTTTCTTGTAAACTATGTTACGGAGTTCATGCCCGGCGTCTGCACGACAGTGCCGCAGGCAACGTATCTTGGCTGGCTGGATTTCTCAACGTACAAATTGAAAGACTCGCCGTACGATTTCTTTTTGAAGGAAGCCAGGGTCGCTTTGAGCGATGGAAGGATATTTGGCAAGGAAGGAGAGGGCCACGTCCGCATCAATTTTGGCACGACGCGGAAATTGCTTGAGCAGGGATTGGAACGAATGCGGAAAGCTCTCAAACGAATTCAATAGTCTGCTGAAACATTACTGGTAAAGGAGAATCCATGAGCGGAATAAATTATCAAGTTGTGCAGGATTTTCTCATCTCGCTCGTCCCGCCGCGCGCAGAAGTGATGAAGAAGATGGAACAGTACGCGCAGAAAACCGATTTTCCCATCATCGGTCCCGCCGCGGGATATTATTGTTATCAAATTGCGCGGATGATTGGAGCAAGGTCTGTGTTTGAGTTGGGATCAGGCTACGGGTATTCCACCGCGTGGTTTGCACAGGCCGTCAAGGAAAATGGTGGGGGAGTAGTGCATCATGTCGTCTGGGACGCGAAACTGTCCGAAATGGCGACCCGCCATCTGTCCAGGTTGGGATACGGGGATTTGATCCAATATCACGTCGCGGAAGCCGTCGAGACTCTTCGCCAAACATCCGGCCCCTTTGATCTTATCTTCAACGACATTGAAAAACAGGATTATCCCAAGTCGCTTCCGCTCATCAAAGAAAAGTTGCGGCACGGCGGCATGTTGATCATTGATAATATTTTGTGGAGCGGGCGCGTCTTCGACAAGAAAGATAAAACGCCCGCCACACAGGGCGTGCGCGAGTTCACGCGGTTGATCACAAAAGATTCTGATTGGATCGTTTCGCTCGCGCCAGTGCGCGATGGAATGATCGTGGCTTATAAAAAGTGATTACGTTGCCGCTGGCTTCTTTCTCATACTGTTCAACAATTTGGTGATGATGGCCCCGGCAGGCGCGGCGATGATGAAAGCCACGATCACGCTCAATAGAATGAACCAGATGATGCAACCGGAAATCGCGCCGACCGACGCTGATTGTTTCATGGCTTTTTCTTCA
>JAJPIZ010000047.1 GCA_021324435.1 Anaerolineae bacterium
CACAACCGTGATATTCATATCCGATGTGATGATTCGGTAGTGCGCGTCTTCGACGATAGACCATTGACCGTGGACCGTGACTCACCGTCCACTGCCCACCGTCCGCCGTCTGTGTATCCAATCCGCCGCTCGCGCGGCTATTCGCCCTTCCCCGTCAAACTTCCTTTTGATGTTCCGCAAATTCTGGCAACCGGTTCGGAACTCAAGAACACATTTTGTATTACGAACAAGAATTACGCGTTCCTGAGCCACCACATCGGCGACATGGAAAACTATGAGACGCTGAAATCGTTCGAGCAGGGAATTGAACATTTCGAGAGACTTTTCCGCGTCAGGCCCGAAGCCATTGCTTGTGACATGCACCCAAATTATCTCGCCACAAGATATGCCCTTGAACGCGCTCAACGTGAAAACTTGCCAATTTTCAGCGTTCAACATCATCACGCGCACATCGCGGCCTGCATGGCTGAGCATGGCCTGGATGGCTCGCAGCCTGTGATTGGGCTCTCATTCGATGGCACAGGCTATGGTGAGGATGGAGCGATCTGGGGCGGAGAATTTTTGATTGCAGATTACAAGACCTATCAGCGGCGATTTCACTTGGAATATTTTCCCTTGCCCGGCGGCGATGCGTCCATTAAGAGGCCGGCGCGCACGGCGCTGGCTTTGTTGTGGTCGCTGGGGCTTGAATGGAATGCGCGCCTCGCGCCGGCGGCGGAGTTCAGCGCCGAAGAACAGAATCTTTTGCGCGCGCAACTGGAAAAGAAAATCAACACGCCGATGACTTCCAGCATGGGCCGTCTGTTCGATGCGGCGGCGGCGCTGGCAGGTGTTCGGCAAAAAATCAATTATGAAGCGCAAGCCGCGATTGAGTTCGAGGCGTTGGCAGATCAAAGCGAGGGGGAGAGTTACTCATTTGCGTTGAATCAGGATCAAGTCCAGGCAAGAGGCGTTATTGAGGCGTTGATCAAAGACGTGATGGCAGGAATCCCCATCTCGAAAATATCCGCGCGCTTCCACAACGGTCTGGCGGAATTAGCGCGCGATGTGTCACTGCAAATCAGAGATAGAGATGGAATCAATGAGGTCGTTCTCTCGGGCGGGGTTTGGCAGAATATCACCCTTCTTGGACGAACTTTATCACTTTTGCGCGCAAGCGGTTTTCGAGTATATCTACATCATCAAGTGCCGGCGAACGACGGCGGTCTCTCGTTGGGACAAGCCGCGATCGCGGCAGGCAGATTGCGAGGATAAGATGTGTCTTGGTGTTCCGGGAAAGATTGTTGAGATTTATGAAAAGGGCGGCCTCAAAATGGCGAAGGTGGACTTCGGCGGAATCTTTCGCGAGGCCTGCCTTGATTATGTGCCCGAAGCAAAGACGGGCGATTATTGCGTGATCCATGTGGGCTTTGCAATCAGCCTGTTGAACGAAAAAGAAGCGCTTGAAACTTTGGATTTGCTCAAGCAGATCACAGATGTTGAAAAAGAAATCGGACCAGGATGACGTACATAGGTAAACATGAAATATGTTTCTGAATATCGCGATGCCGAACTGGTGCGCGGCGTGATTGATGAAATCCGCCGCACGGTCACGCATCCGTGGACGTTGATGGAAATCTGCGGCGGGCAGACTCATGCCATCGTGCGGCACGGCTTGGATCAATTACTTCCGCCTGAAATCGAGTTGGTTCACGGCCCGGGCTGTCCGGTGTGCGTGACGCCGCTCGAATTGATTGACAAAGCCCTGGTCATCGCTTCGCGCCCCGACGTGATCTTTTGTTCCTACGGCGACATGCTGCGCGTGCCCGGTTCGGGACGCGATCTGTTTTCGGTCAAAGCGCAGGGCGGCGATGTGCGCGTGGTCTATTCGCCATTGGACGCGGTGAAGATCGCACAGGAGAATCCGGATAAACAAGTGGTCTTCTTCGCGATTGGTTTCGAGACGACCGCGCCGCCGAATGTGATGAGTGTTTTGCAGGCGCAGAGACTCGGACTGAAGAACTATTCGATTCTTGTTTCGCACGTGCGCGTACCGCCCGCGATCAACGCAATCCTTTCTTCGCCGTCGAATCGCGTGCAGGGATTTTTGCTGGCGGGTCACGTTTGCGCGGTGATGGGTTATCACGAATATCCGCCGCTGGCGGAAACGTTCAATGTGCCGATGGTGGTTACGGGTTTCGAGCCGTTCGACATCGTGCAGGGCATTTTGCAAACGGTTCAATTGCTCGAAGCAAACAAAATCGAAGTTGGAAATGCGTATTCGCGCGCGGTGACGTTCGAAGGAAATCAAGCCGCGCAGAAAACGATTCAACAAGTATTCATGGAATGCGACCGCAAGTGGCGCGGCATTGGGACGATCCCGATGAGCGGATGGTGTTTGCGCCCCGAGTTCGAGGCATTCAACGCGGAAAAAAGATTTGATGTGGATGCGATCACAGCGGACGAATCGCCGCTGTGCATTGCAGGGGAGATCCTGCAAGGGTTGAAGAAACCCCACCAATGTCCCGCGTTTGGAACCGCTTGTGCGCCGGAACACCCGCTCGGCGCGACGATGGTTTCGTCCGAAGGCGCGTGCGCGGCATATTACAAGTATGGAAGAGTGCTCACCACAGAGCACACAGAGATCACAAAGATTTAAAATTTCTCTGTGTACTCTGTGATCTCAGTGGTGAATAAGCAGGCGAATGATGAGTAATGAAACGATCAACATCGAAGGCGCGACCTGCGCGCCGTCTCTGCCACATGGCGATCAAATCGTGATGGGGCACGGCGCGGGCGGACGCATGAGTCATCAGTTGATTCAAAAGGCGTTCTTGCCGGCCTTCAAAAATCCCGCCTTGGAAGCGGGTGACGACGCCGCCATTCTCCGACCCGGGCCTTGTCTGCAACTCTCGATCAGCACGGACTCACATGTGGTCTCGCCGTTATTTTTTCCGGGCGGCGATATTGGCCGCTTGGCAGTGTGCGGCACGGTCAACGACGTGGCGATGCTGGGCGCAAAGCCTTTGTATTTGACCGCCGGCTTTATTTTGGAAGAGGGCCTGGCAATGCAAACGCTTGAACGTGTGATCGCTTCGATGAAAATCGCGGCAGAGGAAGCGGGCGTTCAAATTGTAGCGGGCGATACCAAGGTAGTGCAAAAAGGTAAGGCCGACGGACTCTATATTACGACGGCAGGCGTCGGCGTGGTACAGGCAGGCATAAATATCAACGGCGCCCAGGCCAGGCCGGGTGACGTTGTCATTTTATCTGGCCCGATCGGCGATCATGGTATTGCGGTCTTGGGCGCGCGCGGTGAGTTGGGATTCCAATCCAGCATTCAAAGCGACGTGGCTCCGCTCAATCATTTGATCGAGGCGATGATCAATGCCAGCGATAACGTTCACGTTCTGCGCGATCCCACGCGTGGTGGGTTGGCGACCACGCTCAATGAAATCGCCTCACAATCGGACCTTGGAATTGTGTTGTACGAACAAAGCATTCCCGTTCATCCTGAAGTCAACGCGGCGTGCGAGATGCTCGGTTTTGATCCGCTTTACATTGCCAACGAAGGCAAGCTCGTGGCGATGGTGGCGCGCGAAGACGCGGAGGCCGTGTTGACAACCATGCGCCAGACTCGCTATGGCGAAGGCGCGGTCATCATCGGTGAAGTGACCGCTGAACCGCGCGGACGCGTGTTGATGAAGACCGCCATCGGGAGTCAGCGCGTGGTGGACATGCTGGCTGGTGAGATGTTGCCGAGGATTTGCTAATCATGAAAATCCAATTCATCATCAACAACGCGTCGTATTGAACTGAAAAAGCCTACAATGCCTTGCAGGGTGTTGTGGCCGAAATCGAAGCGATGGGGCGGCGCGCTTTGGCAGTCAAAGCCAATCTGGCGGAGTCGGGAAAATAGACTTCATGCTTGTCTAAGTCGAATCAATCTTTGGCGGTGTGAGTATTTTCGCCGCTAATGCGGCTACAGGCGAATTTCGTTCAATGATGGAGACCACTGATAAACATTGGAATTGGACAATGGACGTCAAAGCGTGTTCCATTTTGCATTGCGCGCAATGGCTCGCGCGACACATGCCCCAGCACCGCCAGGGATGTATTATCACAATCACGAGTCCGGGAAGCACGCGCGTTGTGCCTGCTTACGGCGTCGTTGGCCTATCGAAAGCAGTCGTCGAATCAATGACGCGTTATCTGGCTGCTGAATTGGCGCCGAAGGGGATCATTGTCAACACCATCTCGCCGGGCTTGGTCGAAACCGACGCGGTGACAGCCATGCCGGTGGACACTCAAACCACGCTTGAACACGCGCGTAGGCGCAACCCAACGCGCCGACTGGTCACTCCGCAAGATGTGGGGCGGGTGGCGGCTTTCCTGTGCTCCGACGCGGCAGAGATGATCGTCGGGCAGACCCTCATGCTTGACGGTGGTTTCAGTTTGTTGAGCGATTATTTTCCACAGCTTGAGCTTGCTGAAGAACATGCCCGCCCCATGTTGATTCCGAGTCCTGAGACAAACTTTCAAAATTAGTCTTTTATTCTTCCCTGTGCAGGGCAAATATGGCCAATTGTGTATAACCCTGTCTGTGCGGGTATTATGGCGACCCCGTCAAACCCTGCACCTGTGCTCCTGCGGCGATAACAAAGTATCAAAAGAGAATCTCCGGTCCGTTGTTAGACCGCATTGACATTC
>JAJPIZ010000038.1 GCA_021324435.1 Anaerolineae bacterium
GACACGGTATAATGATTTCCGGCGCGAGCGTATTTTCTTGTTTAGGTTAGGCATAACCCGAGATTATACGTCTCGCGCCACTCCTTACCCTTTCATGCACCAAAGCCGTAGAGACTTACCATCACTCCCTTGAAGAGAGACCTCCAAGGGAGTTTTTTTATCAATACAATATCCTGAAGTACCAGGCGGTAGACCAAGTGCTGTATTCCCCGTTCGTGTTGTAACTTCTGACGCGCCAGTAATACAGACATAGAAAAAAGCCACCTTATTTTCTACAACCTCGCCAATCGACTCTTCGCCAGCCCGTGATAGGTATGGCGCGGCTTGCGGCGCGAGAGCCAAACCACAAGAACAGCCAGCAGGATCAGAAAGATGCCGCAACACGGAAGATACCAATCGCTGATTGCAAATGGCTTTCCCCGCGCGGGCGTTTCCAACGCCGTGACTTCAGGAGTCTCGGTCATCGCGCCGATTTGGGTCTGCGTGGCCGTTGTGGTCGGAGTCTGAGTCGGTGTCTCAGTAAGAGTGGAAAGAAACGTCGGCGTCCAGGTCGGAGTCGGAGTGAAGGTCGGGGTGATAATCAACCCGCCGGGCGGATAATATGGAGACGACCCAGAACCAGTATTTGATTTCGGCGGAATCAGATTGATGGCCGCGTCCATTTGAATGAGACCGTAACCATAATATTGATCCGGTCCGGGTATCCCCAAATCCAGGGCCGTACTTTCCATCTCCCACGCAATTTGATCCGGCCCGACCGCGTTGCCCGGTATCCCGCGCAGGAGGGCGGCCAAACCCGATACAAAGGGAGCCGCCATCGAGGTCCCGTTGCGATAGCCGTATCCGCCGTATTGAGTCGAATAAATCGTAACACCCGGCGCGGAGAGACTCACCTCCGGGCCATAGTTGGAAAATCCAGCGCGCGTGTTGGTTGCATCCGTGGCGGCGACCGCGATCACATTCGGATAATGCGCGGGATACAAAACAAAGTTACTGCCCGAGTTGCCGGTGGCCGCTACCAAAACAACGCCTCGCGAATAAGCATAGTCCACCGCGTTTTGCAAAACAGAATTCGGACTACTGCCGCCCAAACTTAGATTGATGACCTGCGCGCCGTGATCGGTGGCCCAGATGATTCCCTGCGCGACGTTCGAATATGTGCCGTTGCCAAACGCATCCAGTACCTTGACCGGCATCAGGCGCGCGCCCCACGAAACTCCGGCCACGCCGACGCCGTTATTGGTCGAGGCGGCCGCGATGCCGGCCACGTGTGTGCCATGACCGTTATCATCGTTCGGATTGGAATCGTTGTTGACGAAATCGTATCCGGCCACAAGTTTCGGCGCGAGGTCGGGGTGCGACATCTCGATGCCGGTATCCACAATCGCAATCGTGACTCCCGCCGAGCCGCGATTGATCTGCCAGCCCTGCGGCGCGCGGATGTTGATCAGGCCGTATTGATATCCAAATCCCGGATCGTTCGGATACACATCTGTCATTTCCACGATGTAGTTTGGATCAGCCTTCTTGATCCCATCACACCCCCTCAGGTAGCCAATGGCCTCCGCCACTTCCCCGCTTGGTATGTCCAACACGTATACTCGTAATTCAGGAATCTTCGAATCAACGCTGAACGGAATGAACTGCAGGCATGCGGCGATGTCATCGTATGTCGCAGATTCTTTTAGAGTGACAAGAACCTGATCGGGAGAAAAATTTCCTTTTAAAGAAGGTATCTGGGGCGGAGGCGGAGGGGTCCAGCCGAGGAGATAGGGTGTCTTCGTCTCTGTAACGAAAGGCGTAAGAGTGTCTGTGGTTGCGAATGTCGGCGTGAAAGTGTCAGCGAGTGCAAATGTCGGTGTGAAAGTAGGGACACCGGTCTCAGTCGGTGGGAGAGTATCGGTGGGAGCAAGGGTATCGGTGGGAACGTTGGTTGGCGTGCTCGCATCAACCGCGCTCGGAGTTGCAGTATCCCCCGTCTGATCGAATCCCCTCGGCAAGCCCAGCCCAAGAGTGAGAGGAGCAAAAGATAGCAGAAGCACCAATAGAAAAACGTTAGAAACGCGGAATCGCGAACGCACGATGAACTCTTTTCATGATCGAATGTCCCCCATTTTACTCAAATAAGCAAAAATCAACGAATGAAAATTCCATGGAATCGTTGTATAGTTATGAAAGTTTAGAAATATGGAGGCCGAACATGTCTGAAAACCATACCCGCGGCGAAATGCACGGATGCATCGTGTGCGGAAAACTCTATGAACTTTACGTGGTGTATGACGCGAGCGGAAAATTCATTGATTGCAAAGTGATGAGCGCCGGCGGCAGGCGCGTGCCCAACGCGCATCGCGCGCTGGTGGCTTGTGAAAGACACTCTGAAAAAGAAATCGAAGCGGCAGTTGCCAGAGTCTATGGAAAACAGAAAGAGGAAGACGAGTGATCACGAGATACGATCACGATCCTCTCTCACTGACCATTTCCCTCAATCGGCGCGACAGGCTCTTCAACACAGCCAGTGAAACTTCGGGCCGCTCGCGCAGAATCCCTTTGAACGTTTCCCCCTCGATGGCCAGCAGGCGCACGTCGCCTTGCGTGACCAGGGTCGCGGAGCGCGGCGCGGATTCGATGATCGCCATCTCGCCCACAAAGTCGCCGGGTCCGCGTTGAGCGAGCACCTGTTCCTTCCCGTCCGCGGTACGCAGAACCCGAACCTGGCCGTCCACGATAATAAACATTAGATTGGCCTCTTCGCCCTCGTGAAAAAGCACTGTGCCATTCGGATGCCACTGTTCACGGGCGATCTTCGCAATCTGTTCCAAATCTTCAGGCAAGAGATCGGCGAAGATGGGAACTTCGCGAAGAAGCAGAACGCGTTCAATCATCGAGACGGTTTGCAATGTTTCCATGGGACTCACCTCGTCAAATTGGATCAACGCTTCGGTCGCGGATTCGCGGATAAGCGCATCGGGGTCGGACCCGAAAGCGGCCAGCTGCGAATTGAATTCTTTCACGCCGAGCTCTTGAATCGCGCGAATCGCCAGCGCGCGCGTCCAGCGATCCTTGCTATCCAAAACCTTTTCCATCACAATGGACATTGCCAAACGTTCCGGCTCTTCTTCCAAAAGGGAGACGATGTCGCGCGCCAGCGTTTTATCGCCCAGCGTTTCGAGCGCCTCGAGGGCCGAAGCGCGCGCTTCGGCATCGCCACCCTCCATGCTCTTGCGAACCAACTCCATGGCGCGCGGATTGCTGAGCAAGCCAATGATCTTGAGCAAACGCTTCTCACACACGCGCACCCTGTTTTGCAAAGTCTCGCGCAGGAGAGTCAGCGCGCGGCCTTCTTTCGGCAGGCTGATGATGTGCGACCGCAATGTGCGAAGCCGTGCAATTTCTTCGCCTGCGAACAGCCGAAGCCGTTCAAAGGTCCGTGCGTCGGCGGGAGCGAGAGCATCCAATGCCGCGTCACAGGCGGAGGCGTCTTTGGAGTCGAGCACCTCCATGATGAGCGGAGCAGTTTCCGCTCCGCGCTGATGCAACGATTCTGCCGCCGCGCTTCGAACCGCGGCGTCTGAGTCATACAAGCGCGCCACGAGCGCTTTCGCTGAAGCCTCGTCTTTGAAACTTGTCAGCGCGCGGCAGGCGGCCTGACGAATCAAGACCGAGTCATCGTGAAGCGCGGACAAAACAGGCGCAGATTCGAACTTGCCATTCAAATAAGTTGCAATCCGACCAACTGTATCCAACGCCGCGACGCGCAGAGCAGGATCGCCGTCTTGCAACCATTTCATCAGACTCGTCGCGGCTTTCTCGCTTTGGCCGAGTTTCGCGAGACAGGCCGCGGCCTGTGTTCGGATGGGAATCGAAGGATCGTTCAGGAGTGTTTCCAATTTCGCGAGCAAGGTTGGAGAGGCTTCTGGTTCGAGTTGAGCCAGAGAAGTCAAAGCCTGCCGCCGCGCTTCTTCATCCGAGTCATTTAGAGAGTTGAGGATCAAATCGCAGGCGGAGGCGGCGCGCAACTCTCCGAGGGAGTGAAGGGCCGCGGCGCGCACGCCCGCTTCGGGGTCCGAGAGCTGATGCGTGAGCGCAGGGATGGCCGACGCGTTCTTCATTCGTCCGAGAATCTCCGCGGCCAAACGTCTGGTTGTCGGTTTTGAGTCCTTCAACGCGCGCGTCACTACATTCAACGCGGCCGCGTCGCCCTGCAAACCGGCGAAGGCAGTTGCATCTGAACTGAACACTTCGAAACGGCCTGCGCGCAAGGCCTGGATCAAAGCATCACCATACGCGGCGCGCATCCGCCAGACAATGAAGCCGCAAAGTAAAGCCACAGCCATGCCCATCCAAAAAATTTGCGGAGTCGTCAGAACTCTTTCACCGAGAATCAACAGCACGCCCGAAAGCGCCACACCGACCTGCGATGGGACGCCATTATTGAACGCCTGCACCTGCCCGCGTCGCTGCGAAGGGACAACGTTGAAGAGCGCGTTCCACGCCGAATCTGCAACGCCCGCCAGAAAGACCCACTGTGAAAAGCGCGCGATCACCGCGCCGTTCAAGGAAAATTGATTCGCAAAAACAATAAAGCCGATGAAGTAAACAATCGGCAACAGCAACACACTATTGACCACACCCAGCCGCGCGTAGACGCGATTGGCTAACAGCAAAGACACTATGAACGTGACCGCAGTTGCGATTCCGTTGAACAGACCGAGAAAGCCCGCCACGCTGGCCTCATCTGGGAAAGAAGCAGTCACTACTTTGTTGAATGGAAAAGCAATTGCAAAATATAAAATCGAAAACAAGATCGAAGCATACGCGACCAGTTTCATCAACGCCGAACCGCGCACAAAGTCGAAGCCGGCGCGCAAATCATCCCCAAAACTCGATCTGTCCTCAGCGGACTTCACAGGACGAAAATATTTTTTAGCGATGAGACGTGTCAAAATAAACACGAGACCAAGCAGACACGCATAAAAGATCAACAAATTATCCGTGCCAAGTTGCTTCGCAATCAGACCTGTGATCGAATTTCCGATCACGCTGCCAAGGATGCCCGCGCTGGCAAACAGCGGAAACAATCGCTTGGCCTGCCGCGTGTCGCACACGGCGCCTGCAAGATTCCACGAGAGCGTTCCGAAGATCATACCCATGCAACTAACGGTCAGCCACAAGATCGGGTACAAAAGCGAAAATGGTTTGGTCAGCGCGATGCGTTCGACCAAAAGAATAACGATCAGACTGATAATCAATGCTTGAAAGAAGCGGCTTCGTTCGAATCGTCCCAGCCCGGCAGAATAAGCAAGCGTGACGACCAACGTCGTCGCGCCGAGAATCAAATACATGTACGGCAAAAAGTCCACGCCAAAGCGCAGGAAGAACAACGCCGAGGCGGCGTTGTCGCCCATGCCCTGCCCGGCTTGAATGCACATGAACAAAATCCCGACGAGCAGGACCAGACTTCCTTCTTCGGGACGGACCTTCAACAAGGACGCGAGTTTTTGCATTCGACTCATCGCCGCATCAAGCCTGGACCGGGGACCGGCTCAAAAACGAATCGCGGAGTCCGATCTCGCGGAGGCCCTCACCAATCCGTTCGACGGTGGGGCGCGCTCCGCTTCGATTCGCTTCGGCTTCTTTATCGTTTCGTGGAAGGTATTGATCCAGAAATCGTGATTTCGCTTCCCCGCTTTTCGCCGTGCCAAGAGGCGTTCCGCAATTCATGCAGAATTTCGCGCTCTCCGGGTTGGCCGTCTGGCAATGTGGGCAATTCATCCAATAAGACCTGCGATAACAACAACGATAAAGCCGACGAACTCGGTTATTCTAGCATGATTCACGCGCTGGTCATTGCCTGAGTGTACTGATAGTCCCCCGAAAGTTGGGGACTGTTTCTTTAATTCATCAGGTACAATCTCGCCAACTTTTATCGAGGAGAGAGATGATGGAGAACATTTTTCAACACGGCGTTGCCAGCGGTGATCCGCTTCAAGACCGCGTGATTCTTTGGACGCGCCTCACCGTTCCAAATCAAGATTCGATGGAATTGACCTGGGAAATTGCAACGGATTCGGATTTTAAACATATCGTCGGATCGGGCAAGACGACCGCGCGCGCCGAAGATGATTCCTCCGCCCGCGTCGATCCTTCGGGACTTCAAGCGGGGACGCGTTACTTTTATCGTTTCCACGCCCTCGGCCAGACCTCACCAACAGGCCGCACGAAGACTCTGCCGCCCAACAGTGTGACTCATCTTCGCTTCGCCCAAGTCTCGTGCGCCAAGTTCAATGCGGGTTTCTTCAACGCGTACGCTTCCATCGCCAAACGCGACGATCTTGATTTTTTACTCCATCTTGGAGATTACATCTACGAAGCCGCCAACGTTCCGCCTGCAGGCCAGACCCCCGGCGCGGACATTGGCCGTCCGTTCGAGCCGCTTCACGAATGCAAGACTCTGGAAGATTATCGCACGCGCTACAACCAATATCACCGCGACCCCGATGTGCAGGCCATGCACGCCTCGCTTCCGATCATCGCCACTGTGGACGACCACGAGTTCGCAGATGGAGCCTGGCGCGGCGGCGCGGACGAACACAAAGAAGATCGCGACGACCCGTGGTCTGCGCGTGTGGCGTCAGCGTTGAGGGCGCGCTGGGAATGGCTCCCCGTCCGTCGTCCCGACCCGAACGATCATTTACGTGTCTATCGAACGATTCGATTGGGTCAGTTGGCTGATCTCTTCCTGCTCAACACACGCATCCATCGCGATCAACCGGTCCCGCCGCCGGAGATGAACGATCCAAATCGCACCGAGCTGGGGCTGGCGCAACGTGAATGGTTATTCGACGAATTGGACTCATGCAAAGCGAGATGGCGCATTCTTGGCAATCCGTCCGTGCTGGGCACAACGTGGAAAAAGGATTTGCCTGATTCAGTCAAGCCTGCGCTGTTGAAAACCAAACTCATCAACGCAGACGGCAACGGCCCCGATTACGATCAATGGGACGGCTACCCCGCCGAGCGCGATATGCTCTTCCGCCATTTACGTGATCATCACGAGCGCAATGTGGTTGTGTTGAGCGGCGACATTCATGTTTGCATGGCGCTCGAACTGCGCGTCGATCCATTTAACTTGGATGAAGAACCTGTGGCGGTGGAATTCATCAACACCAGTCTCACTTCGCAAAATTTCGACGACAAAATGAAATGGTCACCGCGCACCAGATCAATTCCGTTCGAGCAGGAACTGATGCAGGCCTTCGATCACATGAAATACGTTGACCTCGACAGTCATGGTTACAACGCTGTGGATGTAACGCCGGAGCGCGTCGAAGTCGAATGGTGGTTACTGGAGACGGTCTTGAAGCGGAATGACAAAGCCTCAATCGGCGCGGCCTTCAAAGTGGAGAATGGCAAGCCGAGACTGATTCGCGTGAAATAATTCATCTCGTTCCAAGTGGCGTCGGTTGAGAGACGGTGTTTTCCTGTCGTATCGAAACCCGCCGCAAAGCAATCTCCGCGCCCATCACGGAGATTGCTTTTATAATTGATTTATCATGAAATCCATCCGCTTCAACACAAAGAGCGTTCCCGTCGCGTTTGCGATGACAACCATCCTCGCGTATGGACTCCTGCTCCCGCTCACCGGCTTTTACTGGGACGATTGGCCTTTCGCCTGGATCGCGAAATTCCTTGGGCCTGCCGAATTCATTCCGGCCTTTCGCGGTTTCCGCCCTTTCCTGGGACCGATCTTTTTCGTCACCACAAGTTTGATTCCACCGAATCCGCTTTTGTGGCAAATCTTCGCGCTGGTAATTCGATTCGTCTCAGCGCTTTGTGCATGGTTCATGCTGGATAAAATCTGGCCGAATCACAAACGCGAAACACAGATCGCATCTTCCTTGTTTCTTGTATTTCCCGGTTACAGTCAGCACTGGGTGGCGCTGACTCATATCAATCAGGAATGGATTCCTTTCATCTTTTATCTGCTTTCATTCGGATACACAGCGCGAGCCATGCGCAACCCCCAAAAATCTACTGTCAACACAATTCTCGCGCTTCTCTTCCTCATTCTCGGAGTCTTCCCCACCGAATACTTCCTCACAATTGAACCGCTTCGTTTCCTATTTATCTGGGTCATCGTTGCTGAAGAAACAAAAGGGTTTTGGCCGCGCCTCATTCAAACAATGAAACGCTGGTGGCCGTATTTACTCGTGTGGTTTTCGAATGTTTTATGGCTGGATTACTATTACAAATCCGGCGCGTACATCTCTTATGGAGTAACCGCCGCGCAACAAACCCCATCCATGATGGATGCGATCGTCGCGTTTGGCGACGCGCTTTGGAAAGCGGGACTCTACATCTGGGCACAAGTGCTTGTATTAATTTCGCGGTCCATCACAACGCCGACCAGCCTGCTCACTCTCGTTTTGATCTTCATCGCTTTTCTACTTCTTGCTTTTTACTTTCTCAGTCTCGACCTTTCACCCTCACCCCTGGCCCCCCTCGCCCTTTCGGAGCGTTCCCCTCATTTTCAGAGAAAATGGGGGGGGGCGGAGAGGGGCTTCGTCCTCCCCGCGATTGTCATCGGCCTCATCGGCATTTTGCTGGGCCGCATCCCGTCCTTCGCGGCGGGGCTTCCGCTCACGCTTCAATCCAGTTTCGATCGTTTCATGGTTTCGATGATGCTCGGCGCCATTCTGTTCATCGCAGGACTGATCGAGTTAATCATCCGTAATCCACGCGCCAAGACGTATGTGTTTGCTCTGCTGATCGCGCTCGGTATCGGTCAACAATTCTTCAACGCCAACATCTTCCGCCGCGACTGGCAACGCCAACAGGAAATCTACTGGCAGATGGCGTGGCGCATCCCCGCGCTCAAGCCGAACACGGTCATCCTGACCGATTACGTTCCGATTGATTACGAGACCGACCTTTCGTTCACCGCGCCGATCAATTGGATGTATGCGCGCGACATCCAACCGCCGGACTTGCCGTACGCGATGCTTTATCTGGTCGAGCGTCTCGGCGGCGCAACCATCCCGGACCTCAAGCCGGGCACCGCGATTCAATTGCCTTATCGCACGCTGACGTTTCACAGTAGCACCTCGCAGGCCATTGTGATCAACGCCCCGGCAAATGAATGCCTGCATGTGTTCGACCCGGCTTACAAAGATGCGGGAGTCTATGGAAACTTTCCAGATCTGCTTCCTGCATCCATCCCGCTCTCTGATCCCTCGCGCATTCTCACAGACGCGCCATCGGTCACGTTGCCCAGCCCGCCATTCAGCAAAGAGCCCGATCATACATGGTGTTACTTCTATGAAAAGGCTGATCTCGCGCGGCAAACCGGAGATTGGCAAAAAGCCGCGGAGTTGGGCCATGAAACCGCACGGAAGAATCTCTCGGCGCAGAATCCATTCGAATGGTTTCCATTCATCGAGGCCTTTGCTCACACCAATGACCTGAAAACCGCGGAGCAGATCACGCGTCAGACGTGGAACGAGGCACCGAAAACGCATAAAGGGTTGTGCGCGCTTTGGAAACGGGTGCAGTTGGAGGGTCCGAATGAGGCGCAGAGTTTTGCATCCGGCATATTGAGTCAATTTGGATGCGGTCAATAATCCGCGTGCGCGGCTTGACGCTTTAAACGGGATATGCTACCATCCCTCAATATTGAATGGAAAGAGGAGAGCATATGACTCATAAAAAGACAAGCGTGTTGGCGGCATTGGTGGCGCTTGCACTATTTCTTTCGGCCTGCGATCTCAGATATTCTCAAGCGCCCGCGGCCACACCGACGCTCATCCCGACGGGATTGTTCGTCTCACCGTTTCCAAATTCTGCTCTCTCGATAGACACGGTCGTCGCGTTCGGCCAGGAGACCGCCAGCGCACAGACCGCGGCGGCCAGCAGTGGAACGCCGGGCACGCCCGACGCGATCACTTCCACATCTTCCGCGGGCACGGCGATCACTCCGCAGACCGGCACACCCGCAACCCCAACCGTTGGATTCCCGGTGACCACAGTGGCAACGACTCCCGCGCCTGTGACTGTCATCCCCGGCGCGACCACGATTACACCCTCGGTGGTTGTTCCGACAATCTCCACTGCACGACCCGCATCTTATACATTGCAACAAGGCGAATGGCCTTTCTGTGTGGCCCGTCGCTTCAACGTGAATCCGGATGAACTCGCTACGCTGAATGGACTCGTGGACAGCCAGATCGTTCAACCGGGACTGGTGTTGCGAATCCCTCAAACAGGCAATCCATTCCCGGCGGCGCGCGCCTGGCATTCTCATCCCGGCACCTTCACTGTGGGCGTAACGGCGGACCTCGGCGCGTACAACACAGTGTATGCCGTGGCTTGTTGGTATGGCGATGTGTTCCCAGAGTCAATTGCCAAACAAAACAACATTTCGCTCTCCGCCACGTTGACTTCCGGACAGTTATTGAGCATTCCATAAAGATAGATCGCTTGAAAGAAAAGCCCAGGCAAATGCCTGGGCTTATTTGACCTCACCCCTGCCCCTCCCGCTTCGACTTCGGGTCTCGATACGCTTTGCTACTCGACCCTCCGCTCAGCGCGAAGGTGAGAAGGAGAAAGAATAAGATGGCATCTTTCGAACTCATCAAATCCGAGCCGCTGTTTCAGGGACGCGCCTTCAAGATCCGCCGCGACTGGTTGAAGACTCCCGATGGACGCGAAACGAAGTTCGACATCGTTGAGCACGGCGGGTCGGTCATCCTCCTGCCGATTGACGAACAGGGCAATTTATTATTCGTCCGACAATATCGTCACGCGGCGGGCACAGACCTGCTCGAACTGCCCGCGGGCACGCGCGATGGGAACGAGCCTTACGAAGATTGCGCGCGACGCGAGATCCGCGAAGAGACCGGCATGGCGGCCGGCAGACTGGAACGCATCGGCGATTTTTATCTTGCGCCCGGCTATTCCACTGAGTTCATGGCTGTGTTCCTCGCCACGGAATTGAGTCATAACCCACTTGAAGCGGACGAGGATGAATTTCTGCAAATCGAAAAGATCCCAGTAAAGAAAGCCATTGAAATGGCCCAGCGCGGCGAGGTGCCGGATGCCAAATCACTGGCCGCGTTGTTTCTGGCGAGGCCTCATTTCAATAAATATTTGGAATCAAATTGAAAACGGGATCCCAAGTTTTTTCATCTTCCTGTCAAATTCATCCAATTCTTGTCCGAAATGTGACAACTCACACGGGGAATTAAGTCATATATAACTAACGCCTTGCCATGTTGGGGGATACACTTGAAACAGAAAGTAAGTGCGTCGCACCAAACGCAGAGGACAAGTCCGCGAAACGGACAGCAACCCCGCCTAAACAAAATCCATGAAACCAGGTGCGACGCACCCTCAAGGAGTTAGTGAATGAAGCATCCAGTCATCACGATTGACGGCAACGAAGCCACCGCCTCGGTTGCCCACCGTTTGAACGAAGTCATTGCCATTTATCCCATCACGCCCTCTTCCGCCATGGGAGAGTTTTCGGATGAATGGTCGGCCAAAGGCAAAAAGAATCTATGGGGCACGGTCCCGCTGGTGATCGAGATGCAATCCGAAGGCGGCGCGGCCGGCGCGGTCCACGGCGCGCTACAAACCGGCGCACTGACCACCACCTTCACCGCCTCGCAGGGTCTGTTGTTGATGATCCCCAACATGTACAAGATTGCCGGCGAACTCACCAGCACAGTCTTCCATGTGGCGGCGCGCGCCATCGCCGCGCATGCCCTCTCGATCTTCGGCGACCACCAGGATGTGATGGCTGTCCGCCAGACGGGTTGGGCTTTGCTCTCCTCCGGCTCCGTGCAGGAGGCGCAGGACTTCGCCGCCATCGCGCAGGCCGCCACGCTCAAAGCCCGCGTGCCCTTCCTGCATTTCTTCGACGGCTTCCGCACCTCGCATGAAGTCACCAAGATCTTTCAACTGACGGATGAAGAACTCCGCTCTTTCGTGGACGAGGACCTGATTCGCGCTCATCGGGCGCGTGCCCTGTCCCCGGAGCATCCCGTGCTACGCGGCTCCGCGCAGAATCCCGATGTCTACTTCCAGATGCGCGAAGCGGCAAATCCGTACTACCTTGCCGCCCCCGGGATCACCCAGGAAATGATGGACAAGTTCGCCAAGATCACCGGGCGACAATATCATCTCTTTGATTATGTCGGCCATCCACAGGCCGAGCGCGTGATCATAATAATGGGTTCGGGCGGCGAGACAGCCGAAGAGACGGCCAATTATTTGGCAAGCAAAGGCGAAAAGGTCGGCGTTCTGCGCGTGAGGTTGTATCGCCCGTTTTCCATCAAGCATTTCATTGAAGCCTTGCCCGCTTCGGTCAAAGGCATCGCCGTGCTGGATCGCACGAAAGAACCCGGCGCGTCCGGCGAGCCATTGTATCTGGATGTGGTCAATGCCTTGGTCGAAGGTCAACGCTCGAACATCAAGGTCATCGGCGGACGTTACGGTTTATCTTCTAAAGAATTTACACCCGCCATGGTCAAAGCCACTCTGGACGAATTGAAGAAGCCCGACCCAAAAGTCCATTTCACCGTCGGCATCAACGACGACGTGTCGCACACCAGCCTCGATGTGGATACATCCTTCTCCATCGAAGCCGAAGAGACCGTGCGTTGTGTGTTCGTCGGCCTCGGCTCGGACGGCACGGTTGGCGCCAACAAGAATTCCATCAAGATCATCGGCGAAGAGACCGATAACTTCGCGCAAGGTTATTTCTATTACGACTCGAAGAAGTCCGGCACGGTGACTCTCTCACACCTGCGCTTCGGCCCGAAACCCATTCGCGCGCCGTATTTGATCGAAGCCAACCAGGCCAGTTTTGTGGCCTGCCATCAATTCACCTTCCTCGAGCGTGTGGACATGCTCAAATATGCCAAGCCGGGCGGCGTGTTTCTTCTCAACAGTTTGTATGGTCCCGATGAAGTCTGGGATCATCTGCCGCGCGAAGTGCAGAAAGACATCCTTGAGAAGAAACTCAAGTTCTACATCATCAACGGCTATGATGTAGCCGAAAAGACCGGCATGGGCGGGCGCATGAATACCATCATGCAGACCGCCTTCTTCGCCATCAGCGGCATCCTGCCGCGCGAACAGGCCATTGCCGAAATCAAGCACGCCATCGAGAAAACCTACGGCAAGCGCGGCGCGGCCGTTGTCAAGAAAAATTTCGATGCGGTGGATCGAACCCTCGAGAATCTGCATGAGGTCAAGGTTCCAGCCGCGATCACGTCGAAGACCACGCGCCGCTCCGCGGTCCCGAGCGAAGCGCCGGAATTTGTCCGCAAGGTGCTCGCGCCGATGATTGACTTCGACGGCGATAACATTCCCGTCTCTGCCTTCCCCGTGGATGGCACATTCCCGCTGGCAACGACACAATGGGAGAAGCGTAATCTCACGCTCGACATCCCGGTGTGGGAATCGGACTTATGCATTCAATGCGGTAAATGCGTGATGGTCTGCCCGCACGCGGTGATCCGGCAAAAAATTTATGATGAAAAATTGCTGGCCGAGGCGCCCGCGACGTTCAAGCACATGCCGTCCAAGTTCAAAGAGTTTTCAAACGGCATGGCCTACACGATTCAAGTTGCGCCCGAAGATTGTACGGGATGTACATTGTGCGTGGATGTGTGCCCCGCGAAAGATAAGACTCAACCGGGTCGCAAGGCGCTGAACATGGCGCCGCAGCCGCCTCTGCGCGAACAGGAAGCGAAGAATTGGGACTTCTTCATGAAGATTCCCGATCTGGATCGCAAATTAATCAATCCGTCCACGATCAAGAATTCGCAACTGCTGAGGCCGTTGTTCGAATTCAGCGGCGCGTGCCAGGGATGTGGCGAGACGCCGTATGTGAAATTGGTCTCGCAACTTTTCGGGGACCGGACGATTGTCGCGAACGCAACGGGCTGTTCTTCCATCTACGGCGGGAACCTGCCCACCACGCCGTGGGCAGTTGACTCGAACGGGCGCGGCCCGGCCTGGTCGAACTCGCTGTTCGAAGACAACGCCGAGTTCGGCCTCGGCATGCGGCTGACGCTCGACAAACAAAATGAATACGCGCGCGAACTGCTCAAACAATTGGAAAACGAATTGAGCACGGAACTGGTCAACGCGATTCTGACCGCCGATCAATCCACCGAGGCCGGCATTGAAGATCAACGCGAGCGCGTCAAAATATTGAAAACAAAACTGGAAAAGAATACTGATGCACGCGCCAAAGATTTGGTCAGCATCGCGGACAGCCTCGTGAAGAAGTCCGTGTGGATCATAGGCGGCGATGGCTGGGCCTACGACATCGGTTATGGTGGCCTCGATCACGTGCTGGCCTCGGGGCGCAACGTCAACGTGCTGGTGCTCGACACCGAGGTCTATTCCAACACGGGCGGGCAGGCCAGCAAGTCCACGCCGCGCGCTGCAGTGGCGAAGTTCGCCATGGCCGGCAAGGACCTGCCGAAGAAAGACCTCGGCCTGATTGCGATGGCCTATGGTTATGTTTATGTGGCGCGGGTTGCGATGGGATTCAACGACCAACAGACTCTCAAAGCCTTCCTTGAAGCCGAGTCCTATGATGGGCCATCATTGATCATCGCCTACAGTCACTGCATCAATCACGGGTATGACATGGCACTTGGCCTGCAACAGCAGAAACTCGCCGTGCAGTCCGGCGCGTGGCCGATCTATCGCTACGATCCGCGGCTGGCGCATGAGGGCAAGAATCCGCTCATCATCGAAAACAAAGAGCCGAGCATCCCGGTCTCACAATACGCGTACAACGAGACGCGCTACAAGATGCTCACACAAATAGACGAGGCGCGGGCCGAGAAACTGATGAAGGAAGCGCAACACGACGCCAGGTCCCGCTGGACGCTGTATCAGCAAATGGCATCCATGCATTATGATGCAGATGGGAATGGAAAAGATTCATCGCGCTGAGCGGAGGGTCGAGTAGCAAAGTGTATCGAGACCCGAAGTCGAAGCGCTCTGAGTCGTTAATCTGCCCTTCGATTTTGCTCTGCTCCGATCAGGGCGAATCAATGCAAGAATCAAAGAACCTCCGCATGAGCGGAGGTTCCCGTTTTATGATGATAAATCCAAAGATGGGAGGCTATTCGACTGGCTCAACAGGTGTGGGAGCGTTCTTGCGCTGGCGAAAAGTGATGCGGCCGCGGGTCAGATCGTACGGAGACATCTCCACCGCGACGCGATCTCCGAGCAAAATGCGGATGTAGTACTTGCGCATTTTACCCGAAAGATAAGCCAGCACCTCATGGCCGTTCTCCAACCGGACCCTGAACTGGGTGCCGGGCAGAGCCTCGACCACAACTCCTTCTGCTCGAATTTTATCTTCCTCTTTTGCCATACCTATCTCCATCGGGCGAGCGAACGTCAACTGAGCACAGCGTACCTTTAGGTATCGCCCACTTCGGCGGCATCGCGAAGCACTCCCGAAGGGAGCGTAGTCGTCGAAGCAAACTCGCTGGCGCGACCCGCCAAATTCTTACTCGGTCTCCCTGGTGAAGGAGCGTCGTTTGATGCGGCGAATCGCCTTTTTCTTCTCCATGCGGCGCTGTTCGCTCTTGGAGACATACCAGCGCTTGCGGCGGACGGTACTCAAGACGCCGCTCTTGACGACTTTCTTGCGAAAGCGCTTGAGCAGTGAGTCCTGAGACTCGCCAGAGCGTAAAACAACCAAAGCCATAATCGATTCACCTCCTTCCACGGGTGAGATGCGGGCCAAGAAAAAACCCTCGGCCATACGCGGACGGCTGAGGGCGGTGTCTGAACCGAAACGACCAAAGATGACCTTGCGATCAAATAAGCGCTTCACACTCCTCGAATGTCAATGATGGGGACGGGAGTCCCTCAACCGAACCAACGTGGGGGATTATACACGATAGCATGTTAAAAGAAAAGCCCCTTGGCAATGACCTACTCTCCCGGGAGGTCGCCCTCCAAGTACCATCGGCGCTGATGTGCTTAACTACCGGGTTCGGGATGGGACCGGGTGTACCCACATCGCTCAAATCACCAAGGGACGTTTTCACAACGTTGTCCTGAATAGCATTATAAATGTAGTTGAAAAGTACCAAGTTCTCCGCACCACGGGATTAAGCCCTCGACCATTAGTACAGTTTAGCTTAACACATTACTGCGCTTACACTTACTGCCTATATAGCAGGTGGTCTACCTGCGGTCTTACTCCCTTATGGGATTACAGGGATCTAATCTTAGGGCGAGTTTCCCACTTAGATGCTTTCAGCGGTTATCTCTGCCAGACATAGCTACCCAGCAATGCTCCTGGCGGAACAACTGGCACACCAGAGGTCTGTCCACTCCGGTCCTCTCGTACTAGGAGCAGCTCCCTTCAAATCCCTTGCGCCCACAGCGGATAGAGACCGACCTGTCTCACGACGGTCTGAACCCAGCTCGCGTACCGCTTTAACGGGCGAACAGCCCGACCCTTGGGACCTTGTCCAGCCCCAGGATGCGATGAGCCGACATCGAGGTGCCGAGCGAAGTCGTCGATGTGAACTCTTGGACTTCACCAGCCTGTTATCCCCGGGGTAGCTTTTATCCGGTAAGCCACGACCCTTCCACGCGGTATCGTGGGATCACTAAGCCCGACTTTCGTCTCTGTTCGGCGCGTTGGCCTTACAGTCAAGCTCCCTTATGCCTTTACACTCTGTGGTGGGTTTCCATTCCACCTGAGGGAACCTTTGGGCGCCTCCGTTACCTTTTAGGAGGCGACCGCCCCAGTCAAACTGCCCACCTGGCACGGTCCCCCGCCCGGATGACGGAACGGGGTTAGAATCTAAATATCATCAGGGTGGTATTTCACTGATGGCTCCACCGAGGCTGACGCCCCAGCTTCAAAGCCTCCCACCTATGCTACACAGACGATACCCAAATGCAATGCCAAGTTGCAGTAAAGCTCCACGGGGTCTTTTTGTCCTGCTGCGGGTAGGCCGCATCTTCACAGCCATTTCAATTTCACCGGGTCCTTCGTCGAGACAGTGCTCTGATCGTTACGCGGTTCGTGCGGGTCGGAACTTACCCGACAAGGAATTTCGCTACCTTAGGACCGTTATAGTTACGGCCGCCGTTCACCGGGGCTTCGGTTCAAAGCTTCGCCTTGCGGCTAACCTCTCTCCTTAACCTTCCGGCACTGGGCACGCGTCAGCCCCTATACATCGCCTTACGGCTTAGCAGAGACCTGTGTTTTTGTTAAACAGTCGCCAGAGCCATTTCACTGCGACCCTCCAAGGCTTGCACCTCAGAGGGTACCCCTTCTCCCGAAGTTACGGGGTCATGTTGCCTAATTCCTTAACGAAGGTTCTCCCGTTCGCCTTGGTATACTCTACCCATCTACCAGTGTCGGTTTGCGGTACGGGCGCTCAAAAGTTATGCTTAGAGACTTTTCTCGGCAACAAAACTCAGCCACTTATGCCTTACGGCTCGCTATTGTCTCGACTCGACTGACGGATTTTCCTACCAGTCTCAACGTCTTGACAGATCGCACCCAAATCCAATAATGGGCTGGCCTATCTCGTTGCGTCCTCCCATCGCACTAATGAGCGGTTCCGGAATGTTGACCGGATGTCCATCACCTACGCCTCTCGGCCTCGGCTAAGGACCCGACTAACCCGACGCGGAATGACCTGGCGTCGGAAACCTTAGATATACGGCGAACACGGTTCTCACGTGTTTGTACGCTACTCATGCCTGCATTCTCACTTCTGTCCGCTCCAGTCGCCCTTATCGATCGACCTTCACCGCTGACAGAACGCTCCCCTACCGACTTGCTTGCGCAAGTCCCATAGCTTCGGTACTACACTTAGCCCCGTTAAGTTTTCCGCGCAAGGTCACTAGACCAGTAAGCTGTTACGCACTTTTTAAAGGGTGGCTGCTTCTAAGCCAACCTCCTGGTTGTTCAAGTAACCTCACCTCGTTTCCCACTTAGTGTAGATTTAAGGACCTTAGCTGATGATCTGGGCTGTTTCCCTTTCGACCCCGAAACTCATCTCCCGGAGTCCGACTGCCATGCTATTGAGTACTGGCATTCCGAGTTTGATTGGGTTCAGTAAGCTGTAAGCCCCTTAGCCCATTCAGTGCTGTACCTCCAGTACTAAACGCATGACGCTAGCCCTAAAGCTATTTCGGGGAGAACCAGCTATCTCCGAGTTCGTTTGGCATATCACCTCTACCCACAGGTCATCTTCTAATTTTGCAACATTAGTAAGTTCGGGCCTCCACGAGTGATTAGACTCGCTTCACCCTGCCCATGGGTAGCTCACCCGGTTTCGGGCCTAATCCCAGCGACTATACGCCCTATTCAGACTCGCTTTCGCTACGGCTTCGGGTGTCACTCCCTTAACCTTGCCACTGAGATTAACTCGCAGGCTCATTCTCCAAGAGGCACGCTGTCAGGCATAGCGGCGCGTCACCTGCTTTCGCAGGGACACCGACCCGCTGTTAGCCCTCCAACTGCTTGTAAGCTTACGGTTTCAGGTTCTATTTCACTCCCCTAACAGGGGGACTTTTCACCTTTCCCTCACGGTACTTGTTCACTATCGGTCGCCAAATGTATTTAGCTTTGGAGAGTGGACTCCCCAGATTCCTGCCGTATTAGCGTGCACGGCAGTACTCAGGTATCCAGCGGGAGACAATCAGTTTTCGCATACGGGGCTGTTACCCTCTATGGCTGGCTTTCCCACACCATTCCGCTAACTGACTATTTTGTGACTCCCATGTGCCGGACCCTACAACCCCGTCTCTGCAAGCAGAGACGGTTTGAGCTGATTCCCGTTCGCTCGCCACTACTAGGGAAATGATCTCTTTTCCTCCAGGTACTTAGATGTTTCAGTTCCCTGGGTGCCCTTCCTCAAACCTATGTGTTCGGTAAGAGGATGCTCGAGGTGCGCTCGAGCGAGTTTCCTCATTCGGAAATCCTCGGATATGTTGCCTGTACACGGCTCCCCGAGGCTTATCGCAGTGTCCCGCGTCCTTCATCGGCACTTGGCGCCAAGGCATTCACCGTAAGCTCTTAGTAGCTTCTCCACGTGATGCGGAGAAATTGATACTTTTCTGTTTCGATAAATTGCTTTATCGGCCTACATCAAATGCTATTCAGTTATTAAGGTACAAACTCACCGATTGACCGGTGAACGATGCTCTTGATATGGATCCAGGGCATCGGTCACCCTTCAAACTACTCGATTTTGACTTTAGAGACAACACGACCCGGCATACACCGCCGGGCCGCGATCAACCCAACAAACAGAGCGGTGCATTTCTAGACCTTATGTCTGCGTACCGTTTAACAACTCTTGTCTCACTCCTTGACCAACACAACCATCAACACTCTCGACGAACTCAGTGGAGATGGCGGGATTTGAACCCGCGACCTTCGCCTTGCAAAGGCGCTGCTCTCCCACTGAGCTACATCCCCAGGACTTGCTTGGGTTAGTGGGCTTGACAGGATTCGAACCTGTGACCCCAGTCTTATCAGGACTGTGCTCTAACCAGCTGAGCTACAAGCCCAGGGTCTTCACCTCGACAACTGAGAAGTGATAGGAAACATTTTCAATCCATCGTCCTTCACCGCGAAGGACATATAGAGCACCGATCTTGTCGTAGGGATCGTGCTCACGAACTCTAGAAAGGAGGTGATCCAGGCGCACCTTCCGGTACTCCTACCTTGTTACGACTTCGTCCCAGTCACCAGCACCACCTTCGACGGCGTCCTCTTTGCAGTTAGACTACCGGCTTCAGGTGTTACCAGCTCCCATGACGTGACGGGCGGTGTGTACAAGGCCCGAGAACGTATTCAACGCACTATAGCTGACGCGCGTTTACTAGCAACTCCGACTTCACGCAGGCGGGTTGCAGCCTGCGATCTGAACTGAGGACAGCTTTGGGGATTGGCTCTACCTCGCGGCTTAGCGACCCATTGTACTGCCCATTGTAGCGTGTGTGTAGCCCTGGACATAAAGGCCATGCTGACTTGACGTCATCCCCACCTTCCTCCGGCTTAATACCGGCGGTCCTGTATGACACATGTAACATACAGCGAGGGTTGCGCTCGTTAGCGGACTTAACCGAACATCTCACGACACGAGCTGACGACAGCCATGCAACACCTGTGCAAGCTCCCTTGCGGGTCGGTCACCTTTCAGATCTCTACCACTTGCATGTCAAGCCCAGGTAAGGTTCTTCGTGTAGCATCGAATTAAACCACACGCTCCGCTGCTTGTGCGGGCCCCCGTCAATTCCTTTGAGTTTTAATCTTGCGATCGTAGTCCCCAGGCGGTGAACTTATCGCGTTTGCTTCGGCACCGAAGGTTTTGACACCTCCAACGCCAAGTTCACATCGTTTACAGCTAGGATTACCGGGGTCTCTAATCCCGTTTACTACCCTAGCTTTCGCGTCTGAGCGTCAGAAACAGTCCAGAAGATCGCCTTCGCCACTGGTGTTCCTCCCGATATCTACGCATTTCACCACTACACCGGGAATTCCATCTTCCTCTACTGCTCTCTAGCCCGGTAGTATTGAACGACCTCTCCCAGTTAAGCCAGGAGATTTCACGCCCAACTTACCGAACCGCCTGCACGCGCTTTACGCCCAGTGAATCCGGATAACGCTTGCCTCCTACGTTTTACCGCGGCTGCTGGCACGTAGTTAGCCGAGACTTATTCCTGGGATACTGTCCTTTCTCATCTCCCAGAAAAGCACTTTACGATCCGAAGACCTTCTTCGTGCACGCGGCGTTGCTGCATCAGGCTTTCGCCCATTGTGCAATATTCCCTACTGCTGCCACCCGTAGGTGTATGGACCGTGTTTCAGTTCCATTGTGGGGGGCCACCCTCTCAGGTCCCCTACCCGTCGTCGCCTTGGTGAGCCGTTACCTCACCAACTAGCTGATGGGACGCAGGCCCCTCCCAAAGCGCATTACTGCTTTAGACATCGGTTTCTAAACCCGATGACCACATGCGGTATTAGCAGTCCTTTCGGACTGTTATCCCACACTTTGGGGCAGGTCACCAACGCGTTACTCACCCGTTCGCCACTAGGATACCCTCGTATTGCTACAAAGGCACCTCGTTCGACTTGCATGTATTAGGCACGCCGCCAGCGTTCATCCTGAGCCAGGATCAAACTCTCCGCAAAAAATATCGCTCTTACGAGCGTAAGTTACGGATTTTTCACTGGATTGACTTGTTGCTTCCTATCACTTTTCAGTTGTTAAGGTGCGTCCAATTATGTGAGCGGATTGCTCCGCGGCGTCTCTGCCCGCCAAAGCGCAGGCGCTTCTCCTGCCAAGCCTTCTAAGCAGACGAAAATACCGATGCCTCTTTCGCATCGGCTAGTCAGACTGCGAAACCTCATTCGGTTTGTGTCTCTGACCGGAGACGCTCTACTCGGTTTTCAATGATCTGTCAGGGGGACGAGATCGGTTTGAATTTCACTGGCGAACGCTGATTATACGCCTTTCATGAACTTTGTCAATACTTATCGGACAACCCAACCTTAAAAATTTCGCTTCACTCCCGACCTCGAGCCTGCCTCTGTTACCCGGCTACTTTTCTACCCACCAAACTACTTAACCCATGAAACTAACTCATCTCCTGCCTGCCCGATAGCGCCCGTAACAACGTGTTCTGATCCGCATATTCCAAATCCCCGCCGACGGGCAAACCACGCGCCAAACGCGTCACGTGCACACCGTATGGTTTCAGCTGACCCTGCAAATACAGCGCCGTCGCATCGCCCTCCATGCTCGGATTGGTCGCGAGAATAACTTCTTTCACTCCACCGCGCGCTACACGCTCGAGCAAAGGCTTGACCTTGATGTCATCCGGGCCAACGCCCTCAATTGGTGACAACACTCCATGTAGCACGTGATACTTCCCTTGATACGCGCCGATTCTCTCCAACGCCAAAACATCCAGCGCCTCCTCGACTACGCAAATCACCGAGCCATCCCGCCGCGTATTCTCGCAAATTTCACAGCGCGCCCGACCTGCCTCCGTGATATTGAAACACTCCTCGCAAAACGCGACCTTGTTCTTCAAATCGTTCAAGGCTTCAGACAAATCCTGCGGAATATCTTCCGGCGCGCGCAAAAGATAAAACGCCAGCCTCGAAGCCGACTTCGGCCCGATGCCCGGTAATCTCTCAAACGCATTGATCAATTTCTGAATAGGTTCGGGGAGTAACATAAGTTTCAAGTGTTAGGTTCCATATTCCAAGCGACTTGGCACCTGGAACATGGAACTTTAGAACGGCAACCCACCCGCCAATGGACCCAGCCTCTGCGAAGCCAGTTCACGCGATTGATCCAGCGCCATGTTGACAGCCGACAAAACCAAATCCTGCAACATCTCCGCATCCGCGTCTTTCAACAAAGCCGCAGAGATCTCGACCGACTTGCATTTCTGATCACCAGTCATCACAACTTTGATCGCGCCTCCACCCGCCGTGGCAGTGACAGTTTCCTCGGCGAGTTTCGCTTGTGCCTCCGCCAATTGCTGTTGCATGCGTTGCAGTTGTTGCATCATGCCGCCACCGCCCGCCGTGGGGCCTTTATTAAATCCTTTAGCCATAAAAAAACCTCGCTCTCAGTTATTCGATATGCGCGAATCGAATTTCGATTATCGAGTATCGCTATTCCTGCACATCCACGATCTCACCGCCATGATTGAGCGCGGTGGCTACCATGCCATCCTGCGGCACATCCGGCGGCAGTTTGCCCTTCGCATTCGTCACCACACATTTGATTTGCAAAGTCACGCCGAGCACATCGGCAATCGCCTTGCGCGTCACCTCGAGCTGTTCAGAGCGATCCATCAGCGCCAACACTTTGTCAGATTGGAATCCCAAAACCAACTCATCGCCGCGCACATCCATCGGTTTGCAGGAATTGAGCAAAGCCTCGATTCCGGGATGCGCGGGCCTGATCACCGCGCGGACATCTTTCCACGCTTTGACAATTTCCGCGAGACCGATCACCGCTTCTTTGCTTTGACCTGAAGCGGACTCCGTTTTAGCAGGTTGATTCGTAATGGCGGCTTTAGTCGCTTTAGCAGGAGCCGCTTTCGGGGTGGGAGGCGAAGCGGGCGACTCATCCGGAATTTCTATCGCTTCAGCCAGGGCCAATTCCAAAGAAAGTGACGGTTGCCATCCGCCGCGTGTATCCACTGCGGCGTTGTTGAAAATTTTCATCATGCGCAAAACATCCGGCGTGGAAAATGATTTTGCGTGAACGGTCATTTTCTCTTTGATATCCTTTGTGGTTTCGACTTGATCGCCGTTGCCAAGTTGAATCAGCATCAGCCCGCGCAGATACTCGACAATTTGACGCGCCAGCGAGCGCGGATCGGCGCCAGAGTCGAGGGCACGATGAATCGTCTCGAGGCCGCGTCCCGGCTCACGGTCAAGGATGGAAGCGATGATGTCCAGCACGGTCTGACTCGTCGCAGTGCCAAGCACAGTCTGAGTCAATTGCAAGGTAATCTTCGTCCCGGTTGAAGCAAGTTGATCGAGCAAGGAGATGGCATCGCGCAGACCGCCGCCCGCCTGCCGCGCGATGACCGAAAGCGCTTCATCGTCAGCTTGAATCTTTTCGGCTTTCACAATGGACTTGAGTTGCGCGACGATCTCGTCCACCGGCACGCGGCGGAATTCATGTCGCTGACAGCGCGACAAAACGGTGGCGGGGATTTTGTGAATCTCAGTGGTCGCCAAAACAAAGATGGCGTGCGGCGGCGGCTCTTCAAGCGTTTTAAGAAGCGCGTTGAAGGCCGCGGTCGAAAGCATGTGGACTTCGTCAATGATATAGATTTTGAACTTGCCCTGCGAGGGCGAGAAGTTGATCTTATCGCGCAAGTCGCGCACATCATCCACGCTGGTGTTGGAAGCCGCGTCAACTTCGATCAGATCGAGGAAACGATTCTCGTTGACGGCTTTGCAGTTTTCACATTCATTGCACGGACGTTTGGCGCGGTCTTCATTGAGACAATTGACCGCCTTCGCCAATAGCCGCGCCAGAGTCGTCTTGCCCGTGCCGCGCGGGCCCGCGAACAAATACGCGTGACCGACACGATCTGCGACGATCGCGTTCTTGAGAGTCTGGACGATGTGATCTTGTCCGATGACCTCGGTCCATCCTTTTGGGCGGTATTTACGATAAAGAGCCTGCGACATTTCAGCAACCGGTTTTCAGTAATCCGTCCTCAGTTCACGGCACAGGATAGCTATCCTGCACATTTCCATTTGCATCCGTCAACAGAACGGCCTCACCCGATTGCCAGGCGGCGCTGTTCTGATTCCAATATAAATCAATCGCCGTGTTGGTCCCGCCCGCAGTGTGGACTTGCACCGCGCCGTTCTTGAACAATTTAAAGGGCGGAAACGTATATGTACTGCCCTTCGCATCTTTGAGATGCCAGCCCGTCAGATCAAGTTCACCGTCGCCCGTGTATTTGACCACCACCGATTCCACATTCAACGTTCCAGCTCCGATCACGCTGACAATTTGCACTGTGCCATGCTGAGCAGTTTGAATCGGTGCAGAGCCTGTGGGATTGGAAGAAAGCGCGGGCGATTGTGGCAGGGTCACGGCACGGTAGTTTCGGTCATACCAGTACAGGATGGCCGACGTCACGCAAGCGGAGACAAAGACATTCAACAGCAGGTAATAAATCAAACGGCGGCGATCCATGTTGTGGTTATGATAGCACAAAATGTTTGAAGGTTGCAGGTTTAAAGTTTTCGACAGGCCAACGCGACCCAATCCCCCATTTGACTCTTCTCGCTCATTCTTAGACCTTTGGCCTGCGCGGCCTCAATCACGCTTTGACTCTGCTCTTGCAGAATCCCGCTCAAAATGATCGCGCCGCCCGGTTCGACCAAATCTGCCAGCCCCGCGTCGAAGAGACGGATGATGATTGGCGCGAGGATATTCGCCACCACCAGCGGCGCGGACTTGAACGTAAACTTGCCATTCAGAATCTCCTTCACCGAACCTTGACCCAAAATCAATTCATCACCAATCCCATTTGTATTCGCGTTCTCACGCGAATTGCTGACGGATTCAACGTCAATGTCCACGCCGAGGACTTGCTTTGCTCCCAACTTCAACGCCGCGATGGACAGAATGCCAGAGCCACAACCGACGTCAATTACGGTTAATGGATCATGGCTAATGGCCGAACGATTTTCTATTAACCATGATCCATCCCCTATCGCTTTCTCCATCAACGCGAGGCACAACTGCGTCGTCGGGTGGGTGCCGGTGCCGAACGCCATGCCGGGATCAATTTTGATCGCGATGCGATTCGGCTCAGGCGAATCCAACCACGCAGGGACAATCACCAATCGCTTGCCAATCGGGATGGGCTTGTAATGTTGCTTCCATGTCTCCATCCAGTTCTGGTCAGCGATGGGCGTGAACGTCGGCGCTGGCAAAGGCTGGATGAGGCCAAGATAATACAATGACTCTTCGAGTTTCTGCCGGGTTTCTTCGATCGTTTCATTCATCGGCAAATACGCGCGGACGGTGATCGGCCCGGTCGCGGTGCCTTCATCTTCGTCATTGACAAACTTGACGCCCTGCTCGGTCATCACGCCGTTCGGAGCAAAACGCGCCAGCACATCCGCCACGGCTTCGGCCAATTCGCCATTTACAGTCAGAGAAACTTCAAGCCAGTTCATAATTTACATGTCATTGTGAGGAGCGAAGCGACGAAGCAATCCCCTCATTTACGCGGGATCGCTTCACTCGCGATGACGTTAACTCTCCTCCGGTGGTTTCATCGTGCGGAAACTTCGATACAACAAAATATCATAAACGATTTTCAATCCACCTGATAGAAAGAATGGCAGACTGAGCAGTGCCGGCGAGGCCAGGAAGATTCCCGTCAGCGAGGGAGAGATCGCCGCGCCAACCGAGCGCGCGATGCTCGTCACGCCCGAGGCGGCGGAACGTTCGTCCGGCGCGACGACCGCCATCGTGTACGATTGGCGCGTCGGCACATCCATTTGCGAGATGCTGAAGCGCAAAAGCAAAACAACGATTGCCAGCGGAAGTGTGGGCATTAAAGGCACAAGAATCAACAAGATATTCGACGGGATGTGGGTAAAGACCATGGTGTTGATCAGTCCAATCTTGTTGGCGATACGCACCGCCAGCAAAGCGGAGATGCCCGCCAGCACGTTCGCGCCAAAGAAGATCGAGCCAATGATCCCCGCGTCGATTCCAAATTTGACATAGAACCAATATGCAATCAAGGATTGAACGACAAAGCCGCCTGCGAAAGCATCCAAAGCAAAGAATGTGCTCAACTGAATGACCACTTTGCGGGATTTATGGAGTCCGAGAATTGTCGGCGTGGATGCGGGTTGGGAGGCCGCGCCCACCTCAACGTCCCGCGAGAGCGAGAGGAAGAGAATGCCGAGGATGAGTCCGCCGATGGCATATCCCATCAGCACCACGCGATACGCCTCCAGCGCGGACATCCCGCGCGCTTGCAATAATTGAGCCAGCCATCCACCTGTCAGCGCGCCCACCGCGGTCGCGAATGATCCAACGAGGTTGTACCATGCAAAAATTTGAGTCCGCTTTTCGTTTGGGAGAAGATGACTCAGCGAGGCCTGCTCAACGGAAAGGAACGGGCCGATCTCGTTGCCGCTCGGACTGATGACGCCGATGATCGCGGCGGCCATGAGCACGACGACGTTGCGCGTGACGATGAAGACCACGCCCGCGCCAAGCATGAGCAACGCGCCGAGGATGAGCGTGCGCTTGCGGCCAAAGCGATCTGCCGAAGTGGTGAGCCAAAGCGTGATGCCCGCGTCGCCCGCCAGCGTGAGCGTGAAGAGCAGGCCGATTTGTTTTTCGTCGAGGCCCGCTTGCGCGAGGTACAGCGCGAGGATGACGGAGAGAAATCCGTAACAGAACAGACGGATGATGCGCGTGGAAAAGAGCGTGATGATATCGCGGTTGGTTTTCATTGTTGAATATAGATTAACCGCGAAGCACGCGAAGAGCGCAAAGAGCCTTTAATTTCTCTTCGCGTCCCTGGCGATCTTCGCGGTTCAAAAGTTTATTTTTGTTCTCTCGCAACTTGTAATCGGCACCACGCATACAACGCGTCGTAGACTTCAAACTGATGCGCGAGATTCTCTTCATCGTCGGGGAAGCGCAGGCTGTAGCCGCTGGCAATCGCCTCCAGCCCGCGCGCGAGCGGGTCTTTGTCAATATCTTCGGATACATCCGCGGCATGAACGATTTTCGCAAGACGCAAAAGTCCCGGTTCCTTGAGTCCATACTTGAGAATAATGGATTCGAACGAACAGCGTCCTTCGTGATGACCGAGCTCGACGCCCGGCGCATCGAAGGGAATGGCTCCGGTCTCTTTTGAAACTTTCTCGATCTGACTGGCAGGCACAAATAAAAATTCCGCTTCGTTGTCAATAAAGCGCGCGATCAGCCACGGACAAGCCACGCGATCCACATGCACGTGAGAGCGGGTAATCCATTTCATAGACGACTCCTTTTCGTTCATTATAAATGCAAAGACAAGATGCTATAATCTGCAAACACGTTATGACACAACAAATTTCCAACTCCCGTTTTTCAAAACAACATCTCATCCTTTTGCCGGCTTCGATCCTGACCGGCAGTATCGCGGGCCTCATCGGGTATATCATCGGCCAATACTTTTACATGCTCTTTGTATTTCCATTCCTTCTTCTGGCAATTGGCCTCGCATTCTTCCTCCCCACTTTGAAATTTTCCAAAACATCGAACGCGCTCTACAACGCGCTATGCGGATTGCTGATGGGCCTGGCAATCTTCACTGCCTTTCACTGCACCGAATATTCCATCTTCGATGCGCGCATCACGACGCGCATCGAGTCCGCACAAAACGTGGATAGAGCAACTGCATCCGGGTCGCTCGATTCGTTTCTCAAAGAAAAAACCGGCCTCGGCGGTTTTGCTGGATTCATGAAATATCAGCAAAGCCAATGGCGGCCTTATGTTTACTATTTCGTCAAAGGCGGGAATATCACCGGCTCTCAGGACCTCGCCCTGCGCGGAAAGATCGCCTGGTTGTATTTGATTGGCGAAGCAGGATTGCTTGCAGGCGGACTTGCGGCGATTGGATTCTTCGCGGGCAAAAAGATTTAACCCCGCTTCATTCCCGGACCCAAAAGCGGATTCGCTTCCGAAATTATTTTCCCACCGCCGCGTGCTGGTGCGTGTTGCCGTTCAAGTCGCAATACAACGCGTCGGGGTCACAGCCCACACATTCGAGTTGTAACGTCGCATGGCCGACGTTGTAGTGATGATAGACGATTTCATTGATCTGACGCTGAATCTCCGCACCTTCACTGATGGACACGTCATCGGTCAGGATATGAGCCGACATCGTCCGCAGGCCGCGCGTGATGCTCCACACGTGCAGATCATGAATGCCGAGCACACCCTTGACCTTTGTGATGTCATCCACCATGGTCTTCATGTTCACATCGCGCGGCGTGGACTCGAGCAGGATATCCACAGTTTCGCGCAGGATGCCAAAGGCGTTCCATAAAATCAGAAGACCGATCAACACGCTGACAAACGGATCGAGCCATTCGGCTTTGGTGAAATAAATGATCACCCCCGCGATCACCGCGCCGATGGTGGAGATCACATCTCCCATTAGATGCAGAAACGCCGAGCGCAGGTTCAGGTCGGTATCACTGCCGCGCCGAACCAGCAGAGCCGTGACCAAATTGACCACCACGGCGATCAACCCCACGACAATCAACACAACCGATTTGATTTCAGGCGGAGTGACAAAGCGTTTGTAGGCTTCGTAGAAAACACCGAGCGAGATCAACACCAGCGTAGTCGAGTTGACCAGCGCGACCAGGATTCCGGCGCGATGATAGCCATAGGTCTTTTGCGCGTTTGCCGGTTGGGCGGTGAGGCGGATGGCAAACCAGCTCAGACCGAGCGCGATCACATCGGTGAGATTGTGACCGGCATCGGTAAGAAGCGCCAGACTGTTGGCAAAAACCCCTGCCCCGGCTTCGACGATGACAAAAGCCAGCGTGATGAACAACGAAAGCGACAGCCGCGAAGCGATCTGCCGGGCGACATCGCCAAAGTGAGGGTGAGTGTGCGTATTCTGCATGGAATTGATTATAAAACAATAGGCGGACTTTCGTCCGCTCACTGGCTACTGCTTATTGAAACTGGATACTGATAACTATCCTCCCAGCGCCTCGTTCAGCCAATCCAAAAATCCCTTCTCCTTTGGCTTGACCGCGGTGCCGAGCGTGGCGGCTAACTTCTCGAAAATTTCGCGCTGTTCCTTCGTCAACTTGGATGGGATTTCCACATTGACAATCACCAACTGGTCGCCGCGATGATCCTTGCGGCGCAGGTGCGGCACGCCTTTGCCTTTCATGTGAAAGATTTTTCCGGGCTGAGTTCCGGCAGGGATCTTCAATTTCTCATCACCATCGAGAGTCGGCACTTGAACCTCCGCGCCGAGCGTGGCTTGCGCGATGTTGATGTCGAGATTCAAAATGATGTCGTTCTCGCGGCGTTTGAAGAATTTATGCGGCTGAATATCCAACACCAAAAACAAACTGCCGTTCGGCCCGCCATAGATTCCCGGCCCACCCTCACCCGCCAGCCTGATCTGCGTGCCCGCGTCCACACCCGCCGGAATCTGCACTTTCTTGTTGACTCGTTTCCGTTCCAACCCACCGCCATGACATGTGCGACACGGCGAAGAAATTATTTCGCCGCGTCCGCCGCAGGTTGGGCAGGTTGTCGTTTGCACCATCTGACCGAGAATCGTCTGACGGACTTGCCGCACCTCGCCCTGACCGCCGCATGTGGAACAACGCGTCGGCGCGGTGCCCGGCTCCGCACCCGACCCGCCACAGCGCGAGCAGGTCTCCTCGCGTTCGAACTCGATCTCTTTCTCAACGCCGAAGACGGCCTCTTCGAACGTCAGCGTGAGGGTCATTTGAAGATCGCGCCCCCGCCTCGGGGTCCGGCGCGAACGGCGGCTTGTCGAGAATCCGAATCCGCCGAACAGTTCATCGAAGATGTCGGCAAAATCCACGGTGTAATCGTGGAAGCCGCCCATGTTGCCGAGGCCTTCTTTGCCAAAGCGATCGTAGCGGGCGCGCTTGTCGGGATCAGATAAGACGCCATACGCTTCGTTGATCTCTTTGAATTTTTCTTCGGCGTCATGTTCTTTGTTTACGTCGGGATGATACTGGCGCGCCAATTTGCGGAACGCGCTTTTGATCTCATCATCGCTGGCGTTCCGCCCAACACCCAGCACATCGTAGTAATCGCGGTTGCTCATATTCGCTCAAGCCGCCGTCCTCGGCGGCGAGACGCCGCCTCGAGCGAGGCTACTCTTTTACTTCTCCATCCACCACATCGGGTCCGGGATTAGATGGACCAGATTGATTCGGATCGCCACCTGCCGCGTTCGGTTGTTCGTAGACGGACGCGCCGATCTTCTGGATGACCTGCCCAAGCGCCTCCGTCGCGGACCGGATAGCGGCCGCGTCCTCCCCTTCCGCGGCTTTCTTGACCTCAGCCGTTTTCGCCTCGATCTCGGCTTTGATCTCCGCTGGAACTTTATCTCCGAATTCCCTCAACGCTTTTTCAGCCGCGTAGGCTGTGTTATCCGCGTTGTTGCGCGCTTCGATTAATTCCTTGCGCTTGCGGTCTTCGTCCGCGTGGGCCTCGGCATCCTGACGCATCTTCTCCACCTCGGCGTCCGAAAGGCCGGACGAAGCCGTGATGGTGATGTGTTGAGAGCGGCCGGTGGCCTTGTCCTGCGCGGTGACTTTGAGAATGCCATTCGCATCAATATCGAATGTAACTTCGATCTGAGGAACGCCGCGCGGTGCGGGCGGAATGCCATCCAAAATAAATTTGCCGAGGGATTTATTATCCGCGGCCATCGGGCGTTCGCCCTGTAAAACGTGAATCTCAACCTGAGTCTGATTATCCGACGCGGTGGAAAATACCTGGCTGCGGCGGGTGGGGATCGTCGTGTTGCGTTCGATCTGTGGCGTGGCGACCCGGCCCAAAGTCTCGATGGAGAGCGTGAGCGGAGTCACATCCAGCAGAAGAATATCCTTCACCTCGCCGCCGAGCACGCCGGCTTGAATGGCCGCGCCGACCGCCACGACTTCATCGGGGTTGACGCCTTTGTGCGGCTCCTTGCCGAAGAAGGCGCGCACGCGATCTTGAACGGCGGGCATGCGCGTCATGCCGCCGACCATCACAACTTCGTTGATCTGGCTCGCCTGCAGACCGGCATCTGCCAAGGCCTGCTTGAGCGGCGCAATGGTGCGATCCACGAGATCGGCAGTGAGTTGCTCAAGTTTGGAACGCGTGAGGGTTGTGACGAGATGTTTCGGGCCGCTGGCATCCGCGGTGATGTAAGGCAGATTGATCTCGGTCTGCATCGTGGTGGAAAGTTCGATCTTGGCCTTCTCCGAGGCCTCCTTCAAACGCTGGAGCGCCTGACGGTCGCCGCGCAGATCAATGCCATTGTCTTTTTGGAATTGGTCGGCGAGGTAATCCATGATGCGCTGATCGAAGTCGTCGCCGCCGAGGAAGGTGTCGCCGCTCGTGGAACGGACCTGGAAGACTCCCTCACCCACATCGAGAATCGAAATATCGAACGTGCCGCCGCCCAAATCATAGACGGCGATAATTTCATTTTTCTTTTTATCGAGGCCGTAAGCCAGCGATGAAGCCGTCGGCTCGTTGATGATGCGCAGGACTTCGAGTCCCGCGATCTTGCCTGCATCTTTTGTGGCGTTGCGTTGCGCGTCGTTGAAGTACGCCGGGACGGTGATGACCGCCTGGGTGACCGGTTCGCCGAGATAGGCTTCGCAATCCGCTTTGATCTTGGCCAGAATCATGGCTGAGATCTCGGGCGGACTGTAATCTTTTTCGTCCAACTTCACGCGCACATCGCCATTGGGCGCTTCAGTCACTTCGTAAGGAACGCGCTTCTTCGTGCGTTCCACCTCGGGGTCGTCGGACTTGCGTCCCATGAAACGCTTGATCGAGAAGATGGTATTCTGCGCGTTGATGATGGCCTGGTTGCGCGCCACACGTCCGACAAGACGTTCGTGATTTTTGTTGACTGCCACGACGGATGGAACCAGCCGCTCGCCCTCTGCCGATGGAATCACGAGCGGCTCACCGCCCTGCATCACCGCCGCAACGGAGTTGGTCGTGCCGAGATCAATGCCAATGATTTTTGTCATGAGTTCTCCTGAATATTTTTTAACGCACATTCCACGAACAAGCGAATGTCTCGAATTTCGTTCTATTCGCGAAATTCGGTCATTCGCTCCATTCGCGTTTTATTTTATTGCGCCACCCTCACAAGGGCCGGCCTGACGACTCTATCGCCGAGGGTGTAACCATTCTGCACCACCGCAATCACATGTCCGCTTTCGACTCCCTCAACCGTTTCGTGCGAAATCGCTTCGTGAAAATTCGGGTCGAAGACCTGTCCTTCCGCCTCGATGCGTTTGACACCTTCCGATTCAAGGATCACTTGCATTTTTTTCTGAATCAACTCGATCCCGCTCACCCACGGCCCGGTATCAGTTGGGCGGTTTTGCAAAGCGCGCTCCAGGTCGTCGAGCACGGGCAGGAACTTCTTGATGATGTCGCCCTTCATCAGGGTTTTCATCGTTTCCTGATCGCGCTGGACGCGGTTTTTGTAATTGATGAACTCCGCCTGGGCGCGTTGCCAGCCGTCCAGATGTTCCGCGACTTTTGCCTCGGCTTCTTCGAGACGTTTCATCAACGCCTCCATCTCCGCGTTGACCTGCTCGACGGATTCGGGCATGGCCTCCGCCCCAGCCTGAGTCTCTTTAACTTCATCAGGTTGAGTCTCTTTCTGAGGATGATGTTTCTTCTCGGTCATACATTCACTCTCGTTTTCAATATTAGATACTTTATACTCGCTATTGACTATCGAATTATCGAGTATCCTTCTTATTCACCCGCGATGCGATCATTGACCAGTTCGCTCAATACGCCTGCAACATAGCGGACGGTCGGGATGGCTTTGGCATACGACATTCTCATCGGTCCGAGAACACCCAGCGTACCGGTCGCCATGCCGGGGACCCCGTAGCGCGCTAAAACCATCGAGCATTGACGCAGTTCCTCCCAGCCACCCTCTGCGCCGATCAGCACTTGCAATCCTCCGACCGCGCTATTGGTTGTAGAACGCGCCAACAGGTCTTGCAGGGTCGAACGTTCTTCAAAGAGTTTCAATGCGCGGCGCGCCTCATCGGATTCGGCGAACTCGGGTTCGGACAAGACATTGGTCAGGCCGTCGGTATAAATTTCACCGGAGACACTTTTCGCCCTACGGCGCATCTCTTGAATGACAAGGGTCAAGATATCCTGCTCGAGCGCGTCGGAACGAGATGGAAGGGCCGCGAGCTCGTCCACCGTGTGACCGCTCAAGAGTCTGTTGAGATGCGCCGCCGTCTGGCTGAGTCGCTCCTGAGAGACCGGTTCGGCCAGCGTCAGCAATTGTTGTGAGACTTCACCTCCCACCAAGACGAGCACCATCAAGACCTGCCGTCCCTGCGTGGAGATCAATTCAACATGCTGGAAGCGCGCCTTCTCGGAATGCGGCGCAGTGACCATTGAAACACCCTGCGATTGATGCGCCAGCACCGACGCGGCAAGGTGCATCCATTGATCAACGTCCGATCGAGCCTGGTGGAATTGATGCGAGATGGTGCGCTGAATCGACTCAGGCAGTTCGGCCCGGTTCATCATCTGGCCGACAAAGTAGCGATAGCCCTCTTCGGTCGGTACACGTCCCGCTGAAGTATGCGGCTGGCGGAGGTAACCCATCTCAGTCAATGCAGACATCTCGTTGCGGATGGTGGCTGAAGACAGGTCGAGGTGGTAATGTTCGACCAGCCGCTTGGAACCGACCGGTTGGGCGGTATCAATGTAATCGCGGATGATTAAAAGTAGAAGGGTCTTCTGGCGTTCAGAAAGTTCGATCATGGTTCACAAGTTGGCACTCTCTTTTCGAGAGTGCCAGGATTTTCGGATAAATCATAACATGCGGGCAAGAAGGGCGTCAATAAGAGGAGTGTAAGAAATAAAAAGGCGGCAGGTTTCTGCCGCCTTGCAAGCTTTGAACTTCATGGCGTTGGCATGGGCCGCCACGCAGGGTCGAAGTCCGCGCCGGGGTCTTTGGTGAGACGTGTGCGTTGCTCGCCGTTGGAGTCCATCAAATACAAATCGCGGTTTTCGTCTGCTCCTTTGTATTCAAACACAAACCACAGGCCGTCGGGCGAGTAGTGGAAATTTTCAATCGGCAGCGGGGCATAACCCAAATTGTTCGCGGGTTGATTGCGGTTTTCATAGACGATGTCCATCATCCACGGCGAAACCGGTCCCTGCGCGTTGCGTTGGTTGAAGAAAATGGTCTTTCCATCCGGTGACCAGATCGGGAAGTAATCCCATAAACTTGGACCGCTCCGCACGATCTGCTGTTGACCCTGACCGGTGTCCGTCATCGTCCAGATCTGATACGCGCCGAATCGTTTTGCCGCGTAGACGATCTGATTCCCAAATGGAGACCAGGCAGGCTCACGCGTATCAACATCGGAGGGAGTATCCGTCAGGCGCGTGACCGACTGATCTGCGAGATTCATTACATAAATTTGCATGTGGCCGTCACGAATGGATGTGAACGCGATACGCGTTCCGTCCGGCGACCAGGCCGGCTCAAAATCTCCACCGGGGACCGTAGGCAGGGGCGTCAAGTTCATCCCATCCACATTGATGATGAAAAGGGAGGTACCTTTCGTTGGCGGTTCAGAAATGTCGGCCCGATGTGTGCACGGTGAAACAAAGACGAGTTGTGATCCATCCGGCGACCACGAAGGCTGACACGCGCCGTTCGGAATATTTGTAAGAGGCTTTACAACCTCCCCCGTGAGATCGGTCAGATAAATTTGCGGATTGCCTCCACTGCGGGTGGACGCAAACGCGATTTGTCCCATTCCGCCGCCGACGGGTGTCGCTGCAATGGTGGGCGTATCGAGAGGCTCGGTCGCGACAGGAGTATTCGGTGTGCCGCTCACTACAACCACAGTTGACGTCGCTGTGAAGGTTGCAGTAGGCTCAGGCGTATTTGTGGGGGCCGACGTTGTTTCCGTTGGCGGCGCCGCGCTGGCCGTGGGTTCAAGGGTGGGAGCCGGTGTGGCAGTCACATTCACAAAAGGAATAAATGGCATGATCATGCCGCGCACATTTTCCGGTAACACATTCGGGTACGCGATCACGCCCGCGACAGCCGCGACAAGAATCAACAACAGCCAGACTAAAAGCCCGCTTCCGCGCCGCCGCTTGCGGGGCGGGACGAACGGTTTTTCTTCATCAATGGGAGGCGGCAGAGGAATTCCACCTCCATTGCCAGCGGGTTTCGGTTTGCTGATTTTTTCCTTGTTTTCTTCGGCGGGAAGATTCGGAACATCGGGCGGAGGCACGACCGTGAATTCGCCCGTCAGTCTTTGTGTTTTGGATTTGGCGCTGAGCAAGGCTTTCTTAAATTCTTCGGCGGTTTGGAAACGATCCACCGGATCAATTGCCATCGCCTTTTCAATTGCGGCGGCCAGGCGGCGGGAAATCTTCGGATTGCGTTTGCGAAGCGGAGTTAACTGCGCGTTGTCCATGGCGCGCGCAAGACCGTCTTCGGGAATCATCCCACACAGCGACGCGTATAACGTCGCGCCCAGTGAATAAATATCGGTGCGCGGATCGGTGCGGGCCGTGCCGTATTGCTCGGGAGGAGAATAGCCGGGCGTCATGGCGCGCGCGCCCGTGGTGGTGGCTTGACTGCCCTGCACCACTTTCGCGAGGCCAAAGTCCACCAAAAAGATGTGGCCGTCTGGTGTGATTTTGACGTTGCCCGGTTTAATATCGCGATGAAGGATGGAGGGCTTGCGCGTGTGCAGATACGTGAGCGCATCGCACATGGCCGCGCCGACCATGACCGCGTCATCTTCCGTGATGGTGCCCATGCGCTCCATGCGCTGACGCAAGTCCTCGCCCTCGATGAAGTCCATGACGAGGTATTGCCCCTGCTCACCGACCACAAAATGGTCGGACACACGCGGCAAATTTGGATGGCGGAGATTCGCCAAAATCACCGCTTCCAAACGGAACTGGCGCGCATATTCATCTGTTGTAAAAAGGTTTTCCTTGACGGCCACATCCACGTTGAGATTTTCATCCACCGCGCGATAGACCGAGCCCATGCCGCCCTGGCCAAGGATTTCGACAATGCGATAACGTTTATGAAGAAGAGTTCCGCGTTCGAGCGTCATCCGAATCCCATAACAAAGATTTTTTGAGTCAGGCGTTGAGATTATATCAGATTGGCCGAGGGGTTAAGTCTTACAATTTTGATGCGAAAAAATAGCCACGGCGCGCCGCCTGAAATCCAAAAGCCGATCAGGGCGTAACGCACATATCGAAAGCAATAAGCGGCCAACGACTCATCCGATGGAAAGACGGTCTTCAATCCAAAATACAAAATGAACAGACCGATCAGGCCGACGATCAAAGCCAATGCCCGCATCCAAACCGGACCCGAAGCCTGGTAGCCGCCTCGACGCATGATCCACGCCAGGCCCACCGCCAGCCCGAACAGAGTCCCGCCGGTGGTGAGAGAAGTCTCCATCGAAACGGGAGCCGGCAGAGGGTCCCCGGCGCGAGCCGCATTGGTCATCCATTCTTGAGGGACGCTGTAATCACGCAATCCGTAGACGAGCAATCCGCCAAGCAAAACGAAGACCATCGAAACGATGAAAGCAATCGAAATTTGTCGAGCCAGTGATTTTTGCTTGAGCCAGGCCGCGGCGCGATCCCAAAACAGAAGGAAGAGCCAAAGCGTGATTCCGCCGAGAAGCCAGCCAGCCAAAACATCGTGCGGAAAATGAACGGCCAGATACACGCGCGAAAAACCGATGAGGAAGATGACAAGACCAGCGATAATCCACGCCCACGATCTCCCAACGCGGTCCGCCATCATGCCCCACACGCCGACTGCATTTTGCGCGTGCCCGGACGGAACGCCAAAGGACGATTCCGCCGCCAGTGGATTGACTTGATCGCTGAACCAATACGGCCGCGGGCCTTGTAGCGCCAACTTGAAAATATCGTTGAGGCCGGTGCTGAAAAGAAGGATCACGCCGATGCGAATCCCCAGCCGCGAGTCAATGCACCAGTACACAACTGGCAAACCAAATAGAAAGAAATACTCCGAGCCGAGAAATGAAAAGAACTTCATCGGCGTTTCAAGCCATCCGCCCAGATTCTGAATAAGCATGATCAAACGAACGCCGTTCTCAAGAAAGAAATCCATAGCATCTCCTCTCTATCAGACTTTACCCAGGAAATCTGTTTCAGTATTGCCGGGATGATTTGACGACCGCGCACGAACTATTGTACACTCGGAACATGGAAAAGTCACCCGCGCCCAGATTGGACTGGCTCTCGGCTGGTCTGTTGTTTTTGCTGATTCAGGCCGCCGCGGCGCGCCTCGTCACCACTGATTGGGCGCCCTTCCTTTATTTTGCAGAGATCGCAGCCGCGTTCGGAACAGTGATCGGGCTGGCGCTGGGCGCCAGCCAATATAAACGACGCGCCGTGATCTGGTTCGTCATTGATTACACCCTTGCGATCCTCCCCTGGCAAATGACCAATGCGGTGGCGAAAGATTTGCCTTTTGCAGATCGCTTCCTTAATATCAGCCGCGTCCTGCTCATTTCGTTCAATCAATTTATCCAAAGACAGCCGGTCAAAGATTCCTTTTTCTTCGTCGCGCTCGTGAGCCTCGTGTTCTGGCTGGTCGCATTGGCCGCAGGCTATTGGCTGATTCGGCACCGCAATCTGCTGATCGCCATCATTCCATCGGGCGTCGGCATTCTGGTCATTCAAGCCTATGATAACTTTCAGCCGCATACCTCATGGTGGATCGCGATTTACATTTTGCTTGCCATCCTTTTGCTGGGTCGTCAATATTATTTGAACCATCAAAAGGAATGGCAAGAGCGCCGCGTCTTCCTCAGCGAAGACTCGTGGCCGAACATCTTTGGCGGACTCTTCATTACTGCCTCGCTTGCAGTGATCGTTGCGTGGACGATTCCCACCTCGCTTCAAAGCCTGCAGGCCGCCACCGACGCGTGGTCCCGTTTTACCAAACCGATTCGCGAGCGCTTGTCGAACGCGGTCAGTTCGCTGAACGCGCCGTATGGTTCGGGCGGCTCGAATTTTTACGGCGATACCCTCGGCCTCGGTCGCAACGCCGCGGTCGGCGATTCGCAGGTCTTCACCGTCGAAGCGCTCGAAGGCTCGACCAGTTCTCGATATTACTGGCGCGGTCATGTCTATGATTTCTACAACGACGGGCAATGGACCAGCACGCCCGCCTCCAACCTAGACTTCGATCCTGATTCCGGCAACATCAGCATTCCCAATGCGAATAATCGCTCCGTTGTGATTCTGCAATTCACTTTTCAACTTCCGACTCAAAGCCTGCTTTACACGCCCTCGCAACCGGTGTGGATTGACAAACAAAGCATCATCTCCGCCACGCGCGTGGACATTAACGTCAACGATGTGCTGGCCTGGAACGCCTCCCCGCCGATTCGCACCGGCGAACGGTATCAGGTCCGCGCAAAGATCGCCAGCCCCACCATCGAGCAGTTGCGCGCGGCCGCCGCGGAATATCCGCAGTGGATCAAAGACCGTTATCTCGAAGTCCCTCCGAACATCCGCGCTGATTTCAAAGGGTTGGCCGAGAAAATCACGGAGGGGATGGACAATCCGTACGACAAAGCCGCGGACATCACAAACTATCTGCGCGCCAATCTGCAATATGAAACGACTCTGCCTGCCGCGCCGGAGGGACGCGACCCGCTTGATTGGGTGCTCTTCACATATAAAAAGGGGTTTTGCAATTACTATGCCTCGGCGGAAGTGATGTTGCTTCGTTCGGTTGGTATCCCAGCGCGCTTGGCAGTCGGCTTCGCACAAGGCGAATACGCCAACGGCACGTACATCGTCCGCAAACGCGACGCACACGCCTGGCCTGAAGTTTATTTTCCAGACATCGGCTGGGTGGAGTTTGAACCGACCGTCAGCCAGGACCCGCTGGTGAGGCCAGAGACGATTCAAAGCAACGGCGCGGGCGGCGCGGCGGTTTCGCCGAGAACGCGGCCGGATGAAGAAGGAGGTCCGACTCCCACCGCGCCCAACGCAGAGACAACGGCATCTGAACCAAGTCAGCCGTTCGCGCAAACCATGCTTGGCCGCGCGCTGATCTATCTCCTCCCGATCCTCGCCGCGATCATGATCGTCCTCCTGTTTTATCGCTACCGAGTATTCACACGAATGCCGTTGTATTTGTCCAACGTCATCGAACGGAGCGGACTATCCACACCGCTATGGATCGAAAATTGGCGGCAGTGGAATCAACTCCAGCCGGTCGAGCGGTCCTTCTCGGCCATCAACCTGAGTCTGCGCTGGCTGGGCCAGCCGCAACCCATCTATTCCACACCGAACGAACGCGCCGCGCGCCTGAAAAAATTATTGCCGTCCGCCGCGGAGCACATCGAAGCGTTGAAGTCCGAGTTGGAGTCCGGGCTGTTTACGCCGCGCCCCGCCAATGTGTCCCGCGCCCGACGCGCCGGTTTCTTCATCCTGCTGTATGCTCTGCGCGAGCGTTTTTATAATCTATTGGGCGTAAACAGCGACGGTGATGTATACTCTAGGTAGTATGGATTCAGATAAGAGTCATCCCATAACGATCTACAAACAAATCAATACCCTCGGCCTGCAGGCCGGCAAACTGCGCGACGAGCTCGCGAAGAAAAAGCCGCGCGAACTACCCGATCACGCCATCGAAGACCTCACGAATCTCGCCACTTCCCTCAGCAGAATCGGAGAGCGAATGCAGGCGTTCGAAGCCGAGCACGGGAATCTCATGGCGCTCGCCAACATCGGCGGCGTGATCAATTCCTCGCTCGAACTCGATGAAGTTCTGCGCATCGTGATGGACAACATCGTGCGCCTGACGCGCGCCGAGCGCGGCTATTTGATGTTGCGTGATGAAAAAGGTCAGATGGTTACGCGCGTGGCGCGCAACTGGGAACAGGAATCCATTAAATCGAATGAAGCCGCCACCAGCCGCACCATCGTACAACGCGTCATTCAATCCGGCGAACCGGTCATCACCACCAACGCGCAGGAAGATCAGCGCTTCAGTGGACAGGAAAGCATCGTGGCAATGAACCTGCGCTCGATTCTGTGCGTGCCGCTCAAGGTCAAGAACGATCTGATCGGCGTCATCTACGCCGATAACCGCATCCGCGCCGGCATCTTCGCCGAGACCGAACGCGACTTGTTAGTTGCATTCGCCAATCAGGCCGCAGTGGCCATCGAGAACGCGCGCTTGTTCTCATCTCTTAAACAGACTCTTGCAGAAGTGACCGCGCTGAAGAATCTGATGGACAATGTGTTTGCGTCCATTGCCAGCGGCGTGATCACCGCCGACGTGGGCGATCAGATCACACTGGCCAATCGCGCCGCGGAAGGGATTTTAGGTCACGCCGCGACGGAGATCGTCGGTCATTCTCTGGACGAAGTGCTGGCTTCCGTTTCGAAAGAGATTCGCCCGCGCCTGATGGAAGTCCGCCAAACCGACAAACCAATTATTGACCTGGAAATCAGCCATCATCTTCCCAAACGCGGCAATGTGGACTGGCGTTTGAATCTCTCTCCGCTCAAAGACGCGGGACACAAGACGCAAGGCGTCGCGATTGTTTTGGATGACCTGACCGAGCGCAAGAAACTCGAGGCCCAACGCAGATTGTTGGAGCGGATGGTCTCGCCCGCGGTGCTCGATCAACTTGACCCGAACAGTCTGCAGATCGGCGGCAAGAAATTGAACATCACTTGTTTATTCGCCGACATTCGCGGTTTCACCGGTTACAGCGAACAACATACGCCAGAAGATTTGGTGGCCGTATTGAATCGCTATCTGGCCGCCGCGGCGGAAGCCGTGCTTCAGCACGAGGGCACCGTGGACAAGTTCCTCGGCGACGCGGTCATGGCCTGGTACAACGCGCCTCTCCCGCAACCGGACCACACTCTGAGGGCGGTCAAGACCGCCATCTCCATTCGCGATGCGGTGGCAAAATTACACAAAGAATTACCCAAAGAAGCGCATCTCGATTTTGGCGTCGGGATTCATTACGGCGACGCGGTGCTGGGCTGGATCGGCACCGAGAAGCGGCTTGAATACACCGCCATCGGCGATTCGGTCAATACCACCAAACGCATCCAGGAAAACGCCAGCAAGAATCAGATTCTGATCAGCCGTGATGCCTATGAGCGCGTCAAGAAGAATATTGAGGTCAAGCCGTACGCCCCGCTGACGGTGAAAGGCAAGACACAGCCGTTGGATGTCTATGAGGTAATGGGGTTGAAGTGAGCAGTGACCAGTAATCAGTGGAGAGTAGTCAGTTGCAGCGATCACTGACTACTGTCAACTGCTCAAAGCAGTATAATCCTCTTCATGTTCAAAAACTTTAATCGTATCTGGCTGATTCCCATCGCGCTGGCGTTGGTGGTCGGAATTTATTTCATCCCGCCCGTGCGCGTGCGCGCCGACCGGCGCATCAACGATTTGCGCGCGCAGGTCAAGACGTTGTTCAACCCTCCCGATAAAGCTGTTTTCGTCCCCGTGCAACAAGCCGAACAAAGTGCCATTGCGACCATTGTCAAAAGCACAATGCAAGCCTCCCTCGCGCAGACTCAAACTGCACAGCCGATTGTTGTTTCAACCGTTTCCGACCCAACCGCCACGCCGACCATCGTTTCCACACCCCTGCCCGCTTCGGTCAATTTGCCCGGCGTAAAGTATGTAGATCAACGCGAGCGTTGGAATTATTGCGCTCCCGCAAATTTGACGATGGCGCTCAGCTTCTGGGGCTGGAAGGGCAATCGCGATGACATCGCCAAAGTCGTCAAGCCCGGTGAGAATGATCCATCCAAAAATTTTATTGACCGCGGCTTCACCGATAAAAACGTCATGCCTTATGAATTGGTGGATTACGTCAACGACGACACCAATTACAAAGCATTGTATCGTTACGGTGGTGACATTCAGATGATCAAATCCATGCTTGCGGCTGGTTTCCCCATCGTCGCGGAGAAAGGCTACTACGAAGCCGATTACAAAGGCAAAGTGGCCTGGCTTGGGCATTATCAATTTGTCACGGGCTACGACGACACTACGCAGGAAGTCATCGTGCAGGATACGTGGAATGACGGGCCGAATTTTCACATCAAATACGACAAATTCATGGAAGGCTGGCGTTCCTTTGACTTTCTATTCCTCGTCGTGTATCCCGCGGACCGTGAGACGGATGTAATGAACACGCTCGCCTCTTACGCGGACCCAAACTGGGCCGCCCAAAAAGCCCTCGACATGGCTGACAACGACATTCAAACCCTGACCGGCATTGACCTGTTCTTTGCCTGGTTCGCCAAAGGGACAAGTCACGTCGCGCTTCAACAATATGTGGACGCCGCTTCCGCGTACGATCAGGCTTTCTCCATTTATGCCTCGCTCGGCAACGATAACAACGAACGCCCGTATCGTATCATGTGGTACGAGACCGGGCCATACTTTGCTTATTATTATTCAAACCGCTATCAAGACGTGATCAATCTTGCCAACACAACACTGAACGACACCGTCTCCGCGCCGACGCTCGAGGAGAGTCTCTACTGGCGCGGCGTAGCCGAATACGCCATCGGCGATACCGCGGATGCGATCAAGGACGTCCGCAAGGCAGTCTATTACAATCAGAACATGAAAGCCGCCATCGCCAAACTTCAGGAATGGGGGGTCTCTCCTTAGTTTGGTAGTTCGATAGTTTCTTAGTTTAGTAGTTGAAGGAGAAGAGCGGTATGGCAAAGATCGAGCGGTTTGAGGACTTGCAAAGTTGGCAAAAAGCCCGCCAACTCGTTAATTTGATTTATGATTTGACTGTGCATCCGAAATTTGCCAAAGACTTTCGCCTGAGCGGACAGATTCAAGATGCGGCTGGATCGGTCATGCACAATATCGCCGAAGGCTTTGATGCTGGTACCAATCTCGAATTTATCCGCTTTCTCAAGATTGCAAGACGTTCAGCAAGTGAAATTCAATCGGAATTGTATCTGGCACTCGACCGTAATTATATCAATCAAGAAGAACTTAATTCGGCCTATGCTCTCGCAACCGAAACTAAACGCCTCATCAACGGCATGATTGCTTATCTGAGAAAATTCGCCACCAAGCAACGTAACCGCCAAACTACATAACTACTCAACTATCTAACTATGAAACTACTGCACTTTGCCGATGCGCACATTGACATGGCCAACTATGGCCGCCACGATCCCGAAACGGGATTGCCTTTGCGCGTCCTCGACTTTTTGAAATCGCTCGATACCATCGTGGACGCGGCCATTTCCGAAAAAGTAGATATGGTCATTTTCGCGGGCGACGCCTACAAAGACCGCTCGCCCGCGCCGACTTTTCAACGCGAGTGGGGCAAGCGCATCATCCGGCTTTCGCAAGCCAGGATTCCGACTTTGCTCCTGGTGGGCAACCACGACATTTCACCTGCGGTGGGCCGCGCCCATGCCATTCAGGAATTCGATACGTTGCAAGTTCCTTATGTAAAAGTTCTTTCCAAGCCAGATTTTCTAAAACCGGAACATCTGTGGGATTTGCCCGTGCAAGTCATTGCCATGCCGTGGATTTCGCGCTCGAGCCTCATGGCGAATCTGGACATGAGCGCAGCAGATACTTCTGAAGTTTTCTCGAACATCGAATCGCGAATATCAGAATTGATGAAAGGCTGGCTCAACGAAGCGGACCCAAATCTGCCCATCATCCTGACCGCGCACGCATCAGTGCAGGGCGCGACCTTCGGCTCGGAGCGGATGGTGATGCTCGGCTCCGATCTGGTTCTGCCCACCTCGCTCGTTCGGGACCCTCGGCTGGATTACGTTGCCCTCGGCCATATTCATAAGCCGCAGAACGTCAACGAAGGCGCGCATCCGCCTGTGATCTATCCCGGCTCCATCGAGCGCGTCGACTTTGGGGAGGCCGCGGACGATCGCTTCTTTGTCATCGTGGATGTAATGCGCGGCAAGACGAAGGTGGAGTGGAGAAAACTGACAGGCGCGCGTCCGTTCATTGATCGCCGCGCCGTTATAAAGTCCGGTGAGAACGTGATGGAGACCATCAAGTCTGCATTGCCCAAATCGAAAGACATCGAAGGCGCCATCGTCCGGCTGACCATTGAATATCCGCGCGAATACGATTCGATGATTGATGAGTCAGAGTTACGGAAACACATGGAAAGGGCGTTTGAATTTCATCTGGTCAAGCGGCCGCAAATGGAATCACGCATCCGCCTGCCCGCAGACCAGACCGTGAGCAGTTTGAGTCCGCTCGATCTGCTCGACCAATACTGGCGCGCGGCTCATACCAACCCAATCGAAGCCGATGAATTGCAAAAACTGGCAAAAGAGATTCTGGCAAACGATAATGAAGCCCAGGGTAACTCGTTATAAAGTATGGGGTTGTATGTTTTGAAGATGGCAGTGACCATCCACACTTTAGAGATAAGGAGAAACACAAATGAGACTCAATAAGAATCTCGGCATGATTTTACTGGCAGTCTATTTGATTCTGGTCGGGTTGTCAGCGATCTTCAGACTCGGTTTCGCGGGCATGGAGATCATCGAAGGAATCGCCGCGCTGGGCGCAGGCATCCTCCTGCTCATCAATCGTTGATGAGCAGTAATTTCCAAAACAGCCTCCGCGAGGGAGGCTGTTTTCGTTTATATGTTGTTGACTTGGGCTTTTTTCTGCTGTACACTTTTGCCAACGACATTTCACGCCGAAACGAGGACACTCACCGTGAACAAAAAACGCAGTCTCTATCCCGCTTTCGTTGTCATTGTGTTCTTCCTTTTCGTGCTTCTGCATCAGACGGACAAATTGCTGATCGGCTCCCTGCAAATTCCCGTCAGTCAAACATTCGGATTGAACGACCTTCAATGGGGATTTATCAACACGGGCGCGCTGATCGTGGGGACAGTGTTCTACCCGATCTGGGGCTATTTGTACGATCGTTACGCGCGCGCCAAACTACTGGCATTGGCTTCGTTCATTTGGGGCGCGACCACATGGCTCAGCTCGCTCGTCCGAACGTATCCCGCCTTCCTCGCCACTCGCTCATCCACAGGCATTGACGACTCATCCTATCCGGGACTTTATAGCCTGATCGCCGATTATTTTGGGCCTAAACTACGCGGACGAATCTACGGTCTCCTCCAATTGGCTCAACCCATTGGTTATCTGCTCGGCATGATTCTGGCTTTGTTGATCGCGCCAGTGCTGGAAGACAAAATTTTCCATCTCGAAGGCTGGCGCACGATTTTCCTGTTCACCGGTCTTCTGGGACTCGTGATGGCCGCTGTGATTTTCTTTGGCGTCAAGGAGGTACCGCGCGGTCAGTCCGAGCCGGAGTTCGAGGGCATGGAGGAGATCGGCCAGTTCCGTTTCAACTGGAGCGCGCTCAAGGATGTGATGCAGAAGAAAACCATGTGGTTTATTTTTCTGCAGGGCTTCGCGGGCGTCTTTCCATGGAATGTCATCACCTTCTTCTTCTTTGGTTATCTCATGACCGAACGCGGCTACGACAACAATTCCGTTTTGCTCACGATGGGACCTGTGGTTCTGATTCTCGCCGCAGGATATTTCGTCGGCGGAGCGCTGGGCGATTGGTTGTTCAAGCGCACGCTCAAAGGTCGCATCATTGTTTCGAGCATGGGCGTGATCCTCGGCGCAATCTTCCTGTTCCTTGCTATGAACACACCGGTCGAAGAAAAGACCACCTTTTTCATCCTCATGTGTCTGACCGCGTTGTTCATGCCGTTCTCTTCACCCAACGTCACCTCGACCGTCTTCGACATCAGCCTGCCCGAAATCCGCAGTTCCGCGCAGGCCGTGGAATACTTCATCGAGAACAGCGGCGCGGCCCTCGCGCCGACCATCGCGGGCGCCATCGCGTTCTCGACACAAAGCAAACAGTTCGCCATCACCGTGGTCTGCATTACGGCCTGGGTGCTGTGCTTCTTCATTTATCTGGGCGCGCTGTTCTTCGTGGATGGCGATATCAAATCTCTGCGCGCGCAGCTGGCTCAACGAGCGAAGTCAATGTAGCCGAACAAGGACAGGCAAGCAGGCCTGTCCTTGTGAGATTCATATTGGAGTGTGAATGGATTTCTCTGAAAACACCGGATTACTGATCAAAGCCCTGCGCTTCTCCGCGGACAAACATCGCTATCAGCGCCGCAAGGACCAGGCGCAATCGCCGTATATTAATCATCCCATCGAGGTGGCGCAACTTTTATGGGACGTGGGCGGCGTGCGCGAGATCAATGTTCTTTTGGCCGCCCTGCTTCACGACACAATCGAAGACACGCAGACGCGGCCGGATGAAATCCGCAGTCTGTTCGGCGACGAGGTGCTGTCGCTGGTGTTGGAAGTCACGGATGACAAGAGCCTGCCCAAGTCCGAAAGGAAGCGGCTACAAATCGAGAATGCGCCGCACAAATCCATCGGCGCGAAATTAATCAAACTGGCCGATAAATGTTGCAACGTCCGCGACCTGACCGGTTCGCCGCCGAAGGATTGGTCCATGGAACGCCGCCGTGAATATCTGTTGTGGACCGAACAAGTGATCAATGGCCTGCGCGGCACAAATATGGAACTTGAAGCATATTACGAACGAGAACTTGCCAGTGGAAAATTACTGTTAGGAATTCACTGAGAAAGACCCAAATCGTTTTTCTTGCTAGATAATCCCAATCTTTTTCCCCGCAGTGACAATCACATCCATCGCTCGCTCGATCTCGCTTGGCTCATGCGCGGCAGTGATGGTGGCGCGCAGGCGGGCCAATCCTTCGGGCACGGCAGGCGAAATCACTGGCAGGACAAACACGTCGTTGCGTTGGGCCTCGCGCGTCATGATGAAGGCCTGATCGTCGGAACCACACAACACCGGGACGATAGCTGTCGTGGTCAGTAAAGTGTCGAAGCCTGCGCTCTTGAGTCCGCTGATAAAGAGTTTTGTATTCTGACTTAATTTCTCGATGCGCCACGGTTCGTCGAGAATAACTTTGAAGGCTTCGTTCGCCGCCGCGGCCTGCGCGGGCGGAAGCGCCGCGGAAAAGATGTAGGCGCGGCTGGCGTGACGCAGATAATTGATCAAATCCTTTTTGCCCGCCACGTATCCGCCGACGGATGGAATGGTCTTGCTCAGCGTGCCCATCTTGATGTCCACCACATCATTCAATCCGAAGTGCTCTTCGATGCCGCGCCCCGTCTTGCCGAGCACTCCGAGAGAATGCGCCTCGTCCATCATCAGATACGCGCCGTACTTTTTGCACAACTCAACCATCTTTGGAAGATCAATCACATCGCCATCCATCGAGAAGACCGCGTCGGCGATGACCAGTTTCGAGACGCCGGAGGGAATTTGCTGAAGCCGGTGCTCCAAATCTTCCATGTCGTTGTGTTTGAAACGACGGAACTCTGCGCCAGACATCAGGCATCCGTCCACGATGGAGGCGTGATTCAATTTGTCGGATAAAACATAATCGCCGCGTCCCATCAACGTGGAGACGACAGTCAAATTGGTTACATATCCCGATGTGTACGTGACCGCCGCCTCAGCATGTTTGAAGTTTGCAATCGTCTCTTCAAGTTCGTTGTGCAAAGTCAATGAACCGGCCAGTGTGCGCACGCCATTGGTGCCCGTCCCGAATTTATCCACGGCTTTCTTGGCGGCCTCATTGATGCGCGGATGCCCGACCAACCCCAGATAACTGTACGAGGCGTACATGCCCATCTCGCGGCCGCGCACCAACACTTTTGCCCCGCCGCGAATCTCCTCAATGGGCTGGTTATAAAAATACATGTCGTTGGCCTTGAGCATGGACACGCGGTCGGTAAACGCTTTGATGCGATGGCCTACGGTGTCATCGTTTTGAAAATCCATAATGCACCTTCGTGAAAAAAGATGGAGCAAGTGTAGCCCACTGATGCGGGATTGTCCAGTTGCATCGCGTTAACATGTCACTCTGAGGGAGCGTTTCGACAAGCTCAGGGTGGCATTACAAAATTACTGACAAAACTTACAGTTCCGCCTCTCGGCCTCGACGATGGCCTGATCGCTCGACCAGAAGAAATTCTCCGCCCCGATGTGTTCCACCAACCCGCCGCGCTCCATCATTACGCGCGCGTTGTCGTGCAGGCCGGCGAACATCAGCGTGCCGCCCTGCTGTTCAAGCCGCGCGTCGAGGCGATGAATGGCTTCGAGTCCGGCCGTATCCAGCAGAGGCACCCCGCGCATGGACAGAATCAACGCGTGCGTATCGCCGAGATTGGCGAAGGCCTCGTTGAATTGACCGACTGCCGCAAAGAACAACGGACCCGTCAGAAACGCCACGCGCACATGCCTGCATTTGCCAGCCGTCTCAATTCCTTTTTGCCTGAGTTTCTGCGTGTCCACTTCCTGCACGTCAATATCAATGGCGGACAGTTTGTTCAAAAAGATGGCGCCCGCCAGCAACGAGCCGATGATGATGGCTTGGGTCAGATCAAGTGTGATGGTGGCGAGCATGGTGATCGTGAAGGCGATCATATCGGTCTTGAAGCGTTTACCAAACATGAACCGGATGGCACTCCATTCGTTCATGCGGACGGCGGTCACCATCAGCACGCCCGCCAGCGCGGCGAGCGGAATGCGCGCCATGACCGGCGCGAGCAGAAACATCGAAAGCAAGAGCCCAACCGCGTGGACAATGCTCACCAGCCGCGAGTGCCCGCCGGATTTGATGCCCACGCTGGAACGCGCGATAGCGGCGGTGGCGGGCACGCCACCGAAAAATGGGATCAGCATATTGCCGATGCCCTGCCCGATCAATTCCTGATTGGCCTGCAAACGGATGCCGGTCATGTTGGAGGCCACCGCGCCGCACAACAACGATTCGACCGCGCCCAGCGCGGTAATGGTCAATGCCGGGGCAATGAATTCAGGGAAATGATTCAATGGGAGAGCCGCGATGTTCAGGCGGTCGGCGAGGAAAAGCGTGCGGGGAATGTCGCCGATGATTTTGACGGGCCAGTTCAAGGTCCAGTTAAGAAGCGTGGCGAGGATGATCCCCAACAGCGAGGCGGGGAAGCGCGCGTTCCACGTCTTCGGCCACAGAATCATGGTCGCGATCACAATTGATCCAATCACAAGCGCGTGCCAGTCCGGGATGAATCCGCCTTTAAAGTAACCAATGAATTTCAGCGCGGCCGTGTCGGCGGAGGCGGTCTTCACACCGAGAAGGTTGTCAATCTGACCGATGAAAATGATGAGGGCAATGCCCGAAGTAAAACCGCTGATGACCGCGGAGGGAATGAAGGCAATGAAACGACCGAGGCGCAACAGGCCAATGATCAAAAGGAGCAGGCCCGAAAGCAGGCCGGCCATCCAAATGCCTTGCAAGCCGTAACGCTGAACGAGTACGATCAGCACTGCGCTCATCGCGCCAGTAGGCCCACTGATCTGATACGGCGCGCCCGAAAGCAGGCCGATCACAAAGCCCGCGATGATGGCCGTCACCAATCCCGCCGCGGCGCTCGCGCCGGATGCAACGCCGAAAGCCAGCGCCAGCGGTAAAGCCACGGCGGCCACTGTCAACCCGGCCAGCACATCTTGTTGGAATTTGGCAAGCGAATAACCCGTGAATTCGTCACGGTATAGTCGCGCCAGACTACGTCTTGGCATATTCTTTTATCTCCGAAATAAAAAATTATCAAAGGCTCGGGCCGATAAGATCGTTCGGCACAGGTGCTCCCCCGGCGTCCTTTGATTGGGTCGGGCAGGATTTTACCACAAGGGATTTACGTTATTTTGACGGCGTTTCATACAAGCCTTATTTCAAAGGCTCAATTCGATGCAGAGGCTGATTCTTTGAAGCCGATTCCCACAATTCAAGCAATTCATTCTGATGCTGGGATGCCCATTCAACAACCATTCCCAATACGCGTGGCGGCAATTCTCCCTCAATACCTACAAGCGCGCGAATATCTATTTGCGCCTTGAACTCTCCATATTCGGCATGGAAATGAGGTGGAAGATGGTCCCCGAAAAACATTTTGATGCTGATGCAAAGAAACGGCTGATCTCAGGCATGTGTCAATTGACGAAGTTTTGGGAGTACATCTTCGGGTTTCTTGCCGGTCAGCTTGAGATAGATTCCCAGCCCATCCATATCCACCTCATCGCTCCAGACCAACTCGCCACTTGTGCCAATTTTGACCTTCTCAAATTGACTGTAATCGTTCCACAAAGCAAAGACACCCTTACCCGCAAAATCGGACAGATTCACAATACCTTGCGCGCCATCTGAGAATTTGACATGCAGGCGATACTTTTCGAGTGGTTTAACTTCCGTCAAGAAAGGAATTTTCTCTTTCATATTTTTTTATTCTACTACTGGTTCTTCGACCCATTCTCCAGAGTCCTTCAATTATTAATGTTTGATGAAATAATGTCCGTAAGATTCACATACAACATTAACTATATATTTTTCAATGTTTGAGTTACGTTACTAAAGAAACCTTACTTGAAAACGAGCCGCCGGAGTTGGGCTTCATCCACAATCTTCACGCCCAGCGACTTGGCTTTTTCCAACTTCGAGCCGGGATTTTCGCCGAGCACGAGGTAATCCGTCTTCTTCGAGACGCTGTCGGTGACTTTGCCGCCGTTCGATTCGATGAACTCTTTGGCATCGTCGCGCGAAAAGGTGGGAAGTGTGCCGGTCACGACGAAGGTCAGGCCGGAGAGCGGGCCCGACGGTTGACGGTTGACGGTTGATCGTGAAGCGCTTGGCCACAGGCCAACATCCTTCAATTTTTTCAAAATCTTTTTGTTCGCCGGACGCGCGAACCAGTCCACGATGGCTTCGGCGATATTGGGACCTACGCCCTCGATCTCCTGCAAATCGTCCACACTGGCTTTGGAGAGCGCGTCGAGATTCCCGAAGTGATTCGCCAGGTCACGCGCCGAGACCTCACCCACGCCGCGGATGCCCAGGGCTGTGATCAAACGCGGCAGAGATCGATTCTTTGACTCGGCGATGGCCGAGAGCAGATTGTCCGCGATCTTGCCAGGCGGCTCTTTGTCGGTCTTGCGGTCCTTCTTCGTGACCGCCTCCAGGATGTCTTTGCGCGTGAGTGTGTAAATATCGGCCACATCCTTGACCGCGCCGGTCTCGATTAATTTTTCGACGATCTTGTATCCCAGTCCGGTGATGTCCATCGAACCGCGCGAGACGAAGTGTTCAATATTGCGCTGTAACTGCGCGGGACACGCCGCATTGACGCAATACCACGCGACTTCGCCCTCGAAATGCTCCACGGGCTGTCCACAGGCGGGACAAACTGTCGGCGGTTTGTATTTTCTCTCTTTTCCGGTTCGCGCGTCGACAACGGGACCGATCACGTACGGGATGACTTCTCCGGCGCGCTTGACCAGCACGCGGTCGCCGACGCGAATATCTTTTTCAGCGATGTAGTCGAAGTTATGTAGCGTGGCGCGCTCAACAATCACGCCGTTGATCTCCACCGGTTCGAGCACCGCGTTGGGAATCAATACGCCCGTCCGCCCGACGGTGACACGAATGTCAAGCAGTTTCGTCGTCACTTCGCGCGCCGGAAACTTGAAGGCAATTGCGCCGCGCGGGTCTTTTCCGACAAAGCCAAGTTCGGCGGCCAAGTTCAAATCGTCAATCTTGATGACCATGCCATCCGCTTCGTAAGGCAGTTCGTCGCGGCGCGTGTTCCACGTTTCGGTGTAAGCAATGGCAGATTCCAAATCATTGAATCGTTTGGCAACATCTGTGACCGGGAAGCCCAGGGCTTTCAGATATTCGAGCAATTCCCATTGCGATGTCGGAACCTTTCCGCCTTCGGAATGGATGATCTGATAAACGAGCAGAGACAGCGGGCGGGAGGCGGTCAACGCGGGATCGAGTTGGCGCAGTGACCCCGCGGCCGTGTTGCGCGGATTTAAATACGTCTTCTCGCCTGCTTCTTCCAATTTTTTATTTAGTTTTTCAAACTCTCGAATCGGAATGAAGGCCTCGCCGCGTACCACCAGATAAGTTGGCAGTTGGTAGTTGGCAGTTGGTCGTGTTTTACCGCCAACAGTCAACTGTCCACTGTCAACAGGAATTTTCAAAGGGATCGCCTTCAGCGTTCGCAGGTTGGCCGTGATATCCTCGCCCACCTCGCCGTCGCCGCGCGTCGCGCCCTGCACGAAGACTCCGTCGCGATAATGCAAGACGACCGAGAGGCCGTCAATTTTCGGCTCGACCACGAACTTCGCGGAAGCGACTCGCTCATCCAGTTTGCGGATGCGTTCATACCAGGCGCGCGCATCGTCCGCGCCGAAGGCATTAGCCAGACTTAGAATCGGCGCGGGGTGGCGGACCTTGTCGAAACGGTCAGCCGCTTTGGCTCCCGCGCGTTGCGTGGGTGAATCGGGCGTGACCCAGTCCGGGTGATCGGCCTCGATCTGTTTTAATTCATTGAGGAGTTTGTCGTATTCCGCGTCGCTGATGACGGGTGCATCGAGAACGTGATACCGGTAATTGTGAAAGTTGATCTGTGATTTGAGTTCTTCGTAACGCGAGCGAAGCGTTTTGGCGTCCATAACTGAATTATAAGGCAAACCGAGCGCCGCGGCGCTCGGAGCAACCATATATTTCAGTCATCTATCTTTTTCCAAATGTCGGGCCGCGGTCTGCCCAAAGGACGGGTCATGGAGGACATGCGTGTTTCGTAGAAAATTTCATCCTCGTTCGATAAGGTCGAAACATGAAACAGGTTGCGAGTCACAAGCAGGTCGGCAATTTGTTTGGCCTGCCCGCGTTTGAGTTCAAGTTGCCGGGCAAGATCAGTAAGCGAGATGCGCCCGAGGCGGATAGCCGAATTCAGCACCGAACGAAGAGGCTCGGAATAAACTACTACATCCGAAGGGCGAATGTCTTCCTCCCCGGCCTTCAATTCCTGCAAGGTGCTCTCAAATTGATTTTGATTCACGGCTTCAGCCTTATGGGAAAAGCCGTCAGCGAGTCAACTGCTGATTCCGGCCACGACCGCTTTCAGTCCCTGTGTGATCGGGTGGTCAGGATACTTCAGCGAGAAGATGCCGGAAGAGGCCAGTGTCATCATTTCATCGGAATGCGGCAGGACTGCCGCGACACTGACTTTGTACGTCTGCTCGACGCGGGCACGCACATCATCGAAGTCGAACGCGGTGGGCGTCTTGTTGACCAGCATCATCATTTTGGGCACGTCCAGTTTGCGAGCAACATCCACCGTGACCGCCGTGCCCTGATAATCCTGCTGATCGGGGCGCATGATGATGACCAGCGCGTCAGAAATCGCGATGGAAAGAAGCGTCTCTTCGTTCAGACCCGGATGCGTGTCAATCAATAAATAATCGAGCCCCATCTCGGTGACTATATCGCGGAAACCATCATTCAACAGACCGACATCGTAGCCTTCGCGCAGGATGCGGGCAATCTCACCGGCTTTGATGCTCGAAGGGATCAAAAAGATTTGGCCTTTGACCTGCGTGCCGAGGTGGCCGGTCACGTCGTGAGCCGCGTCCTTGATGCCGCACTTGCCCCACAAATAATCGTTGAGCGAATGCACCATCTCGGATTCATCGAGGTTGAACAAAATATGAATGCCCGGCGACTGAATGTCTGTATCCACCACCCCAACGCGCGCGCCGCCCACAGCCAGCAGGGCCGCCAGATTGGCTGTCGTATTGGATTTGCCTGTTCCACCGCGGAATGAATGCACAGAAACGATCTTGGACATTTTTCCTCTCCATCTTGCAAAATGAGTTGTGACAATCGCGACTAGGCGGATTATAGTCGAACCAGGTGGAAAGTCAATTCCCCCTATCTTTGTCCGTTTTTTTCTGATATATTCTCATTCACCGGGTTTGTCGGTCTGCACCTGCCCGCGACCCCTTTCCACGTATTTCACCCACTAAATCTATGGAAAACGTTTCCATGACAGCACAGACTGCCGCAAGCGACGAACTTCTGATCCAGCAATTCAGAGACGGTAATTCGAACGCTTTCAACGAGCTGTATCAGCGGCATCTCTCCAGCGTATACCGGCGCGTCCGGTTCGTCATCCCTGAAGCGGATGTGGAGGATGTCACACAGGAAGTCTTTCTCGCGGCGCTTAAGTCGCTGGGTTCGTTCCGCGGCGAGGCGCAATTCGGCACCTGGCTTCGCACTTTAACAAATCACAAAGTAGCCGAATATTATCGCAAACGCAACCGGAAAGGCGAAGCGCCGCAGGTTCCACTCTTCGACGCGGTGGCACGCACCGAGGGTAACCCCTCCAAAATCATGGAGGAACGAATCGCCCTGCGAAAAGCGCTCAGCCAAATTTCCGATCAATATCGGGAGGTGATTCTTTTGCGTTTTGCGGAAGGACTGCAATTCAACGAAATTGCCGAACTGACCGGGCAGAATCTGGAGGCGGTCAAATCTCTTTTCCGCCGCGCCATCTCTGCCCTGCGCAACCATCTGGATAAATGAAGATGACCGAACCTAAACAACCAACCAAAAACCCGGATGATTTGCTGGCTGATTTCACCGACCGCGTGTTGGATGGAAAAACCGCCGTCCTCGCTTCATCCGCGGACGATGAACTGCGCGGCCTCGAAGAAACGATCATGCGCCTGAATCAGGTTCTGCCTCACAAGGCTCCAGACGAGGCAACGCTCAAACGCCTGCAAGCCGACTTCACGTCCCGCGCCCGAAGCGCCGGCAGATCATCCCGCCCCGTGTGGCAATCCCGGCAGTCCCGCCAGCGTTTGATTCTGGCATTTACGGCGATTGTCATCCTGGTGGCCATCTTCATTGGGATTCCATTTCTGCTTTCTGGAAGTGGGAATATCCAGGCAACAGCCGGACTGCAACCACAAAGTATCCTCGCGCTGGTTGCAATCGGAGGCACCGTCGTTTTGCTCATCTGGCTGGGACATCGCAAATAACAACCGCTTGCTCTTGAACATCAATAAGGAGGCATGAAAGAACATAATGCATTGAATGAATAACAGGATCGAGACCAACTCGTATTCTTCATTTACAAATGAACAAGGAGAGAGATATGAAAAATTCAAAGACCCATTGGGGGCGCATTTTATTTACCCTCATGGCAGTGACAGTGATTCTATCCATGTTGCTCACGGCCTGTGCTCCTGCCGGCCCCGAACAATCCGGCGGCGCAGGACAGGGTGGGGGTCAGGGCGGTGGCAATGGAAACGGAAATGGCGGAGGGGGTGGTCAAGGCAACGGCGGGGGGAGTGGCCAAGGTGGAGGTGGAGGTCAGGGAGGTGGGCAAGGAGGCGGCAACCAGTCCAATTCCTCCTCATCCAGCTCAAGTAGCAAGGGCAAACCTGCTGAAACACCGACTCTCAGCGGAACCAATACCAACGGCGTACGCGGCTCGAAGAGCGATCCCTCTGATCCATGCTTGGACACCGGCCAATTGCCTTGCGGCAACGGCGATCATGGAAAAGGAAATCCGATCAATGGCAGTCTCCATGCAAATTGCCGCGCCGCGCAAGGTGAAGTGGATCCGTTGTGTCCCACTCCAACACCGCCTCCACCTCCGGGCGTTCCAACACCGACCTCAACTCCCACTTTGCCTCCTCCTCCAATTGATGAGGTGCCTCCGGCTCCGCAAGCCGGACCGAATTGTCCGAATTGGATTGTGTTCCACTCCTTCCGCACGGGCAACCTGCAGATCTTCCGCCTGGATGGCGTGGAAGGCGCGAGCGGCGCAAACCTGATCAATCTCTCGAACAGCGCCGCCATGGATACGCGTCCTTCGCGCTCGCCGGATGACTCGATGGTCGTCTTCCAGAGCAATCGCAATGGCAACGTCGAGTTGTATCTCACCGACAGCGAAGGCAAAGCGCAGACCCGCCTCACGACAACCAATGCTAATAATGTAAATGCGATGTTCGGTCCTGACAACGAATCGGTGATCTATCAGAGCGACCGCAACGGTAACTGGGATATCTTCCTGCTGGATGTGAAGACCGGAACCGATCGTCAATTGACATCCAATACAGCAGACGATGTTAATCCATTCTGGTCACCCTCCAAGGACTGGATCGTCTTCCAAAGCAATCGCTCCGGCACGTGGAACATCTATCTGCTCAACGTCAGCACCGGCACGGAGTACACAGTCACCGATCGTCCGTACGACGTTGTGTTCCCAACCTGGTCGCCCAACGGAAAGCAGTTAGCATTCTTCGCTGATTGGGGCGGCAACTGGGACCTCTATGTCTCGGATATTCACGGCGCCAACGTCAAGCGGCTGACCGACAACGGGTCTGCCGGTAACGCGACCTGGTCGCCTGAAGGAGATCGCATTGCCTATCAAGTTGGCGTTGGCGACAACACCGATGTGTTCACCTACGACCTGACCAGCGGCAAACAATATCAGTTGACCACGTTCACCGGTCCGGATAGCGCTCCGACCTGGGACTGTGGAGGCGCGAACATCTCCTTCACTTCCACCAGCAGTGGCAACCCGGATATCTACAGCGTGCCGTGGAATGGCGGCGCCATCAGCTACATTACCAACAACCCCGCCACCGACAAGTGGTCCGAGTGGTCTCCCGCCAAGGAGCCAGGTTCTCGCGGCTTCTAGCACAAAATACACAAACGAGGCGACAGAGTTAAGACTCTGTCGCCTCGGCCTTGAAACCGGGATTTGAGCGTATCTCTTTCAATTAACAGTGTTCAACAAAACAAGTCTTTTGCATGGATTGTGGTTGTTCCTTTTTTATCAAGGGCAAGACAGTGTATCAACTCACGAAAGGAGAGCAATGAAAAAACAAAATTTTCACGGAGGGAGAATCTTCTTCCTCTTGATGACCATCATGGTCATCTCCAGCATGTTGCTCGCGGCCTGCGCTCCGGCCGGTCAGGGACTCTCCGGCGGCGCCGGACAGGGCAAGGGCTGTGATAACTCGCAAGGCAACAACCCCAACTGCGAGTCCAGTTCAAGCGAGGAGTCTTCGAGTTCGAGCGAGAAGTCCAAGGGGAAAGAGTCCTCCAGTTCAAGCGAGGAGTCTTCGAGTTCGAGCGAGAAGTCCAAGGAGAAAGAATCCTCCAGTTCGAGCGCGGAATCTTCCAGCTCAAGCGAGAAGTCTAAAGAGTCTTCCTCCAGTTCGAGCGCGGAATCTTCAAGTTCGAGCAAGGAGACCCATAATGGAACACCGAAAGGCGGCGGTCATACGCCTGTGACCATCTGCCACAGCGGCAATGGCAAGCATTATGTCGAGATCACCGTGGATGATGACGGCGCATACTCTGGTCACATTCATCATCCATTCGACATCATCCCTGCTCCAGCAGAAGGTTGCCCGGATGGAAGTTCTTCAAGCTCAAGTAGTTCGTCATCCAGTTCGAGTAGCTCATCTTCAAGCTCGAGCAGTTCCTCCTCCAGTTCGAGTAGCTCATCTTCGAGTTCGAGCAGTTCATCCTCCAGTTCGAGCAGCTCTTCATCGAGCGAGACGCCTCCTCCGCCTCCTCCACCGAACATCAACATTCCGCATGCCCCGGCGCCTCAGGCCTCATGCCCGAACTGGATCGTGTTCCACTCGTTCCGCACGGGCAACTTGCAGATCTTCCGCCTGGATGGCGTAGAAGGCTCAGCCAGCGCCAAGTTGATTGACCTCTCGAACAGCGCCGCGATGGATTCGCGTCCCTCACGCTCGCCCGACGATTCGATGGTTGTGTTCCAAAGCAATCGCAACGGCAACGTCGAGTTGTATCTCACTGACAGCCTGGGAAACGCCCAAACGCGGCTGACCACCACAAAGTCGAATAATGTGAACGCCATGTTTGGTCCCGATAACCAATCAGTGATTTATCAGAGTGATCGAAACGGTAATTGGGACATTTACCTGCTCAACGTCAAGACCGGTGTGGATCGCCAATTGACATCCAGCACAGCGGATGACATCAATCCATACTGGTCGCCTGATAAGGATTGGGTCGTGTTCCAAAGCAACCGCTCCGGTTCGTGGAATGTGTATCTGCTCAACATCAGCACCGGCACGGAATATACAGTCACTTCCTTTGCAGAAGATGCCATCTTCCCATCCTGGTCACCGAACGGTCAACAACTTGCCTTCCTATCCAACCTCGATGGCAATTGGGAACTGTTCGTCTCCGACCTGCATGGCAAAAATCTGCGCCAGATCACCACAGCCGGCAACGCGGGCAACGCCTCGTGGTCACCGGACGGCAACCGCATCGCTTACCAGGTCTCGGTTGGCTCCAACACGGACGTTTACACGTACAACCTGGCGACGAATGTGGAATACAAACTGACCAACTCCCAGGGTATCAACAGCGCTCCGACCTGGGACTGTGGAGGCGCGAATGTTTCCTTCACCTCCACCAGCAGCGGCAACCCGGATATCTACAGCGTGCCGTGGAACGGCGGCGCCATCAGCTACATCACCAACAACCCCGCCACCGACAAGTGGTCGGAGTGGTCTCCATCCAAAGAGCCTGGCTCGCACGGCTTCTAGTTCTCAACAATGAAGAAAGAGATGACCGCGGCAATGCCGCGGTCATCTCACCGTTGCATACGACTTCCATCTACGGTATGATTTCATCATGACTTCTGTAATTGCACTGGTCATTGCGGCAATTATTCCTCTCGGCTTTCTGTACGCCATCAAAGCCATTGACTTCTATCAAACAGGAAGCCTCAAATTCATCGCCATCAGCGGCGCGTGGGGCATCATCGCGTATCTCCTCGCGGCGCAGATCAACCCAGCCTTAATCGGCAAGGGCATCCTCAGCAAAGATGCGGTGCTTCGATTCGCCGGTCCCGCCATCGAGGAAATTCTCAAAGGCCTTATCCTTCTTTTTCTTGTTCGACGAACAGATTTCAAATATTTTCTGGACGGGGCAATTTACGGCTTTGCCTCCGGCATCGGCTTTGCGATCTTCGAAAACTTCGAATATGTGCTCGGACATCAATCCGTCGCAATCGAACTTGCCATCTCACGCGTCCTATCTACGAATCTGATTCACGCGACGGGGAGCGCGTTGATCGGCATCGCGCTGGGATTGGCGCGCTTCGACCGCTCGGCTCTTTACCGGACCCTGTACCTGCTCGGCGGTCTGACGCTTGCCATCTCCATCCATAGCGGATTCAATAACATGGTCAACGATGGAGTCGCATTGCTGTTCGCTTTCGCGGCCGGGTTCGCAGGCGCGGGCATTATCTATTTCGCCGCCCGCCGTGGATTGAAGGATGAAAAGTCCTGGGTCCATGAAAAGATCAGCGTGACCGAAGGAGTCACGAGTGGCGAAGCCAAGGTCGTTCAACGACTCGAAGATGCCGATGAATTGCTCGGCTCGTTGGCAACGCGCTTCGGCGCAGACAAAGCCTCGCAATGCGAGAAATTCCTGATGATGCAGGCGCAACTCGCCATTCAAGTGAAGATGACCGAAAAAATGCAGGACCCCAAAATGCGCCTGGCCATCGAAGCGCAGATGAACGAACTGCACAACAAAATGAATGAGGCTCGCAAGGAAGTCGGCGCGTACTGCATGTTGTATCTGCGCAACATCTTTCCCGAAGACGATGCCACATTGATGAAACTGATGCAGAATCGAATCGCGGCCAGCGCCGCCGCCAACAGAGGCAAAGCGGGGACCGGCGTCTGGGATTTGAGCGACCGCCTGAAGTCCAAGCCTGCGGCGGATCAAGGTAACTAATATGAGCGAAAACATTTCAAGTCAACTCAAGAAATCATTTCTATTCCGCGGCCTGCCGGAGGAAGCCCTGACCGCGGTCGCGCAGAAGGTCAGCGCACGCAACCTGGCCGAGGGCGATGTGCTCATGCGCAAGGGGGAAGCCGGGAATTCACTGTTCATGGTTGATGACGGTTGGTTCAAGATCGTCACGCAGGATGCCAGCGGCGGAGAATTGATCATCAACAAGACCGGCCCCGGCGAGACCATCGGCGAGATGGCTCTGCTCGATCAGGCGCCGCGTTCCGCGACCGTGGTGGCGATCTCACCCGCCAAAGTCTTTGAACTCAAGCAGGATGCCTTCCAGGAAATCCTCAACCAGCGCCCCGATGTAGCCCTGGCTTTGATCCGCGGCTTTTCATCCCGCCTGCGCTTTTCAACGACCTACATTCAAAAAGCGATTGACTGGAGCCAGAAGATCGCGGCAGGCGATTACGGCTTCATCGAAAACACTCAGCAGATTCTCAAAGGCTCCGAAAGCGATGATGACAAGGCCACGCAACTTCTCTCGGCCTTCTTCCAAATGGTGCGCAGTGTGAAAGCCCGTGAAGATGACTTGAAACAACAACTCGAAAAACTTACGCTTGAAATTGACGAAGCGCGGCGCAAGCAGGAATTCGAAGATTTGACCAGCACCGATTTTTATGCCAATCTAAAAGAACAAGCGAAGCAATTGCGCGCAAAACGCATGGCAAGCGAAAACGAGGAATAAACCGGAGGCCAAATGAGCAAAGGGAAGATCGTATCCATCCATTCATTCCGGGGCGGGACCGGCAAATCGAACACCACGGCCAACCTCGCGGCGCAGGCCGCGCTGGCCGGAAAGCGCGTCGGCATTGTGGATACCGACATCCAATCGCCCGGCATTCACGTGCTGTTTGGATTGGATGAAAACAAAATGGGCAAGACCTTGAACGACTTTCTTCACGGCAAATGCGCCATCCGTGAAGTGGCGCTCAACATCGGCGAACACGCCTTCGATGCAGAAGGACGCTCCAAGCTAAAAGGCAAAGACATCTGGCTCCTCCCCTCCTCCATCCGCGGACGCGAAATCAGCCAGATCATCCGCGAAGGCTATGATGTCAATCGCCTCAATGAGGGATTTCAAACCATCATCAAAGACCTCAATCTCGACTACCTTTTTATTGATACGCATCCCGGTTTGAACGAAGAGACATTGCTCTCCATTGCCATCTCCGATATTTTGATTATTATTCTGCGCCCCGATAGTCAGGACTTCCAAGGCACGGCCGTCACCGTGGACATTGCGCGCAGTCTCGATATCCCCAATTTGATCCTCATGGCGAACAAAGCCGTCCCGAAATACGACTTTGCAGACATCAAAAAACAAATCGAAGAAACCTACCATGCGCCGGTCGCGGGCGTCTTGCCGCTTTCATTTGATCTGGCCGACAACGCCAGCAAAGACCTCTTCTCTCTGCGCTTCCCCGATCACGAATGGTCGAAAGCCTTGCGCGGCGTGGCCAATGCCATTCTGGCGGTCAAGTAGGAGGCGGCCATGAAATGCTGGCACTGTGAAGAACCCGCGCGTGCATCCTGTTCCTTCTGCGGACGTTTCGTCTGCAAAGATCACGCCAACACCATGTCCACGTTTCTCACCATGTTCGTCGGCGCGAACAACACGCCCAAAGGTCTGGCTGTGGCAAACGTCATCTGGTGCGGCGAATGCGAACCGCAACCCGAACCCATCTCCATGCCTGAGTTGTATTAAGTGAGGCCCTATGCCTGGCTTATTTGACCGGTTGCAAAAAGAGATAGAAAACAAACAAGGCGAAGGCGGAATCACCGCGCTGGACTTGGCCGACCTGCCGCCCGCTCTGCGAAAGATCATGCGCCTGATGTTGCGCGAACTGGAATTGAATTATCCCCAACTGAAGGAAGCCATCGCCTCTCTCCCCGACGCAGAGCGGCTCCCGATGAATGAAGTGGATGAGGCGCTGGATGTTCTGACCCGACAAGCCTGGCTGATTCGAATCGGCGCGGGCGAGAAGGCCATCTACAAAGTCAATTTGCGGCGCAAAGCCGGGAGCACTGTTGCCAGCGGAATCTGGAACACGCTGGATTCGAAATTGAAGAAATAAACTGCAATGCCCTCTTTCATCTTTCTTCTTTCCCGCAAATAAAAAAAGAAGAAAGATGAAAGAAAAAGACCGTCCTATCACGGCGATCTTTTCATCAACGTTTTTTCGCACCTTTACAACTTATTCTTTTCTTCCAAGCAATTCAAAGATCGGCATCTCGGCGCTTTTGCCTTTCAGCGCCACTGTCCCCAAAGATTTGGTCTCAAACTGCGACGCGATGGCCGCTTGAATCTTTCCGCTCAGGATGATCTGGTCTTTGCTGGCCTTATTCATCAGACGCGCCGTGGTATTCACCGTGTCGCCCAGCACGTTGAACTCGCGCCGGCCGCGCGGCTCACCGATCTCAGCCACGAAGGTCGCGCCCTGATTGATCCCGATCTGGCATGTCACTTCGGGTTGAACGCCTCCCACTGTTGGCGGCTTGATCTGACGAACGATGTCGCGAATCGCCAGCGCCGCTTCCACTGCGCGAGCAGGATCGTTGGTGTGGGCGGTCGGCACGCCGAAATAAATCACGATGTCTGAGCCGGAGAGATGGTAGGTAATTTTCTTCAACACGCCGCCACGCGCTTCCACCGCCGCGTTGATCAAAGCAAACGCCCGCGAAAAACTGTTGACTACTTTGAGTTCCTCGCCGGGCAGGGCGCGATCCACCATTTCGGGCAGGCCGAGGAAGTTGACGAACATCACGGTCGGTTCGGGGAAGTCCGGCGGGATGCGGCGCTCGGCGGCGCTTTCGACAAGCAGGTTCAAAACCGGCGCGGGAATGAAACTAGCCAGCGGCTCGATGGACTTCATCATCTCATCAATCTGGTTGAGCAGACCCGCAACGCCGCGTTCGAACAAAACATTGCTGGCCTGTCGGCGGCGCGGTGTGATCTCGTACTCGCCGAGTTGTTCATCGGTCAAATCATCAACGACCAGCATGTAACCGGTCTTGCCGGCCTCGAAACGGAAATCATCCTTGACGCGGTCGAAGGCTTTCAACGAAAGATTGACGCGTTCGTTCATGCCGTTGGACTCGGTCAGTTTGGCTAACTGCACGGCAGTGCCGAGCAAAACATGTTCCATGCGGCGCGGCGTCCCGATGTCAGCAGTGAGGAAGCGTCCGGCGTGGATGCCGATGCGCATCCGGAGTTGAAGCGGGCCTTCCGGCGTCTCGATTTGGGAAAAGTGTTTCATGGCGCGTTGCATCCGAAGTCCCGCGCGAACCGCCTGGAGCGTATCGTTACGCCGATCCACTTCCGGGAAGAAGGCAAACAGCGCGTCGCCGGTAAACTCCATCAAGTCGCCGCCCGATTTGCTGATAGTTTCGATCATCTCCGCGAAATACGCGTTGAGCACTTTGAGAAGCGAAGCCGCGCCGGCGCGTCCTTGCGAAGCATTGGCTTCCATGAGACGGGTGAAACCGGCCAGGTCGGTGAACATCAGCGAACCGCGTCGCCACTCGTAGCGCACCTCCCCCGGACGCGGGGCATTCTCCGAGATCAAACGCGAAGTGTAATCATGCAGAATGCGCTGGAGCGTTCGCAAATGTTCGAAGACGCGCTCCAGCATTGTCGGCGAAGGATCCACCCACACCGAAGCATACAAATCCGCGGGCAATAAAGGTCTTAATCGAGTTTCTATGGACGATAAAGGAGAGGACGGCAACATAAAAAGATTATACTTGAAGTTATTTATAAGCCAACAAAATCCAACTTACTCAGAGGAGACGAAATGAAAAACAAATTCTTAATTGTTGTATTGATCACCGCCATGTTTGTATTGGCCGCCTGCGGAGGACAGGCAACGCCCGTCAGCAACAGCGGAGGCGGACAGTCTGCGCAGAGTTCATCCTCCAGCGCCGCCGCGCCGGCCGCGGGCACGCCGATTTCAAAGAGCATCATGCTCGATCCCGCGCAGGCCAGCGATACAGATTCGCTTATGATCATTGGCTACGTGTATGAGACTCTGATCAAGAATCAAGATGGTACGGCGGTTCCAGGTCTCGCCGCTTCCGCGACGCCCTCCGAGGATGGCCTGGCTTACACCATTGCCCTGCGCCCGGGCGTAAGGTCCCATGACGGCTATCCAATCAACGCGGATGCGGTGATTGCCAACTTCAATCGCTGGTTCGATCCGAAGGATGCCGCGCACGGCTCCGGCATGTATGACGCGTGGGTCGCGGCCTTCAAAGGCTTCAAAGGCGAGACCAGTGCGGATGGCAAAGCCAAGTCCACGTTCGACGGCGCGGAAAAAGTGGATGACCTGACCGTGATCCTGCACTTGAACACGCCCGACCCGGATTTCCTTACGAAACTGGCCAACCCAGCCTTCTCCATCGTCAGCCCGGCGGCGTTCGGCGGGGCAGGATTTGGAACTTCAAGCGGCAATGACGGCGGCACCGGCCCGTACATGATCAGTTCCTTCACCGCTTCAAGCCTGACCCTTTCGCCGTTCGCCGATTACTGGAATCCCTCCGCCGCCGCAAGCGGGAACATGGATTTCTCGTTGAGCAAGTAAAGCAATCCTCCCTGAGCGAGTGGCGCACTTTGTCACGAAGCCGAAGGGCGGGTTAACTTGCGCTTCGACTTCGGTCTAACAGTCTCCGCTCAGTGCGAAACAACAAAAGAGCCGCCCTCAAATGGGCGGCTCAATTTCTTTAATGCGCTGTCCAGGCCGGTTCGCCATCGTATTCCTGACTGTTGGTCAGTTGAATCACTTCGTGCGTGGAGATAACGATCTGGTAAATCTCCATGTTCTTGCCCGCGTCGGCCTGATAGACGAGGCGATAACCATCCGGCGACCAGACCGGGTCGCCTTTGACCGGCGCGGTCGTGACCAAAGTCTTGAGTGTGCGGTCGTTGACGTTGACCAGATCAATGGCCGGGTCACCGCCGCGCTGGGAGCGGAAGGCCAGCCACTGTCCATCCGGCGACCAGGATGGGACACCGTTCTCCCACTGACTGCTGGTGAGACAGCGGCTGTTGCTCCCATCGCGATTCATCACACAGATATTCGCCACGCCTTGCGAGGAAAAGGATCGGAACGCGATCAGGCGTCCGTCCGGCGACCAGATTGGGTCGGAGTCCGGAGGCGTTTCGCTGGTCAGCGCAGTCAGGCCGCTTCCATCCGGCGAAACCAAATAGATATTCGCGTTGACGTTATCGCGACTGCTCATGAAGGCGATGCTGTTTCCATCCGGCGACCAGACCGGGTTGGTGTCGCCCGCTTCGTTGTTCGTCAAACGTATGAGGCCGCTTCCGTCAGCATTGATCACATAAATTTCAAGGTTGCCATCGCGAAACGATTCAAATGCAAGGTGCGAACCATCCGGCGACCAGGCAGGCGCGGCATCGCGGGCAGGATCATCGGTGAGGCGCGTCAGCGCGCCGCTGGAAACATCCACGATATAAACATCTGTGTTGTCTTTGAGTGTCGAAGCAAAGGCCACGCGGGTCCCGTCCGGCGACCAGACGGGCGTTTCATCTTCGGAATCGCCGCGGGTCAACGCGCGTTGATTCGATCCATCCGCGTTCATGACATAGAGTTTCTTTTTGCCGTCGCGCGCGGAGACGAATACAATGTGTCCGCTCGCGGGAGGCGGCGGTTCGGGTGTGGGCGTATCATTGGGCGTCGGAGAAACGGCTCTAAAAATTGGCTCCTCCGTGGACGAAACGCCGCCCGTGCCAACAAGGTCAACGATGCTGAAGTTACAAGCCATCAGCAACAATGCAGTGATTCCCATCGTGAAGAAGGCAGGCAAGTTTTTGGGTTTGAGTTTTTTCATTCATCTCCATGGAGCGTGCTTGGATTATTAACACAAACGACGCTGTGATTATACATTTTCGACAGCGTCGTTTGAATTTCAGAGTTGTTAGTACAGATGGGGGAAAATCCCTCAGCCTTTATCTTAGTCGCAGGAGCACTACCTAAAGGGTTGGACTAACAGAAATGTTAATCTCATTTGTCCTTGCGCTGAGAGCGCATGTCCTTGGCCCGATCCTTCAAATTCTTGAAATATTGAGTGTCGGTGATCTCCGCCACCTGTGACTCGCGGCGTTTCTCGTCAATCTCGATGCGAAGTTTGGCAATCTCAGCCCGCAGTTTTTCTTCGCGGATGTACCCATCCAGCGCGGCAGATGCGAGGAGAACAAGCGCCTCGAGCACATCATCCGAGCCAAACGGAACGATCTCGCCCGTGCTCGGGTCCTTGGCGTTGATCAGTTGCAGGACGCCGATGACCTCCTTTTCCTTGCCTTCGAGCGGGATGGTCATGAATGATTTGGAACGATAGCCCGTATTTTTATCGAACGATTTTGTCCCCGAAAAATCAAAACCAGCAGATGTTTCATACGCGTCGGCAATCGTGACCTTTTGGCGGGTCAACGCTGCGTACGATGCGATGTTGGCGCGGTTCTCACTTCCATCGGAATTGTATAAAGGAACAGGATTGAACGCGATCTCTCTCCCGCTCGTCCCACCCATGTCAATTTTCAAGGAGGCATTGCGCAGGATCACAAATCGCAGGGCGTTATCTTCCAGCAGATATAACGTCCCCGCGTCGGCATTGGTCACGCTCTGCGCCTCGACTACGAGCGACTCCAGCAGACGATTGAAATCTTTCTCTGCGGAAAGCGCCACGCCAATCGGAATCACTTTCCGCAGAAGGCGCAACTGCTTGTAGCGGAAGGCGACGCCGCGCCCCATCGTGTCAATGACGCGCGCCAATTGTCCGATGTCGTCTTTCTGCTCGATCAAGTCCGCGAGAAGATGGGGATTGTACTCGCCCTCTTCCACGGCGTTGACCGCCTGCATGATGCGCTCGAGCGGAGTGTTCTTTTTGGAAGAAGATGCGTTCATAAAAGCGGGCTTCGGAAAGTATACCATGCGAAAAAAGTCACGGAGAAAAATTTTTTTTCTCCGTGACTTGCGTTTCCGCGGCTTCGATATTCAGTACCGGCTTTCGGAATGAACGATTATTTTGGAGCGCTCTGATTCCTGATGGCATTGTACAGCCAGATGATCGCCAGCACGATCAGGACCAACACACCCAATTGAATCAGGCCGGAGAACAAACCAAAGCCGCCCATCATGTGTCCGCCAAAGCCAAAACCGTTGTGCATCGGCATGTGCCAGCCATAACCCATCATTCCATAGCCGCCATACGGCAGGAAGAAGCCCATGAGAAACGGCGCAGCGAACCATCCGATCACGAACAGGGCCAGCAGAATTCCGAGGATCCATTTCCAAACAGGTTTCATTTCAGCCTCCTTTGTTTTTCCACATCATAAATCCGGGAGGTGAACATTCGATGAAGCGATTACAAAGATTCTGTAAAGATTTTGGGTTGGGATATACTTCAGGGCATGACGCAACGCATCGGCATCTTCGGCGGGACGTTCGATCCGCCTCATCTCGGACATTTGATTCTGGCCTCCGAGGCCTGCGCCCAACTCAACCTGACGCGTTTGCTGTGGGTGCTAACGCCCACGCCTCCGCACAAACTCAGCCAACCGATCAGTCCGCTCGAAGACCGGCTCGCCATGCTCAAGCTGGCGCTTCAAGATGAGCCTGCGTTCGAACTTTCCACCGTCGAGATCGAACGCGACGGCCCACATTACACGCTGGACACGCTTCGCTTGCTGGCAGAGCAAAATCCAGGCGCGGACTTAATCCTCCTGCTCGGCGGCGATTCTCTGCACGACCTCCCCGCCTGGCATCGTCCCGCGGACCTCGTAGCGGCGTGCCATCAAATCGGCGTGATGCGCCGTCCCGCCGACTCGATTGACCTCTCAGCGCTGGAAAAGAAAATCGCGGGAATCACGGCCAAAGTCAAGTTTATTGACGCGCCGCTGTTGGAAATCGCCTCGCGTGAGATCCGCCGCCGCGCGTCCGAAGGTCTGCCCTTTCGATATTATCTGCCGCGGTCGGTGTATGACTACATCATCGTACATAAGTTGTATCGAACGACGTGACGCGCTAGCATCGCGCAAAGGGGCAATGGTATAATTTCGCGGCCAAATTGTAATTTTCCACGAGAGTGGTTTTAAGTAAGGAGTTCCCATGTCAGGTCATTCCAAGTGGTCCACCATCAAACGCAAAAAGGGCGCGGCAGACGCCAAACGCGGCGCGATCTTTACGCGTCTCACGCGCGAAATCGTGATGGCCGCCCGCGACGGCGGCGGCGATCCTGAATCCAATTTTCGCCTGCGTCTCGCCGTGGACAAAGCGCGCGCCGAGAACATGCCAAAAGATAATATCGAACGCGCCATCAAACGCGGCACCGGCGAAGACAAGGATGGTGCTGCCTTTGAAGAACTCATGCTCGAAGGCTACGGTCCGCATGGTTCGGCGATTCTCGTTGCCTGCGTCACCGATAATCGCAATCGCACCGTGGCCGATCTGCGTCATGCGTTCAGCAAGGCCGGCGGCAACATGGCTGAAGCGGGCGCGGTCAGCTGGCAATTTGACCGCAAAGCGTATTTTTCATTTCCATCCAGCCAGTTATCTTATGAAAAAGCATTTGATCTTGCGGTTGTTGCCGGCGCGGACGATGCAATAGACAGCGGAGACACAATCGAAATTTATGGACCGGTCGAAACGTTCAAGACCATCGCCAACGCGTTGCACCAAGCCAAGGTGACGCCTGATGAGGCCGGTCTGCGCATGGTCGCCAAGCAGGAATTGGAACTCAACACCGAAGCCACTCTGCAAGTGATGAAAATGATCGAAGCCATCGAGGAACTCGATGACGTGCAGGAGGTGTATCACAACGTCAAGTTCTCCGAGGAAGCGCTGGCCGCTCTCGAAGCCGCGTAAATTTTTTTGTATGGGTGGGCGGCCCTGCCCATACATTATTTGAATGACCATCGCACTCGGCATTGATCCAGGGACAGCCACGACAGGTTACGGACTCGTCCGCCTCGAACCGGACGGAAATTTGGTCACCGTTAAATTTGGCGTGATCACCACCCCTAAGGATTCGTCCGCGCCGGCGCGGCTCGAAATGCTTTACAACCAATTGAACGAGTTGATCAATCTCCACCGCCCCGATACCGCCGCGGTGGAGAAATTGTTTTTTCAGCGCAACGTCAGCACCGCCATCGCAGTGGGACAGGCGCGCGGCGTCGTCATGCTTTCGCTGGCACAACATAAATTGGAGGCATTCGAGTACACACCGAACGAAGTCAAGCAGGCAGTCGCAGGTTACGGCTCCGCGGATAAACAGCAGGTGCAAGAGATGGTGCGGACATTGCTTCAATTGGATTCCATTCCCAGGCCCGATGACGCCGCTGATGCATTGGCAATTGCCATCACGCATTTGAATACGAAACGATATTGATGCCCTGTAGGGGCACAGCGACGCTGTGCCCCTACTTCATCCCGCATTTACGGTAAAATCAAATCATGATCGCAACTCTGCGCGGCGAAATCACGCAAATCGAAGACAACGCCCTCGTGCTCGAAGTCGGCGGCGTGGGACTGCGCGTCTTTGTCCCGGCGCCGCTACGAGGACGGATGAAAACCGGCGAAGCCGTATTTTTGTTCACCCACCTCATCGTCCGGGAAGATGCGTTGACGCTTTACGGATTCGAGTCACAGGCCGAGCGCGAGTTGTTCAACATCCTGCTCGGCGTGGATGGAGTCGGCCCGAAAGTCGCGCTATCAGTTTTATCTTCAATGACATTGGACGCCGTTCAACGTGCAGTTTTCGCCGACGAAACAGATTTGTTCAGCCGCGTGCCCGGCGTTGGAAAAAAAACCGCGCAGAAGATCGCGCTTCATCTGAAAGATAAACTCAAACCCAGCGATGCGCTGGCGAAGGTCGCGGCCATGTCTGATAAAGACAGCGAAGTGCTGGCCGCGCTGACCGCCCTCGGATATTCGGTGGTCGAGGGCCAATCTGCGATCCAGTCCATTCCCAAAGACGCGCCCGACGACGTTGAGGAAAGACTGCGGATCGCGTTGCAGTATTTTCAATAATCAGCATTCAGCGATCAAGTATCCAGTGGCGGACAAAACATCCGCCACTTTGTTTATAATGAAATCGGAGGCGTCATGTCGAAAAGGAAAATTGCATTCATCGGTCCCGGCGTGATGGCGGAAGCCATGATCGCGGGACTGCTTCGCCAGAAACTTGCCCAGCCCGAGGACATCACCGCTTCGGGTCCGCGCTCGGAGCGGACCGCGGAACTCCATAAACGATACAACATCCGGGCCAGCACAGATAACGCATCCGCCGCGCATGAAGCGGACGTGATCGTGCTCTCCGTCAAGCCTCAGCGACTCAGCGAAGTGATGAAAGGTCTCAAAGGCATCCGCGCCGACGCGCTGGTGCTTTCGATTGTGGCGGGCGCATCCATCAAAAAGATCAGCGCGGGCTTGAAACATAAAGCCATCGTACGCTCCATGCCGAACACGCCGGGACAGATCGGCGAGGGCATCACGGTCTGGGCGGCATCGCACGAAACGACCGATGAACAACGCAAAACGGCGCGACGAATTCTGAGCGCGCTGGGCGAGGAGGTCTTTGTCGAAGACGAAAGTTATCTCGACATGGCCACCGCGCTATCCGGCACCGGTCCCGCGTACGTCTTCCTGTTCACCGAGGCCCTGATAGACGCAGGCGTGCACATGGGATTCCCGCGCCGCATCGCCGAGCAGCTGGTTTTACAGACCATCAAAGGTTCGGCAGATTTTTACAAGCAGGCCGAGAAACATCCGGCTACGTTGCGGAATCAAGTCACGTCGCCGGGCGGGACCTCGGCCGAGGCGTTGTATTATCTGGAAAAGGCCGGTTTCCGCACCGCGATTTCGCGCGCCGTGTGGGCCGCATATCAACGCTCGTTGGAGTTGGGCAAGGAAAAACCCGGGCATATTGATACACACGATGAAGAAGAGAAATGAAACCGCCGGAGCGATTTGAAACCGAACGGCTTATCCTGCGCCAGCCATGCAGGGATGACGCGCCCGCAATCTTGCAGTTGTGAATTGGTCGCTGACACAACCCGATTTATCGTGTGTTTGCAACTTGTGATGTTGAAAATATCGCCTCGGCACCCGAATGTCAGCGATAAACCGCGCGGTAGTTACATGTATGCAATTGTGAAATAGCCCTACCTCGTCCTCCCCAAATCCATGGATTGGGGGATCGCGCATCAGTCGATGGGTGAGGCAATTCGTTTGCTTGTTTTATAATTCGGGGGCATTCAATACTGATTACTGGTCACTATGTCACTGATCACTGTAAACTCCCTCTCCAAATCCTTCGGCGCGGAAGATTTATTTTCCGGCGTCTCGTTTTCCGTCGCCAAAGGCGCGCGGCTGGCGCTGGTCGGGCCGAACGGCATCGGCAAGACCACCCTCCTGCGCATCCTGATCGGCGAGGAAGAACCGTCCTCTGGCACTGTCACGCGCGCAAAGAATCTACGCATTGGCTATCTCTCGCAGGAAGCAGACTTTGAATTAAAAGGTGTTCTGTGGGACGTGTGCCTTGAGCCGTTCGCAGACCTGATCCGCATGGCTGGGGAACTGGAAAAACTCGAAAGCGAAATGTCCGATCCCATTAAACGGGAACCGGCTTTGGTCCGGTATGGCGCGCTTCAGCATGAGTTCGAGCGGCGCGGCGGATACGTTTATCAAGTCCGCATCGAACAAGTATTGACCGGTCTCGGATTCGACAAATCCGATTTTCATATGTCGCTCGATCATCTCTCCGGCGGACAGCGCACGCGCGCTCATCTGGCGCGTCTGCTGTTGTCGAATCCAGATTTGCTGTTGCTTGATGAGCCGACCAATCACCTCGACATCAAAGCCGTTGAATGGCTCGAAAGTTATCTCACGCAATGGGAAGGCGCGGCGGTCATCGTTTCGCACGACCGTTATTTTCTCGACCATGCCTGCAACGCGTTGCTCGAGATGGCCGTGAGCGGCGCGGAATATTATCGCGGCAATTACAGCGCCTATTTGCAGGAGCGCGAGATTCGCTGGAACCATCGCTTTGAAATTTTCGAAAGCGAAAAAGAAAAGCTCTTGAAAGAAGTTGAATACATCAAGAAAAATATTTCGGGGCAAAATACATTGCAGGCCAAGGGCAAACTCAAACGGCTCACGCGCGTCGTGCAAGCCATCGAGCAGGTCGGCATGGATGCGGTCACCAGCGCGAACTGGTCGCAGTTGGACGTGGAAACGACGACTTCACCTTTTAGTGTGGATGAGGCCGAGCGACGCGTGCGCGCGCTGAGGCCGCCCGTCCGCGTCTTGCCGGACCTTCATCTGCATCTGCGTTCGACGGCGCGCTCGGGCGATTTGGTGATTCGCACGCGCAACATTGAAGTGGGTTACCCGGGCAAACTTCTTTTCCGCGCGCCGGATATCGAATTGCGACGAACGGATTGCGCGGCCCTGATTGGACCTAACGGCGCGGGCAAATCCACTTTTTTGAAAACGATCCTCGGTCAAATCGGACCGTTGGCCGGCGAGGTGATTCTGGGAGCGAGTCTACACGTCGGCTATTTCGCGCAAGCTCACGAGGGACTCGATCCTGATAAAACGGTGCTCGATGAAATCCTCGATGCGTCGCCCGGTATGTTGCCGTATCAGGGACGCGACTATCTCGGCAAATATCTTTTCACCGGCGACGACGCGTTCAAAAAAGTGTCCATGCTCTCCGGCGGCGAACGCGGACGATTGGCTTTAGCAAAACTTGCGATGCAAGATACAAATTTATTATTGCTCGACGAACCGACGAACCATCTCGACATCACCTCGCAGGAAGTCTTGCAATCCGTGTTGGACACGTACAAAGGCACGATCCTGTTGGTATCGCACGACCGCTACCTCGTGGACGCGCTGGCAACGCAAATCTGGGAAATCAACCCGGACGAATCCCAGATGACCGTCTTCAAAGGCACGTATTCGCAGATGAAGGAAGAACGCGAAAAGGAAGCGGTGCGACTGTCGGCATCTCCAATTCCCGATTCACGAATTTCGGTTCCCGCCAAACGAAAAGCGCAAAACTCAGGAACGAAAGATGAAAGAAGAAAGATTGCCAAAGTGCAGGAACTCGAGAACGCCATCGCTGAACTCGAGGCGACGCTGTCTAATCTCAGCGCGCAACTTGAGAGTCCGCTTGTGAAACCGGACGAAGTTGCCATCATCGGAAAAGAATACGAACGGATTCAAAGAGAGATGGATGAGAAGTTAGGTGAATGGGAGAGGATGCAAGAATAAGAGGCCGTTGTGGAATCTTACGCGCTCAAAATGAAAATTGAATCTATCCCCCCAAAGAATGGATGCAGTAGTAGACGAAAAATTCAAACGTTTTGTATGCGTGTTATTATATGGTGATCTAAAGCTTGGCACAGGTAATCTTATAAAACATGATGAACAGTGGAGAAGGAAGGCTATTAGGTCAAGACCTGGCTCGATTTTGGAAAAAAGAAAGAGTCGAACCTGGGTCACCTTGCGAGCATTGAGGATGCTCAAAGCGGCGGGTTGACGTATCAGAGTATAATGCTCCGAAATGACAGACACTTTGACCATCACCCAAACTACAGGCCGCGTAATGATTTTCCATCTTGCAGGCAGGCTCGACGCGCAGACTCAAGAATCATTATTGAACGCCGCGCGTCAGGCTCACGAAGCGGGGGCAAAATTCCTGCTGTTCGATTTGCAAAATCTTGAGATGCTCACCAGCGCCGGACTGGGCGCACTGCACAACATTTACAAACTGTTCACATCTCACGAAGAAGCTGACGCATGGGAGCGCGCACATTCGGGCGAGGTTTACAAGTCGCCATATTTCAAACTGGCAGGCGCTTCCAGTAATGTTTATTATGTGTTGAGCGTTGCAGGCTTCCTGCGAAACATTCCAATTTACCCAACTCTAGATGAAGCATTGAAATCATTTTCCTGAATGAAACTGGTAATCAAAAAAGCCGAGGAAAATTCCTCGGCTTTTGTCTTCACTTAACGGTCGAGAGGAACGTCGTGCATGGAAATTTCGTCTTCGAGCGGTTCCAGGTGAGTCAAGACGTTTGCCGCCCCCAGCGCTTTGCGAATATCCCGTTCGAAATCTTCGGCCATGTGATGCGCATCGTGAACGGACCACTTGCCCGGCACAAGCATATGCACGGATACAAAGCGCCGCGCGGCTGCCTGACGTGTCCGAAGGGCATGGAAGTTTACGCCTTTTCTACGATACTTTGCCATTACCGTTTCAATTGACTCCTGATCCTGGCTTGAGAGCGAAGCATCCATCAGGCCAGCTACAGAGCGCCCCACCAGGTTCACGCCGGTCCAGATAATGTTCAAACTTACCAGGAAAGCCACAATGGGGTCAAGAATGTTCCAGCCAGTGACCGCGACAATGCCTACGCCTGCAATTACGCCCGCAGACGTCCATACGTCGGTCATTAAATGTTGCGCATCTGCTTCGAGCGTAATCGAATTATGCCTCCTGCCTGTTGACATCAGGATGCGCGCAACGATGAAATTGATCACGGATGCGGCGATGGATATTGCCAATCCAGCGCCAATTTCCTCCAAAGGACGGGGATTCAACACACGCTGGATGGCGGCGGCGATGATGCCGCCAGCCGCGAGGAGAATCAAAAGACCTTCGAGACTACTTGAAAAATACTCAGCTTTTCCATGCCCGTACATATGACTCTCATCAGGTGGACGGGCGGCAATTGTCAGCATCCCCAAAGCCATAGTTGCACCAATCAAGTTGACAATCGACTCAACTGCATCCGAGAGCAGGCCAACCGAGCCTGTCAAAAAATAAGCCAGGGACTTCAGAGCGATAGTCAGAACTGCCGCGGCAATCGAGAGCCAGGCAAAGCGGGCGAGCGATCCATGATTTTTCTTAATTTCCTGATTCTGGGACTTTTTGTTGGACATGCTGAGAATAATACTTAGGCCTGCAACACCTGAAAAGGGACGAATGTCACAGATTCGATGACGGACTTGAAAGGTGTTTCCTGCCGAGAAATCAAAAAGGCGGATACAGATTGTATTCGCCTTTGGTTTCGGTGACGAAGTCCGGGCTATTTGTAGTCGCCCAGAATTTCGCCTACGACGCGCTCACCTGATTCAACCGCGCCATTGAGATAGCCTTGAAAATCTATGGAAGTATGCTCGCCTGCGAAGTGACAATTGCCCTGCCGCTCGCGTTCCATGCCGGAGAACTTTGTGTACTGACCGACTTTCCAATACGAGTATGAACCCTTCGTCCATGGATAGCCCTGCCAGTAATCAATGAAGGCTTTTCCATTCCACTTGGGCTTGATGCCTGGAAGGACCGGTTCGATTTGTGAAAGAAACTGTTGTGCGCGCGAAGACGGCGTGCCGGAGCCAAAGCTCGCGCCGATGTTCCCGCCCGTGTAATCCACGAGCAGGCCCGAGGTCCCGGCCTGCGCGCGGGAGACTTCCCATGTATTTTGATAGCCGGTGTCCGCATAAGTCTCACCATTGCAACCAAGACTCACCCAATGCCGGTCTACAAACTGGACGTGCATTTTGGAATTGGTGCCCATGCCCAGTTCATTGATGGCCGTCTTCTTCAAATCCGAAAAACCAGCGCGGCGAAAGTCCACCGAGTCGCGCAGGATTGAGAAAGGCAGAGCCAAAACAACTTTATCGGCAGTTACATCGCGAACAGATTTGCCGCCCGCAAACGTGACGGTGTATGTGCCGTTGCTGTTAAGCTTGATGGCAACCAATTGTTGGCCGAAGTTGATCTGGCCGTTCAGCGCCTGCGCCATGCGTTGAGCGATTTGATCGTTGCCGCCGCGCGTATGATACTTTTCATTGGACGGACCAAAGATACGCAGTTGTCCCTGACCGGAATAACCGAGCAGATATAACAAGTTGAGCGATGACTGCACATTGGACTCCGCGCCATATTCGATGTTATAGGCCACATCCAATAACTGTCCGAGTTTGGAATTGATTCCGCCGGGCACGCTCTCGTTGATCCAATCAATGATGGACATATGATCGAGTTCCCAGCCGCGCTGAGTGTAACTGTTATAGAGAGTTGGATAAGACGCGGCGGAGACATCGCTGTGGAGTTTCTGCCAGACCTGTTTGAGATCATTCGTGGCCTGGGTGTATGAATAAGCCTGACCATCGAAATAATGGAACGGTTCGGTTCCATTGACTTCGGCCTGCGCCAGATTATCGAGGTCCAGTCCCAACTCCTGAGCCAACTGCCGAATCTGCGTGTGTCCCTGGTCAATCAATTCACCGCCATGCTCGAAGACTTGTCCATCGTTGAAGAAATTGGTGTTGCTCCAGCAACGGCCACCGACTCGGTCGGAGGCTTCATACAGACTCGCGATATAGCCGTTCTGTTTTAGACGATAGGCCGTGGTGAGGCCCGCCAATCCTGCGCCCACAATGACGATGCGCGGCGCGGTCGCGGCCCGAACCGCCTTTGTCAGCGATGAAAAGGTCAGCGCCGCGGCGGAGGCCAGACCGAGTTTCAAAAAATCGCGTCGGGCAATTTGTGCGTTTCGGCGCTCCTCAATGATCTGATCCGTTGGGACATTTCGTTGGATAGACTCTTGCGCAATGGAAACCATCTCTTGTACCTGATTGGCGAGCGGGGTGCGGGGCATACTTCTTCTCTCCTCTGTTTGTTTGTCTTTTCAGATAAAGGCGACAAAAATACTATACAAATTCCGCCCATGAATTTCAATCCGAAAACGACAAGCACTTTCACATCCACCTTGTTAAATGATTTGGCGGCGTCCCATCTCCGCCGCCAACTGATTCCCGATTACTGGCCACTGAACACTGGCTACTTTATCACTCCGAGTTTCTTTCCCACTTTCGCGAACGCCTCCAGCCCCTGCCCCAGATCGTCACGGTCGTGCGAAGCCGAGAGCATCACACGGATGCGCGCCTTGCCCTTCGCCACGGTGGGGAATCCGATGGACATGGCAAACACACCGTTCTCAAATAACTCGCGGCTGAATTGTTGCGCAAGCGGCGCCTCGCCAAGCATAACGGGCGTGATGGGTGTTTCGCTGACGCCGGTATCGAAGCCAAGTTTCTTCATTTCGGTTTTGAAGTATTTGGCATTGTCCCAAAGTTTGTCAACCAACGCAGTTGATTCCTCCAGCAAGTCAACCGCTGCGAGACAAGCCGCTGCGTCCGGCGCGGTGACCGCGGACGAGAACAGGAACGGTCGTCCGCGCTGACGCAGCCATTCGATGATGACCTTGTCGCCCGCCACCATCCCACCCACTACACCGAAGGCCTTCGACATCGTGCCGACTTCGATGTCTACTTTGCCGTGCAGATCAAAATGATCCACGATGCCGCGTCCGCCCTTGCCCAACACGCCCTCGCCGTGCGCGTCATCCACCATGAACAGGATGTCATATTTTTTCGCGACTTCATACAGCGCGGGGAGCGGCGCGATGTCGCCGTCCATGCTGAAGACGCCGTCCGTGACGATCAAAGCGCGGCGGTAGGTCCCGGCATTTTCCTTGATGGCCGCTTCGAGGGCGGTCGGATCGTTATGATCGTACGCGACGATGCGCGCGCCGGAGAGCCGGCATCCGTCAATGATCGAAGCGTGATTCAACCGGTCTGAAAAAATCACGTCTTCTTTTCCAACCAACGCAGAGATCGTCCCAAGATTGGCAGTAAAGCCGGATTGAAATGTGATGACGTCTTCCGCGCCTTTGAATTTGGCGAGGCGCTTTTCGAGTTCAACGTGCAAATCGGTCGTGCCTGCAATCGTCCGCACCGCGGCAGGGCCGACGCCATATTTTTTTGTAGCATTCTTGGCGGCTTCCACCAACTTCGGGTGATTCGCCAGGCCAAGATAATTGTTGGAGCAAAAATTCAAAACATCTTTTCCGTCCACGATCAGGCGCGCGCCCTGCGCCGAGCCAATCGTACGGATGCGATTGTACAAGCCCTGATCTTTCAGGCCATTGATCTCTTGCGTGAGCCAATCGAGTTTAGACATGGGAACTCCGTGATGAGGGAATGGTGAATCGTATCTTCATTATAGACCGATTGATGTAAATCAACAAAAACAAGTGTCACTGTTTGCTCGTGACACTTGCCTTAATTTTTTCCGCGTCGTTGCGAGGAGCCGCGTAGTGGCGACGAAGCAATCTCGTTTTTCGAGGAGATTTCCACGCCGTCTTCGGCGGCTCGCAATGACATGTCCGTATTATCCTCCGCCAGCAGACCCATCTCCGCCAGCGCGGCTATCACTTTGGATTGCGCGCCGGCTTTGACGACAACAGATGTTGGACCGAGTGCCTCGCCAAGGAAGCGACTCGCTTTCGATTTCCGCAACTCTTCCAGGACCTTGGAACTGCTGACCCTCAAAACGACCTGGGTCTCGGCCCGCGCTTCGGTCCCGTTAACATCCCAGCGCTTGAGCGCCTCGACCAACGCCGGCGGGATGCCTGCATCGGCATGTTTGGCAAGCAAAACCAAGAGATGCTCGACTTTTAATCCCTGTTCTTTGGCTCTGGTCAACGAGCGCGGCGTGAGGTGATAGTGATATTCGTCCGGTTTTTCCTCGTCCCATTCGCAAAATCTTGCAAGCTGATAGCGGACTGAGCGAGGAGTCAACCGCGGCGCGACAATTTTTCCACTCGATGCGATCTTTAGTTTTCCATTTTCAACATTACCCATCGTGTAGGATGTGGGGAATCGGGAATTGGAGGCCGGAAGACGGAAGGCAGTAATTTCGCTATCGGGCTTCATGCTTGCCAGATCAACCATTCCCAGCCAATGCAGAATACCTGTGATAAAGAATCGAATCAATGCGCCATCTACTTCATCCCAGGATTCAAAGCCGCGCAGATAGCGCCCATCCGCGGCGCGCTTGATGAACCATGAATCGTAATCGCCCGCAGGACGTTGAAAGTCGGGTCGCTTTTGTTTTATCGCGCTCACGAAAGAATCCAGATTCCACCATTTGCCGGTTGGGATTGTTCCCAGGAATCCGAGTATCGAGTTTCGAGCATCGAGCGGCGAATTTTTCCACTCGCCTTCGCAGATCAGGCTGGGCAGAAGGCGCAACTCATTGAACATTTCGCTTTTCTTCCAGGCTTCGACGAGCAGTTTCAACGCGTCGGCGCGGGAGGCTTCGAGAAAGGTCTTAACTTCTTCGGCTTGCGGAATATTTTTTTTCAGCAGTCCGGCGGCATGTGAAAGTGAAAGCAATTTGCGTTCCGGTGTGATGTTGCGTCCGAGGCGGAGCGCGGCGAGCAGGGTTGTCATATCGTCGAGGACACGGTCAGTAGATGGAATGATGTAAGTCTTTTCGGGAGACCTGGCCTCCCGACCAAGAAATTCTTTTTTAACCACAACGGGGACAAAAGACTCCAAGGTTTTCCCTTTGTGCTCTTCGTAACCTTCGGGGTTAATGATCCCGAATAAATCGTCAGGAATGTAGGCAAATTCCTGTGGGCCTTTATCGGTGTCGAAGAAGGCGCGGGCGATCAGGGCGCGATAAAAAAGAATCTCCGCGGTGGAGGCAGGTTTGAGATGCGGCTTCTCGCGGTCGCGGCGGCCCGCGCCCATCTCACGGATGTCGCCATAGTCGCGCGTAAATTGCGCCCACGGGATGCGCCCGCTGGAATCCGTCAGCGCGGAGAGGGCGGCGCGGGCAGAGGGAGGGAGAGAGTCGATTAATTCGGCGACCGTTTTAGGGTCGAGGAGAGAGGCGGCAAGTTCTTTTGCCGCGGATTCGATGTCAACGGATTCGAGTTCGATGCCCCATAATTCCGCGACAATGCGCAGGTGTCCGATGTCGTGATGCTGAAGCGAGTGAAGTAAATCAGGCATTTTACGAATCACGCATTGCGGATTATAAGCGTATTGCGTAACCCGTAATGCGTGATCAGCCGCGCACCACTTTCAGAGCATTCGGCAGAATCTCAAAACTGACTTTGCGAAGATTACTGCCGAAACTGGTGAAGATTTCGCCATCAGCATGAATGTAAAGCGGACGGTCGGAGGTCATGCTGAATTTTTTGCAAGCGCCCATGCGAATCTGTTTGGTGAAGCGGCGATGCGTGCCGTTCATAAATTCAGGCACTAGGCGGAACATCATGAGGCGCGATACTTTGCGAACGAGGAGGAATTCCATGATGCCGTCGGTCATTTTGGAATCAGGCGAGAGCATAAAACCGCCGCCCTCACGCCCGCCGTTGCAAAGGGTGGTCATCAAGACGCGTTCATCCAATGTTTCTGAGTCGGTTTGAATTTGCACGTGAGCCGGATCATGATTCAGCAAAATGGTTTGAATGACGGCAGTGAGATACATCAGGAAGCCGCGCAGAAGCGGAAGTTTATGTGAACGAATCGTGACTACTGCGTCGAAGCCGATGCCGAGAGTGTTATCGAAATATTCCTTGCGGCCATGTTCATCGGTCATCAATCCGAGGTCAATGCTGGAGGCTTCGCCTTTGAGCGCGTGAGCCAGCGCGTGATCAGATTGTTTGGGAACGCCGATAGCGTGAGCAAAATCATTGCCCGAACCGACCGGGACGACTCCAAGCAAAGGCCGTTTGTTTTCAGGAACCTGCATCAGTCCGTTGACCACTTCGTGCACCGTTCCATCCCCGCCCATGGCGACGACCATGTCATAGCCTTGTTCACCCGCCTGCCTTGCCAGTTCAATCGCGTGGCCCGGATAGACTGTCCCGCTCCAATCGGCGTTGCCATATTCCACAGTGATGGGACGCAGGTCGCGCGCCACGCGCCAGGAATTCCCCATGTCGGCCATGGGATTCAAAATAATTTTTACTTTACGGGGCATGATGCATCTCCTCAGTGGAAGGTTTCAGAAAAGTATAACCCCTGTCATTTCAAAGTGATGTCTTCTATGTTTCCTGCTGACGAAGTTCGCCTGTGAATCCGCGCGCCACCAGATACGAACCGCGGCGTTGTTTCTTGGCGCGATATAGAGCTTCATCCGCAGCGCGCAGGAGATCGGCAGGCGTGATGGCATGAATGGGATAGATGGCAATCCCGCTTGAAATTCCAACTTGAATCTTGCTTCCATCCGGCGCGGTGAAGAAAAACTGTTGAATCTTTTCCAGGATTTTCTCAACCACGATTCGCGCCGAGGTTGGATCAGTTTGACTCAGGATCAGAGTGAGTTCATCGCCTCCGTAGCGCGCCAGAAAATCCGAGGAGCGCAGGCCGGTCGAAAGATAATTGAAGAGAGTCCGCAGGACCTGATCTCCAACAGTGTGCCCGTACGTGTCGTTGACTGATTTGAATCCATCCAGGTCCATCATGATGACGGCAAAGGTGTTTCCCGAACGCCGCGAGCTCAGCACTTCCAGTTCAAGTTTTTCATCGAGGGCGCGGCGGTTCGGCAGACCAGTGATGGTGTCACTGTAGGCCTGCTGACTCACCAACTGATGCAGGCTGGCGTTCGAGATCGCCACCGCGGCCTGATCGGCAAGCAGGCCAAGCAGACGCAATTCGGCAGGAGCAAATCCGCCGACTGTGGAGCGCGACAAATTCATCACGCCGACAACGCTGTTGCCGAATTTCAAAGGCATTCCAATGATCGAACCAGACCATTCTTCCGGCGCACTCGCATACAGAGGGTGATTGTGTATATCTTCAACGATCAATTGTTTCCCAGTACGCGCCACGGTGTAGGTCAACCCATCATTGCGCGGCATGGAGATCGGTTTGTTGCGAACCCCATCTTCATTAAGCGCCGCGCCGAACTCAAGTTTTCCGTCTGTATAAAGGAAAATGTGTGCCGTACGCGCGTTCTTGACCAGGCGCATGGCTTCCGTGACAACTGCATCCAACACTGTGGGGAGGTCTAAACTGGACGTGAGGTTGAGGCTGAGCTTTTTGAGGGCATCCAGTTCATCGGCTTGTTGACGAAGCGCAACCAGCAAGCCCTGGTTGTTGACCAATTCCACAGCCATTAATCGCGCCTGCTCTTCCGACATTTTTGGATCAATGTTTCTTTGAATCGCCTCGATGAGCACGTCCAGCAGTTTAAGAATCTCTTCGGACTCCGCAGAGGAAAGGTGGCTATCTTCCGTCAGCAAGTGGCGGGCCTGATCCAAAATCTCAAGCCGGAAATCGGTTTTGCTCATAGGGTAGGAATTTCTTTCTAGAACAAACCTGAACCCATCCTTATCCAAATCGGACACTTCCTACATTATACAGGAAAAGGTCTGTGTTAGAATGCTCACAAATCCGTCAGGGAGTTTTGCTCTGTGCCCTCCAAAAAGCCACTTTTTCCTCCAGCCACGCCTCTGAATCCACGCTTATGCGGCCTGATCATCGGCGCCTCCAGCGGAATGGGCGCGGCGCTTGCCCGCCGCCTTGCTCGCGAGGGATACGCCCTTGCGCTGGTTGCACGCCGCAAAAAAATGCTGGCGGCGTTGTGCGATGAAATCAATCAGACCAGCGGCGAGACGCGTGCACTGCCTTATGTTCACGATGTCACCGAGTATGACGCGGTTCCCAACCTGCTTCGCCGCATCGTTTCGGACCTCGGGGGGCTGGACGCCGTTATATATGCGGCGGGCGTCAACTTTCCGCCGGGTCCCGGCAACTACAACTTCGACGGCGACCGTCAGATGCTCGAAGTGAATCTCATTGGCGCGTTTGCATGGCTCAACCCCATCGCAGAAATGTTTCAATCCGCCAAACGCGGACAGATCGTTGGCATCTCATCCGTGGCTGGCGACCGTGGACGCGTTGGCAACCCAGGCTACAACGCCTCCAAAGCCGGGCTGACGACGTACCTCGAAGCGCTCCGGAATCGGCTCACGCGTCACGGCGTGAACGTGTTGACGGTCAAGCCGGGCTTCGTTGAAACCGAGATGCTCAAAGCCGCGCAAGGTCCAACGCCCTTCAAAATCACGCCGGAAAAGGCCGCGGACGATATTTATAAAGCCATGCGCGCCCGCAAACAACAAATCTACACTCCATGGTTTTGGAAATGGGCAATGCTCATCATCCGCAACATCCCTTCAATTGTTTTCAGAAGAATGAATTTCTAAAAAGCCGATAATTCGATGTTCGAAAATACAATCATCGAATGTCGAATTATCGAATATCGTTTATGGACATCGCAATGTTTTCCTTCAATAGATTCACATCCCTCGAAAACTTCGGCCATTCATTGCGCGCGCCGGCTTACGTCTTCAAACCGAAATGCGCGGAAGAAATTGCCGAGGCTTTTCAACTTGCAAAAAACACCGGACTCACCGTTACTGCACGCGGCGCGGGGCGCAGTTACAATGACGCCTCGCTCAACGGAGGCGGCATCGTGCTCGACATGTCGGGCATGAATAAAATTATTAACTGGGATCCGGTTACCGGTCAAGTAAGAGCCGAGCCGGGCGTCACGCTTCAACAACTCTGGCAACACGTCGAGCCGCAAGGTTGGTGGCCGCCGGTCGTTTCCGGTACGATGTTCACAACCCTGGGCGGATGTCTCGCCGCGAACATTCATGGAAAAAATAATTTCAAGATGGGCCCCATCGGCGAGCATGTTTTGGAATTCGCTGCGATTTTGCCGACCGGCGCGGAAGTGACTTGCTCGCCGAAGAAAAACGCGGATTTGTTTTACGCGATGATCAGCGGGCTGGGAATGCTTGGAATTTTTACATCCATCACGATGCAGATGAAGCGTGTTGAATCCGGATTATTGGAAGTCCATGCCTGGCCTGTGCACGATCTTCGCGAACATCTTTCCTTTCTGTTCGATAACGCACCCAATTATGATTACATTGTCGGCTGGATGGATACAATGAATGGCGGAAAGAGTCTGGGCCGCGGCCAGATTCACGCCGCCAATTATTTGCATGGCAATGAAGACCCAAACCCGCAGAAAACCATGCAGTTGCAGAATCAGATTCTGCCGCCGCGTATTTTTGGCGTGTTTCCAAAGTCCATTTTGTATTTGTTTATGAAGCCGTTCGCGAACAACCTGGGCTGGCGGGGAGTCAACACAGCGAAGTACATTGCATCGCTTCGGCAACATACGTTCCGTCAATCTCATGCGGCATTTCATTTTCTGCTGGATTATGTTCCGAATTGGGAATTGGCTTATGGGCGCGGCGGATTGATTCAATATCAATCGTTTTTGCCAAAAGAAACCGCCGAAGCCGCGTGGACAGAAATATTACGCCTCTCGCTCAAACGCGGACTTCCATCCTACCTCGGCGTAACAAAGCGTCACCGCCCTGATAAATTTTTACTGACCCACGCCGTGGACGGCTTCTCCCTCGCCCTGGATTTCAAAGTCACAAACGACAACCGCGCGAAGTTGAGCACCATGTTGCAGGACTTCGATCGTATCGTTCTCGATGCAGGCGGACGTTTCTATTTTGCAAAAAACTCTGAGACCGCACCAGAGACTGCCACGCGTTTCCTCGGTGCAGAGACGATTGCCAAGTTCAAGCGGTTGAAGAAGCGTTGTGACCCGAATGGAATTTTAGAATCCGATCTTTATCGGAGAGTATTTGGAGAATTGTGAAACGAGATTCGGAAATCGTCCACCGTCCGTCGTCCATCATCAATGTAATTGATCTCGGCCTGATCGAATACGAACAAGCCTGGAAATTGCAGGATGAATACGCGGCGGAGATCGCGGCGGGAACGCGGCCTCCGGCTTTGTTGTTGCTGGAACATCCACACGTGTATACGTTCGGGCGTAAAGGCCATGCAGAGAATCTTTTATGGGGCGAGGGAAAACTCAAAGAAAAAGGTATTGAGATTCACTGGGTGGATCGCGGCGGCGATGTGACGTATCACGGGCCGGGACAATTGGTGGGGTATCCATTGATTCCACTTGCCCCCCTCCGTCTCCCCCCATTTTCTGCGAAAATGGGGGGAGAGAAAGAGGGGGGCGAGGGAATGCGAATTCCCGATGCCGATTACGTCGGCTACATCCGCAAATTGGAGAAAATGCTGATCGTGGCGCTGGCGCGTCTTGGGGTCGGAGCCGGTCAAATGTCCGGAATGACCGGTGTGTGGGTGCAGGCGGATGTCTATTCGCGCTGTCCGCGTTGCAAGCCGGAAGATCGCGAGAAGCCTGCCAAGATCGCAGCCATCGGAGTCAAAGTGGATGTGAACGGCGTCTCGCGTCACGGGTTTGCGTTGAATGTGAATCCGGACATGGAATATTGGGACGGCATTGTCGCATGTGGGCTGGCTGATTATCCGGTCGTGAGCCTGGCCGATCTTCTGCCACATCCGCCTGACATGAAAAAAGTGAAGCAGGAAATTGTCACTTCGTTTCGTGAAGCGTTCGGATATGAAATGATACTCGCCTAGTCCAGATGGTGGACGCGATGGCAATTGACTTTTTCCAACGAACCCTTTACACTTGCCAAAGTTCATTCACTGTCTTGATGGAGGAGAAAGTATGGCCGCTCAATTTCAGTTCGTGATGCGCTCCGGCCCAACCCCCGGCGCGACATTTTCGCTCGAAGGCGATCAACTCATCATTGGCCGCGATTCTTCCAGCGGTGTGGCGATTAACGATGCCGAAGTTTCCCGCAAGCATGCCCGACTCACATTCCAGGGCGGAAAGTATGTGCTGGAGGATTTGGGATCTACCAACGGCACCTTTGTCAATGGTCAGCGACTGGCCAGTCCCACCGTATTGAAGTCCGGGGATGTTGTCTCGCTGGGCGAGCAGATTGTCCTGATGTACGAGGCGCTTTCTGCTGATGCCGGCGCGACGGTCATCTCGGCCCGCAAAAGCGCACCGCGTTCTGCGCCTGCCCCGGCTCCCGCGCCAGCGGCTGCTCCGGCCCCCGCCCCTCAACAGTATTACGCTCCATCTGCCGCGCCGAAAAAGACCAACATGACGCCGATCCTGATTGGCGCAGGTGTGCTGGTATTCATCTGCATCTGCGCCGTTGCATTCTGGTATATAGATGCGAATTATCTCTGGTGCACTTTCTTCCCCTTCATCACTGGTTGTTGATAAAACTGACTCCCGAACGCTCCCGCGAACTTAGTGCGGGAGCGTTTTGTTTTTTTTGAGGACATTTCCTGTTGTAAATTTCCATCGCTTTGACTACAATCGTATTATCACAGGCGAGATGCCATGACAGAACAACCGACTCCCACCTCCCCTCCATGGGGTTCGACCACCAAACTGGTCGTTGCCCTGACCATCGTCGCCATCGCCGCCGGCCTGATCATCCAATTCCACGCCATCATCGGGCCTTTGCTGGTGGCATTTATTCTCGCGTATCTTTTTCACCCAATCGCCGGTTTCCTCCAGCGGGTCTTGCATTTATCCTGGCAGTTGGCTGTGGCGCTGATCTATTTCCTTGTCCTCATCTTTGTGCTCGGTATGTTGACCCTGAGCGGGCTTGGCCTTTTCCAGCAAATCCAGAGTCTGATCAACGTTGTGCAAACCAACCTTGCCTCCTTGCCCGATGTTATCGAAAAACTTTCCGGTCAGGTCTATCAGATAGGTCCATTTTCGTTCGACTTTCGCACGTTCGATCTAAATCAACTCAGCAATCAACTGCTCGGCATGATTCAGCCTCTGCTCGGACGCACCGGCACTTTGCTCGGCACAATCGCCAGCGGCGCAGCGCAGTTTCTTGGCTGGGCGCTCTTCGTTTTGCTTATTTCCTATTTCGTATTGGCGGAAAGCGGCGGGATACGACGCCGCATTGTCTGGTTTGACATCCCCGGTTACACCGAAGACATTCATCGCCTCGGCCACGAACTGGGTCTGATCTGGAATGCGTTCCTGCGCGGTCAAATCATCATCTTCATTCTCACCGCCATCACATATACCATCGTCCTCAGCCTGCTCGGAGTTCGCTACGCCATCGGCATTGCTTTCCTCGCAGGGCTGGCAAAATTCGTTCCCTATGTTGGTCCTTTCGTCACATGGACTACACTCGGGCTGGTGGCTTATTTTCAACCGTCGCACATCTTCGGGCTTTCTCCGTTTGCCTTCACCGTCCTCGCGGTTGTGCTGGCGCTATTGATTGACCAAATCTTCGACAACATCGTTACTCCGCGCATCATAGCACAGGCACTGCGCGTCCACCCGGCGGCGGTGCTGGTCGCGGCGCTGGTTGCCGCGAATCTGCTTGGGTTGTTGGGCGTGGTGATCGCCGCGCCGATTCTGGCAACGGCGGCCCTCTTCTGGCGCTACACCATGCGCAAAATGCTGGACCTCGATCCATGGCCCGAACCCAAAACAGAACCTTTGCCGCCTCCCGGCTCGCGTATGCTCGTCCGCGTCCGCCGCTTCCTGCGGGACCCGCGCGGGCGTTCTTCAAAATCAAATTGATCTATGCCCTGAGCGAAAGCCATTAACCTTTTCAAGGAGAATCTCATGTCTAACAATAACAACGACCCACGCACGGAAACTCTAGCCGAGACCGAAAACTTCCTCGTGTGGAAGGCTGAAGAGCCGGACGGCGAAACGACCTATCACGTTGAACTCAACAATGTCACCGTTCATTTTTTTCAAGAAGAGTGGAATGAGTTTTTGGAATTGGCGCGCATTCTGAAATGACCGTCATTGCGAGCGATGGTCGGGTAGCTCCATGGTTTTCGGAGCATATCGAGACCGAGCGAAGCAATCCCAAGCGATCAATATTGCAATATTGGTATGAAACGCGCTAACTCCATCACCGACGTGCCCGGCATCGAGGTCGGCCACGCGCAAGATCACGCTGCGCTGACCGGATGCACGGTCATCTTGTGCCGCAAAGGCGCGGTCGCCGGCGTGGATGTGCGCGGCGGCGCGCCCGGCACGCGCGAAACGGATTTGCTCAACCCGGTCAATCTTGTTCAAAAAGTCCATGCGATCTTGCTGGCGGGCGGTTCGGCCTTTGGTCTTGACGCGGCCAGCGGGGTGATGAAATATCTCGAAGAACAGAAAATCGGATTCAACACCGGCATCGCCAAAGTTCCCATCGTCCCTGCCGCGATTTTGTTCGATCTGAATCTCGGTGATAAAAAAATCCGTCCCAGCGCGGAGATGGGATACAAAGCCTGCCTCACCGCGGCAAAGTCCGCGCCCGCCGAGGGCAACGCGGGAGCGGGTACCGGCGCGAGTGTTGGAAAAATGTTTGGAACCGCGCTCGCCATGAAGTCCGGGATTGGAAGCGTGAGTCTACGTATCGGCGGCGGGATCGTGATCGGAGCAATCGTCGCGGTCAATGCCTGGGGCGATGTCATCGAAGATGGAAAAATCATTGCCGGTTTGCGTTCGGGGAAAGTTGGGCCGTTGCGCGTGGGTGGAAAAAATTATTTTGCCGACACGCAGGAGATGATGAAGAAATCCATTGGCCGCGGAATTCTGGGGTTTGCTTCGCGCGCCAACACGGTCATCGGTGTGGTCGCGACTAATGCAAAACTGACCAAAACCGAAGCGACCAAGGTCGCGCAGATGGCGCACGATGGCGTTGCGCGCTCGATCCGCCCCGCGCACACGATGCTGGACGGCGATACCATTTTTGCTCTATCCACCGGAAATAAGAAATCCGATGTCACAACCATCGGCGCGTTCGCGGCCGAGGCAATGAGTCAGGCCATCGTTCGCGCTGTGAAAATGGCCCCGCCTGCCGGTGGTCTGCCGGGACTCAAGAACTCTTCGCGTTGACGCAAATTTATATTTCTTATCTGTCCTTCGACCTCGCTACGCTCCACCCAAGGCGAAATAGAAAAAAGGACGGCTCTGCAAATACAGGCCGTCCTTTTTGACCACTGAAAACCGATCACTGTTTACCGGGACGAGGTCTGCTCTTCAACTCATCCTTCAAAATCAGCGTCAACACCACACTCACGATGCTCACGATCAGGCCGCCGAGGAAGGCAGGCCAGAAGCCGTTGATGGTGATGTCAATCCCAAAGGATTGACCGATCTGTCCCGTCAGCCAGAACATAAAGGTGTTGATGAGCAAAGTGAACAGACCGAGCGTCAGGATGATCAACGGACAGGTGAGCAGTTTGAGCACAGGCCGCACGAAGGCATTGACCAGCCCGAAGATCAACGCCAGCCAGAGAATCGAAATCCAGTCGCCGCCAAATTCGATGCCCCGTCCGTTCAGCAAAAGAATCGCCAGGTACAGCGCCACGCCGTTGATGATCAATCGCAAAATGAATTTTGTCATTGTAATTTTCCTTTCGTAAGTCAATACGAAAAATCTTTCACGCCGTTGCACGCATCCAGATCAACGTGCGCGACGCGCTGAAGCCTGCGGATTGAATCGCCTCGACCATTTCACCCGCCGGATATTCGACCGTCAACTTGTGATGATACGCCAGATCGCGGCGGGCCGCCTCCAGCGCGGACCTCAAACCGGACGCGTCACCATCCGGCCTGGCCGCGGCCCACAGCATGTTCGCGCCGCGCGCCGTGAACATCCAACTCACGGTCGCCAGCAGTTGACCGTTCCGGGTCGCGGCCCACTGACGCACATCATACTCCACGAAGGAACGATACAACCAATTCCACAAGCCGGGGCCGAGGATGTCCCAGTCCCAACGCGCGTACCAGCGCAATTCATCAGGATGCGCCCGCTCGAGCCAGGCGTGTTGAAGCGGCCAATCGCGTGCAGTCGGCTGGGAAACGGTCACACCGTTTGAGGTCCCGGATGGAAGCGGAGCGGAAGTGGAATGATACGTCGTGCGCTTGGCGCGTTCCGCGAATCCCAAGTCAGTGTAAATTTTGATCGCGGTCGGGTTGTCATCGCGGACGTGAAGCCAGAGTTCGCGCGCACCCTTCTGTCGCGCAGAAGCCATGACGCGCTCGGTCAACGCCCTGCCAATGCCGCGTCGGCGGTAATCTGGATGCGTGGCGACGTTTGCAATCAGCGCAATCTTTTTTCCTTTGAATGTGTGAGGCACGAGGCTGGCATTGCCGATGATCCTGCCATTCTCCTCCCAAACAAAGCCGGTCAACGGCAGGGACGCGCTATCCACCACCTGACCCGCCCAGCGCAGAAAACCGTTGTCGCGGCTGGCGCGGCGCATTTGCTGAAGATAAGATTGACCATCATCGTCCATCGTGGATGAAAAACACAATTCGATCAGGTCCGCCACTTGCGGCAGGTCGCGCAGAATATTCAACGGTCGGAGCGGACCGATCTGCGCGCTTTGCGTTTGGACGGTGATGGAGGCCATGCGACGATTATACCCACACGCGGCTGACGAATTCAACCAATTGCTCCATGCCGGAGGAGACAGGTTCAACGTTGATATATTCATGCACCGTGTGCGCACCGCCGCCCGTTGTGATTCCCAAAACGATGGCGGGCAACCCGCGGCTCAATGGGATGTTGGCATCGGTCGAGCCGGAGGTAAGGACTGCCTTTATTTCCTGCGCGGTGAGACATTGTTCAGCGAGTTTCACCAGCGGATGATCCACCGAAATCTCGCCGGCGGGCCGCTGGCCGATGACATCCATTTGCACGGTCACACCGTTTCGATTAGCCGCGACGATTTTCTCTTCCACTTGTGCGATCAACGAATTCAGCGTCTCCATGCTTTCCGAACGCAGATCCAGTTCAAAAGTCGCTTCGGAGGCCAGCACGTTGACTCCCGTCCCGCCAGAAATAAGCCCCACGTTCAACGTCGTGCGCGGCTGAGTCGGGAGGGGCAAAGCCGTGATCTGTGTGACGAGCCGAGCCAGTTCATGGACCGCGGAAGGCTGACCATAATCCGACCACGAGTGCCCGCCCGCGGTCCGCGCGATGACGCGGTAACGCCGCACGCCGACGGCACGATGATAAACATGACCGAGCGCCGTGCCTTCAAGAACCAGGTAAGCCTGAACATTGGCTCCAAAACGATCAGTCACTGCCCTCATGCCGCGCAAATCTCCAAGTCCCTCCTCACAGATGTTGGCAACAAACCAAATGTCACCGGCCAAATTGATTTTGCGCTCGCGCAACATCCAAAGCAGACCGAACAAGGCCGCAACTCCCAAAGAGTTATCGCCAATGCCAGGCCCATAAATTCGATCTTCCTCACGCGTTACATGCAGACTTGTATTCAACGGGAAAACAGTATCGAGGTGGGCAGAGACAATCAGCGGCTTCGTATCCGCCCGTCGTCCGCGGTCAACCGTCCATCGTCCATACACATTGTTCAACGAATCCATCGAAACATCGCTCAGTTTCTCTTTGACAAACAAGCCGCGCACAAACTCGGCGCGCTGTTTTTCATCGAAGGTTGGCGCGGGGATTTGTTGAATTTGAATCGCAAGATCGAGAAGACGGTTGATCATTTTTTCAAAATCTGCTCTTTACGCATCACGTATCACGTAATACGTAATTCGTAATTTATACTTCACGCACTAAATCCTTCAACGCGCTCAACCGCGCCTCGGCCAGGCCAGACAAAACATCCAGCGGGTAAAACGCGCCGCTTCCCTCCACTTTCAGCGACGCGGAGACATTCCCATGCAGCGCGGCTTGCAGTGGATCAAATGTTTTTTGATAGCCGGCGAGAAATCCGCCGCAGAACGCGTCGCCCGCGCCGGTTGGGTCGGCGAGGCGCGCGGGGTACGCGGGCACTTCCCATTTATGTTTGCCGGGCACGTCGAGGATACACTGTCCCTGCCTGCCGCGCTTGATCACCACGAACTCGCATCCATACGCGCCAACCGCGGCGGCCATGTCCCATATGTCGTGAGTCTCACCCCAAAAGAGTCCGCGCAATTCCTCCTCGGAGGGCAGGAAGGCCGTCAGCCCGGAAAGGACCACGCGCAGGTCGCGAAAAAAACCCGGGCTCATGTACCCCGGCGAAGGGTCGAGTGTGATCGTGGAAGCCAATCCGGCTTTGAACGCGGTGAAGAGTTGATTGTGGCTCACAAAGTCCATGGGACAAAGATGGACCGCACGCGCCTCGCGATAAGCAACTGGAATCTCCACCGGAAGCGGCGACAGCAAATCGGGCTTTCTCGCATCGCGCGGGACTTCTGCCGGAATCTGATACCCAAGCAACGCCTTTGGGAATGTGAGTTCGCGTCGCGCAAATTGCGAGACCGGCGTGCCGTGTGTGATCTCAAATTTTTCGTTGTAGGCATGAAAGTCGCGCAGGTCAATGCTTTGCTCGAGGATGTGAACGCCCTCTACATCCACGCCGCGCGACTCGATTTCCTTCAACCACGGGCGCGGATAATCTTCTCCGATGCGCGCCAGCAAGCCGACATTCTGTTCCCAGACTCTGAGTCCGCCTGCGGCATACAGCGCGCTTCCCCCCGCCGCATCGAGCAGTGGTTTGCCGACGGGAGGCAGGATGTATTCGCGTGTGAGGTGACCGACAATGACGAAAGTGGGTTGCATGGAAAAAATCTAAACACAAAGGACACAAAGTTTTCCTTTCGAGTTTTTTCTTCCTTTGCGCCCTTGGTGTCCTTCGTGTTTAAGTAATTTGAAAACTTATGAAGCAGGTTCAGCCTGCACGTTGACCGGCAAAAGGAATGAGAACGTACTGCCTTTGCCTTCCTCGCTTTCAGCCCAAATGCGTCCGCCGTGCATTTCGACCATGGCCTTCGCCACCGAAAGGCCCAGCCCCATGCCGCCATGCCGGCGCGTGAGATGAGACTCAATCTGGAAGAAACGTTCAAAGATACGCGGCAAATCTTTGGTGGGAATGCCAATGCCGTCATCCGCGACCGACACTTTGATGTATCCCGGCACCGATTGCGCCGAGACGGTGATGTGCCCTCCATCGTCGGTGTACATGATGGCGTTTTTGATCAGATTGCCAAGAGCGATGGAAATCTTATTGGCATCCGCCTGCACAGACAGATCGCCGCGGCCCAGTTCGGATTTCAGGGTAATATTTCTCTGAGAGGCCATGTCCGCGAAGGATGCGACTGCATCTTCGACAATGCGCCCCACCGACACCGACCGCTGGCGCAGGCGCGCCATGCCGCTCTGGTAATTGTCGACGCGGGAGAGAGTCTCGATGATCTCCTTCAATTTGGATGCGTTCTTGATAATGGTCTCCACCTGCTCGCGATATTCCTTTCCCAGCAATTCACGCAGGAAGGTGGCATGACCCAGGATCAGGCCGAGCGGCGTGCGCAATTCATGGGATGTGATGGCGATGAAATCGTTTTTCAACCGATCCAGTTCGGAGAGTTCGGAGAGGCTGGCTTCCATGCGGCGCTGAAGATTGGCGTTATAAATGGCCAGCGCGGCGGGCGCGGCCAAAGTCTCTAGAATTGTGGTGTCTTCCTCGGTATAATCAGCCTTGTTCTTATTGACTGCTTCGAGTACGCCGATTGGTTTCCCCCTGACCATCAGTGGAACAGCCAGCAGGGAGCGCGTCTGAAAGGCCGAGGCCACATCCGCCGCGCTGAAGTGACGCGCATCCGTTTGCGTGTCCGGGATGTGGAGCGGTTTTGCCTCCCGATAGACCCAGCCTGCCGCGCTCGCATCCAACGGGACCTTGATATTGCGCAGAGCATCCCAATGAAACCACGGCGCGGCCACGAATCGGAGCGAGCCGTCGGTCTCATCGAATTCCAGAACGGAGGCCGCCGTGCTGTCGGTCAATTCGCTGACTTCCGCGACGACCGTATGCAGGATGGATTCGAGATCGGGCGCAGTGCTCAAGTTTCGCAGGACCTCGGACAGGCGCTCGTAACGGAGCAGTCGTTCGTCTGACATAGCAACAAAATTATACTCGGTTAGAAGGAGACAATCACATGGCAAAGAAGAAAGTTCGTGTCGCGATCATCGGCGTGGGGAACTGCGCCTCCTCGCTCGTTCAAGGCGTGCAATTCTACAAGGATACTCCCGATGATGCGACCGTGCCCGGACTGATGCACGTCAATCTGGCGGGCTATCACGTGCGCGACATTGAATTCACGATGGGTATTGACATCAACGTGACCAAGGTCGGCAAGGACCTTTCCGAAGCAATTTTTGCGGAACCAAACAATACCTTCAAATTCTGCAAAGTTCCAAATCTGAATGCGCCGGTTGTGCGCGGCATGACTCATGACGGTCTCGGCAAATATCTTTCGGATGTGATCAAGAAAGCGCCCGGCCCCACCGCCGACATTGTCAAATTGCTCAAAGAAACAAAGACGGATGTGGTGGTCAGTTTCCTGCCCGTCGGTTCGGAAATGGCGACCAAATGGTATGTGGAGCAGATCATCGAAGCGGGGTGCGCGTTCGTGAACGGCATCCCGGTCTTCATCGCTTCGCAGGATTACTGGGCCAAACGATTCCGCGAAGCCAAACTGCCCGTGCTTGGCGATGACATCAAGTCACAGGTCGGCGCGACCATTTTGCATCGCGTGCTCACCACGCTCTTTGTGGACCGCGGCGTGAAGATTGACCGCACCTATCAACTCAACTTCGGCGGCAACACCGACTTCCTCAACATGCTCGAACGCGAGCGGCTCGAATCCAAAAAGATTTCAAAGACCGGCGCGGTCACCAGCATGATTCCCTACGATCTCGGCGCGGACAACGTCCACGTTGGGCCATCCGATTATGTGCCGTGGTTGAGCGACCGCAAGTGGTGTTACATCCGCATGGAAGGCACCACCTTCGGAGAAGTGCCGCTCAATCTCGAAGCCAAACTCGAAGTGTGGGACAGCCCCAACTCGGCGGGTGTGATGATTGATGCCATCCGTTGCGCCAAGATCGCGTTGGATCGCGGTCTGAGCGGTCCGATCATTGGCCCATCCTCCTATTTCTTCAAGACTCCTCCCAAACAATTCCGCGACAGCGTGTGCCGCGAAATGGTGGAAGCCTACATCAAAGGCGAATCAAACGAGTAATTCGTAAATCGTAATTCGTAAAAAGATGGAGAGATACAACTCCATCTTTTTCGATTAAAATCCAAACCATGCCTACTTACGCATCACGCATCACGCATCAGGCTTTGACCTTGATTCTTGCCACCGTTTTACTGAGCGCGTGCCAGCCTTCAACCCCTCCCGTTGACATCAACGCGCAATTGACTCAAGCGGTGCAGACTGCCTTCGCTTCGATTCAACAAACGCAGATTGCATCCACCCCATTCGCTCCGCTTGCGACAGACACGCCGTCAGCCTCGGCGACACTCCCTCCGCGCACGCCGCCCGCTTTACCGTCCACGTTCGCCGCGGCTTCGTTGAATCCGCTCGATACACCGCATACATATATTCAAGATCAATGTCAATATCTCAAAGATAAATGGACGTCAACCAATTCTGCGCCGGGGACGATTGTGATGGTGGTCATGTTCCACTCCATCAGCAAAGGCAAAGCCGAAGACGCCAACCAGATCAGCGCCGCAGATCAGGAAAACCTGATGAACGATTTGCACGATCAGGGCTTCATGGCTATCAACATGCAACAGTTCAGCGACTTTATGTACCACAACGCGAAGATTCCGCAACGTTCGGTTTTACTTGTGGTGGATGATCGTCATTTCGCGGAGTATTTCAACGATCACTTTCGTCCTTTTTACAAGAAGTGGGGCTGGCCTGTGGTCAACGCTTACATCGCAAAAGATGAACGTCCCGATCTGTGGGCAGAGAACGCCGCGCTCTCTGCGGAAGGCTGGGTGGATTATCAGGCACATGGCGTGATTCATAACATTCCAATCACATCTGATTCGAGCGACGATTACATCATGAGCGAACTGCAGGGCGCGATGACCAACATTCAAAAATATTTCAACAAAACACCCATCGCATATATCTGGCCGGGCGGCGGATTTACGCCTCACGCGGCGCAACTGGCGCGACAGGTGGGGTATAAACTCGGCTTCACCGTCAACCCGCGCGGACCCGTGATGTACAACTGGGTCCCGCTGGCAGACCTGGCTGATCCGGGACGGCCTTATTCGTTGGCGGATGGACCGGTCAATGATCCGTTAATGGTCATTCCTCGATTCTGGGATGTGGATGCCCGCGCCCACCTCGACGAAGTGCGGCAGATCGGCAATGACGCCGCGACGTATGCCGAACAAAATAAAGCCACTGAATTAGAATATTATGACATCATGTGCGCGCCCGCGTACGGGCCCATTCCATAAATGTTCAGAGCACTGGCCGCTCATTGGTTTGCAAAATTTTCCGCGTTGAAAGCCACCATGACCGATTCCTGTATCTTCTGCAAAGTGATAAACGACGAAGCCAAAGCGACCATCGTCTATCGCGATGAACAAGTCACCGCGTTCCGTGATATTCATCCAGTTGGCCCGGTGCATATTTTGATCGTACCCAACAAACACATCCAATCTGTGAACGAAATGGACGAGGCGGATAAACCCCTTGTTGGTCACATGATCTTTACCGCCAAGCGGATCGCCGCGCAGGAGCATATCGCGGAGGGCGGCTATCATTTGATCATGAACACCGGTCCGAACGGCGGTCAGACCGTGTTCCACATGCACTTGCATTTGATCGGGGGAGACCGAATGAAACACCCGATGGGTTAAACAATTAAACAATGTAGGGGCACAGCGACGCTGTGCCCCTACTGTATTCACCCAAAATTTTTATCTCTTCAACAACCCGCTCTGTTGCAGTTTACTACGCGGGTTTCTCATTCTCAACGCGTACCAGCCGAGACCCAAGCCTCCAAGCAGAAGCAGACCGCCGAGGAATCCCAACCACGGAGACGTTCCACCTCCGCTCTCGGATGGAGTCGTCTGCACGCCTGTATCTTTGGATTGCCCGCCGAATCCCACGGTGGCGGTATCACCATCTTTGACTTCGATGGTGGAGTTCAACTGTGTGGTTGGATTGTAATCTGGCGGGAGGGCCGCGCCGATCTGATATGTCCCTTCGGGCACGTCCGTGAGACAGGTTCCCGCGTACGCATTCGGGTCCGGGTTGACCGCGGTTTGAAACGTCCTGGAGTATTTGCCGCTGGTCTCGGTCACGCTGATCGCGCCGCCCACGATCACCGGTTCGCTTTCTTCGCGGAGCGCATCACCGTTGAGGTCATTATATAAAAGCACACAGATCTCGGTTGTTCCGGCAATCGGAGTGGGCGTGATGGTGGGAGGCAAAGACGTGGGCGAGGGACCCGGAGTCGGGGAGGCGCCGAGCGGCCCGCCCGTGCCGATGAGGAGCATTGTTCCGGGAATCAGGTTGGAGCAGTCCTTGTTGATGTTGGTGTTCAATTGCATCAGTTGTTCAACTGTAATTTGATTAAGAAGCGCAATCCGAACACAGGATGTATCGCTTGGTTGAACTTGATACATGATGCGGCCATCGGGCAATGGTGTGTTGGTTGCGAATTGAACTCCCTGCGGCGCGGGCGCGGCCTGCGCAGGAAGCGAAATGCCGAAGAGCACAAGTACAACAAGAAGGAAACTAATGACAACAATCGGTCGAATTTTCATCGTCAAAATTATATCAGGAATCAAAATCGGCCTTCCTCGCGGACGACCGATTTCAACCTCCACATTACTCAAGACTCCCCGCTTTCGACTCACTGTTATTTACTCACCATTTTCATTTCACTCTTTCCATATCTTTTTCGTATCTCCGGCAAAAAATATTGATCGAAGAACGCGTCCGCATCATAATCAGGTTTCCAGCCCCAATCGGCGCGGGCGAGGGAATCATCCACATCTTCCGGCCATGAATCGACGATGCCCTGCCGGCGCGGGTTCGGCTCGAAGGTGATCTTTGCGCCAGGAAAGGCTTTCAGCGCGCGCTCGCGGAATTCGCCCGCCGTCAACGCGAACGATGCAACGTTATACACCGTGCGCGAAAGTTTCTCGCGCGGCACATCTGCCAGCATCAACAGCGACTTGATCGCGTCCGGCATCGCCATGAAAGAAATTTTGGTATCTTCGCGCACAAAACAGACATACGGTTTTCCCTGCGCCGCGGCATGAAGCATCTCGGGGCCATAATCGCTCGTCCCGCCGCTGGGTAAAGTGAAGGCGGAGATGAGGCCTGGGAAGCGAATCGCTCGAAAGTCCAGCATGACCGGCGGGTTTAAATCCAAATGTCGTTGCCCGTTGTATTTGCTGTAATATGTCCCCAGTTTTTCGCAGTAGAGTTTATTGCATCCATACATGGTGTGGGGATTGTTGTATTCGTCTTCCTTCACGCACCCCGCCGATCGTTTCGCTTCAAGCGTTGACATTCCATATGCGGCAATCGAACTGGGAAACAAAAACTTTACAGCCTTCTTGTATTTCTCCGAGCGATATGCGGCCAGCATCAATAATTGCATTGTGCCTTCCACGTTGATACGATGCGCTTCTTCGGTCGCCACTTCGGCCTTGGATGAAAGCGAAGCCGCCAGATGAAAAATCATTTGAAAATCGTAATCGTAAAAGGTCTTGATCTTATAAATCAAATCCCCCTGCACATGCTCTGAAACCAAATCCTTGATCGTATCGGGCAGAGGCGCAATGTCCGCCGTCACCATTTTATATCCGCCGCGTTTCGATAATTCCTGCACCAGCGCCTGGCCGATTTCCCCGCACGCGCCCGTTACCAGCACAGTTTTTTCCGTCATTATTCACTCCTTGTATGCTAGAATCGGAAAGCGAGTTTATTTTACAACACCTTGTGGTTTTCTACATGAATCGACGCGCTCTCATTTTTCTGATCGGGATGATTTTTTTCCTGTTGACTTCCTGCACCGGTTTAGCAAATGCTCCGATTCCAGAAATCTCAACCGCCACAGAAACCCCTCCGCCTCCAACGCCGACCATTGACTGGTTTCCCGCTTCAGCCACGCCCACACGTCAGGCTTTCTCCACTCAAGCGCCCACGCCCGAACAAAAACCCGGCGTGGGAAATGTGATTCTCACCGACGATTTTTCCAATCCCATCTTGTGGAACACCGCCGTCTCCGATGACGCCACCATTGACGTGAGCCGCAACCGCCTGACCATCGCTGTCCAGCCGGGAATCTACGCCATCAGTCTGCGGCAGGACGCGGCCTTCACAAATTTCTACGCCGAGATCACGGCGCGACCGAGTCTTTGCAAAGGCAAAGATGATTATGGCATTCTGGTGCGCGCCAGCCCCGCCGCTTACTATCGCTTCGCGCTGTCATGCGACGGCACCGCGCGCGCCGAACGAGCCAGTGTGCGCTCTCGTACCCCGCTTCAAAATCCGATCCCCAGCGGCGACGTTCCGCTGGGCGCGCCGGGAGAAGTCCGCATCGGCGTATGGGCCGTCGGCACAGAGTTGCGATTCTTTTTGAATGGCCGCTATCAATTCAGTGTGAGCGACAAAAATTATGCCAGCGGCGCGATCGGAGTCTTTGCCCGCTCGGCGGCAGACACGCCCGTCACCATTACGTTTTCGGATTTCGTCGTTTATGATGTGACCTATTTGCCGCCAACGAGGACACCCAAACCATAAACATGCCTACCAACAAACTCAACGACCTCGACCCAAAGACCTGGCTCAAGTTCCAGAAATCATGGTTCATCCACAACCCGCCGCCGCGCAAAAAGGGCGTGTTGGTGCATCCGGCCAAATTCCCGGAGACGATGGCGCAGGAGTTCATCGAATTCTTCACCAAAAAAGGCGAGATCGTGCTTGACCCGATGGCGGGAACCGGTTCGACTTTGGTTGCGGCCCTGCGCGCCGGACGCAATTCGTACGGCATCGAGTTGAATCCCAAATATGCAAAGATCGCCAAGCAGATCATCGCGGATGAAAGATCATCGCTCGGCGCGTCGGTCGAAAATTTGAAATCCGAGATCATCAATGGCGACGCGCTGAACGCTGTCAACTTCCAACTTCCAACCATCAACTATATCCTCACCTCGCCTCCCTACTGGGACATGCTCCACGCCAAAGGCGCCGAGACTCAAAAGAAACGCCGCACCTCCGCCGATTTGGACGTTCACTACTCCGACGATCCAAATGATCTCGGCAATATCCATGAGTATGAAAAATTTCTGGAACAACTCGTTGCCATCTACGCGGGGTTGAAGCAGATTCTATGCGAGCGCGCCTATCTCACCATCATCGTCAAGAACGTGAAGAAGGGCGGGAGGATTTATCCGCTGGCCTGGGACTTGGCGCGCGAACTCGGCAAGGTTTACACACTGAAGGATGAAAAAATCTGGTTGCAGGATAATCAACGCCTCGCGCCGTTCGGGCTGGGGTCGGCGTGGGTGAGCAATACATTTCATCATTATTGCTTGCAGTTTAGGAATGAACGATTGGAAAATGGAACATAGGCCATAGTCGCCGCGTTGAACTATTCGCCCTTAACCATGCTTAATTCTTCCGACCTTATCCGTTTGCCTTACACTCCCGATCTCACCGAAGGCGGCATTGCTTATGCCTGCCGTTCCCTGCCGCATACCTATGATCGCATGGGCGGCTCGCCCTTCGACCGTCTGCGGCGTATTGTGGCGGGCGTGGCCGTTGAACTCGCCTTTCGCCGCTACCTCGCGCAGGAAAACATTCCTTTCGACGTCAAAGGCGCGACGCCGTTTACCGATCCGGATCGGTACGATGTTTCGCTCGGCGGTCATCGCTGTGACATTAAATCGTTTTTGATTTCGTATCGCGACCAGATCGCCTCGCTTCGCGCGGACCTCGGGCTGGCGCTCAAAGCCCCGGCTTTGGTTCCGCTCGATCAATATTCCGCGGACGGTCATTCGCCGAATGATCTTTATCTTTTTGCTTTTCTCACCGGTCTGATCGCGGCCTCGCCCGACGATATGCAAAAAGCCTCCGAAGCCGGGCAACCGACATATTTGATTCACACCATGCCAAAGACGTGGACGCGTCCGCATCAGTGGATTCCGCTTGGGGCGCTGGCATTGAAATCCGAATCGGATGAAACACTCAGCCTCGAAATCGGGGGCCAGGACAAAGGTCGAGAATTTATGACGCGCTCACTGGAACTGCCGCCGCGCACGCGTATGGAAGTCCATGCAGATTTTTATTCGCTGGCCTATGTCCACGTCAGGTCGCGGCCGCGCGGGAGAATCGGAATTTATTCTCCGATACGCAAAGAGACGTATCTCATCGAACCGGTGACATGGAGCAACATTTGGGTGTATGGCATGGAAATTTATCTGGCCGGGTGGATTTCGCGCGAGGAGTTCCGCCAACGCGCCAGCCTGATTGCCGAAGGAAGCCGCGTCTTTCAATACAATCTGACACGCACCAAAAATCTGGCCGTGCCTGTTTCCGATCTCAGACCTCTGCCTGAACTATTCGAGCGCGTACGAACATGGGATCAATCCAACATCAACGATCAACTTAAAGGTGAATAACATGAAAATCAGCCGCATCCTTCTTGCCCTCGTTCTTCTTTTTTCACTCGCATGTAATTTTATAACCCGCGCTTTGCCCTTCGCGCCGACCCCAACGCCCACCCCCACTTCCACACTCACGCCCACTCCACTCACACCCGCTTATATTCCAACCGATTGTCAAAATACTGCGCTCGCCACGCAACCGGCTTCGACCCTGCTGGCCAAGCCAACTTCCTTTTTGCAGGCCAACCCCGAAATTTCTGCTGACTTGCAAAAAAGGGTCTTTGAAAGCGTGGTAAAGACCGTGGACAAAGTATATGTCTATCCTGATTTCAACGGCAAAGACTGGTCTGCAATCGCAGACAAGTATCGCGCAACGCTGAATGCCGGGTTGACCACCGAAGAGTTTTATCAAAACATGGAAGACATGATCACCGAACTCGGTGATGACCATTCGCGCTTCGAGTCGCCGGTCGAAGTGGCCGAAGAAAACGCCGAGTTGAGCGGCACAAATAATTTCGTTGGGATTGGAACCTACGTATTGCCCCAACCCCAAAAGGGACAGGCCACCATCGTCTTGAACTTTCCCAATTCCCCCGCGGACCTCAGCGGCTTGAAACCGCATGACAGCATTTTGGCTGTGGACGGTTACCCAATCGTGGATCAAAACACGCTTTACACAAGCCGCATCCGCGGCCCGGAGTGCTCGGCTGTGGTGCTGACGGTGAAATCGCCGGGCGAAAATCCGCGGCAGGTAATGTTGGTGCGCGAACGCATTCAGAGTCCGTTGCTGATTGATGCGAGGCTGGTGGATACAACCGACGGCTCACGCATCGGTTATATCCTTTTGCCGTCCTTCTTTGACGAAACGATTCCAAATCAGGTGGTGGATGCGCTGAATGGGTTTGGTGAACTCGACGGCTTGATCATTGACAACCGCTTGAACGGCGGCGGTAGCAGTAGCGTTTTACTTCCCATCCTAAGTTACTTTGCCTCCGGCACACTGGGGAATTTCACGAGTCGAACCTCATCGCGTCCTCTGAAGGTTGTGCCGCATGACATCCAAAATTCGCAGACCGTGCCGCTGGTTGTTCTAGTCGGAGAAGATACAGTCAGTTTCGGAGAAATCTTCTCGGGCGTTCTTCAGGATTCGGGCCGCGCCAAGATTGTCGGTCAAACCACACTTGGCAACGTGGAAACTTTGCATGGATACAAACAGGACGATGGCTCTCTGCTTTGGATCGCGCAGGAAACGTTTGTCCCGGCGCACTCCCGCGCGAATTGGGAAGACACCGGCATCGTCCCGGATGTGGAAGCCTTCGCCGATTGGGACACCTTCACATTCGAGACCGATCCTTCCGTCGCCGCGGCGCTAAAACTTTTAGGCCATCAGTAAACGATTTAGATTCACTTGAAAAACAGGAGGCGCACGCGTCGCCTCCTGTTTTAGGCTTAATGACCTCTTAGAAAGGCATGGTAGACTCTTCGCCATGTTTAAACAAAAACGAACCATCTTCCTCTCTATTGGAGGGTTGTTTCTGCTCGGTGTTTTGCTTTATCAAATCCCGGCCATCAAAAGCCGCGTCGATTGGCGCATGGAACGCACGATAACTTATGTGAACGGGGTTATTCATCCCGCGGGACCTGTTCCCACGGCCTTGCCCGAAACCGCAGTCGTCAAGCAGGAGACGAACACACCGCTTCCCACCCGACCTGTGACCGTCGTCCCGCAAATCACAGCGACTGCCACGCCCGTGCCGCTTCCACTGCAAGTTTTTCTACCTCCTCCTGCCTTTGAGGACGAGAAAAAGTTTCCCAACAACTGCGGCCCCGCCACATTGACCATGGCCCTGCGCGCCTATGGCTGGACCGGCGATCAATTCAACATCAGCAAAGTCATCAAGCCTTTACCCGATGATCGCAACGTCAACCCGGATGAACTCGTGTATTGGGTGCGTAATTACGCCGGCTGGCTGAACGCGGATTATCGCGTCAACGGGAACTTGACTCTGCTCAAACAACTGCTCGCGGCGGGATTTCCTGTGATGATCGAAGAGACGTTTATCTTCGACAAGCCCTTCTGGCCCAATGATGATCTGTGGGCCGCGCATTATGTTCTCGTCACAGGCTATGATGATTCCGCGCAGACTTTTGTCGTGCAAGACGCATATCACGGCCCCGATCAGATCATCTCTTACGAAAAACTTGAACAGGACTGGGAGCCGTTCAATCATTTATATCTGCTTGTCTACCTGCCCGATGAAGAGGCCCAACTGAGTAACATCATCGGTGCGGACTGGGACCCCGAGGTCAACCGTCAGAACGCGCTGAATGATACTCGGGCCGCGACCGTTTCAAGTCCGAAGGATGCGTTCGCGTGGTTCAATTACGGGTCGAATCTTGTCTACTTTGAACGATATGAGGAGGCCGTCGCCGCGTATGACACAGCGCGAAAGATCGGTCTGCCTCAGCGCATGTTCCGCTATCAGTTCGGGCCTTTCATCGCCGATTTCAACACAAACCGACTCGATGATTTGATGGAGATCACAAAATACACAATTGACCTTGCCAATACATACTCCGAGGAGTCCTGGCTGTGGCAAGGTTGGGCGCTTTATCGAAGAGGAGACACACAGGGCGCCATCGCAAAATGGCGCAAAGCGCTATCCATTCGTCCCGGTTATTTCGATGCCATCAACGCGTTGAAGTCGGTCGGCGTGGAACCATGAAGTGGGTGTGGTATCAGCACAATAGGGGAATCCGTCCCAGGGTCAAAGCACGAAGCGATGTGAAGTGTCGTCTCCTCAACAAAGAAGCGTGCCATTTTAATTGACTCGCAAAATGACCTGTGGTATTATCTCGCAACAAATCAATAGCCCCCACACGGCGCTCTTATCCAGAGAGGCGGAGGGACCGGCCCTGCGATGCCTCGACAACCTGCCAGTGCGCAGTAATCAGAAGTCAGTCATCAGTATTCAGTCTCTTCTGAATACTGATGACAGATAACTGAACACTGAAAAGGTGCCAATTCCGACAGACGGATGTTCTGGGAGATGAGAGGGTAACATTAGCATCACGCGTAAATTGCCCTTTCTGCACGTCGGAAGGGGCAATTTCATTTGCAAAGGAGAAATCAAAAACAATGAGCAATACCTTTATGACATCGCCCAAACTGATGTTCACATCCGAATCGGTGAGCGAAGGCCACCCGGATAAGATGTGCGATCAAATCTCGGACGCCGTGCTGGACGCCTGTCTCGAACAGGACCCCACCTCGCGCGTTGCCTGCGAAACCGCGACCAAGACCGGGTTCGTGGCTTTGCTGGGCGAAATCACCACCCGCGCCAATTTCAATTACGATGAACTGGCGCGCAAAGTCATCAACGAGATTGGATATGACTCCAGCGAAAAAGGTTTCGATGGAAATTCGTGTGGCGTTCTGGTTGCCATCGCGAAACAGTCCGGCGACATCGCCATGGGGGTGGACAAAGCCCTCGAAGCAAAAGCCGGTGAGATGACCGAGGCGGAGGTCGAGGCGATTGGCGCAGGCGATCAAGGTATGATGTTCGGCTTTGCCTGCAATGAAACCCAAACTCTCATGCCGCTTCCCATTTACCTCGCGCACAAACTCACTCGCCGCCAGAGTGAACTTCGCAAGAGTGGAGCCATTCCGTGGCTTCGTCCGGATGCAAAAAGTCAGGTCACGATTGAATATTCAAAAGGCAAGCCCAGGCGCGTGGACACGGTGCTCATCTCCACGCAACATGCGCCGGATGTTTCTCACGCTGAAATTGCCGAAACAGTGACTGAACAGATCATCATGCCTACACTTCCAGAAAATATGGTGGATAAAGATTTGAAAGTCTTTGTCAATCCTACTGGACGGTTCGTAGTGGGCGGCCCCATGGGCGATGCAGGCGTGACAGGCCGCAAAATTATTGTTGATACCTATGGCGGCATGGGCCGTCATGGCGGCGGCGCGTTCAGCGGGAAGGACCCAACCAAAGTGGATCGCTCCGCGGCCTACGCGGCGCGCTATGTGGCAAAGAACATCGTCGCCGCAGGATTGGCAGACCGCGTTGAAGTGCAGCTGGCGTACGCCATTGGTGTGGCGCACCCGCTTTCGGTCAATGTGGAAACCTTCGGCACCGCCAAAATTGCAGACGAGAAAATCGCATCCCTCATCAACGAATATTTCGATCTGCGCCCGGGCGCGATCATCCGCGATTTGAAACTGCGTCAGCCTATTTATCGCAAGACAGCGGCCTATGGTCACTTCGGCCGCGATGACATTGAATTTCCATGGGAAAAAACAGACAAGGCCGCGGCGTTGAAGAAAGCCGCAGGACTTTGATGGTTTTCGGTGCAACAAAAAAGAGTCTTCCATTGAAGACTCTTTTTTGTTTATCGTGCTCTGCGTCTGTTACGGCCTTTCCAACCCATGCGCTTCGAGCAAAGCCGCATCGGACAAAATCTGAGCCGTCATTCCATCCGCGACGATTTTTCCCTCGTCCATCACAATTGTGCGAGGGAAACATTCCTTGACCAAGGCCATATCGTGTGTGGACACCAGCATCGTGATCGGCATTTCGTGCAGAAGGTTAATCAATTTCCGGCGCGCACGCGGGTCAAGCCCGGCGGAGGGTTCATCCAAAATTAGAATCTGCGGGTGCATCGAAAGCACGGTCGCGATGGAAATTCGTTTTTTCTCACCGACGCTCAAATGATGGCACAGACGGTCGCGATAATTCGTCATATGCACCATCCTCAACGCCTCATCCACGCGGGCGCGCACTTCGTCTTCGCTCAAACCCATGTGGAGCGGACCAAAAGCCACGTCCTCGAACACCGTCGGGGAAAAGAGTTGGTCGTCCGGGTTTTGGAACACGAGTCCGACCATTGCGCGGATGACCGGCAAATTGTCCGGATTGAGGCGCATACCGCCCACTTCGATCTCGCCGCGCCCGGTCAAAATCCCATTCAGGTGCAACATCAAGGTTGATTTCCCCGCGCCATTCGGCCCAACTAACGCGACTTTGTCTCCCGCGCAAAGATTGAACGAGACGCCGCGCAAGGCTTCGTTTCCATCCGGATATGAAAAATGCAAGTCATTCACTTTAACCACATCACCATCACATTCAAGTTCCATCACAGCCTTCCCACAATTTGCATCACAATGAGTCCGCAGACAGCGGCCACACCGACCAGCCAGTCGCGCAATTGGATTCTCTGCACGTGCATGGCCATCCATTGACCTTTGTATCCACGCGATAACATGGCATTGTAGATGCGATCACTGCGTTCGTAACTGCGCAGAAAAAGTTGACCGGCCATGTTGCCCGCGACGCGCGCCTGCCACCACACGTTCCCACCGGACCTCGAGCCGGGCGCGGCCGCGCTGCGGGCTTGTCTCGCCCTCATCAGACGCATTACTTCATCGGTCAACACAAACAAGTAGCGATAAAGAAAGGCGATGATGGTTGTGATGATAGACGGCACATACAAGTGAGTGAGCGCGTGAATGATGTCCGGAAATTCCGTGACCGACACCAGCAGGATCGCCATCTGCACCGACAACCACGAACGAACCAAAATACTGACGAAGCGCAACAAGCCCGCGTCGGTTGGGATGAGCGTGATCATGCCAAGATGCCACTCGGCCAATGCATGGCCGGGGATGGAAAAAACGGCAGTTACGGCCGCCAACGCAAAAGGCAGAGCCACGAAAGAACGTTTCAGCGTAAAACCAAAACCAAGTTGAGAAAGCGCGTTGGCAATCAACAAAAAGATGAACGCCAAACCAAAAGCCGCCCAGGCTCCATCCGGCAAAAGCACATTGGACAGGATGAACGCAACCGTGACCACCACTTTGATGCGCGCATCCAGATGGTGAAGCAGACTGTGTCCATGATGATAACGATCAAAGGCGTCGGCGTGCATAGGCTACGATTTTTTTCGCAGAGCGCGCCCGGCAAGAAAGGCTAATCCTAGGACGACCAAAACGCCGATGGCGCCGGCTGCAATTCTGGATAAAGGCGTCTTGCCCAGAAATGGAAGGTTGTATCCTGCCAGCGGACCGGTCGCAGTCTGTGCTGTAGTGATGAAACCCAAATCCATCGCGACGCGATTCAATCCATCCGGGTTCACCGAGGCTAACGGCGAAAGCAATACGACGATCAGGGTAACGAGGATGCCAGCCAGAGCCCAACCGCGCCCGCCTTTGGCTGAGACCGATTCTTCGCCGAGCAGATCGGGCCGGGTGCGGAAGATAAAAGCCAGCGCGGCAACGGTAATCAATGCTTCGCCAATCCCGATCAACGCATGGACACTCAACATGGCCGGAATCACAATGTCGAGTTTGGCCGTGCCGCTTAACCAGAGTTCAAGTGAGGTAAGCAGTGCACCGCCCATGACTGAAAGCCAGGCGGCGAGTCCAGCGATGACAAGTTTCATCGTCTGATTGCGTCCAAGCACGCTTCGGTAGAGTCCATAGCCAATGACGACAGTGACCAACCCCATGTTCAAAATGTTGGCGCCCATCACGGTCAGGCCGCCGTCTTGAAATAATAAACCTTGAACGGCGATTACCGAAGTCATCACCAGCATCGCGGCCCATGGCCCCAGCGTAATCGCCGCCAACGCTCCCCCGAGCAAATGGCCGGAGGTCCCGCCCGCGACGGGGAAGTTGATCATCTGCGCCGCAAAAATAAAAGCGGCCATGATGCCCATCAATGGGACTTGTCGTTCGCCAAGAGATTTGTTGGTGCGTGAGATGGCAACTCCATCCAAGATAATTGTAAAAGCCCAACAAATGATCGAGATGGCCAGACTCAGAAATCCATCCGGGATGTGCATGTGCAGTGGCGACAAGTGCATGGCTCTCCTTGTTCCTGATAATTATTTTAGCCTGAAATCGAGAGACTCTGCTTATTGAAATCAAACGGCGGGTAATTCTTACCCGCCGTTGTCATCGAATCAATTCAAGAAATGTTTTTTTACGGCTCCCAGAAGAATTGCATGATGGCATACAGATAAGGTTTACCGTTGACATATTCCATACCAATCGCCCAGGTATGCCAGTCCATGTTGCCGTTGGCCTGTGTGCCTGTGAAGTAAACGGAATAGAAATTAATCCCAGGATATGGCCAAACCGCGTTATACGTCGTGCCACCGACCTGGACTTGATTGCAAGTCAATGTGTAATTCTTGCTGAAGAGATCAAGCAGAGAAGGAATGATGACTTCGTGGAAAGAGCCTTTGGTCATCTGACCACTTCCGGGGGCGAGGCCCCATTCCACTTGAAAGGTTGACTCGAACAGAAACTTTGCATGGGTCTGGTCATAGTTGACGACGCGGCCATCGCGATAGTAACGCGCGTCCATGCCATGCACAGGACTCACCAGGGATGCCAGCAGTTCACCATTCGAGGCTTGCAGTGCATTCCTGAAACTATTGATCAAGGCCGTGGCCTGATCATCTGCGCAGAAGTTGACCGGGGGTGGTTGAGTTGGAGGGATGCGCGTCGGTGGCACAGCGGTGGGCGGGAAGGATGTAAGCGGAACAAACGTCGGAGGAACAGTTGTGGGAAGATTCGGGGTGACGCCGATTGCCGTCGAGGTGGGCGGAACAGCCGTGGGCGGCAGACGGGTGAGGGTGGGGATGAACAGCACAGTCGGGGTCGGAAGCGGCTGATTATAAAGAGAGAGCGTGCATCCCGATGTCTCCAGCAAAATCAAAGTCATTAACGCAAAAATCCAGCGAATCCTTCGCATTTCCATCTCCTTTCCAAGAAGAAAGCGGCGGAGCCTCATATTCTTTCCTCTCTATTTTACTTCTGTTCCGCATGAGTAAACGCGTAGTTCGTCTCACCAAAGGCTTGACAGTCAAAGAAACCCGCATATAATCACACGAAATATTCAAAAGCAGTGACGAGGACGAGTACGCGCTGGACGACGGTTTAGAGAGCAGGCGGTTGGTGGAAGCCCTGCCCGAGACGACAGCGCTGAATGGACCTCCGAGCTTCAAGGCGAAATCCTGAGAAGGAGAGTATCCGAGACGGAACGCCACCGTTATCAAGGCTAGGTCACTTAGTTTTGAAAACTAGCTGACCAAAAGAGTGAAGCTGGCTTGAATCCCGTTGCATCACGACGGGATTTTTTGTTCGATAGCAAGCCGCTTAAATCGGGTGGCACCACGGACGTTGAAGCGTTCGTCCCTTTGGCAAAGCAGGATTCTTTTGCCATGAGGACGAACGCTTTCTTTTTTTTTCATACGAAAAGGAGAAAAGATGAACACACAAACTGCATATACGGAATCAACGGAATCGAGCCTGCAGGAATATTTTGTAGAGCAGGTCGAAGACGAGTCTCTGCCCGCCGCGCAGGTGTTGAGCGATCAACAGGAAAACCGCGAGGCGGATAGTAACGCGTCTCTTTTTGTGCCGTGAGGGAAGAATGATACCGATCACTTTCCATCCACCTTGAAGGACAAACGCTTTTTGATTTACGATTTTAGATCGAGATTGACGATCAATGAATTTACCCTCAACAAAGGAGAAGATTATGTCTGACCAAACCCGGTTTTTACTGAACGAATCTGACCTGCCCAAGTCCTGGTACAACATCAACGCCGACAGCCCGGTCGCGCCCGCGCCCGTACTGAGGCCGGATACCCTCGAGCCGGTCACACCAGACTTTCTGGCGGTGCTATTTCCAATGGATCTAATCATGCAGGAAGTCTCAACCGAACGATACATCCAAATCCCGGAGGAAGTGCGCGAGATTTATAAACTTTATCGCCCCACTCCGTTGATCCGCGCCCGACGCCTTGAAAAAGCGCTCGGCACAACCGCGCACATTTATTACAAAAACGAAGGCGTCTCGCCTGCTGGAAGTCACAAGCCAAACACAGCCATCCCTCAAGCCTTCTACAACAAGATCGCTGGGACGAAGGCCCTCACCACCGAGACCGGAGCCGGTCAATGGGGTTCGGCTCTCGCGCTGGCCGGAAATTTCTTCGACATTGACGTGGAAGTATACATGGTCAAAGTGTCTTACACACAAAAGCCATATCGCCGCGTCTTCATGGAATCGTTCAGCGCGCAGGTCTTTGCCAGTCCCACTGACCGCACGAACTATGGCCGCTCGATTCTCGCCTCTGATCCAAACAGCCCCGGCTCACTGGGCATTGCCATCTCGGAAGCGGTGGAGGTTGCGGCTACGTCCGGCGGCAAGAAGAAATACAGCCTCGGCTCGGTGCTGAATCATGTACTGATGCATCAAAGCGTGATCGGCGAGGAAGCACTTAAGCAAATGGATATGGCCAATGAATATCCCGACGTCGTCATTGGATGCGTGGGCGGCGGCTCGAACTTCGCGGGCATTGCCTATCCGTTCCTGCGGGAGAATTTGAAGAACGGACGCAAGACGCGTCTCCTCGCAGTCGAACCCACCGCCGCTCCTTCCTTGACCAAGGGCGCGTACACCTTCGATTACGGCGACACCGCCAAGATGGCCCCCATCGTCAAGATGTATACGCTGGGACATGGCTTTGTTCCACCCTCCATCCATGCCGGTGGACTCCGCTATCATGGCATGGCGCCCAGCCTGAGCGCATTCTACGACACCGGCCTGATCGAGGCGAAAGCCGTCAAGCAGAAAGCCACCTTCGAGGCCGCGCTCCAATTCGCAAAAGCGGAAGGCATCATCCCCGCGCCAGAATCAGCGCACGCGATCCGCGCCGCGATTGATGAAGCCCTGGATGCAAAAGCCAAAGGCGAGAAGCGTGTGATTCTGTTCAATCTTTCCGGTCATGGAAATTTTGACATGGGCGCCTACGAGGCCTACATCAATGGGAAACTGGAAGATTACGAGTATCCTGCCGAGGCTGTCCACGCCGCGATGAGCGAACTCCCGAAGGTGAGTATCCTCGCGTAGCATCAAAAAGGCTTCCGAGATTTTTCAATCTCCGAAGCCTATCTTGCTATTGTCGTTCTCCTCCTTGTGAAGAGGCCGGTGACTTTATAAGTCACCGGCCTCGGCAATTCTACTTCTCTTCCCCAAACGCAATGACGGCGATATGTTGATTCAAAAATCGCGGACTGGCGCCATCTTTGCCGGGCACAATTTGTCCAAGCGTATATCCGCCTGCGAGTTGAACACCAGCGCCCAAAATATCCTGCACCGCGTAAACCTCTGTTCCGGGATTGGACTTCAAAAGCATCTGCCAGGCAATGTCCACCAGCACAAGCGCAAACACCGGTTTGACATCTCCCAACGCGTGCAAAGCCTGTTGCGCGGCTTGCATAGCCGCCTTATCGCAAGAAGCGCGGCTGCCAACAAGCAGGTACGCGTCAATGCCATCGCGAATAGAGGCGTTCATGCGGAAACTTCCATCCGCCTCCACGCGGATTGGTGCGCGCACAATCAAATCTTCGCCCTGCTCCACGCCGAGCGGATAGAGCCGCGCCAGATAACTCAGTGGAGGAAAAGCCCAGTCGCGTGCGGGGTGGCCGAAGAGTTCCGCGTAAGTCTCCGAAGCCGGACGCCCGTCCAGGGTCCGGAGCCAGAAGCCACGCGAACGTGTCACACGAAACTGACTGCCCACCGGGTCCCAGCCGTGAGCGTATCCGACACCCATGCGGATATTCCCGCGCAGAAGCGCCGCGGCCAGACTGCCCGTCCCGACTTGATTGCCAATCATTTGATAAGTATTGCCCGTATGCAGATCCCCACTGGAGAGACCGCCCGCCATTGAAATGGAACCGGGTTGAATTGCGGCACATAATTGTTCTGCGTCGCCGTTGAATCCATCCGCAAAAAAGATCGCGGCGCGATTCTCTTTGTTGGCCGCCGCGGCCTGTAAAAGGCGATTTGCCGTCTCACGACCCGACTGGGCATAGCCCGGATACCATTGCGCCTCGGCCTGGAAATCGCCGCTCAACAAAGCCAGCGTCACCGAATGCGGGTGCTGACCTTCACTGGATAAACTGGCGGGGGCGCTAAAACCAATCAACGGCGCATCGCCCAAGAGACTCGCCACTCCGCTCATGACTTCGCGCGCTTGATATTGATTCGAGGCAATCATGATGCCCAGTCCCGGCGCGCCGACCCCCAACTGATTCAGCGCCTGATGCACGGCCTGCAGACCGGCTTCGCGGCCATCCAGCGCCTGAGCAGTGCCAACAGCAACATGAAGCGTCATGATTAATTCTCCGCAACCGGAATTGTAAAGTGGAAGGTCGTACCTTTGCGGAATTCACTCTCGAACCAGATGCGCCCGCCCTGCATTTCGATCAGGCTCTTCGTGATGTTCAAACCGAGACCCGTACCAGGAGATTCACGCGCTTTTTGATCTTCAGAGCGGAAGAATTTCTGAAAGACTTTTTGCTGATCTTCGGGGCTGATGCCAATGCCATTATCCTTCACCCAAACATGCACCACATTGCCAGCGCCTTCGGGGTCCCAACGATTTGCTGTCGCTTCCGCGCCGACCACAACCACGCCGCCCTCCGGCGTGTATTTGTTCGCGTTGCTGACGAGATTCGTCAGAACCTGCCCAAGACGCGTGGGGTCGCCCCATACCTTGGGAAGCAATGGCGGCAATTCGGCTTGAATGATCTGTTTCTTATCTTCAATTTGGCGTTTCGTCGAACGGATAACATCGTCCACCAGGTCATTCACTTCCACCGGCTTGAACTCGAGTCGCAAACGTCCGGCCTCGATCTTGGAATTATCATTCAGGTCCGAAACGAGCGTGGACATGCGCTCAACATTCGAGCGGATCGTGTTCAGGAAGTTGGTCTGCATTTCATTAATCGCGCCGACCGCGCCTGCCGCGAGAAGTTCGGTATAGCCCTTGATGGAAGTCATCGGGTTTTTCAACTCGTGCGCAACGAACGAGACGAAATCGCTCTTGGCAAGGTTGGCGCGTTGCACTTCACCATACAGTTGCGCGTTCGAAATCGCGATGGCGGCATGATCGCTCAAACGATTGAGGAAGGCCAGGTCCTCCTGCGAATCGCTGGAGGTTTCCAACATCAGCAAACCGATGACGGAGGCTTCACGCCGAATTGGGATGACAATCTGAACGCGCGCCGCGGGCAGCAAAGTCCGGCGGACACCTAGCGCACCTGTGCCAAGCGCAGTCGCCGCATCTAACGCGACCCTTTGCGGGAGTCCCGTTTCGACAGCCGTTCTCAATGCCGGAATTTCCAGCGGCATTGCCTGTTCCTGATAATTGCCAAGATAATTTTCGTAACCCTGCTGGGCCACCACTCGCAGTTTGCCCTCTTCGAGCATTCCAATCAAACCTGCATCCGCATTGGACTGGCGCATGGCCCATTCCAGCGTGATGCGCATGGCGCGATCCATTTCGAGGCTGGCGTTTAGTTCGCGGTCAATGCGCTGCATCACCGAAAGTTCTTCCACGCGCGCGGCCAGTTCCTGATCGGTCAGGGTATACAAGCGCGCGTTTTCCATCGCAACCGCGGCCTGGCCTGCGAAAGCGGTCAGCAGATTTTGATCTTCTTCCACGAACGGTAGGCCGTCGCGGCGATTGATCACTTCGATCACGCCGATCACATTATCTTTTACCAGCAGAGGCACGGCCAGCAACGCACGCGTCGCAAAACCGGTCTGCTTTGAGACATCCGCGTTCCAATCACCGGCGCGGCTCACATCATTCTCAATCACCGGTCCGCGCGTCGCTACGGCGCGCCCGACAATTCCACTACCGGCAGGCAGACGCTGACCAAGCAAATCCTTCGCCACCGGCCCGACCGTAACACGGAAGACCAGTTCATTGGTCTGTTCATCCACCAGGAATAAGCTGCCCGCCTCGCAGTTCAAAATGCTGAGCGCGCTCTCGAGGATATTTTGGAGCAGAGGCTCCAACTCCAGCGTGGAGGTGAGTTGACGCGTGACATCGTTCAACGTGCTGAGCTGATGCGCGCGCTGTTGGGTTTCCTGAAGCAACCGAGCCTTGACGATAGCGCCCGCCGTTTGATCTGCAATGGCTTGCAACAATTCCAACTGACCGCGCGTGTACGCCGTGCCGGGGTCGCGGCTGCTAACGCTCAGCGCGCCAATGGATTCCGCGCCCGCGTTGAGGGGCACGCCCATCCACGCAAAGACTCCCTCCATCTCAGGTGAGACGCCGCGCGCCTGACATTCACGCGCGTAATCCTGCGTTTGAATTGGACGGCTTCGTTTAATGACTTCCGGCGCGAGGCCGGTATTGGCCGGGAAAGGAACGTTCTCGCGCGAGCCGATGCGGTCATTGTTCTCAACCGCAAAGCCATAATAGTAGTAATCGTTGTCTTTGTTGTAGAGCGTGATATGAAAGTGGGAGGTCGGGATAATCTGCGCCGTCTGGGCATAGATCAGTTCGAGCACATCGTCAAAAGTCAACGTGACGTTCACACCCTGTGAGACGCGCGTCAGCGCGTTCATTTCCTGCACGCGGCGTTCGAGGTTGGCCACTGTTTGCACACGCTGGATCGCGACCGAGGCCTGGTCTGCGATGTTCTCGAGGAACATCAGATCACGCGGCGCATATGCCTGACCCGAAAGGCGCGGTCCCAGCGCCAGCCAGCCAACCGGTTGATCGCGGCCCGGCAGAGCGATAAACAAACGCGCGCCAAGTAAAGCCAAACGCGCCTGTTCAAGTTTCAGACTCTCTGGCAGAGATGCGCCATCTAAGTACAGCGGCAATTTTTCCTTGATGAAATACTGCGCCAGCGGACTGCTTGAGGAGAACCGAATATCGGTGCTGGCGCGGCTGTCTTCAGCAGGCAAGGATACGAATTGATCATTCAACGCGTCGTACGTGAAGATGTGAATGCGATCAGGCGTCAGCGTGGAAATAATGTGCTGGCGCAGAGTCCGGCCAATGGTCCCAAGATCGAGCGCTCCCGTCAATTCATGAGTGAAGTTTTGCAGGCTCTCGGTGTAAGCACGCTGACCACGGAAGAATGTTGCATCCACAAAAGTTTGCAGGCGCACACGGATCGGATCGAGCAGGATGGCAACAATGAAGACGAGCGCGCCAATCCAAAATGGATTGCTGGCAGGCATGGCCGTTGTGAAAACGATGCTTAACCCGGTAACGATAAGGCCGTATCCAACGACAATGAAGAAGGTCAATAAAAGATAAACGACGCCCTGCCGCACCCAATCATCTGTGCGCAGGAAGCGGAAGCGCAAAATGGTATAGCCCAGTGTCAATGGGAAGAGGACGATGGGCAGAAACATATACGGCGTGAAAGGCAAGCCCGGAAGACCTGAGACGCCGGAGATGAATGAGCTCAATAACCACGCAACCATCCATGAAAACGCAAAGATCGTGCCGGTGAGAATCATCCGTGCTTGAGTCTTGATCACCGGCGACTGCGCCGTGTACGCGTAATAAATATTCATCAGCAAATAGATCATGCTGGACAAGCCAACAAACAGGTAAACCCAGCGCCAGGCGGCGAAGTAAGCCGCGGGCTGATTAAAATTGAAGAGTGCGGTAAACGCGTACAGGCTGAGCAGAAGCGCGACAAGATAACCAAGCCAGCGCAAGTAAGGCCGCCCCACCACGGCGCGAACTTCCTGCGGGAAAGATAACGCCAAATCAATCAGCGCGCCGCCGGTCATGGCGAGGCCGAGGGTCCACAGATAGGTCAGATGGTGAGTCGTGAACAGGTCGAAGAGAGAGCCGGAGGTGAGGCTGAGTGACGAAGCAAAAATCGCAAAGGCGCGTCCCGCGGATTCAGTGCGGCGCATTCCGAAAATCCACAGGCTGAGAGAGAGGAACAGCAAACTGATAAAAGTGGGCAGGACGAAGTACGCCGTTCGGTCCACAGACGGGAAAGCGTTCAGTGTGACATCCAGCGTTTTCTCCTCGCCGGCCATGGTGCGGATTGTGATCGGAATCGTCTCGCCGGGGAAAAATCCGCTGAGGATATTTTGAACTTCGGAGGCGGAATGGACTGGAATGTTATTTACGGCGATAAGTTGATCGCCTAAATGAACATCCGCTTCGTGGAGTTCCCATTCCGGCGCGTCCTCCTCGGTCGGGCCGGCTCCGTTGAAGAGCATGGTGTGTTCGTAAAACGCCCCCAAAAACGGAGTCTTGAGCCAGGATGCGGCGAAGACCAGCGCGGCGACAAACGCTGCCACAGCGATAAATTGATAAGTAAACACGAGGACCTGAAGCGACCGGCTCAAAAGCCGCGAACGCTCCAACCTCAATGGCGGAGTTATAGGTGTACGCAATACGCCGGTGGTCTTAGCCAAAGTGGTTCCTCGCAGGAGGGAATAATGAAAAAATTTTACTCATATTATATGGAAAAAGCGTGGTACTTTCATAACAAAGATGAGAACAAACTGGGGCAGACTTGGCAAGTCCGCCCCAGTTCACCCAATTAAGGAATTCCCATCCTCTCGAAACGCTTGGAAGATGTGAATGTAGCGGCGAGTCTGTCTCTCTACCAAAAACGCAGATGTTTCGTCGCTTTACTCCTCAGCATGACATTTTTTCTAAATATCCAAATTCCTGACCGCTTTGGCGTGGGTCTGGATGAACTTGCGGCGGGGGTCCACCGCGTCGCCCATCAGCATATCAAAGGTACGGTCGGCTTCCGCCGCGTCGTCCACCGTGACGAGGAGCAGCGTGCGATTCTCAGGGTTCATGGTGGTCTCCCACAACTGAGTGGGATTCATTTCACCGAGACCTTTGTAACGCGAGACCGCGATCTTGTCGCCGCCGCCCAGCTCCTTGACCAGTTTATCTTTCTCCTTATCCGTGTATGCGTACTTGACTTGATTCTTGTATGCAACTCGATACAACGGCGGTTGCGCAATATAGAGATGCCCGTCTTCGATGAGCGCCGGCATGTAGCGGAAAAAGAACGTCAGCAGAAGTGTGCGAATATGACTGCCATCCACATCCGCATCGGTCATGATAATGACGCGTCCATAACGCAGACCTTCGATGTCAAAGTTATCGCCGATGCCTGTGCCCAGCGCCGAGATGAGCGCCTTGATTTCATTGCTCGATAAAATTTTATCGAGGCGGGCACGCTCGGTGTTCATGATCTTGCCGCGCAGAGGCAGGATGGCCTGAAAATGACGATCGCGTCCCTGCTTGGCTGAGCCGCCTGCCGAGTCGCCTTCCACGATGTATAGTTCGGTCTTGGATGGATCGCGTTCGGAACAATCGGCCAGTTTGCCGGGCAAAGTCAGTGACTCGAGCGCGGACTTGCGAATGACGAGGTCACGCGCTTTGCGCGCCGCGTCGCGGGCGCGGGCAGACGTCAGACATTTGGCGATGATCGCTTTGGCGGCTTGCGGATTTTCGTCCAGGAAGGTTGCGAAGGCCTCGCCTACAATCTGCGTGACGTAGGTCTGCACTTCGGGATTCATCAGCTTGACTTTGGTCTGCGACTCGAATTGCGGATCGGGATGTTTGACCGAGACAATGGCAGTCAGACCTTCACGCGTATCATCGCCGGAGAAGTTCGGGTCTGCGTCTTTGAGCAGGCCGTTCTTGCGCGCGTAATCATTCACCACACGCGTGATGGATGAACGCAGGCCGGTCAGGTGTGTGCCACCGTCAACCGTGTTGATGGTGTTCGCAAAGGAATAGACTGATTCCGTGTACGCGTCCGTATATTGGATGGCGGCTTCGATACCGATGCCTTCCATTTGTTTTTCAACATACACCACCGGATGCAAATTCTCGCGGTTGCGATTCAAGTAACGGACGAAGGAGGTAATGCCGCCTTCAAAGTAGAAGGTCATCCGCCGTTGAGTACGTTCATCCAGGAAATGAATGGTGACGCCGCGCGTGACGAAGGCCATCTCGCGAAAACGCTGGACCAGCGTATCGAAGCGAAATTCCATTTCCTCTTTGAAGATCTGCGGATCATACTTGAACGTGGTCTTGGTCCCGGTATCATCGGCCTTTACCTTGCCGATTACTTTCACCGCGGCCTTCGGATAGCCGCGCTCATAACGCTGGAAATAGATCGCGCCTTCGCGCCGAACCTCGACCTCGCACCACTCCGAAAGCGCATTGACCGCGCTGACGCCCACACCATGCAAACCACCGGAGACTTTGTAACCGCCTCCGCCGAATTTGCCGCCTGCGTGAAGCGTGGTCATGACCACTTCCAATGCAGACTTTTTCTGCGTCGGGTGCATTCCAGTGGGAATGCCGCGGCCATTGTCCTGAACGGTCACACTCGAATCGGGGTGGATGGTAATCTCAATCCGGTCGCAGGCCCCAGCCAATGCTTCGTCAATAGAGTTATCTACAACTTCATAGACGAGATGATGAAGAGCCTTGACGTCCGTACCGCCCACGTACATGCCCGGACGTTTGCGGACAGCTTCGAGACCTTCCAATACCTGAATATCTTTTGCGTCGTAACTATGATTTACTTTTTCAGCCACAAAAACCTCCGCGTTGGCTTATTATGATGCTCGCTGTGCCGGCGGCTGTGTATGCAGGCGTTCGAGCACAGCCTGAAGCCAGACAGTCATATCGCGATAGTAAACAAAGGAAGATGCCAGCAATGCGGTGGAGATGAAAGCGTGACCCAAAATCCCAACCAGCGCCAGCCATGTGTCCGCGGCGGGGAAGGCCCACAGTACGTTCAAGCCGACGCTGAGCAGGAAAACCGTCATCACAAAGAGACTACTGGCCGGCATCGTGAAACGCGTCATCTGAAAACTACTGAGAATGGAAATCAACGCATTTTGTTTTCTGATGAACATTCCATGCGGCGAGAAAAAGATCGGAACGATCACCCACATGGACAAGAACCCGAGGAACAACAAAATTCCCTGGGCGATTAACGAATTAAGCGCAAAAAGGAAATAAAATACGAAAAACGCAGGCAGGCCGAAGGTCACGAAAAGAAGCGACCAAATCGCCGAGTAAAGAAACGTCTGCGATAAAGCGCGTCCCACCGGAACCGAAACGTTCGGCACGGCCAATCCGGCCACCCAGCGAAAATATAAAGCGCCGAGCGCCCAGCCAATGAAACTCAGGAGCAATATCCACAGGAGCAAATCGAAAGGACCCACTTCGAAAAAGGGCGGCGCGCCGAGCGGAGAACCCGCCGGTCTGGCGCCAGCCATCAAACTGGAAATGCCGATGGGAAGTGTCCGTAGAAACGCAAAGATATTCACTCGCTGTAGGTATACAATAAAATCGGGCGTGTAGGAATCTTTGATCTGGGCAATCTGTTCCGGCGTGGCTCCAAAAGCAGGCGCGTTTTGAATTGAATATTTATAGAAACGATCATAGAGTTGATCCACTCGTAGCCGAGGGCCAAGCCACAGGAGCAGGTCAAGCGCCAGCGGCAGAACGATGGCTGTGACATGAGCCGCAATGGCATCGAACCCCGTACGAAGCGAGCCAATGATGCCGGGCGGAGGAGGTAAGGTTTCAGTGATTGTCTTCGGTTCTTGCATAGCCAGTTGATTCTACCATACCGACCTACGCACCCGCAAATATGTTCTAAGTTTAGAAGCGGTATAAGAGCGGATGAAACACTTCTTTGCCACAAAGATCACAGAGTTCTCTGAGGGATAATCTCAAAATCTCAATATGCTCTGTGGTTAAATCCACGACATCAACCACTCCCCTACATGTAGGTGGGACAAATGTGGTTTTCATAAATCTTTAGTAGAATCTACATCATGCAGGAAGAAGCACGTTACTTGCCCAATTCTGACCGCCTCGGCGTGCTGACCGCGGCCGTCTTGCTGACCTACGCCCTGACTCGTCTCGTCAACGCGCCGGGCCTGATTCTTTCCCTGCAATTCCCGGGGTTTTACTTTTCCTATCCCATCACCCTCGGCACCGCCATGACATTGGTGGCCGCGGGTCTCACCGCCACCGGCATGGACTGGTTACTACGCGGACATGCCTCACTTCAAGGCCAACGCACCATCGAACACTGGTTATTGCCCGCACTGACGGCTTTCATCACAGGCGTCGTGCTCGATATCCTTCCATCCGGTTCGGTGTGGTGGATTGGTTTCGCTTTCGGCGCGGGATTATTGGTCGCCGTCTGCCTCGCGGAATATGTCTCAGTGGACCCGGGCGCTCCGTCGTACGCCCTGGCCTCTGCAGGGCTTATCGCACTTTCTTACGCGCTCTTCCTTTTATTTGTGATTGCTTTGCACATCGCAGGCGCCCGCCTTTTTCTCCTCGTTCCGGCGATTTTTCTCGCGGGCGGGTTGGTCGCGTTGCGAACTTTGCATTTGCGCCTGAGCGCGCGCTGGGAATTTCCGTGGGCCATCGGCATCGGCCTGGTCAGCGCGCAGTTGGCCGCGGGCTTGCATTATTGGCCGGTGTCCTCTCTCCAGTTCGGATTGATCCTGCTCGGTCCGCTCTATGCGTTGACCACGCTTGCGTACAATCTCGATGAGGATATCCCTCTGCGCAACGCGATCAGCGAATCGAGCGTCATCCTCGCGGCCATGTGGGTTGCCGCGATCTTTCTCCACTGATGCAACTGGATTTAAAACAAGAGCATCTCGATATTATGCGCGCTCATGTCGAATCCCACGCGCCGCTCGAGGCGTGCGGCTTGTTGGCAGGAAAAAATAATTCGGTGGAGAAAGTTTTGCTGATCGCGAATCAGGCGCAAAGTCCAGTAAGGTTTCGGATGGACCCGGCTGAACAGTTGGAGGCCTTCAATTGGATCGAATCCAATGAAATGTATCTGCTCGCCATCTTTCATTCGCATCCCGCGGGACCCGAAACGGTTTCCGTTACCGACATCGCGGAGGCGACGTATCCCGTTGTGCAAATCATCTGGTCGCGGCCAAACGGAGTTTGGCAGGCGCGCGGTTTTTGGATTCAAGACAAGCAAGTCAGTGAAGTACAATTGCAAATCACAGGAAGCCAGCAACCTTCATAATTATCCTGTGTTACCAGAAGTAGCCTAACTCGGAGGATCAATCCATGCAAATGCTAATAGGAGCCGGCATCATCCTGCTGGCTTATATTTTCGGTTCAATCCCGTTCGGTTTGGTTATTGTATGGCTGACCACCGGCAAGGATATTCGTCAGGTCGCCAGCGGGCGCACCGGCGGGACAAATGCCATGCGCGCCGCGGGATGTGGGGCGGGAGTGGCGACTGCCTTGCTCGATATTTTCAAAGGGACCGCAGCCGTCCTGGTCGCGCGCGCAGTTATGCCAGACAATATTTGGATTGAGGTGCTTGCTCCCATTGCGGCCGTGCTCGGACACAATTATTCCATCTTCCTCGCCGAACGCGAGGAAAGCGGGCGGTTTCGTTTGCGCGGCGGGGCAGGCGGCGCGCCAACGGCCGGCGGAGCAATTGGGTTGTTATGGCCTTCGTGGTGGTTGATCCTGCTCGGCGCGCCCATACCTCTTTTGATGTTCTTTGGTGTGGGTTACGCCTCATTGACCACACTCAGCGTCGCATTGACTACTTCTGTTATCTTCGCGGTGCTTTATTTCCTTGGATATTCCACCCATTGGCAATACATCATCTATGGCATAGTGACCTTCTTCATTCTGCTTTGGGCTTTGCGTCCAAACATCAAAGCATTGATGGAAGGCCGCGAACGATTCCACGGCTGGCGTCCATGGCGAAAGAAAGAATCGGAAGCGGCTGAAAAAACAAAACAGCCGGCGGGGCAAACAGAAACAGACAGCAAAACAAAACCGACCGCGAAAAGAAAAGCGCCTGCATCAAAAAACAAAAAGTCTGCGGCGAAAAAGAAGAAGTAAAAAAGCGGCGACCGTTCCGGTCGCCGCTTTTTCATTCCTCGCGCGCTCGCTTCACGAGAGTTTGTATATTCCGCTTGTGCAGGGCATCTGCCAGACCGCCCAAATACACGCGGCTTTTGCCGCTCTCCTCGATTCCGGCAGGTTCCACATCGCCATCTGACTTGCGGCGCGCCGCGGCTTTGGCAAACTTTTTGATGTTGGAAAGATAGGTCAGGTTCTCTTTGACCGCGGCATCAATTTCGCCACGCAAGATAATATCTCCGTGGCCCTGTACGATGTTCTCCAGGCCCATGCGCCCGATCTTTTTGATCGAGGATACGATATCGTCAACGTCACCGTCCACAATGTAGGGAAGCGGCATGAACGCATCGCCCGCGAATAGAACGCGGTCCTCTTCCACCAGCACTGCGATTCCGTCATGGCTATGGCCGGGGACAGGGACAATGGTCAGATTCTTTTTTCCAACGCGCAGATTCAACTCACCGCTGTCAAACGTAAGATGAGGCAGGACGATCTTCACCTGCCTCAGCGCCGGGTTTTGTTTGCGCGCCGATTCAAGAGAGGGTTTGCCGCGCTCGTCCAGCAAATCGCGGCAACGCGCGTGGGCCACAACCGTCGCGCCGGGGAAGAAACAATTGCCCCAGGCATGATCTGCGTGATAATGAGTGTTGATCACATAGCGAACGGGAACGCCCAATTCATGTTCAATGAACTCGCGCATCCCCAAAGTCTCGTCAGGGAGAGCCAATGTATCAATCACCACCGCCCATTGCGGCCCGGCCACAACACCGGCTGTCACTTGAGCATAGACCTCGCTTTGGAACCAAAACACATTTTCTGAAATACGTTCTCGATGCATGTACCGGCCTCTAAAAAATTTCTTGGAAAAATAGCACAAGCAGAGGTCAATGTCAAGTTGTGTAGACTGATTTTGGTTGTTCGAGATCATGGCCGAGACTTGTTCGGCAAACTGTTCTCTTCTTTCGGGGATTTCCCAACCGCTTTCGTCGCTGTAAAGTCTCTTGCTCGTGCGAGCCTGCCGTGATAAACTCAAGGCAGAGATGGCTACAAATCTGCTGGTGGTGACGCCCAGTCCAAATTTTGGAGATTTGATTCGCCGCTCCCTTGAAGAGACGGGGAATTATCGCGTGTTCGTTGTGAACAGCAAAGCTTCTGCTATCGTTCGCGCAGACGAAGAATCCTGCAAGATGGCCTTCCTTGATCTTGACATGGGTGAGCCGTGGGTGGAAGACGTTGGCAGATCTCTGCGAACCGTTTTGCCCAGCATTGACCTCTTCGTTCTGACTCAAAACGAAACTCCTCCCGCGCTCGATAACATCCGCCCGTGGACACTGGTCCGCAAGCCATTCCAGGTGCAGGAACTGCTCCGGGCTGTAGCGCAGCCTGAGCAGACCTCTGCCCCTTCGACACCCTCAATTCCATCAAATACAGAAAACGACATGCCGTGGATGAACGACGTCAGCAAGGCCGCGCAACATCTCACCAGACTCACATTAGAGTCTTCCTCTCAAGCGGCGCTGATCACGCGCAAAGGTGAACTGTGGGCCTATGCCGGGCAACTTCCTCAGGATACCGCGCACGAAATCGTTCAGACTCTGGTTCGAAATTGGAAAGCACAAAAAGGCAGTGACCTGTTACGTTTTGTCCGCTTGGAAAGCACAAAAGCCGAGCACATGTTGTACGCGACCGAACTTGCACCAGATGTGTTGCTCGCCATGGTTTTCGATGCCGAGACGCCGTTCAGCACCATTCGTTCGCAAGCCAGCCAATTGGTGACATCGCTCGATGAAAATGGAACCAGGGAAGAGAAGAACGACAACTTTACCTCACCGAAAAATGCGAGGCAGGAAACCCTCGAACAGGTCACCAGCGAAGTCGAGGGCGACGATGACGTTGACGTCCCATCAATTTCTGAAATCCTAACAGACATCCCATCGCCAGATCCGAAGAAACCAGTGGCCGCGTCGAATCAATTGCCGGTCGCCCCCGCTTCAAGTCCGGACCTGAAGCGGCCAGCCGATCTCACGCAGACTCGACCCTCGATCTTCTCCTACGAATCTTCACGGCCCGTCCCCCTCAAAGATATATTGATCGCGGACCAGCAACCCACCCCGAATACTCTTGCTGAAACGCGCGCCTCGAAGTCTACGCTGGATGGACTCGAAGTCACTGCGCCATCCAAATCACAGCCGCGGCCCGAAACGCCGATCCGCATGCCCAAGCCTGGCGAACTCGATGAGACGCGCCCACATTCTGCCAATGAAGCGGCGGAACATGTCGTCCTCGAACCGGTCTCAGCCGGCATGTATCATTTGACGTATGCGTGCCTGCTGGTGCCGCGCTTTACATCGCATTATCTGACCGGCGACATCGCCGACAGACTCTCGGAATGGCTTCCTCAAATCTGCCTCTCGTTCGGATGGCGGCTTGAGCATCTCGCCGTGAGACCTGAATATTTGCAATGGGTGGTGAACGTGCCGCCTGCGGCATCGCCCGGTTATCTGATGCGCATCATGCGCCAGCAGACCTCCGACAAAATTTTCAACGAGTTCCCGCGTTTGACAAAGGAAAATCCCTCCGGCGATTTCTGGGCGCCCGGTTATCTCATCATGGGCGGGACTCAGCCTCCTCCTCCGCAACTCGTCAAGGACTACATCAAACAAGTTCGCACGCGGCAGGGGATCGAAAAGCCACGTCATTGATTCAACGTATAATTGAAGAGCGCAGAGATCGCAGAAAATCAATTTCCGCGCTCTGCGCTTTTTTATTATGCAATCACCTCTACCGCATACTGCCTACTGCTCACTGAATACCGATTACTGACCATGCCTCCCACTTTCTACCTCATTGACGGACACGCCCTCGCCTACCGCATGTATTTCGCATTGACAGCCGGCTCCAGCACGCAACGCTGGCAGACATCCAAAGGCGAACCCACCGCGGGCATCTACGGTTTCGCGCGTGAACTGCTCCGCATCCTCGAACAGGAAAAACCCGAATACCTCGCGGTCGCGTTCGACACAGGCAAAACTTTTCGCGATCAAATCTTCCCGGAATACAAAGGCACACGCGCCAAAATGCCCGACGACCTGCGCCCGCAGATGGAGCGCATTCGCCAACTCGTGGATGCCTTCAACATTCCGCGCCTCGAAATGGAAGGTTACGAAGCCGACGATGTATTGGGTTCGGTGGCGCGCCTCGCCAATGAGCAGGGGCTTGGCGTGAAGATCATCACCGGCGACCGTGATCTTTTGCAACTCGTCAACAAACGCACCGCGGTCTATCTTGCGGGCGATGATCAGAATTACATCACCGATGAAGATGTGACGAAAAAACTGGGCGTACCTCCCGCCCAAATCGTGGACTACAAGGCCATCGTCGGCGACAAATCCGATAACATCCCCGGCGTGCCGGGCGTCGGCGAGAAGACCGCCATTTCATTGCTCCAAAAATTTGGCTCGCTCGATTCGATTTATCAAAACATAGATCAAGTCGAGAACCGCTGGAAATCAAAACTCGAATCGGGCAGGGCCTCCGCGTTCATGAGCCGCGATCTGGCGCAGATCAAGACCGATCTCAAAGTGAAACTCGACCTCGAACACGCCAAATCCCACGACTTCGACCCGGACAAGATCGAAGCCTTCTTCACGGAATTGGAATTTCGCTCGCTCATCAAGACCCTCAAACGGCTGACCGGCAAAGAAGACTCATCTTACTCTGCAAACACTTCCGCCAAACAGCCCGCGGGACAACTTTCGATGTTCGTCAACGAGCCGCGGACAATTTATGTTGAACAACCTGCTTCTTCGCTTGATGTCAAAATCGTGGATACGCCCGCAAAATTGAATGACCTCGCCCAAGAACTTTCCAAAGCCAAAGTCATTTCATTCGACACCGAGACAACGTCAACCGAAGAAATGCAAGCCAACATCGTTGGCGTTTCGCTGGCAATCAAAGAAGGCGAGGGCTACTACATTCCGGTCGGTCATCTGGCTGGAAATAATTTGCCGATTGACCAGGTCATTTCCGCCCTCCATGATCCATTGACCAATCCTGGCATTCCCAAGATCGCACACAATGCAAAGTACGATTACATCGTTCTGGCGCGGCATGGACTCAACGTCTCCCCCATCACCTTCGACACCATGATCGCCGAATTCCTCGTTGACCCCTCTTCGCGCAACCTCGGACTCAAGAATCTAGCCTACGCGCGGCTGGGCGAAGAAATGACGCACATCGAGCAACTCATCGGCACGGGCAAGCATCAACTCAGCATGGCCGAGATCGCGATCGAATCCGTCGCGGCCTACGCGGCGGCAGATGCCGAAACGACTCTGCGGCTTCTCCCCATCATGCAGGCGGAGGTCGAGCGCGTCCACGGAACAAAACTGATGGATGAAATCGAAATGCCGCTAATCCCCGTGCTGGCCGAAATGGAAATGACCGGCGTTCTGCTCGACCTGCCCTTCTTCAAAAAATTGAACGTTGAACTCTCCGCACGCATGGCAGAGATCGAAAAACAAGTCTTCGAGGCGGTCGGCAAACCGTTCAACATCAATTCCACGCAACAACTTTCCGATGTTCTCTTCAACCGCCTGCGCCTCGAACCGCCGGACAAAGGCCGCAAAACCTCCAGCGGACATTATTCGACCTCCGGCGATATCCTCGACGCGTTGAGCGGCAAGCATCCCGTCGTGGATTGGGTGATCCAGCATCGCGAACTTTCTAAACTCAAATCCACATACGTCGAGGCCTTGCCCGCCGCAGTGGATTCAAAAACCGGGCGCGTACACACCTCCTACAGCCAAACCGGCGCGGTGACCGGACGTTTATCTTCGTCGAATCCAAATCTGCAAAACATTCCCATCCGCACCGAAGAAGGCCGCCGCGTACGCGAAGGATTCATCGCCGCCAAAGGAAATGTATTGTTGTCTGTTGATTACTCGCAGATTGAATTGCGCATCGTGGCGCACATGGCAAAAGACGAAGGCATGTTGGCCGCCTTCCGCGCGGGGCAGGACATCCATGCCACGACTGCCGCGGCGATTTACAACATTCCATTGGACAAAGTCACAAAGGAAATGCGACGTCACGCCAAAGCCATCAACTTCGGTTTGATCTATGGCATGTCCGCGTTCGGCCTGACGCGCTCGACCGAACTTACGCTGGCCGAGGCCGAAGACTTTGTGAAGGCATACTTCACGCAATTCCCCGGCATCAAAAAATACCTGGACGGCATCCGCAAGCAGGCCGCGCAGGATGGATATGTCGAAACGCTTTTGGGACGCCGCCGCTACTTCCCGGCTTTGCAGAGCAAACAAAATGTCGCGGTGAAGAACCGGGAAGAACGCGAGGCCATCAACGCGCCGATTCAAGGCACCGCGGCGGACATCATGAAGATCGCCATGCTCCGCATCCCCTCCGCGTTGAAGAAAGCCAAACTCAGCGCGCAAATGTTGTTGCAGGTGCACGATGAACTCGTGCTCGAAGTTCCAAAAGAAGAATTGGAAAAGACCGTCAAAGTGGTCAGGGAGGTTATGGAGTCCGCTTACCCGTTGGATATTCCCCTCGAAACGGAGGCCCGTTCAGGTCCGAACTGGGGCGAGATGAAAGTCATCTGATTTTGTCGCCACAGAGATTCACAGTCCACAGAGATAAAATTTGCGTTATTCGCTCATTTGCGAAATTCACGTTGGACTTTCGTCTCCAATGCAAAATCATTAGAGTGTCACCCAGTGTGGTTTCCAGCGGTAAAATAGACCCATGCCCGAACGAGACGACGTCTACCAGAAAGCAATGAATGAAGGCCACTCGGCGGCCTGGGATCAGGATTGGAAGAAAGCCGCCGCCGCGTATCGCAAGGCCCTGCAGGAATTTCCCGATCAGCCCAAAGCCCTCAACAGCCTTGGGCTGGCTCTGTTTCAACTCGGGGAATTCGATGAGTCGTTGAGAATCTATCAGCGCGTGGCTCAACTCGCGCCGGATGATCCAATCGCTTTTGAAAAGGTGGCGCAAATCTCGGAGCGCATCGGCGATCTGAACGCGGCCGTTGAGGCCTCCATGAAAGCCGCGGAAACGTTCTTGAATCAACGCGAGGTCGAGAAGGCCATCGAGAACTGGGTGCGCGTCACCACCCTGCATCCCGATCATGTCATGGCACACTCGCGGCTGGCCATGGTGCATGAAAAACTTAACCATCCTCAACAGGCTGTCACAGAATATCTGGCGATTGCCAGCATCCTTCAGCGCGGCGGCAAGCCCGATAAAGCCCAGGAACTGGTTGACAAGGCTTTGCAGATCATGCCGCAAAACGCCGAAGCCAAACAAGCGCAATCGCTTTTGAAAATGGGACAACTGCTCCCGAAACCGGTGAGACCCAAAGGCGGGACCGGCCCGATCAGCATGGCAAAAGTCAAGCAGATGGAAATGACGCAGCCGACGCAGAAAATCGCGTCGGGGCTGGACCCTGTGGCGGAGGCGCGCCAAAAAGCCCTCACCAAGCTGGCAGAGGTCCTCTTCGATTACACCGATGAAAGTCAGGGCGCGCAGGAGCGGCGTGGTCTATCGGCCATCGTCAAAGGCACGGGAGCATTGTCGCTTCAACAGGCAGAACAGACCAAAGTGGTTTTGCATCTCGGTCAGGCCATTGACGCGCAGACCAAAAACCAGGACGCGGTCGCCGCGGAAGAATTGGAGCACGCGCTCGAAGCGGGCTTTAGTCATCCGGCCTTGTATTTCAACCTCGGTTATCTGCGCGCCAAAAGCGACCGTCTCGAAAGCGCCCTGCGCAATCTCACCAACGCGGTCAAGCACAAAGACTATGCCCTCGGCTCGCGGCTTTTGCTGGGCGACATCCTTTTCAAAAAGGGACAAATTCAAAACGCGTCGGTGGAATATCTCGAAGCGTTGAAACAAGCCGATGCCAGCACAGTGCCGCCCGAACAGTCCGACGAGATTCGCCAACTGTATGAGCCGCTGATCGAATCGCAGCAGAATCAAAAGGACGACAACGTCAATCGCCGCCTGTGCGAGAACGTCAGCAAATTGCTGATGCGCGCCGACTGGCGCGATCAGGTGCATCGCACGCGCGAGCAGATGCGCAAGTCGCAGGATGGCAACACTCTCACGCCGCTGGCGGAAGTGATTCTGCAGGCGCAGAGTTCAACCGTGATCGAGTCGATCAACCGCATTCATCAACTGGCGCGCATGGGAAGCCTGCGCTCCGCCATGGACGAGGCCTACGACGCGGTCCAGCAGGCGCCGACCTATTTGCCTCTTCACATCTTGATGGGCGAATTGCTCATCCAGGATGGACGCGTGCCGGATGCGATTGCAAAATTCTCGGTCGTCGCTCACGCGTATGGCGTGCGCGGCGAAGTGGCGCAGGCCAGCAAATTACTGCGGCGCGTGATCCAGCTCGCGCCCATGGATTTGGGCGCGCGCACGCGGCTGATTGATCAACTGGTGGCGCGCGGTCAGGTGGATGAAGCCATCAAGGAATATCTCGAACTGGCCGATCTGTATTACCGTCTCGCCGAACTCGATATGGCGCGCAAGACGTACACCACAGCGTTACGGCTTGTCCAGCAGGCCAACGCAGACCGCGCCTGGAACGTCCACATTTTGCAACGCATGGCGGATATTGACATGCAACGCCTCGACTGGAAACAGGCTCTGCGCGTCTATGAGCAGATCCGCACCCTGCGCCCGGACGATCAGGGCGCGCGCAAACAACTGGTCGAACTGTTCATGCGCATGGGCCAAACTCAACAGTTGATCGCGGAAATCGAAGGATACTTCACCTATCTCGACAGCAATGGCAAGTCCGGTGATTCGCTCCCCTTCCTCGAGGACTTGATCAAAGATCACGAGGACGAATTGGTCTTCAAAAAATTACTGGCCGAGCGCCTCAATCAGTTGGGACGTCAGGAAGAGGCCGTGAGCCAACTCGACGCGCTGGGCGAGTCGCTTTTGCAGAACGGCAAGAAGAAGGAAGCGGTGGAAGTCATCAATCAGATTCTGCTGATGAATCCGCCCAACGCAGAAGATTACCGTCAATTGCTTGGGCAGATTGGGAAATAATAGAAAACTCCTCACGAAAAATTGTGAGGAGTTTTTTTGTGACCCCGAGGCGATTTGAACGCCTAACCAATTGATTAAGAGTCAACTGCTCTGCCGTTGAGCTACGGGGCCATCCGTTTCGCAGGCGGTTGCGAATTATACCGCAAAGGTTTCGCGTGTCAATTGTCAATGCAGGTATAATTGCGTTGATGATCGAATTGAGCCTTCCCAAGCGCGGTGATCTCCATCTCCAGCATTTGGTAATGGATGTGAACGGCACCCTCGCCGTAGACGGGATTCTAATTGACGGACTCGCCAAGCGCATCGCCGCGATGCGCGACCGATTGACGGTTCACCTGCTTACTGCTGACACACATGGAAAACAGGCCGTCATTGATCAGCAACTCAATCTCACCGCCACGCGTCTCAGCGGAGGAAATGAACAGGAACAAAAACGTCAGTTCGTGGAAAATCTCGGCGCAGAGTCCGTGGTGGCCATCGGCCAGGGCGCGAACGATGCGGGGATGCTCAAAGCCGCCGCGCTGGGAATCTGTGTCATGTCTGCCGAGGGCGCGGCCACCGAAACGCTCCTCGCCTCGGACCTCGTTGTTCCAAACATCATGACCGCTTTCGACTTGCTCGATAAACCGTTACGTATTGTTGCGAGTCTCCGCAAATGAACTTCAACGATTCATCCCTCCCCTCGATTGAACCAGAGACTCCGCGCGAGAACCGTCCGCCGCGCGCCCGCCGTCGAAGGCGCGGCCAGTTGATGGTCCCGCAGGATGCGGCCGGACGCGCCGCCCTGCTTTCGTCGCTGGCGCGTCGCGCTTATCCGTCGTATGAATTATTCGTCTATGCGGTGCTGTGCGGCGCAATCCTCGGCCTCGGTTTCATCCTTGATTCGCAAGCCTTATTGTTATTCGGAATTTTATTAGCGCCGCTCCTCACGCCGTGGATCGGATTTTTATTGGCGGCGGTCACCGGCTCGGCGCGTTTTCTTTTTGAAACATTGATGGCCGTGCTGGTCAGCGCGGCGCTGGTGCTGGTCATCGGAATGTTATCGGGCTTCGCGGCGCGTCCGTTTTTGCCGCGCACATTCAATGAAGCCTATGTCCACAGCCATTTGTGGTGGCCGGATTTGGTCATCATCGCGGTCGGCGCGATCATCCTCACCATCTCTTTTGTGCGCTCCGAAGAAAAACCGTTTCTGCCGAGCGTCGTGCTCGCATATGGATTCTTTATTCCGCTCAGCGCGGCGGGCTTCGGACTCGGAAGCGGCATCGCCGATATTTGGCCGAACGGCGTATTGATCTTCCTCGTGCATTTCGCGTGGGCGGGGATGTTCGGTCTGATCACATTGATTGCGATGCGCATCATGCCGACCAACGCGCAGGGATTTCTGTTGAGCGCGGGCACGACTCTGATCTTTGTGATTCTGCTTTTGAATTTGATGGCGGGCGGGAATGGGAATCAGGCCTCTGCCTCGGAAGGTGCAGACCCCACTGCGCCTCCCACTTTGACCGTGAACCTGCCGCCCGTTTCGCAAGCCGGGACTCAGCCCCGGCCTTCATCCACGCCCGTCATCGAGACGGCGACTCCCAACTCATCCCCGTTGAGCACCGAGGGGATTTTGCTCTCTCCCACGGCTGTGCCGCTCACGCTTGAAATCACCCTGCCTCCCACCGATACGCCAACCGTGACCCTCACCATCGAACCGACTCCGGTCTATGCGCGCATCATGGCAGATAAAGGCGGAGGCGCGTTCCTGCGCAAAGACCCCAACGGAAAATATCTCGCCACGCTCGATAACTTTTCGATTGTCGAGGTCCTGCCCGACACGCAGGAGGTCAACGGCGTGACGTGGGCGCACGTCATCGCTATCAAGAACGGAGTCCGAATGGAAGGCTGGATTCTGCAAATTGTTTTGCAGGTCGCCACGCCCGTTCCAAACTGGCAACCATCGGCAACACCGAGTCTCACTCCCACACCATAAAGCAATTCACCGCGAAGAACGCCAAGAACGCAAAGTTTTTTTTATTTTCTCTTCGCGCACTTCGCGGCCTTTGCGGTTCAAAAATCTGGAGAAAAATATGCCCATTCATTTCGGCACGGACGGCTGGCGCGCCGTCATCTCAGACTCATTCACCTTCGATAATCTTCGGATCGTAGCGCAGGCCATCGCGGATGCGGTCACGTCGGAACACTGGGACAAATCGGGAAACGGGGGAACAAAACCTGATCCAAAGAAAATTGTCGTGGGCTTTGACACCCGCTTCCTGTCCGATCGGTTTGCGGGCGAAGTGGCGCGCGTCCTCGCCGCCAACGGATTCAGCGTCCTGCTCTCCCAATCGGATTCACCCACGCCCGCCATTTCGTTCGCGGTCAAACATCAACATGCTATCGCGGGCGTGATGATCACTGCCTCGCACAACGCGCCGCGCTACAACGGAGTCAAACTCAAGGGCGCGTTCGGCGGATCCGCCCTGCCCGAACAATGCCGCCGTGTGGAAGTCTACATCAACGACAACGAGGAGCGGGCGCGCGGCCCCAATCTGATGGACTTCAACAAGGCGCGCGAAATGGGCTTGATCCAAAAGTTCAATCCGCTTCCGGCCTACTTCGATCATTTGCGGACGCTGATCAATACCGACATCATTGCGGACAATTGTCAGCGCTTCGTGGTGGACGCCATGTACGGCTCGGGGCGCGGCGTGATCAAATCCTTTTTGCAGGGCACAGGCTGCGACATCGCCGAGATTCGCGGCGAGATGAACCCGGGCTTCGGCGGGATTCATCCCGAACCCATCGCGAAAAATCTCGGTGCGCTGGCTTCTGCAGTTAGTTCGGGGATGGGCAATTTCGGCGTTGTGACCGACGGGGACGCGGACCGCATCGGCGCCATGGACGAACGCGGCGTGTTCGTGGATCCGCACAAGATCATGGCGTTGTCGTTGAAGTATCTCGTCGAAAGACGCGGCCTGAGCGGCGCCGTCGTGCGCACCGTTTCAACGACGCGCATGATTGACCGACTGGCGAAAAAATACGGCTTGAAAGTGTATGAAACGCCGGTGGGATTCAATCACATCGCGGATTACATGATGCAGGAGGATGTGCTGATTGGCGGAGAGGAATCAGGCGGCATCTCGTTCAAGGGACACATCCCTGAAGGCGATGGCCCCATTATGGGACTGCTTTTGGTTGAGATGATGGCCGCCTTGAAAAAGCCCCTGGGCGAACTGGTCAGTGACCTGCTGGATGAAGTGGGTCCCGCCTTTTACGAGCGCGTGGACTTGCGCCTGGGTCGCCCCGTTGCCAAAGCCGAGATGACCGAGTTCCTGACCAAGCAAGCGCCGAAAGCAATCGGCAGCGAGAAAGTAAATGAAGTCAGCCAGCGCGACGGCGTGAAATACATCATGGCCGATGATTCGTGGTTGCTCATCCGCCCATCGGGGACGGAACCAGTATTGAGAGTGTATGCCGAGGGTCGCACGCATGAGATGGTCAAGGCGTTGATGGGTTACGGACAAAAGGTCGCGGAGAGCGTGGTGTAAGTGCTATACTGTTATTAATCTTACGCCGCCTAATGGACTAAATGATTTAGGCGTTTCACTGGAACGATCCGTCCATAGTCCGTTATACGGTCAAAGACTGTCTAAACACTAGGGTCTGTATGCAAATTCGTCTCATGTCATTCTGAGCGACCAACGGGAGCGAAGAATCTCGTTTTGTTCGTTCAAAATTTGAGATTCTTCGTCGCTTCGCTCCTCAGAATGACACATGAAATTGATTTTGCATACACACTCTAGTTAGCCTGCTAAAAAGAAATCATGTCAGAATTTCCTAAACGCCCCTTCGATTTGAGTAGAATTTCTCCAGAAGCAAAGGAGAAAATTGAAGCTCTTAAAAACTCTTTTAGTGAGGCAGAAGGAAAGGATCTTGACGCATTAATTGCAGCTTCGATAAAGCAAATAGAAATATTAGAGCAAGAAAAAGAACTACAGAGAGAGAAATATCCAGCCAATCCGCCTAATGACCGTTGTCACAACGCCTTATTGACAGGTATTCTTTTTTCTAACGAAGCTGGTCTCCGATTGCACGATTTCATTCCCTACTTTTCTACAGATAATGAGAAAGCATACATTTGGACACATACGAAAAATCGAAGTTCTTCTCTAATTGTAGATGTTGATCCTTCAGTAAAATCTTTAAATGTCTGGAGAAATTTGGCGTCAATCCTAGAATTGACATTAGCAATAAGTTTCAGCTTTGAACATATGGTGGAATGTGATTACGATTGGATCTATAATTTTCGCCCCGAAATGTCAATAAAAGACTCTGAGTTTCTTTATCCTGAAAATTTCGATAGGCTGTCGGGTTCGCAACATAAAATTTCATTTTTCGCAGACCATGCAGCGTTAATCGAGTTGCTTTACAGAGATGAACGATTTTATGTCATGGGAACGAATCTTTTGACGTCTTTTAATAATCATCATTTCTGCTTAATTTGCGCCTTCAGAAAAGATGGTCATCAAGAACACCCAAACCACGAGATACCGAACTGGCAAGTAGCACAAGCAATTCCCAAAATGGAAGTTGCAATAGTTCAGGCTACAAGAGCAGTTGAAGCGGTATTAGGTAAACCAGGAAAACGAGATGATCAAGCAAAATATCAAAGGGCATTAAATAGATGGACTGAGTCTATTGACCTAGAACCAACCGATGTTTTTGCTGTCGCAAATAAAAGTAACATTGACTACTATTATGAGATGTTTGGAATTCGCGGGGATGCGGCACATAGTTTGGGCTCGTTTCCTTACGAACTGAGCAGGCAACTAACCATTGAAGCTCAGTGTTTTGCATGGGAAGTGTTAAAAAGTTATTATCATCAACATGCCTTGAGTAATTCTGATGCGAAAAGAGTTTTAAATTTCAACATGGAATTTATTGAAAGAGAGCCCCAAAATTGGAGCACAACAATGACGGCGGATTCTGATCAATATCCACATAATTTGGAGTAATTAAAACACAGGCTAACAAAGCGTGCACCTGATTGGCGGGATTCTGCGCCATTTTCGGGCTTTTTCCACACCCGAACAGAATCCTGCTCTCGAAGTTTTATCCACGCCCGCCCGCCGCTACCGCCTGCCGTAAGGCCACCAACAATGTATTTTAGAATTAAGATGGACCAACAGATGTCAACCTATCCGCTGAAACGTCAGCCCCAATGCCAAACGACTCGGTCATAGCGTGGTTGCTTGATTCTGACCCTTCCATCCGCTGGCAGGTGATGCGCGACCTGATCGGCGCGCCCGCGCAGGAAGTCGCGGCCGAGCGCGCCAAGGTCGCAACGGAAGGCTGGGGCGCGCGTCTGCTCGCCCTCCAGGGCGCCGATGGGTCGTGGGCTGGCACGGCGTGGAACCACGGGTGGGACTCCACGATGCATGTCCTGTCGTTGCTTCGCGAGTTCGGTCTCGATCCCGCGAGCAATGAGGCGCGTCGTGCAGTGGGACTCGTCCACGACCATGTAAGGTGGATGGGATGGGACTGGGACGGCGCGTGGCGCGGACGGGATTTTGCCGGCAATCCCTTTTTCGCAGGCGAAGTCGAGCCGTGCATCAACGGACAGGTGGGAGCAAGCGGCGCCTATTTCGGTCAGGACATCCAGCGCATCATGGACCGCCTGCTCGCCGAGCAATTGCCTGACGGCGGCTGGAACTGCGAGGCCGAGAGAGGTTCGACGCGTTCATCGTTCAATACCACGATCTGTGTATTGGAAGCTTTGCTTGAATACGAACTGACCGACAGGAACACGCCAGAGGTGACCGAGGCGCGCCTGCGCGGGCAGGAATATCTCCTCGAGCGCCGCCTCTTCCGCCGACGTTCGACCGGCGAGGTGATCGAACGAGATCGCGAGGGCTCCACTGCGTTTACACGCTTCGCGTTCCCGACCTGGTGGCACTATGATGTCCTGCGAGGGCTTGAGTATCTGCGCCGCGCTGGCGTCTCACCCGACGAGCGCATGGCCGAGGCGATTGACCTGATCGAGTCCAAGCGTGATGGTGACGGACGCTGGTTGCTCGAGGTTCAATATTCAGGCACGATGCCGGTTGAGATGCACGAGGCCGAAGGCCGGCCAAGCCGGTGGATCACACTCCGCGCCTTACGCGTGTTGGACTGGTGGTATTCATCGCAAGACAGATAACAAAAATGGGACAGCAATGCTGTCCCATTCAATTTTAACTTGTAGGGGCAAGGCGTCACTCCGCCCCTCCATGTGAACAATCTGTCTGATCTGGGGTGTATAATTTTAGCAAGGAGAACCCAGTTATGATGCTCAACGAAAAAATTCAGGAATACATCCAGAAACTTCCGCCGTCGCTTCAGCAGGAAGTGATGGATTATCTGGAATTCCTTATCGCCAAAACAGAACGCGAGGATAAGGAATGGTCACGCTTCTCACTTTCGTCGGCCATACGCGGCATGGAAGATGAGCCCGAACTTTACACTGTTGCTGATTTGAAGGTCAAATATTCATGAAAAGCGCGGGGGACATTGTTCTTTTCCGCTTTCCACAGACAGATTTAGCCGAGGGCAAACTGCGTCCTGCGCTCCTGCTTGGCAAACTTCCGGGCGAATATGATGACTGGTTGATCTGCATGATTTCATCTCAAACCCGTCAATATTTGCCGGACTTCGATGAGATTGTTCAAGAAAGCGATCCCGATTTCACGCAAAGCGGATTGAAACTCGAAAGCGCAATCCGTGTTGGACGACTGGCAGTGATCGAGGGTGAACTTTTGCTTGGGGAAGTCGGAAAGATTTCAAATGAAAGATTGAAGCGAATCAAGAAACATCTTTCAGATTGGCTTTCACAGTAACCAAAACAAAAATGGGACAGCAATGCTGTCCCATTCAATTTAACTTGTAGAGGCAAGGCGTTGTCTTGCCCAGGGCGAAGCGTCGCTCCGCCTCTACATATTTTGTGAAATAAAAATTATCTGGTCGGTGCGACGCGCAAGCGACGCGCGAGGAAGATGACCGCGATCAACGTCACGCCGAGGACAACAAGGCCGGGCGCGCCGTATTCATCCGCAAAGCCGGTGCCGGGTAACGCCGTGGAGGTGGGCACCGTGGTCAGTTGGGCCTGCGCGGCCTGGGTCAAGGCCGCGGCAACGGTGGCCGTGGCCGGGTCCGGTGTGAGCGCAGAAGGTGAACTGGTCGCGGTAGCCTGCGCGACGACCGGAGTCTGCGTGGGCAGCGGAGTCGAAGTCGCAGTCGGGAACGCAATGGCCTGCGCGGTGGCGCTCAACGCAATTGCCACTTGCGCGTTCTGCGTGGCGCGCGCGTTGGCCGTGTTTTGCCCGCCGCTTTGACCGGGCAAAACAAAGAAGACATAATATCCGGCCAGACAGGCAAGTGATAAAAGTACGATCCCGCCCAGAAGGCCCGCCGCAATCAGAAACGTCCGATTGCTGGACTCTTCCGGGGGTTGAGCATCAAGAGATGATTGATCCGTGTCGTACATGGTCTTCTCCTCGCGTGATAGGGTAGATTATCCCACAACTTCAAGATTTACAAGAGGGACGAGCAACTGTTCGCCGTTTTCCAATTTGACTTCCGCGGCGGGTGCGCGCAGGCCGCTCGGGAATGTCGTCAGGCCGGGACGCAACGCCGTGATGCTGGCCAGCGACCCAGCCGCGGGCGGGCGGCGAAGCCGCACGGTCTGGCCGGGCGCAAAGTCCACCGCATCGGTGGGCGGGGCCGGTTCAGTCGTGACCGGAAGCGGAATGATCACCTCGGGCCGCGCCCCGCTGTAACGATCAAAGACTTCTGCATTGAGCGTGGCCTCGCGTTTGGCGTTGGATGTGATCAAACGATACGCGGCGCTGTTCATCGCAAGCGAGCCGAAGCCATCGGTCAATACAATCGGGTAACGCGCCTCGCGCGCCGCGGGCAAAAGCGACGGATACAAACTGGCAAGGATGAGACCGCGCAAGGGCAGTTCCGAGGCGGCCTGCAGAGTCTCGGCGTCTTTCACCTGCCCGGCCACGATCACCGAGCCGCGCATACTCGCGTCCAAACGGTCAGCGGTCAAAAGCGTGTCGGGCTTTTCAGCCAGGTTGACCATCACGCCCGTGTCCACGCGGCCGTTGCCCCACACGCCTTGGATCAGCGCGCCCGCGGTTTGAATGACGACGCCGCGCTCGGGGATGACCTGCACGACATTGCCGGAGATTCCGGCGCGCAGTTCCATGCGCGACTCTCCGGACTCGATCAACACTTGACCTCCACCGGCCGCCACCACACGACCTTCACGCGGCGCTTTGACCGTCTTCGGCAAAAGACCGCGTCCGCTGGCGATGACCGCGCCTGCGGCGAGTTTATCGCCCACTTTGCAACGCAAGGCTTTATCGGCGGCATCCGGACTCAAATTCAATAAACGCGCCACATCCAGGAAGACGTGCTCGCGCGCCCAAACGGCCTCGGCCACGATGTCCGTCGGGCTGACGCGTTGATTCAAGCGCGCCAGTACTTTGCCTTTCACAGGCAAAAGACGTTCACGAACAATGGACGCCAGAGGCAGAATATGGTGAACAGGAGCCAGTGTCATCTGTGTTTATCCTTGAGTCGCGCCAACCGTCCACAGCCATTTCTTGATCAACTCACGGCGGCGCACCGGATCGTCCGGCAGAATCAACGGGCGGCCGCGCGCGTCAATGACCACGCCCATCGTTCCGCCGCTGACTGGAATCGTTCCGCCGCGCCCGGGACCAAAGCCAATGTCCGCGCCGTGTTGCGGTTGAAGAGTCAACTTTGCCGATTGGCCGAGCGCCAGTGGAAGGACTTCGATATTTCCGAATTTCACATCGGCGCGCGCTTCGGTTCCATTGGAATAGGCCAAACGCGCGCGCAACACCAGCGAACCAAACGCGGCGGAGGCAACGACTGAGATCACCGCGCCCATGCTTTGGAACGCGCCGGATTCGATGACTTGAACCGGCAGGATGCTGTTGCGCGCCGCGGCCGCGCCGAGCAACGGCATGAGATTATTTCTGTCCATGAAGACTGCGGTCGCGCCGACAGGTTGAATGGCGTCCAGTAATAACAAAAGGCTTTGTCCCGGGCTGGGCGCATCGCCCAACGCGCCGCCACCCGCGATGATCGGTTCAAAATAGGGAAGCAGTCCAGGCTTGGGCGGACGCGCCGAGCGCGGAAAGTCGCGCTTGGCCGTTTGCATCGCGAGATACAACGCCTGCCGCGTCACAGCCTGCGCGATCGCCTGATCTTCTTTGCTGGCCGGGACGGAAGAGGGATACAACGACTTCTGAAATAAATAATCACGCAGGACGCCGGTGGAAATATCCAGCGACGACCAGCGCAGAATATCTTCGAGTGTGGTGTATTGAAGTAATACCGGCAGATTTTCACCGAGTCCAAATTGCGGATACACCCCCAGCGTGTTGCGCTCTTTGAAGCCGGCCGCGATCACCGCCGCCGACGCGCCGATGTCCACACCCAGGATTCCGCCGCGCCTCCCGCCATACACCTGACCGAGGAAACGCAACATGCGCCCCACTGCATACGCCGCAGGCAGAACATGCCCGCCGGACCAGGTCTCCAACACGTCCACGCCTTTGAGTTGGCGTCGGCGAACTCCGAGATAGAGCGAGGCCAATTCGCGCGCGGCCGGTTCGAGGTCCTCGGTATCGAGCGAGGGACGCACATTCGGGCTGAAATGCAATTCAGCCGTCACGCCGCCGAGCAAGGACTTGACTTCATCGTCGAGTTTTTGATTGCCCGCAAACAAAACCGCCGGGCGTTTTTCGGGCGTGAGCAGATAACCGGCCAGCCCCACCGGCTCGAGCATTTTTTGAATCGAGCGCGACGCGCCGCCGTCCGCGCCGCCGGTGATGATGACCACGTCAGGCCGCAGGCGCATGAGCGTATCAATTTGCTGATCGGGTTTGCGATGATCGGTCAGGCTGAACGACTCAAGCACACGCGCGTATGTTGTTTCTGCAAGACGCCGCGCGCTTTCAAGCGAGACATCCGAAAGCAGTCCAACGATGACCGTCTTGAGCGCGGGACCCGCCGAGAGTGTGGACACAAACGCGTCCACACCAGACCCGTCAACCTGCGACGGCGTAATGAGTTTGCGATCCGCGTCGAGGAGCGTGCGCCCCGTCACCGATTGCAAATTGGCAATCGCATTGCGGACGCCTTCGCTCACATCCTTGAACGGCGCCTCCGCCGTGGACGGCGCGCTGCCGGAGGCCAGGAAGCGATACTCGCCTTCGACAACATCGAAGAGCACGGCGCGCGTGTTCGCGCCGCCGATGTCCACTGCCAGAAGAGAGTCGCCTTGAACGAGAGAAACAGGCATGTGTTAGCCGAGTCCGAAGAAGGTTCCGAAGAAATGCAGACGTTCGATGAAAGCGGTCAGCGCCGCCGAATAAACTCCCGCGAACAACGTGCCAAGTGTGATGGCAATAAAAATACTGCCGACGAAAGCGCCGATTTCGATCAAACCGAAGCGGCGCACAGATCCGTCCGATGCGGTGCGCGCGCCGAAATGGAAATAGATCAGCGTGAACACAACGCCGACCAGCACGATGACCGCGTTGACGAATTGAAACGCGGCAGGCGAGGCGAACGCGTCAACGGTCGCGCCGATTTGAGGGAAGAGAGTCCCGGTCACCGCGCCGCCGACTGCCACCGCCGCGCCCACTCCCGCGAGCACGGCCATCGCCGGAGCGCCAATCCGGCTGGTCGAAGGGATGATCTTCATGAGCAGGAAGCCGCTCAACAACAACGGAACGGCCAGCGTAATTTTTTCGGTGGAGGAGCCATACACCAGCGGCGTAAGTAGATCAGGCAGAATCACTTGACGGAACGCGACTGCCGCGACGTATCCTGCAGCTACACCGACGAAGATATAAATTGCAATGCGAAAGAAAAGATTATCCCCAATGAGATAACTGAAGACCATCAAAGTCAACAAGAAGGCGATGATGCCAAAGATAAAATCGAGGGACATTATGATCCCTCCTGCGCGCGGCGATCTCGCAGACCCAGCGCGAAATTCCACAGCCCGCCGAGCAGAATCATCACGACCGCGAACAACAGACCAAGACTATACGCGTCCCAATAACGACGGACGACAGAATCGGGTTGACCGCCATTGGCCTGCTCTGCGCCAGCTGCGCCGTTCAATCCCGCCACCATGCCATTGACCTGGCCTGCATCAACATATGGCAGGAACATCGGTCCGGCCTGCGCGCTGGAGATAAGAATCAATGAGGCGTTGCCACGCGTCAGCGCAGATTGCTCGATCCACACACGGCCCGATTCGAGCCGATCCGTCATGATGATGATCGCGGCGAAATCCGAAAGACGCGTCACGTTTTGCAATGGGGGCATTTGCCAGGCCGCGCCCTGGTCAACATCATATGGCATCACAAGCGATGGACTTTGAGTAAAGCCATACACGCCGGTCAGCCCGCCGGGCAGATAGCCCAAGTCTACATATTGCACGCCGCGCTGATAACTGCGATTGACCAGCACACTGGACATGAATCGTTCAGCCAGCGCGGAGCCGGTGGCGGAGGTGGATATCAAAGTCAAGCGCGGATGTTTCAACAAGAGCAGATGATCCATCAACGACGCGCCGCTGGCTTCCATCTCGCCCACTGTGGAGGGTTCATAATCAAAAACCACCAGCACCGGCGCATCAGGCGGGACTGCTTCGACTGCCGCGATCGCATTGCTCGTTTCGATTGGAACGTCCGCGGGGAGTGGAAAGATTTGTGTTCCAACAAAGGTTGCGCCAGCCAGAGCGATACCGAGCAACACCGTGATGAGCCAGCGCAATACGCGTTGCGAAGAGACTACCGACCCAGCCTTCATTGGAACGGGCGAGGTCTCCGCCGCGAGAATCTGTTCGAGAAGGGCGGCGTGAGCCTGCTGTTCTTCGCTCGCGTTGAGTTTGATCGAGTGCGCTTTTGGTTTGCTGGAAGGAGTCGCTACGCCGGGAACGGATGGCAAGACTCCATGCAAGCCGGCCAACGGCCCGCGCGTTTCCAATTCAGAATCAGCCGCGCCGCTGGATGATTCGGGCAAGGCCGCTTCGACCGGCCGCATGGCCTGCACCCACGAGGCAATTCCACGGGCGCAATCGCTTCTTCGCTCTGCGCGGCGGGCGGCAAATTTTCTTCGGATGTCTGGGCTGATGGCGCAACGCTTGTCAGCCAGTCCGGCATTTGCATCGAAGAGAAGATCGCGTCCACATCCGCGCTGGACATTGCATCTTCAGTGAAAACAGGCGATGCGGATGGAGTCTTTGCAGGAGGTTCTTCGGGCGTGAGAGCAGGCGTGGCGGGTCCGCTCGGTTCGGATGGCTGTGAGCTCGCGGGCTTGAGCGACGCGAGCCAATCAGGCATCTCGCTCGGAACAGACGTTTCTCCCGATGAGGGCGCTTCAGGTTGAACAGCTTGCGGCTCTTCGCGGGACGGGGCGGCGGCGTTCAACCAATCGGGCACTCCCTCCGCAGACGGCGCGGACGGAGTCTCCGCGCCAAAACTTTTCAGCCAATCAGGGACATCGCCCTGGGCTTGAGTCTGGGCAGGCGGTTCATTGCTTGTTGGAGGTTGTGGAGGAACAACAGGCGCGCCTGTATCAAGATTTTTCAACCAGTCCGGAGTTTCACGATGGACAATGCCGGATGCCTCCTCCAATGGCGCGGTTTCCGGCTTGAGCCAATCTGAATTGCTTGTATCGAAATTGGAGAAAGGTTCAGGCTCAGAAGAAACCGATTCAACGGGAGCCGCTTCGGGGGCTGTGCCGAGCGACGTCGAAGCATCAAAAGAAGAAGCGGAGGCAGAGGCCTGTTTGAACCAATCGGATAATTCATCCCTTTCAGGCGCGGGCTCCTGCGGAGTCATCCATGAAGGCGCCGCGTTTTCATCGTCACTCGGAGAAGGCTCCGCCATTTCATCACGGCCGAGTTCCACGAATTTGACTTGCGCATCCTCGGCTTCGGCCTTCTTCTTTTTGGCAGGCGAACCGGTGATATTTGCCAGCCAGTCTGGTACGTCTTCCTCTTCTTCCTGACTTTGAGAGGCAAGCCCGGCCAACAGATCGGGACCGCTCGGTACAGACTTTGTTTTTTGTTTTTCTTCCGCGCGAGCGGCTTCCTCCTCCGCGGAACGGCGCGCTTGCTGGCGCGCGTTGCGAAGCCACTGCGGCAGGATCGGCTCGAGTTCGGAGGTGACTTTTTTGGTCGGCGCCTGACCCGGAGAAATGGGCGCGTTCTCGCCTCTTAACGGACCGGTCAGCGGCTGGAGGCGCGACTGGCAATTCTGGCAGAATTCCAAATCCGCCGGATTAATCTCGCCGCAGACGGGACACTTGATCGTATCGGCCATTACTTCCCACCATACGGACGATCCGCGCCGAAGAGCACGCGCAGACCGGTCATCAGTGTGCCGAGCGCGACGCCGATCAAGATGCCGCGCGCGCCGCCCAGCGCCCAGGCATGTTGAAACCACGGACGGACGAAATTGTTCAACGGTCCGATCTCACCGAACGGCAAAGTGGCGGATGCAATCAACAACAGCAGAGCCGTAGCCAAAAAGACGACGCTCATCAAGTTGGCGCGGCGGCGCAGGAGGCGGATGCTGGCATATACAAGCGTCACGGCCAGCAAAGCCATCAATGTGGCCTCCACCGGCACGATGATCGAATTGACCAGCAGGCGCATGTTCGAGTCATCGGGGCCAAGCAACATGCCAAAGATCAACGTCGCGATCAAACAAATCAACAAGATGGCGCTGTAGAGACTTCCTTTTTCGCGCCGCGAAATTTTCCCCCAATGCACCCAGATCAAATTGAACACGCCCACCAACGCGGCGGCGCCGGAAAGAATAATGGCCCAGTTCAATATCATGCTTTGAATCGGAGCCAGAGTCGGGATGAAGTATCCGATCAATACCAGCAGGCCAGTGGCTACCGCGAGAACGACAGCGATTGCGCGCATTAGATCATTCCGAGCAATTTCAACGCCGCGCCGGCCAGCAACGCGAGGATGATGAGCCAGCGCAAAATATCCTGAACGGTCAAACTGGCGGTGTGCGACTGCGTTGCGCCGAGGTACGCGCTGGTTGCAAAAAGTTCCTCGCCGATCAACGCTTCGGGCGCGGACGCATACAAGGCGGCCTGCGACGAAAGATCATCGCTGGCCCCCACCAAAAAAGCGTTCTCGCGTTCAGCGGCATCAGCCAATAACGCGGCCTCCACGCCGAAGTGACCGATCAACACACTGGCCGAAACGCTTTCATCGCGCAGGATGGGCATGGCGCCTGCCGCAAACGAAAACGGGGTCATGCCCGTTAATCGTCCCGTGGTGGGTTGGTAATATTCGCCCGCGCCCGCGGCCTGATACCCGGCCTCGAGCGTGTCTTGCGCGAGCAAAGCCAGAGATGCTTCACCTGCCGCGGCGATGGGCGGACGGTCGCTCAATGAGGTTCGTTCGGTGAGATGCCGCAACATGCCGAGACCTGATAACGGCGCGCCCGCGTTGGGCGTGATCAAACTCTCGCGGCCCAGCGCGATAAACAGCCGCGTCCCATCTTCGACGCTCAGGCCAAAGGCGCGATACAGGCGCGTCAGCGCCGGGATGGCACGCAGTTTGACAGGCGATTTTCGTTTTGCAATGGAGAATAATAGAAGGAGCAGAGCAGAAAAGCCGACGAGGCCAAGCCCGATCAGGTTCATGAGTCCGCTCCCGGGTCCAGAAAGGATGCGAAGGCGCGGGTCTCATCATCTGACTCAAGCGTGCGGGCCAATGCGTCCGCGCTTTCGCCGAGAAACGGACGTCCCGCGTACAGCAGTTGAGCAGAGAGCAAAGCCAGCGGCCTGCCTGCATCAAGGAGCCATGAGGCCAGTCCATCGAGTTGGTAACGGCGCAGAGTCTCAGCCCACCTCGACCAGTGTTCGCGCGGCGATTTCATGCGCAAAAGTATAGCATATTTTGATTCTGAGCCGCCACATAAGAAATGACCAGAATTGCAGATAGATTGCAGATCTAAAAATATCCATGTCATTCTGAGCCGCTGGTGGTCGAGTAGCCGCGGGCAAAGCGAGCGGCATACGAGACCAGGCGGCGAAGAATCTCATCTTGGGATGAAGAGGAAGATTCTTCGCTCCCCGCGTAGCGGGTCGCTCAGAATGACAAGGTCCGCCATAGTATAATTTCAGCGAATTCACCCGCGGAGGAAATGATGACCGATAAAAAAATCCGTGTGCTGGTGGCCAAGCCCGGCCTCGACGGGCATGACCGCGGCGCGAAAGTGGTGGCGCGCGCCCTGCGCGATGCCGGCATGGAAGTGATTTACACCGGCCTGCGCCAAACCCCCGAGATGATCGCCGAGGCGGCTCTGCAGGAAGATGTGGATGTGGTGGGACTTTCGATTCTATCGGGCGCGCACATGGCGCTCGCGCCGCGCATCATGGAATTGCTCAAGGCCAATGGCCAGACTCACGTCAAAGTATTCATCGGCGGGATCGTGCCGGATGAAGACATCCCGCGGCTGATGGAGATCGGCATTACGGGCGTGTATGGGCCGGGAGCCTCGACGGAAGATATTGTCAAAGAAATTCGGAGCGCGATAAAGGGAAAATAACCACGGATGAACGCTGATGTTTGGTATCAGCGTTCTTTTGTGGCGACGAATGTATGAGCCTCGCAGATTCAGTTCTCACTGGTGATCGTCTTTCATTAGCGCGGGTGTTGACCCAGGTCGAAAACGACACGCCCGATGGCCGCGCCGCGCTGGATGCGTTGTTCCCGCACACGGGCAAGGCGCATCTCATCGGCGTGACCGGCGCGCCGGGCACGGGCAAATCGTCGCTGGTCAATCAACTGGCTCTGCATTTCCGCAAACAAAATAAACGCGTGGCGATTGTGGCTGTTGATCCGTCGAGTCCGTTCACGGGCGGCGCAGTGCTCGGCGACCGGGTCCGCATGAAGGATTTGAGCGGCGACGCGGGCGTCTTCATCCGTTCGATGGCGACGCGCGGCTCGCTCGGTGGATTGGCGCAAGCCACCGCGGGCGTGGTGCAAGTCTTCGACGCGGCGGGCTACGATGTGATCATGATCGAAACGGTCGGCGCGGGACAAAGTGAAGTGGACATCGCCCGATTGGCCCATACCACGCTGGTGGTCGAAGCGCCCGGCCTCGGCGACGACATTCAGGCCATCAAAGCCGGCATCCTTGAAATCGCAGATATTCTTGTTGTGAACAAAGCGGATCGTCCCGGCGTGGAAAACACGGAGAAGGCGTTGAAGTCCATGCTGGATATGGCGCACCCAACACAGAGAGTTTATTTGCATCATGGGACCCCCCTCGTCCCTTCGGGACACTCCCCCCAAGTTCAAAGAACTTGGGGGGAGATGGAGGGGGGCTGGATCCCGCCAATTCTCAAAACCGTCGCGACCGAGGGAAAGGGAATCGCCGAACTCATCGAACAGATCGAGAAACACGCCGCGCATTTACACGTCAGCGGGGATTGGGCCGCTCGTGAGCGCGCCCGCCTCGAGTCCGAGCTGGAAGCGGCGCTCCAGGAAACGTTGATGAGTCAATTCCGAGAGCGCGTTTCCGATCAACAATATAATGAAGTCATGCGTCAGGTGTTTGAACGAAGCTTGTCGCCGGGCGAGGCGGTGAAAAAGTTGACGAATGGGAGGGCCAAGTGATCTACGGCAAACGCGTTCGATTGCGCGGCGTCGAGAAGGCCGATGTCCCGAAATTTTATGAATGGATCAACGATCCTGATGTGACGGATGGGCTGGCCGTCTATTTGCCGTTTTCGATGCAAGATGAAGAAAAATGGCTGGAGAGCATCGGGAGCCGCGAGCAGGCGGAAAAACCGCTGGCGATTGAGATGCGCGAGGGCAGGGGCTGGAGACTAATCGGCAATTGCAGTTTCTTCCACATCGAGTGGACGAACCGCGCCGCCGAATTTGGAATCATGATCGGCGACAAGTCCATTTGGAATAAGGGGTATGGCACTGAAACGGTGGAGTTGATTTTGCAACATGGGTTTGATACATTGAATTTAAATCGCGTTTTCTTGAGAGTCTATTCATCGAACCCGCGCGCCAGGCGCGCTTATGAAAAGGCGGGGTTTGTATTCGAGGGAACGATGCGCGAGGCGGTGTATAAGCGCGGCAAATATGCCGATGTCCATTTTATGAGCGTCCTGCGTTCAGAGTGGGACGCGCGCAGGGAGAGCAGATGAGCACTCACAGTCATATTCACGAAATGAAAGTGTATGGGGAGATCAAGCTGTACGCGGGGACCGGCTCGCCGGAACTGGCCGAGAAGATCGCCAGTTATCTGAACACGCCGATCTGCAAACACGAGATGATCGAGTTCCCCAACGAGAACCTTTTTATCAAACTCAATCAAAGCGTACGCGGGCAGGATGTGTACGTCATCCAACAGACCGCCTCGCCTGTGCATCGCAACTTGATGGAATTGTTGATTACCATTCAGACTTTGAGATTGGATTCCGCGGCGCGCATCACGGCAGTCGTACCATATCTCGCCTACGGACGGTCGGATAAAAAGGATCAGCCGCGTGTACCGATCACCGGGCGGCTGGTGGCGGATATGATCGAAGTGGCAGGTGCGGATCGCTACATGACCCTCGACCCGCATGCCGGACAAATCCAGGGCTTCTTCTCCATCCCCGGCGACGTGTTGACCGCCTCGCATATGATCATTGGACACATCAATACCAGCATCCGCTCGAAGATGAAAAACCCGGTCGTGGTCGCGACCGATCTTGGTTTCGCCAAGAAGGCGCGTAACTACGCGGCAGACATGGACATGCCGGTGGCTTTCGTTGAAAAGCGCCGCTCCGACAACGACGCCAAAGCAGAAGCCCTGACCTTGATCGGCGACGTGAAGGATTGTGATGTACTGATCGTGGACGACGAAGTGGACACGGGCGGTTCCATCGCGCAGGCGGTGAATGTGGTCAAGCAAAACGGCGCGCTGGACGTGTATCTGGCCTTCGTCCACCCGATTCTCTCGCGGGATGCCGCAGAGAAATTGGCAAGTCTGCCGATCAAGCACATTATCACCACCGACACGGTGCCGATTCCCGAAGAGAAGATGAAATATTTGAAAGATCACATTACCATTCTCTCCGTTGCCGAACTACTGGGCGAAGTGATTCGACGCGCTCACGAGGGAAGAAGCGTTGGAGAGATGTTCAACGAGTGAAGAGTGCTACTGTGTCACGTATCAGGTATCAAGTGATATAGCGACTTGACACGTGGCACTTGGCACCTGACATTTGCATATGCCTGAACTTCCAGAAGTCGAGACTATTGCGCGGGCTTTGCGTCCGCAACTGCTCGGTCAGACCATCCTCGAGGCCGACGTCCGCTGGGCGCGCACGGTGGCAACGCCATCGGCAAAGACGTTCAAAGAGCTGGTCAAAGGCCAGCAGATCAAGGATGTATCGCGTCGTGCAAAATTCCTGAACATCCAACTTTCAAACTATAATTTATTCATTCACCTCCGCATGAGCGGGGATGTGTTAATCAGACAAGAGAAAGCCAAACCAGAGAAGCATGATCGGTTGATTCTTTTCCTCGCCCCTTCCTCCTCGCCCCTGGGGAGAGGAGCTATGGCGAGGAAGAAATTCCTTGTCTTCAACGATCCGCGCAAGTTCGGGCGCGTGTGGCTGACCAAAAACATCGAAGATGTGATCGGCGATCTCGGACCAGAGCCGCTCAGCAAAAACTTTACTCCTCAATGGTTGCATGATGCTCTCCAATCACGCCATCGTCAACTTAAGCCATTGCTTCTCGACCAACGTTTTGTCGCCGGCCTCGGCAACATCTACACCGACGAAGCCCTGCACATGGCAAAATTGCATCCGCTGGCCCTCTCGGATTCGGTCACAATCAAAAAGGCCGAGAAATTACACACAGCCATTCAATCCGTTTTGCAGGAGGGCATTCGCCGCAACGGCGCCAGCATTGACTGGGTCTATCGCGGCGGCGAGTTCCAAAATCATTTTCGCGTCTATGGCCGCGACGGCGAGGCTTGTCCCGTTTGCGGAACGATCATCCAAAGAATCGTCGTCGGCCAGCGCGGCACACATTTCTGTCCGCATTGTCAAAGGGAGTAAGACATGCAGATCACTCTCAATATAGCCATTGCGATTTTGATCGGGATTGCCATCTTCATCATCGGAGATGTAGCCGGCCTGTTCGAAGGGCGCAGTCAGGGTTACAAAAAACGCAAGAAGGAAGAGGCCGAGGAGCAAAGGGCCAAATCCGTTATGCCCGTACCGCTCCCACCTCCCAGCCCATTGGTTGACAACAGCCTGCTCAAACTCAGCCTCGATGAAAAAAATCAACTGCGTCTCGATCTCGACGGTCAGCGTATGGATACATCACAACTCACGCCGGAGCAACGCAAGCGTTTGATTGATTTGATGGTGATGATGCGGCCATGGATAGAAGCCGCCCCCGCAAAACCGACCGCGTCTCCGATAGCGACACAAACACCATCCGTTTCGAGGACGATGCAGACTCCGCCGATAGCGGCTTCTATCCCTCCGCCTAAGTCAACGTTCAGTGCGGCCGCGCCCGCCATCCCGTCGAAGGAAGAGGCGGCGCCCACATCCATGGTCGGGCAGATTGACGTCATCCTTCAAAGAATGTTGATCGGCACGCCGTTGGCGAATCTTGGAGTGAGGCTGGTCGAATCATCGCAGGGAACAGTGACCGTTATGGTGGGAACGAAACAATATATGGGAGTCGGCGACGTGCCCGACCCGCAAGTACAAGCGGCCATTCGGGCGGCCATCGCAGAATGGGAAAAGAAATACACGCCAGGTTGATAAATGATCAGAGACTGACAATTGCCAGTCTCTGATTTTTATTTCAATGCCGCCTCACGGCACGATGATCGTGATATACATCGGACAGAAAAGCGTCTGACCAACTTGAAGCGACCAAGCAGATGTGTATGTCCCTGCTCCTGCAGGAGCAGTCATGGAAAGAGTCACAACATACGAACTGCCAACCGCGGTGTTGGATGTTGTATCGAATCGATTTGCCGAAGCGAGGTTCGTGCCGGAATTGAAAACAATATCAACTGAAGTAGAAAGCCAGGTTTGACTGCTTGTGTTCTTTACCGTCCAACTCATGCTGAAAGGCGTGCCTGGTGCAAAGTGAGTTGAGTTTGTTGGAGACTGGCTGGTTAACTGACAACTCCACGAACCCGTTGAACCTCCGCCGCCCCCGCCTCCTCCACCTCCGCCACCCCCGCCCCCGCTACTCTTTTTGGTGGGTATGGGAGTACGAGTTGGCGGAGGCTTGGTGGGCGTTTTGAGTTTGAAGATGAAGGTCGGCGTATCGGTAGGAGTGATCGTTGGCGTCTTCGTAGGCGGACGTGTCACCGACGGCGTCAACGTTGGCGGGATCAAGGCCGCGGTCTGTGTGGAAGCCGCCGCCGCGGTCTGAGCAACGATGGTGTTGATCATCCCTGGCTCGGAAGTAGGAATGGCTTGTTGCGGGGTAAAAGTAGAAACATCACAACTTAGCGCCACAAGCGCAGCGATCAACCCGAAATACACAGCGCGCTTTCGCGCATTCATTCTACGAACTCCAATGGACTATCTGTCCACATATGCAAGATCATGCCAAGCCAGTCAAATATAGGAAGGTCTGCAATTCAATCGCCATTGCATCATAATCTTAATCATCCAAAAGCGATGAACGCAGAACGACCGCACTGGGGAACTCTTCTACTTGACCTGAATATTCAGAGCAGGCCAGCACAGGCCGCCCTCGACCTTGAATTGCATCCCGAAGAGTCCCTTTGTCATGGGAGCATTCGCGTCGAAGGAAATAGTCACACTATCTCCAGGGCTTAACGCTGGCAATTCCTGGCCAAGGAAAGTACTCATGATGGTACCGCTCACATAGTCGAGATCCTTGCCTGCTTCCCATTTTTTGGTGCCTGTGTTTGTAATGAGCCACTTGACGTCAATGGCATCACCCCGACTGAAGACATTCGTCCTGGGCTTGAGTTCGATCCAACTGCAAGCATACTGTGCAGGGACCGGAGCGCCTCCACCGCCACCCCCACCACTCGGAAATGGGGGGACGATCACAAACGTAGTCGCTGTTGCAAGAATGGGTGTGAGCGTTGGCACTGTTGCCGGGGTATCAGTCGGTGTGAATGTAGCGGTTGCGAGTGGTTGCACCGCGGCGGTTTGTGCGTTCTGCGCGGCGACAGTCATGGCAACCGATGTTGCAACCCGCGCTTGAATATCCTGAGTCGGAGCAACTTGTTGAGGCGCACAGGCGGCCAACAATATTGCCACCGCAAAAACAATGGTCATGGATTTCAGTACTGCTCGCAACGTGGTTTGTATCTTAACCATGATTCTCTCCTTGACTTGAATTACTCTTCTTCTTTTGGACCTGCATCGCCCGCGCCGATGCCCAACGGCTGCCATTTCTTTTCATCCTTCAAGCGGTGCTGAATACCGTGGCGGTCATGCGTCTCATCAAAGCCAACAGGCTTGATGAACATGTCCTCGCCATCGAGCAGGCCGGTGATGCCGGTTTGACCCACTTCGGGCCGCTTGCTCTGGCAGAACTTGCAAGTCTTCGGGTCATGCATCTTGTAATCGGTTGGCTCTTCGTACGTCGTAACGTAGCCTTCGTAATTTCGTAGAATGATCTTGTGATCTGAAGCGCTGATTTGATAATTCGGCATAACGGGGATTTTGCCGCCGCCGCCCGGCGCGTCCACGATGAATTGAGGGACCGCGTAACCGGATGTATGCCCGCGCAGGCCCTCGATGATTTCGATTCCTTTCGCGACGGGTGTGCGGAAATGTCCCGCGCCTTCCACCAGATCGCACTGATACAGATAATACGGACGGACGCGAATCCGCGTCAACTTCTGGACCAATTCGCGTTGGATATGAACACAGTCATTCACCCCCGCCAACAACACAGACTGATTTCCCAGCGGGATGCCGGCGCGCGTCATGCGGTCACAGGCTTCGGCCAATTCTTTGGTGATCTCGTTCGGGTGATTGACATGAATATTCAGCCATAGCGGGTGGAATTTGGCGAGCATGTCGCACAATTCCTGCGTGATACGCATGGGCATGAAGACCGGCACGCGCGAGCCGATGCGGACAATTTCAATGTGCGGAATCTCGCGCAGGCGCGTCAGAATCTCTTCCAGAATTTTCGGGGCCAGCACGAGCGGGTCACCGCCGGATAGCAGAACGTCGCGCACCTGCGGAGTCCGTTTGAGATACTCGATCTGCATCTCGAATTCCTGGCGCGAGAAGGTCTGGCCGGGGTCGCCGACGATGCGCGAGCGCGTACAATAGCGGCAGTACGACGCGCATTGAGTCGTGACCAGCATGAGAACTCTATCCGGATACCGGTGAACAAGGCCCGGCACGGGAGAGTGGCGGTCTTCGGCCAGCGAGTCTTCCATCATGGCAGTGAAGGGCACCATCTCCGCATCCGTCGGAATGACCTGCTTCCGCACCGGGTCGTCCGGATCGTTCGGGTCAATCAGCGAAATGAAATAGGGCGTGATATCCACACGGAACAAGCCGCTCGCATTCAAGGCTTTCTTCTCGGACTCGTTCAGCGGCAGGACTTTATCAATTTCTTCAACAGTATTGAGGCGATGACTCAACTGCCAGCGCCAGTCGTTCCACTTTTCATCAGGAACGTCAGCATAGGCGGGAGCGCGTTTGGAAACAATAGGGGTAGGCATAGGATTTTCCTCCGATAGGATTAACGAATGAGAATTTTAAAATTCAAAGGGCGCGTGAGAAGTCCACGCGGAGGATCGTGGTCAGGTCGGAAGAAACCAGCAAAATAGTTACATGCCATCGAGTTTCGTTCAGTATTGTAAGGGGAAACAAAGCGAAGGTCAACCGCCGTTTGGGGGAATTGCACGACCCTTTGGTCCGCGAATTTACACTAATCGTCACGAATTTTGAAAAGATTGGCGGGAATTTGCGAAGAGTAGCGGATCAAAAAACTTGGAACCAGTTTTACTCGAGCGGAGTATTATTGACAAAGTGCTCTCCGGAGAGACTTTGGACGAATCCATACTGATCCGCCGCGCGGCACAGGGCGATGCTTCGGCATGGGAGCCGCTCATGCTCGCTTATCAGGAGGCGGTCTTTCGCCTGGCCTATCTTCTGCTCGGCGACCCTGATGATGCAGAAGACATCACGCAGGAAACGTTTTTGCGCGCCTGGAATAACTTGCGTCGCTTTGATTCGGCGCGCCCACTGCGCCCGTGGCTATTGCGCATTGCGGCCAATCTGGCGCACAACCGTCATCGTTCTGCAGGACGTTATTTTGCATCGTTGATGAAAGTATTTCGTCAGGAGAAAACTCCACCCACCGTTGAAGAGAGAAGCGCAAAAGACATCGAATCACAACAACTTTGGCGGGCCGTTCAACATCTCCCTGCACCCGACCAACAAATCGTTTATCTGCGATACTTCCTTGATCTCTCGGTGGCAGAAACAGCAGATGTAATGCACATTGCTGAGGGCACTGTTAAGTCCCGGCTGAATCGGGCGTTGAACCGATTGCGCGCTGTGATCCAAAGTGATTTTCCTTCATTGAAAGACGGACTGTCATCATGAAAGACTCGACCCTCGAACGCCTTGAACGGAATCTAAAAGCAGCGGGACGCGCGTTCCCGTATCCGTCCACGCCGCGCATCGCGGACAAAGTGATGATGCGCTTGAATCAGCCTGTTCGCTCCCGCCTCTTGCGTGGACGTTGGGCGGGCGCGTTCCTCGCGATCTTGATCCTGGCTTTGACTTTGATCCTCGTCCCTCCCGCCCGCGCCGCAATCTTGGACTTCATTCAAATCGGCGTCGTGCGTATTTTCCAAGTTCAACCTGCGCCAATACCAACATCTCAATTTCAATTTCCTGTCACAGCCACTCCGAAGGCGACTTTCGTTCCATCCATTCTGCAACTTGCCGGTGAGACGACTCTCCCCGACGCGCAATCCAAAGTGGATTTCCCCATTCTGCTTCCCGTTTATCCGCCCGACCTCGGCCAACCCGATCACATTTATCTCCAAAACGCAGGCAGTCCCATGTTGGTTCTGGTTTGGATGGAGCATGATCGCCCCGATAAAGTCCGCATGAGTCTCGATGAGATCGCGCCCGGCGGCTGGGCGGTGGGAAAATCTGAACCGAAACTGATCGAAGAGACGACCGTCAATGGTCAACATGCCATCTGGGCGGAAGGTCCGTACATGCTCCAAATCTCCAACGGGAATTACGAATTGAAACGGCTCGTCAGCGGCCGCGTGCTGATCTGGACACAAGGTGAAATTACCTATCGCCTCGAGACGGATCTGGACCTGGAAGAGGCAATCAAAGTCGCGGAGTCGCTCGGTCCAATCCGATGAATCAGGGAACCTGATCTCCTCAAGCGGTGTAAAGGATTAGGTCTACTTTCACCAAAGGAGGCACCCATGACCTTTCGATTCGGAATCCTGCTTTGCCTCGCGCTGTGCGTGATCCTGACTGCCTGCGTCCCTTCTATACCAGTTTCTCAGCCGCAGCCCTCACCTGCCCTGCCATCAACAACGCCCAGCCCAGCCTCCGAACCGACCAGCGTCGGCATACCGGTCATCGAGTACAGTGACAATGGGTTGAACAGGCTCATTGTCATTTTCTCGGCGACAGGAAAAACACTCGAGGCCTTTGCACCCATTCAACTCGGGCACAACTTCAGTTATACGTTTTCACAGGATGGCCGCACGCTGGCGGGAATTTCGGATGGTCAGCTCTATTTAATTGATCTGCCCTCCTGGACCTATCGCACCTTCGACGTTGGTCTGCACGGTGGGTTGAGCGCGGTCGTTTACAACGCCGATGAAACCCTGCTGGCATTGACAAGCGGTGACCCGCAAGGCGCCATCCGCATTGTGGACGCAAAGAGCGGCGAGATCAAAGCCAGCGCGCAAACAGACTTTGCAATCCGATACGCCAGGTTCACGGCTGATGGAAATGCACTCATGCTCTATGGTCCCCGGCTTGCGAGGACAGGGCCGGCCGCGAACGCCGGAGTCAGCGCGGGCGCGCCGAAGGCCGCCTTGCTCGCAGTTTCGGATTTGAGCCTGCTGTGGTCGGTTGAACTCACTGGAATCCGCGATGGCACGTTCCCAAACAAGCCGGAGGCGGCGAACACACAGGAGATTTACGAACCCGGCGCGGCGTCCCATTATGAACCGGCTACCGCATTCGCACTATTTCGCGATGTTCTGTATCTTGTCCACGGCGACGAAGATAAATTGACCACGATTGACTTCGTCCAGCGAAAAGTAAACACAGTCAATGTGCGCGCCAAAACGAGTTGGTTCGATCAAGTTCTTGCGTTGACCGCCGGCGTGGCGCACGCCAAAGGCATGAACGGCACGACCAAACAGGCTGTGGTTTCGCCGGACGGCAAGTTCCTGTATGTAATCGGCAGTAGAGAAACGGTCACTCAACAAGCCAATGGCAATTGGGATATAACGGACACTCCTATTGGCCTGCAAATGATTTCTACTCAGGATGGTTCGCTTGTCCGTCACATGGATACTCCGGCAAATTCCGTCAGGCTGTCCCCAGATGGTCATTACATTTTATTGACAGGCTGGAGAACCAGCGGGACACCATGGACGGATGTCTATGATATATCCGCCGGGAAGATCATCAAGCCCTTCGATGAAATGTATTTGATCCCAACTCTCCGCCTGGACGGAAAGGCTGTTCTAGCATCCAGCCGCTCGATCAGCAATTACGAGTCGGAAATGGCTGTTGTGGATCCAGAGTCATGGTTCATCGTCCACACGTGGAAAGGGTCAAGCTATATCGGCTGGTTGATTGCTCCTCAGCCGGCTCCGATCCGCGCTGATCTAAGTTTTTCGAGTTCATTGGTTCAGCGGTTAAGCAATGGAGGCTTAACCATTCAATCGGTGCAAGCCTCCAAGTGGAACGGTATGTTCCAATCTACAAACAAAGCCGTGTGGATCGAGACCGATATGGGAATCCTCGAAGCCGTGTTCTTTGCCGATTCAACGGAAGCCAAAGAGATTCGAGTCGCTTCGGTTCCAAACAAAGTAGCATGGCGATACGCATACGAAATTCAGGCCCCGCCTCCCACGCTCACTCACGATGTGACTCTCGATTTGGCATTTCCAATGTACTTCGCCACGCGGGAGAATATGTTCCTGATAACCGACAGCGCGGACCTCTATGAAGCGCTGAAACACATTTTTGCAAACAATTAGAAAAGGAGACACCGATGTTAAACCGTATCCGAATCTCGATTACGTTAGCTTTACTATTGACCCTTCTTACATTCATTGCGGCTTACGCCAAAGGAAACTTCTCGTTCATCACGATACAAGGTCCAGATATGAAAGAAGCGGTGCGCGTCACCGATCCCGCACTGACCACCGACTGGTTCGCCTTTGCTGATTTTCCGCGCGGCGCGGTAGATGCACCCGCGAATCCAGGCGCGGCTTATGAGATCACGCGCTACTACATTGACGGCTCGCGCGAGCAAGCCTTCGACCACCTGCATTATTATCCCGATAGCGGCTTCGTCTATTACGACGGCATTCTTGGCGGCCGGTCGGAATACGATGGCAAATGGTACTCGGCAAAACCCGGCATCGAGGTCACGTTCAGGAACGCGTTGGCAAAGGCTACTCAGGATGAACCTGTGGCCGCTGTTGCAAATCAAAGCGACGATTCTGCTCAAACCAAAACCAATACAACTCAATCCGTTGCGCCTCTGGCAATCACAGCAGGGCTGGCTGTCATCTTCGTTCTCGCCTTTTGGCTTCGCAAGCCATCTGCGCATTGAGAATCAAATTCAAACCACAAACAGGAACGGTTTTCCCGTTCCCGTTTGTTTTAACGCGCAATCTACGATATATTTGCGTCAACCAGATGAATACAGACCCCGCCGCCACTCATGGATTTTGGGCTGATCTTCACCGCCCGGAATTTCAACCCGCCGACTCAGATTTCACCGTCATCGGGATTCCTTTCGATGGACTTGCCAGCGCGCGCAAAGGCGCCGCAAAAGGTCCGGAACGCATCCGTTTCTGGACCCAGCACCTGACCCCGTTTAGCGAAGATCGCACCCGGCTGAAAGGGATTCGCATCGCTGATCTCGGCGACATCAAAATCACGCGCCCCGAATCGGACTTTAATTTGATCCGTCAGAAAGTGGCTTCACTGCCAAATGTTCCCATCTTGCTGGGCGGCGACCATTCCGTGACCATTCCCATTTTTCAAGGGCAACGCGAGCGATTCAAAAACAAACGACTGGGGGTCTTATGGGTGGACGCGCATCCCGACTTATGCGACGAATTCAACGGCTCCAAACTTTCTCACGCCTGCGTCCTCCGTCGCGGACTTGAGTTCGGAATCAAACCCAAAGACGTTTGTCTTGTTGGCCTGCGTTCATGGGAAGATCAGGAAATTGACTTGATCGAAAACGGCGGCCTGAATGTCTTCACCGCCGCAGACGTGGCAGAGCGCGGCATGAAAGATGTTGCTCAGCAAGCACATCAAATCCTTGCAAACTGCGACGCGGTGCACATCTCGCTCGACATTGATTGTCTCGATCCGGCCTTCGCGCCCGGTACAGGCATTCCGGAAGCAGGCGGCCTGACCTCGCGCGAAGTTGTCACGTTGATCAAGTCACTGCAGGGCTTGCCGCTGGTCGGTCTGGATGTGGTCGAGGTCGCGCCTCCGCTCGATCCGAGCGAAGCGACCGTTTTTGCCGCTTTGCGTGTGATCATGGAATTCATCGCCGTCATCGCTCGTGAAAAACAGAAATAAGGTTTGACTCATGGAAATCAATTTGAATGAACTTGAAGTGACTCACAATGAGGCAGAGAGCCGTTTTGAAACCTGGATCAACGGTCAACTATCAAAACTGGATTACATTGAAGACAAAGACACCTTTGTGATTACGCATGTTGGCGTCTACCCGGAGTATCGAGGCTATGGCGTGGCTGGCAAACTGACACAAACCGGCCTCGAATATGCAAAGGCCAGGTCGCTGAGAGTCGTCCCCATGTGTTCGTATGCCGCGGCCTACATGCGCAGACACCCACAATATTCAAATCTGATGAGACAAAAGGGGGGTTAGTTCTTCTGAGCGCTTGATCTTTCGCCGAGCAAATCCAGCACCATTTGCGCGGCGTTTGGAACTGCCTCGGCAACAGGCGGAGAAAGGTCTTCGCTGAAATCAAAGATGGGGCGAGTGGCAATTCCGATGATGAACACATCTTCAGGCAATTGTGCGCCCATGGCTTTGCCCAACTCAATCGCGTTCTGCAAAGAGGTGTCGTGCGCGCTGGTCGTGTGGAAGGCGGAATAATTCGGCAGGTCTGACAACTTCAAGGCCAGGATCGAGCCAAGCGGCTCATCCAAGGCAAAGGCATCAATCAGAATGGCGCGCTCATAACCGATAAGACGTTCCATCAGGCTGATGCCGCCGAGGGAGACGCAATCAACGGTAATTTCTTCATCCTCCCGAATATCAGCCTCCGCTTCGACCTCACCTGCGCTCCGCTCAGCGCGAAGCGGGGAGACCATGAGCCGCCTTTTTACTTCTTCCGCGACTTTCCAGCCAACGCCGTCATCGCCGAGGATGGGATTGCCGAGGCCGAGGATAATGGTTTTCATCATAGAGAAGGAAGGCGCGCCAGGGATGCCAGGCATCCCCGACGCGCCAACCCTATGAAAGGGTCAATCAACAAATTGTTTAATCACGTCCACTGTTTCGCCATCAGAGTTGCGAATGGTGACTTCCAACGGCATTTGACCCGGCAGGGAATGCGTCGCGCATCCGAAACACGGATCGTAGGCACGGAAGGCCATCTCGACCCTGTTGAGCAAACCTTCCGTGACAACTGTCCCTTTTTTGATGAGGCTGGAGGCGGCTTTGTTGATGGACATGCTGATCGGCGCGTAGTTGTTGGTGGTGCCGACGATTAGATTCGCCTTGGTCAGCACGCCCCGCTCATCGGTCCAGTAATGATGCGTGAGGGTGCCGCGCGGGGCTTCGACGATTCCAACTCCTTCCGTCGGTTTCTCCGTCGGAATGGCGTGAAAGTTCGGCGATGTAATTTCGGGATCGGTGGCGAGTTCCACCCAGCGTTCCGCCGCGTAGAGCAATTCGATCAGGCGCGCCCAATGTGTGGCGAGTCGTTGATGAACAGGTTTGCCGCCCAGCGTCGCGTAAAATTTTTCGTATTCTTCCTGCGCAAGAGGCGTAGCCATGCCATCCGCGGCATTGAGGCGCGACAGCGGTGTCGCACAATAGATGCCCGACTCTTTGCCGTCTACGAAACCCTTCCATCCCACCTTCTTGAGATACGGGAACTTGAGATAGGTCCACGGTTCGACGTGTTCGGCAATGTTCTCAACGTAATCTTTCGGCGCGTATTTGACGAATTCTTTCCCGTCCGGGTCCACCACACGGACTTTGCCATCATAGAAGTTGATTCGATTCTTTTCATCCACTGTGCCCATGTAGTAGGTGCGATGAGTGTAGATGTCGCCGAGGATCAAATCCACATAGGTCTTGTTGCCAAGCACGATGTCGCTGAAAAGTTTAAGGCTGAACTGGGCAAACTCAATCGCCCAGCGGCCCATGGCTTCGATCTCCTTGCGCTGTTCTTCGGTGATGCCTTTGGTGAGTCCGCCGGGAATGGACGTGCATGGATGAACCTTACGCCCGCCGATCATTTCAACGACAGTATGTCCCGCTTTTCGCGCCTGAATGACTTTGCCGCCAATTTCCAAGCCCACTTTGTGAATGACGCCGAGAATGTTTCGTTCCGCAATCGGCGCATCGGGACCCATCACAAAATCCGGCCCGCCGAGCGCGTAAAAGTGAGTCGCATGATCGGTGACATAGAACGCGCTGTACAACAACTCGCGCAACATCTTGGCCGTGCGCGGCGGATCCACATGATAGACCGCGTCCGCGGCTTTGGCCGCGGCCATGTGATGCGCCTCGGGGCAGACCCCGCAAATGCGGTTCGTCAACAGCGGCATCTCTTCAACAGGCCGTCCAATGCAGAAACGTTCGAAGCCGCGCAGTTCGGGAATTTGGAAATATGTGTTGGCAACATTCCCTTCATTGTCGAGAAAGATTTCGATCTTGCCATGACCTTCGAGGCGGGTGATGGGGTCAATCGTGATGCGTTGGGTCATGTTACACCTTCTCTTTCTCGTGCGTGCTCTCCGCCTTCCAGGCGGGAACGCCAGCTTTGAGCAATGAGCCGGCCAGGTTGAAACGATAGAACTGTCCCGTTGGATCAACCAAGCCATCCAGGATGTGATCAATCTCTTCCGGTTCTTTCGCGTCCAACACCGATGCGAAAGCGGAGATCAAGCGCGCGCCATAATCCAGAACGCCTTCAGCAGGACCATAACAACCGATGCACTGCGCGCCCGCCGCGGGGCAGCGCGCGTTGCATCCGCTTCTGGTCGCGGGACCGTTGCACGGAATGCCCTGTTCAAGCAGACACAACGCCGGGTCAATCTGCATGTTATAGATGCGCTCGAAGGATTTGATGACCTTCACATTGCGTGTCCGTTTGCATTCGTCGCAGACCGTGGAATTGCCGGCGCCGATGACCGTCCCTTTTGGCGGCAGTTCAGCCTTCCCCTGCAAGACTTGAACCACCAAGTCAATCACTGCCGCGATCTGATGTGACTCAGGCGGGCAACCCGGCATGTAGTAATCCACATCCACCACCTGGTCGAGGGTCTTGAGCACAGGCAGAATATTTGGAATGTGAATCTCACCTTCAGGGACGTCGAACGCGGTTCGCGGGTAGATTTGATTTGGATTGTCGGTGGAAATCGTGTTGAATGCCGTGTGGACGATCTCACGCGAGTCGCTTAGATTGGCAAGCCCGGGAATACAACCTTCGTTGGCGCACGAACCGAATGCGACGAGTATCTTCGATTTCTTGCGGAGCAGTTTGGCGATGTGCTCATTCTCATCGTTGCGGATGCCGCCATTGAAAAGCGTCAACAGGATCGAGCCATCTTCCATCGCTTCGACATCTTTGTACTTGGCATCCATGGCGACGGGCCAGAAGACCACGTCGAAGTTGGCATCCACATCCAGAATCTTTTCGTGGATGTTGAGCACGGCAATCTCGCATCCGCCGCAGGAGGCGGCCCAGTACATTGCAAATTTCGGTTTCGCGGTCATGCCGCCACCTCCTCGCGCTGAATTGGCTCACTGATCACGGGTAACTGGTCCCTGGCTTTGCCCCAATTCAGCGGACCCAGTTTGCGAATCTCCTCCACGAACGCGGTCGTTTCGCTGGCAAACTTCGCGCCTTCCGCCGCGCTGGCCCAAATCAACTTGACGCGTTCCGGCTCAATGCCCAATCCTTTGAGCACGCGCTTGAGCAGAAGATAGCGGCGCAGGGCTTTGTAGTTTTGTTCGATGTAATGGCATTCGCCCGGATGACAGCCCGTGATCATCACCCCGTCCGCGCCGCTCGAAAGCGCGCGCAGGACAAAGGTCGGGTCGAGGCGCCCGGAGCACATCAAGCGGATGAGCCGCACGTTCGGTGCGTACTTCATGCGCGCTGTCCCAGCCAGGTCTGCGGCGCGATAACTGCACCAGTTACAGGTAAAACCAATGATGGTGGGTTCAAAGTTTTCAGTCATACAATCCACTCCTATGCCTCAACCGGGAGGAGGTTGCGAAACAGCAAGCCGTCAATCTGCGCCATGATCTGTTCATCGCTGAAGCCGGTTCCGCTGATCGCGCCCGCGGGACAAGCCGCCACACACGTGCCGCATCCCTGACACAGCGCAGGATTGATATCAGACACCTGGTCATCTTCGATAAAGGCGATGGCGTTGAACGGACACAATCCATTGCAAATGCGACAGCCTGAACATTTATCGTGGTCAATGCTGGCTTTGATCGGCTCGAGCGCGACTTCCTTCTGCAAAATTTTATCCAGCACGCGCGCCGAGGCAGCCGCGCCCTGCGCCACGCTCGAAGGAATATCCTTTGGTCCCTGAGCGCAACCGGCAATATAAATTCCTTCCGTCATCGTCGCAACAGGATCGAGCTTCGGGTGCTTTTCGGTGAACCAGCCGTCCGTGGAGCAGGAGATACCGAACTGCTTCCCCACTGCCTTGGCGTCATGACGCGGTTGTAATCCGCTGGAGAGGATGACCATATCCACCGGGATGCGCCTCTGCTTGCCGATCAGCGTATCCTCCACCTGAATGATGAGTTTGCCTTTTTCGTGTTCATAGCGCGCCGCATCCGTGACCTCGGCCACCTTGCCGCGCACAAACAACGTTCCCTCCTCAAGCACGCGCTGATAAAACTCATCGTAGGCTTTGTATGCCGTGCGCATGTCAATGTAAAAGTTGTAGACCGTCGCGCCGGTGCGCTCGTGGACGAGATGAGCAAATTTCAAACCCTGCATACAACAAATCACCGAACAATAGTTGTTGAAGTTCTTGTCGCGCGAACCGACACAGTGAATAATGCCCACCGACTTCGGCGTGGTTTTTCCATCGCGCAAGACGATATTGCCGGAGGTTGGCCCTGCCGCATTTGACAATCGTTCAAACTCCAAATTCGTGAACACATTTGGCAATCGTCCGTATCCGTAATTGCTCACGCGCCGCGCATCGAACAAGTCATAGCCTGTGGCAAGGATGATGTTGCCCACATCCAGGTCCACGTATTGATCCTGTTGATTGAAGTCAATCGCTTGGGTCGGGCAGAATTTTTCACAGGCCTTGCATGTGCCTTTGATGAAGTATGTGCAATTTTCCTTATCCAGCACCGGGAATTTTGGCACGGCTTGTGCGAACGGCGTGTAAATCGCCTTGCGATATCCAAGCCCGGCCTCGAAGACATCGTCAATCACTTTCTTCGGACATTTCTCCTGGCAAATCGCGCAACCTGTACACAACTCTTCATTGACGAAGCGCGCCTTCTTCTTCACCGTCACATGAAAACTACCGACATAACCCGAAACGTTGACGACCTCACTCCATGTCAACAATGTGATGTTGGGATGCGTCCCAGCCTCCACCATGCGCGGCGTGAGAATGCAGGCCGCGCAATCCAGCGTCGGAAAGGTTTTATCGAATTGCGCCATGTGCCCGCCGATGGATGGCTCGCGTTCAACGAGATACACATGAAAGCCTGCATTCGCGATTTCGAGCGCGGCCTGGATTCCAGCGATGCCGCCGCCGACAATTAATGTGTTCGGATTGATCGGGACTTTGATCTCTTCAAGCGCTTTATTCTCGATCACGCGGGACACCGCGCCGGCCACAACGGCCTTGGCCTTCTCCGTGGCGACGGCTTTATCCGTGTGCACCCACGAAACTTGTTCGCGGATCGAGGCCAACTCCACCAGATATGGATTCAATCCCGCGTTCTTGGCCGCGGTGCGGAACGTTTTTTCATGCAAATGCGGTGAGCAGGCCGCGACAACGACGCGCGTCAGGCCGAGTTCCTTGATGTCCTTCTCGATCAACTCCTGCCCGAGGCTCGAGCACATGAACTTGTATTCGCGCGCCACGACCACGCCCAGATGTTTGAGTTTTTCCTCGGCCCATTTTGCCAGGCTGACCACATCCACCGTGCCGGCAATATTTGTGCCACAGTGACAAACATAGACGCCCACGCGTTCAAGTTTCTTTTCACTCATCTCACCGCCTCCTTCTCGTGCTTGTGACCATTCCTCAACAGGCGGGATGGCATGGGCAGGCCTTCTTCCTTTTTCCTGCGGGCCGTCGGTTCCGGCGCGGCCGGCACTTCCACGCCGATATGCATCAACGCCTGGCGTGAACTGACTAACTCCGTGCCTATGCCCAGTTCATCCGGATCCTTGCCAAAGGCAAGCCCCATCAATTGCGTGAAGAACAGGATCGGCATGTGATAATCCGTGCCAAAGTAACCATTCATCTCGCCCTGATACGCATCGAGGTTCAACTGGCACATCGGGCATACGGTCGCCATGAGATGCGCGCCGCGTTCATCCGCCCCAGCCACGAGGCGGCAGATCAACTCGAAAGCGGTTTCCGGCCCAATTTGGGTCATGTGCCCGCCGCAACAGCTGGTTGTGAGCGGATAATCAATCACATCCGCACCCAGCACGCGCAACAAGTCTTCCAGCTCTGTGGGATGTTCATGATCGGACCAGCGATGTTTGTAGTCAGGCCTCGGCAACATACAACCCATGTATGGCGCGACCTTGAGTCCGCTCAAAGGACGAGTGACCTTCTTTTTAATGGCATCCAGCCCAACGTCATAGATAAGAACGTCGAGCAAATGTCGCACATCGAGAGTGCCCGGTTTATATTCCAATCCGCCTGCAGCGAGCGCCTCATTCACTTTTGTTCCCAACGCAGGACGTTCCTGCATGTAATGATCCGCTTTGGCAAGATTGAGATAACAGGCCGAACACGGTGCGACCAGCGTATGCGCGCCGTCCATTTGTTTCACCGCCAATGCAAGGTTGCGCGCAATTAATGAATATGCCGGGATGAGATTGATGCCCAGGTATTCCGTCGCGCCGCAACAATTCCAGTCCTCGATTTCCTCAAGCTGGATATCCAGCGGCTCAAGGATCGCGTTCAGAGATTCCGCGTAGGCCTTGGCGCTGGATTCCAATGAACAACCGGGATACAAAAGATATTTGTTCATGATGTCAGCTCCAAGTGTTTGGCGCGCTTGAGAATCGCCTTCAATTGGGTCATGTGCTTGATTTTGCGCGGCGCGAGCGGCATACGACCTTTGGTGATCATGCCGAAGCCCATGGGCGCCATCCCCGGCAGGCGCAGGGGAAAATAGCGCAGGTAATGCCGCGAAGCCAGGCCAAGCTCAAAGCCGCGGCCAAATGTTTCGACCATGCCCACAAAGGTTTGAGAGAAATGTGGAGCAGTGGAATCTTGATACAACTTGGCCCGGATCGCCATGCTTTTAAGCGTGTACATCACATCCGCGATGTGCACCTCCTGTGGACAGCGCACCACACAGTGATAACAGGAGACGCAGATCCACGGTGTGTTACTTCGCAGGACTTCTTCGCGCATACCCGCCCTTAGCATGGCGAACAACATGCGCGGCGTATGATCCATATCTGCCGCCGCCGGGCATGAACCGCCGCACGTTCCGCACTGGATACACATCTCCAAACGCGAAACGCCGGCAGTTTTCATGCTTACTTCATGCAAGAGAGAAAGGTCTTCTTCGCGCATCAACCCCGCTCGAACTCGTTCATCCGTCATTTGGGGCATAATCCCTCCGATATTAATTTGATCCGCACTGCCAACCGTTTAGGGGAAAGCGAGTAAACTCGCGCTCTTTTCGCCGTAAGGTTGGAATACTCCCATATTCATTATTGTGATTTTATTCACAACTTATAGTGGCGAACATCATCATACAAACCTGACAAATATCCCCTTCTAACTTGCATGATACAATGGCGGCCTATGACCTTTGCCTCTCGCTGGACCTCGTCGTCCAGCGTCAACCGGACAAGCCTGCTCTCATTTTTCACTCCTCCCTCTCTGCCAGTTGGACAACAATCAATTATCAACAACTCCTCGACAAATCCAACCGCTTCGCTCGTAGACTGGAAGCGATTCGCGTTAAACCGGGCGCTCGCGCCACTGTGGCATTTCCTCTGGTGATCGGCTTCTTCTTATCGGTTTTTTTTCAGAACAAAATCCGCCCCGCGATCTTTCATGGACGAACGGGTTCCACCCACAATCCGATGCACGATCTGGAAACTGTGTCAAAGACGGCTTCCAATGGATAAACTTCTTCGCGGTTGAAAAACGGATTATAGAGACGCACCCAGCCGCTGTTTCCCACCGGGATGAGGTCTTCGAGCACAACCCAATGGCGGACTCTGCTTGTCCATTTGATGACGCCATCTACCGCGGATAACCCCGTTCCGACAATCGCAACCCTTCCTTTATCCAGCATCTTTCGCAAGTAGCCCGGCGTGAGAGGCACTGTACCGGCCTCGGCTCGGAAGAACTCATACTTCTTCTTTATAACATCCAGCATCGCTTCAAGGTCCAGAATGGTTGTGCCCGAATCTTTTTCCAGAATTCCCCTTGCTCTGGGAGAGGACGGAAGCCATTGCTTCAGGAACGGAATGACATCGCTCGCGCCTAAAGCGGCAACGCAGAACTGACCACAAAGATTGTGGTTGATTTGCGCCCAGCCAATCGCGCCCTTTATGTCAATATATTGAAAACCGCGCCGCCCTGCCTTGCGAGCATCTTCAATTTCTGAATCTGCGGGCAGACGCAACAGCGGATGTTGTAAATCGAAAACTTTGTCCTTGTTTGCGGGAATTGACAGATCGTTATCCGGCGTTGGAGTTACAAACTCTTCCAGCAGGCTGGCTTTATACCAGCCTTTAAATTCCCGGTCGAGTTTTGTAAATTTCACTTCATACCAGGTTTTATATCTTGTTTCCTGATCGTTGAAGCAGACGTGACCTGTCCAACGCACGACATCTTTGGGAACAACCCAGGCCGGAGCCGCAGAACTTTGAGATGGCTTGGCAAATATCCTCTCGGGGCGGAAGCTCCACATATCCCGCCCGCCTGCAAGAATGACCAGCCACTCATCTATTGTTGCAGTGGTCTCTCGCTTCTGTGATTTGATTTCTGTCACCCAACTATCCCATTCAGAACGTCGAAGTGAGACCGCTTGCCGGATAAGGTCTCCAGCAGATGGTTTTTGACCGGCTCGAATTGCTTCCAGATAACCGGGAGGCAACCACGGAGGCTCTTCTCCGGAATTCAACCATGATGAAAAAGTCGAAAATGAAAGGGATGCAGGAACAGAAGGAATGGCAACGTTATCAAAATCAACTTTCGGAAAAACTTCTTCGACTGGTTCATAATAAATCACTGCAGATTTCAGGAGGTATCCAAAAATTGGCGGTTGCCATCTGGTGGCCTGCACTTCTACCATCCTATCCCCCGCCTCCTGCAAAATTTGAACATGATCTTGCGGATTAAGCATTTCCAAAACTCGTGATTTGAGGTCCGGTTGACTCCGCAAATTGACCGATGAGCATGTTACGCCGTAACGAGTGTCCATAAGTCGCACCAACTCCTTGAAAATTATAAACAGGCTTATCTTCCAGGCCTATGGTCAAAAATATCTCAATGGCAATGGGCACTTTTGAGAAATAAAAAGGCACGCTTTAGTCAGCATGTTTTTCATGACGGGGAGGGTGGGACTTGAACATCATCCCTCAATGGGGGCCCGCGACCGAAAACAAAAACACGCCCAATCAGCGTGTTTTTTTCTGGCGGGGGAGCGGGTTTCGAATATCATCCCCTCAATGGGGGGCCGCGACCGAAAACAAAAACACGCCCAATCAGCGTGTTTTTTTCTGGCGGGGAGGGCGGGATTCGAATATCATCCCCTCAATGGGGGGCCCGCGACCGAAAACAAAAACACGCCCAATCAGCGTGTTTTTTCTGGCGGGGAGGGCGGGTTTCGAATATCATCCCCTCAATGGGGGCCCGCGACCGAAAACAAAAACACGCCCAATCAGCGTGTTTTTTCTGGCGGGGAGGGCGGGATTCGAACCCGCGACCGAGTTTAACCCCGGCACTCACTTAGCAGGCGAGCCCATTCAGCCACTCTGGCACCTCCCCAAGTGCACATATTTTACTCGATGGATGCGGAGCGGAGGGAGTGGGATTCGAACCCACGTTGGTGTGACCCAAACATGTTTTCAAGACATGCGCCTTCAGCCGCTCGGCCATCCCTCCAGTCGGAGCGCAGGGGATTTTACCATAAAGAAAACGGGAACTGGAATTTGCGAATCGGAACTTGGCATGTCCTTTCCAATTCCCGAATATCGCCTCTCGAATATCGAATCCTGACCACTCTTGGTATAATTCGCTTCCTATGAAATATCACATCTGGACTGAAGGCTGTCAGATGAACGTGGCCGACTCGCAACGCGTCGGCTCGTCGCTGGAACACCTTGGATACTCCTTTACCGATGCACCCGAGGAAGCGGATGTCATTGTTTTAAACACGTGCGTCGTGCGTCAGTCCGCCGAAGACAAGGCCTATGGGCGCTTAAGTTCGTTGCGCCCGTTGAAAGAAAAGAATCCCAATCTCATCATCAACCTGATGGGTTGCATGGTCGGCGTGCGCGGCGCGGAAAAACTGAAACAAAAACTTCCCTACGTAGATGTCTTCTCGCCGCCTTCCGATCCCGGCCCGCTGATCTCGCATCTCACGCAAGGCGAAATCCATTCGATGGAAAATGCGGAAACGACCCGCCGCTTCTTAATGATGGACGAAGAATTGATCCTGCCGCAGGCCGAGCAGGGCAAACTTGTCAGCGCGCATGTGCCCATCGTCTATGGTTGCTCGCACGCTTGCACTTTTTGCATCATACCTTACAAGCGCGGGGTGGAGCGCAGTCGCCCGGTTGGCGACATTGTCAGCGAAGTCCGTTCGCTTGCCAAACAGGGCGTCAAGGAAATCACGCTCCTTGGCCAGATCGTGGATCGTTACGGAAAAGATATTCCGGATGGCCCCAACCTCGCCGGTCTTCTGCGCGTCATTCACGAAGTCGAGGGCATTGAGCGCATCCGCTTCCTGACCTCGCATCCCAACTATTTCAGCGATGATTTGATCGAAGCCATCGCGGAATTGCCGCACGTCATGCCGCACATCGAACTTCCGATCCAAGCGGGCGACGATGAAGTTTTATCCAATATGAAGCGCGGGTATACACAACAGGATTACCGCGACCTTGTTTCAAAAATCCGTGAGAAAATACCAGACTGTTCCATCGCCACGGACATCATCGTCGGCTTTCCCGGCGAGACCGAGGACCAGTTCATGCAAACCTACCGCGTCTTGTCGGACCTCCGGCTGGATGTCGCTCATTTGGCCCGCTACTCCCCTCGAGAAGGGACCGTCGCCACGCGCCGCATGGATGATAACGTGACCGACGAAGAGAAAATGCGCCGCTTCCGCATGCTGGAAGAATTGCAGGAACAAATCGTGGACGAGATCAATAAAAAATATCTTGGCCAAACAGTTGAAGTGTTGTTCGAGGAAAAGACCAAAGGGCGCTGGCGCGGAAGAACACCGACTAACAAACTGGTCTTCGTTGAATCGGATGACGATTTGCGAGGCCAATTGCTCAACGTCAGCGTCACATGGACCGGGCCGTGGTCCATGCAGGCTACACTGACAAAACAGCCTGCGCTGATTTCCATCTAAAATCAACTTCCCGTAATCACTGCGGGAAGTTGATTTTTATACAGCCGGCAAGCGCGCGCCGGATGGCGCAAATCGCACGCGCTGTTCGCTCTCTTCCGCCAATTCATGGATCTTTTCCATCATGGCGGCAGTCACAGATCGGACCAGGTTCTGGTCTTCGATGTCGCCGGTGAATGTGACCGGTTCGCCAACGGTCATGCCATACGGCCCGCGCAAATACCAGTATGCCGCAGTCCGCTTGCCGCTTAGTTTTGATTCGATGAACAGACTTCGCTCGCGCGGCAGATAAATTCCGATGGGGACGACGGGCGCGCCGGTCATCAGCGCCAGCCGCGCTGCGCCGGTGCGCGGCGGATGGTAGCCTCCGCTTCGAGGGCTGACCAGCCCCTCGGGGAAGATGCCGACCGAATGTCCATGATAGAGGCGGTAGAGGGCTTGATCCAACGCGCGGCCTTGATTTTGTCCCTTGACAACCGAGATCTGTTCGCAATGCTGCAGGAAACGTCCAAACAGCGGCACGTCAAACGCGTTGCCGCTGATCAGAACGCTGAGATGTTTGGATGAAAGCAGGTGAAGAAGAAAGGGATCGCTGGCGCTGGGGTGGTTGGCAATGAAGAGTTTCGGTCCCGCGGGAAGCGGAGCAACATGCCAGCGGATGTCAAGTTTGAGCATGAGGCGGGCATACAAACGGATGAGTCGGACTGTAAAATTATAGAGCCGATGGGAAGACATGATTTCCTCTCTGAGTTTCACGGAAGATAACACAGAATCTTCCACCTAGATATTCCAATTTAAGGCCATATCTTGAAAATAAGCCGATTTTCGGCGAATCAGTCAAACCATCGAGCGATCGTAGCCAAGTCGTACGCTTTCAGAGAGGTTATAATGTCGGCGCATCCTAAGCAACAAGGCAGATCAAACCATTATGTCATTCAAAGCAAAACAGACGCCCGGCAACATTATCTTTTTCATCGGGATCTTTTCAGGTCTTGCTTTGGCAGTGTTGGCCATTTGGGCGGCCCTCGAAGTTCAGGCTTATTACTACACCGGCGAAACATTCGAAGCCTTCAACGGACTGCACTGCCCGCTCTTGATGACACGTTCAGAGACAGGCACGATCACTGTGAGCTTTGATAATCCAAGCGACGAGGAGATCCAGCCTTACTACAAAGTGGAGACCAGCGGCCCAATCCCTCAGCAGTTTGAGAATCAAATTGTCGTGCCGCCTCATTCATCGAAAAACATTGAATGGACCGTGGGCGTCAACGACATAGACCTGCGGTCGTTCATTTTCTCAAGGGTGGAAATCTTGCCCAGCGCCGGACACGGATCGCGTCAGGCGATTTGTGGAATTCCCGTGCTGAATATTCCCGGCGCAACCGGCGAGCAGGTTTTTATCTTTACATTGCTCCTCAGTTTATCCGCGATTGCAATTGGCTTTACATGGTGGAGCCGCAGTGTGGATAAAAATACCTCAGCCAATATGATCCACTCGATGCAGGCGTTGGGAGTCTCCGTGCTGGCGGCCATGCTCTTCGCGTTCATCGGCTGGACGCTGGTGGGACTTATTTTCAGCATCATCGCCATTTTGCTTCTGTTTATCATTCTGCGCTTTGCTGTTGGATAAAACATCGGCGGCCAAATGGCCGCCGATGTTTTTCGCTTTATGCAACGAGATTCCTCAACACCGTATGGAGTATTCCTCCATTGCGGTAGTAGTTGACTTCTACCTCGGTATTCAGCAAGGCAGTCACCTTGAACTCGATCACTTTGCCATCGGGCCTCTTCGCCTTCACGGTCAGGACCGGTTTCGGCGGCATCTTGTCGCTCAAACCGGTGATATCGAAAACTTCATCGCCTTTCAAGCCGAGCGACTCGGCATTTTGACCGTCCATGAATTTCAACGGCAGGATGCCCATGCCGACCAGGTTCGAGCGATGGATGCGTTCGAACGATTCAGCGATCACCGCGCGGACTCCCTGGAGCAGTGGCCCTTTCGCGGCCCAGTCACGGCTGGAGCCGGTGCCGTATTCCTTGCCTGCAACGATGATGGTTGGAATACCGGCTTCCTTGTACTTCATAGCCGCATCAAAAATTGGCATCACCTGACCATGGTCCGTCGTCTGTTGTCCATCGCCAAAGTACTTCGTCCAGTTGCCTTCCTTCGGCGCGACCAAAAGATTCTTGAGCCGAATATTCGCGAACGTGCCACGCGCCATCACCAGGTCATTGCCGCGCCGCGTGCCGTATTGATTGAAATCCTTCGGTTGAATGCCGCGCTCCTGCAAGAATTTTCCGGCGGGAGAATCCGTGGCAATGTTACCCGCAGGCGAGATGTGATCGGTCGTGATCGAGTCGCCGAACAGCCCGAGCACGCGCGCGCCTTTGATGTCGCTCACAGATGGCACATCCAGCGTCAGCGTTTGGAAATACGGCGGGTGATGAATATATGTGGATTCATCGCTCCACTGGAACAGGTCGCCCTCGGTCACTTTGATATTCTTCCACATATCCGAGCCGCTGAACACATCCGCGTATTTTTCCTTGAACATCTCGGCTCTCACGTTCGAAGCCACGGCTTTATTGATCTCATCCTGCGTCGGCCACAAATCTTTCAGATACACAGGCTGACCATCTTTGCCCGCGCCGAGCGGTTCTTTATCGAGGTCAATGTCCACCGTGCCGGCCAGCGCGTACGCGACGACCAGCGGCGGACTGGCGAGGAAGTTGGCTTTGACCAGCGGATGGACGCGGCCCTCGAAGTTGCGATTGCCCGAGAGCACCGCCGCCGCAACCAAATCGGACCCGGTCACGGCTTTCGCGACCTCGCCCGGGAGAGGACCGCTGTTGCCGATGCACGTCGTGCAACCATAGGCGATCACGTTGAATCCGAGTTTCGCGAGCGGGTCAATCAACCCGGCCTGTTTTAGATATTCCGTCACAACGCGCGAACCGGGCGCGAGCGAAGTCTTGACGTATGGCTTGACCGTCAGGCCTTTTTCGATGGCTTTCTTCGCGACCAATCCCGCCGCGACCAAAACAGACGGGTTCGATGTATTCGTGCAGGATGTAATCGCCGCGATCACAACCGCGCCATGTGTCATCTTCATCGAGCCGCCGTTCGTGCCGAAGGTCGCTTCAGCCTTCAAGGCTTCGGGGGTCAATTCAAAGCCGCGCTCTTTGACCGGCGCGGTCAATGCTTTTTCAAATGTCTCTTTGAGTTCAGACATCGGCACGCGGTCCTGCGGACGCTTGGGGCCGGCCAGCGAGGGCACGACCGATCCGAGGTCCAGTTCGAGCGTGTCGGTGAATTCCGGGTCCGGCGTGGACGCGTCGCGGAAGAGTCCCTGCGCGCGCATGTAGACTTCCACGCGTTCGATCACCTCATCGGAGCGGCCAGTCAATTTCATGTAGCGAAGTGTTTCCGCATCCACCGGGAAGTAACCGACGGTCGCGCCATATTCGGGAGCCATATTGCCAATGGTGGCGCGATCCGCGATGGACATCGAGTCGAGGCCGGGGCCGAAGAACTCGACGAACTTATCCACGACGCCTTTCTTGCGAAGCATCTGCGTGACGGTGAGGACAAGATCGGTGGCGGTGACGCCATCGCGCAATTTGCCGTGCAGTTTGAAGCCGATCACATCCGGCAGGAGCATGTCCATGGGCTGGCCGAGCATCACGGCTTCAGCCTCGATGCCGCCCACGCCCCATCCCACAACGCCAAGACCGTTGATCATCGTCGTGTGCGAGTCGGTTCCAACCAGTGTGTCTGGGAAAGCAACAGTTTCTTTGCCGTCTTTCTTGGTCATGACCACATCGGCCAGATACTCAAGATTGACTTGATGCACGATGCCGGTCATGGGCGGGACGACGCGGAAGTTGCTGAATGCTTTTTGTCCCCACTTCAAAAATTCATAGCGCTCGCGGTTGCGCTGGAACTCGACTTCCGCGTTGCGTTGCAGAGCGTCGGGTGTGGCGAAGAAATCCACTTGAACGGAGTGGTCAATGACGAGGTCAACCGGTACGAGCGGATTGATCTTCTTCGGGTCGCCGCCGAGGCGAGCGACCGCGGCGCGCATGGCGGCCAAATCCACGATTGCGGGGACGCCGGTGAAGTCCTGCATAATGACGCGCGCCGGAAGAAATGGAATGCCGGGGCGCGTGCCTTGCGGCTTCCACGCGGCGATGTTCTTCACATGGCTTTGAGTAATCTCCTTGTCGTTGCATTGACGGAGAGCCGCCTCGAGCATGATACGGATCGAAAACGGAAGCCGCTTGAGGTCCGTGAGACGCGCTTTTTCGAGCGCGTCGAGGCGATAGATCACGTATTCCTTTTTCCCCGCTTTCAATACGTCGCGTGCTTTAAAGAAATCGTTCATAGGAAACTCCTTTGGTGGTGGTCTCCCTCACTCCCATCCCCTCTCCCAAAATCGGGAGAGAGCGAAAGGATGAGGGGAAAGGTCACACCACAAAGTCACGAAGGACACAAAGGAGCGCCTTGGATGTCCTTGGGGCCTGCGTGGTGGGATCTACAACAATTTCAGGTCTTTCTTCAAATTGTTCGCCAGATTGACCTTCTCGTTTTCGGGCAGGAAAGCCGCCTTTGCCGCGGCGAGAATGCGTTGTTTCAATGTGTCCTGCGGGACGCCCAGATCATCGCAGACAACATGATATTCATGGCTGAGCGTGATGCGCGAGATGCTGGGATCATCGGTGTTGATCGTGACGTTGAGTCCGCGTTCGAGCATGGCGGCCAGCGGATGCGAATCCAAAGCAGGGACGACGCCGGACTGATAGTTGCTGGTCACGCAGACTTCAAAGGCCGTGCCATGTTCCTTCGCCAGTTGCGTGATGTGCTCATCTTCCAATACACGGACGCCGTGACCGATGCGTTCCGCACCTAATTCGTGGATGGCCTCTTTGACGTTCGCCGCCGGCCCCCACTCCCCGGCGTGGATGGTGATGTGCAGTCCGGCCTGTTTGGCTTCCTTGAAGACTCCATAAAACGGCTCGGACTTGAACTCGGCTTCGTTGCCCGCCAAATCCATGGCGACGATGCCGCGATCTTTGTGTTCCGCCGCCAGCCACGCCACCTGTTCAGCCAGTTCGTGGCTTTCATGGCGGTTGACGGAGGCAATCAGTTTAACGACGACTCCGAATTTTTGCGCCGCTTCCTGCGCGCTGGTGAGCACCCAGTCAATCACGTCATGGAGTGGAAACCGTTCGGCGCGGCTCAATGCCACCGGCGTGAAACGCAGCTCCATGTATTTGATGTTGTCTTTGGCGGCGTCTTCGATTGCCTCGCGCGTGATGCGATGAATGACCTCCGGTGAACGATAGAAGAGACGTAATGTGTTGAACTTGGAGAGGAAATTCTGAAATGTGAAGTTCTCTTCTGCCTGCATCTGCACCAGAGTGCTCAGCCGCAAAACATCCGCCGGGATGGTGATGCCGTGCTGACGCGCAATGTCGAGCATCGTATCCAAACGCAACGTGCCCTCCAGGTGTCGGTGAAGTTCCACCTTTGGGAGGGCGCGATAGTTCTTCAACGTTGCGGTGACAGGTTCACGCATACCTGTAAGTCTAATGTCGTCGTCGTTTCTTTTTACCGCTCTCGACCTGCGGGGTCTGCGCCGCGGCCGCGGCGGAGGTCTCGGCCACCTCGGTCGGTGTGATCTCGACACCTGCACTTGCGCCAGGTGCAAGCGTGCGTCTCGGTTGATACGAGAAGACGCGTCCGATCACGGCGGCGCGCACATCTGCAAGCAATTGCTGGAACAATTCCGACGCGCGGCCTTTATATTGTACCAGCGGGTCGCGCTGGGCGTAAGCCTCCAGCCCAATCGAAACGCGCAGAGCCTCGACCTTCGTCAGATACTCCACCCACAACTCGGTGATGGCAGACAACAGCAATTGACGTTTGACTTCGTTCAGGATGTAGGAGCCGATGGCCTGGATCAAGGTCTCCCGCTCGGACTCACTCAAAGCGGTCACCGCGTCATTGAGTCTTTCTTCGCCGAAAACTTTCGCGGCGGGACCGAAATCTGCGAGTTTGGTCGCATTCTGACTCAAGCGGGCAAACTCGCCCTGCCCCCACGCGGTCTGCAACGCAGACTCAGCCTGCTCGAGATGATCGAGAACCGCGTCGGTCACTTCATCCGCGGAACGATTTTCGAGCAGATGCGCGGCCAGAAAAACGTAACTGAAGCGGTTGAACACCTGCCGCGCCTGACGATGCGTGCGCGGATCGAAGACGGTGCGTACACCCTGCGAAAGCGAAAGCAAAAGGCGTAATTTCGACGAGTCATCTTCGCCGGATTCGCGTTGAAGCACAGAATCAATATCGCGTTCGACTTGTGAAGTGAGCCGCTCGCGCTGGCGTTGCATCAGGCCGCGCGTGGCAGACATGATTTTCTCAGCGGCGTCATCCCAATCGGTTGCGCTAATTTTCTCACCCAGCGCTTCACCGAAACGTCGCTCCACCGCGCCGACCACGCGCGCCGCGCTGAGACCGATCAATTGAGTCTCAACGTAGTCTTCCAGCCAGTCTTTGAATTCTTTTGGGTCGTCTTCCAGCTGGCGAAGTTGCTCGCCGGTCAAACGCAGTTGGAAGCCGATCAGATTGCCAAGTTCTTCAGCCAGTTTCTGCGGGCGAGGCTTTTCTTCCGAGTCGCGTAACGTGTCGAAGAAAGCATCCAGCGCATCGGTGCGTGACTCGATTTGGGCGTCGAGGCTTTTTTCTGCGTTGTCAATCAAAGACTCGACGGCGCGCAAGGCGTGAACTTGTTCGGCTTCGATGGCGCGCTCGATCAATTTAACGGCGGCAGATTTGAGGTCCGAGCCGGAAGCGGAGAATTCATCAAGCAGAAGTTTGAGACCGAAGGATGGAAATAATTTTCCCTGCGCCTGGTACTCGCTCTTGTTCGTAGAGTACTCAAACGGCGGCTGGACTCCTTCCAGCCACGCGATCAACTTCCACGGACCTTCCTCGTCGGTCAATCCGGCTTCCACGCGCGCTTCGACTTCGGACTCCAACATTTGCGCGACATCTTCGGTCAAATCTTCTTTCGTGAAGATGCGGTCGCGCTGGGAATAGATTTGCTCGCGCTGTTTGTTCAGCACGTCGTCGTATTCGAGCAGGTGTTTGCGGACGTCGAAGTTGGCGCCTTCGACGCGATGCTGTGAGCCTTCGATGATGCCGCTTACCAGGCGCGCCTCGAGCGGAAGCGAGTCATCCACTTTGAGTCTCTGCATCAAACTGCTGACCTGTTCGCCGCCGAACAGTCGCATGAGATCATCTTCGAGCGAGAGATAAAAACGCGACGAGCCGGGGTCGCCCTGACGGGCGGCGCGGCCGCGCAATTGATTGTCAATGCGGCGCGCCTCGTGACGTTCGGAGCCGATCACGTGCAGACCGCCAAGCTGCTTGACGCGTTCCATGTCTTCGAAATATTGCAGGAAGAGTTTTACTTCTGATTCATAAAGACCGTACGTCGAGGGATCCACTTTTTGCAAAGCCTGACGGCGCTCTTCGAGTGACATATCGAACGGGTCTTGATACCCCGCGCGGCGCAGAACGCGATTGACGGCTGAGATGACTTCCTCGGCGATCTCGCCGCCGAGTTTGATGTCTACACCGCGGCCGGCCATGTTGGTGGCGATGGTCACCGCGCCGAACGCGCCCGCTCCGGCGATGATCTGCGATTCTTCCGTGTGCCTGCGCGCATTCAACACCTGATGCGGCACACCGGCCTGTAGTACCGACTTTAGTCGGTTGGTTGATTCTTCGGGTAGTTTCAAAATCTCTCGCAGGGTGGCGAGGTTCGATGGATCGTCAAGGCTGATGTTGGTAAAACCAAACGATGAGCTGAATTTTCGCAACGCGTCGGGCGTGATATTTTCCAATGGTTCATTGAAAGGTTGCAGGTCCGGAATGAGGCGGCCATCTTCTTCGAGGCCTTTGGCTTGCATAAACGCGTGGCGGATGAGCAGGATGTGCATCAAGCGGCGCACCGGTTCGGCCTTGAGTCGGTTCGATAAACGATCCGACGATTCAACCGAGGTCGTGCCGACCAGCAAAGGACGTCCCAGCACGTGATAGCGGACGATCTCCGCAACAATCGAACGCAGTTTCGCTTCAACCGTTCGATAAATGACATCGGGATAATCTTTACGGCGATAGAACAAAGGTTGATTGGCATCATCACGCCGCGCGTAATACGAGTATTGATAGCCCTCTTCATCTTTTGCTTTGACTTCAACCAGCGGCGCGTCTTTTCCAAACGCCTGATATTCGAGGTTGGTGGGGATGGGCGTGACTTCGAGTTTATAAATTTTGCTGAACTCTTCGGCTTCGGTCAGCGCGGTGCCGGTCATGCCCGCCAGTTTTTTGTACATACGGAAATAATTTTGCAGAGTGATGGTCGCGTAGGTCACGTTCTCGGGTTCGACACGCACGCCCTCCTTGGCCTCCACGGCCTGATGCAAACCGTCGGACCATCTTCGTCCGGGCATGAGGCGGCCCGTGAATTCATCCACGATGACGACTTTGCCGCCCTGCACAAGATAATCCTTGTTGCGATGGAAAAGATATTGCGCGCGCAAAGCCTGTTCGAGATAACCGGTGAGGCGCGCCTGTTCGGGCGTGACATCTTCCGGTCGGTCCGGATCCATGAGCGGCTGGCCCAAAATGGCTTCCACATGTCCCACGCCGACTTCCGTTAAACTCACCGTCCGGTCTTTTTCGTTGACCTCGTAATCTTCGGGCTTGAGTTGCTTGACGATCTGCGCCATGCGGCCATACCACTCGAGGTCGCCCTGCGCCGGCCCGGAGATGATGAGCGGCGTGCGCGCTTCGTCAATCAGCACGTTGTCCACTTCGTCCACGATGGCGTAGTAGTGACCGCGTTGGACGCGATCGCTGAGGCGCATCGTCATGTTGTCGCGCAGATAATCGAAGCCGAACTCGGAGTTTGTTCCATAGGTGATGTCGGCTTTATATGCCTCGGCGCGATCCACGAGCCGCAAATGATTCTGATCCTCGTGCGGCGATTCTTTTTCAAAATCAACGATGAAGGCCTTCTTGCCGTTCTCGGTCGCGGCGGCCATTTGCAACACACCAACGGACAGCCCAAGCATGTTAAAGATGGGAGCCATCCAGCGCGCGTCGCGTCGCGCCAGATAATCATTGACCGTGACGAGGTGCACGCCGCGCCCGGTCAATGCGTTGAGATACAGCGGCAGAGTCGCGACCAGCGTTTTGCCCTCGCCTGTGCGCATCTCGGCGATCCTGCCGCGATGCAAAACAATGCCACCAATTAGTTGAACATCATAGTGGCGCAGGCCGATGGTTCGTTTGGAGGCTTCGCGCACTGCGGCGAACGCCTCGGGGAGGATTTCATCTAAGACCCCCCTTTCATCGCCCTCACCCCTGTCCCTCTCCCAATTTTGGGAGAGGATGTCCGAAGGACGGGTGAGGGAGAGTTTCCCTCTAAACTCCTCCGTCTTGGCGCGCAAAGCCTCGTCCGAGAGTTTTTCGAACTCCGGCTCGAGGGCGTTGATTTGGTCAACAATCTCGCTTAATTTTTCGATTTCACGCTTGTGGGGGTTTCCGCCGACCACACTGACGAATTTCTGAAGCATAAATACCTTTCACGCTTGTTTAGGATTCCCGCCAACCACACTTCCCCTCAAAAAGCGAAGGGCAGGCAAATTCTGAAGCATAGAATCCCTTTCGGAGAAGGGATTATAGCATACCAAAATATCCCGAAACTCTCAGCTTCGGGATATTATAAGAAAAGTTTCTAGAGATGTTTTACGAATCGAAATCTGAGATCCAGAACAATTAACCCCCACTCTTTGTCGATTTTTCGGTTTTTGTTGGCTTTGATTGTTTCCCACCCGTCTCAGAAGCATATTGTTGTATTTGCTCGGATTTGGCTGGTAATGTGGCCGCAGGTGAAGGATTTATCCATCCATTTACCTCTGCCACTAAACGAGCAATTCCATAAGGGATTGCTACAATTGGGGTAAATAGAATCCACAGTGTCACGTCAATTAAGATGTAGGCGGCCCTCCAAATCACATCAGCCAGAAATGCCAGCACCGGAAGGACGCCAATGATTAGGATGGCTAACAAATAGATCAACACTATAAAACCTGAGGCCGCAGGCGTGAAAGTCAGGGCTGCCGATAGGGAGTTATTAATGGCCAAGAGACCATATAAAACAAAAGATAAAATCAAATCTGAAGTTGGGCTCGACTCCAGATAACCTAGCGATATTAATCTCTGAACTGCAAGGGCAATCATTACGACGACAGCAAACAAAGTCACCGTTACAGCAAATAGCTTGAAAATCTTCTTCTGGGCGTCAGACAATGTGTCGGTATCAATTAACGCACCCTTACCTGACATCTCAACAAGCATCCATACACCAACCACCGTTGACATTACCGCCCCTCCTAAAACCGCAAGCTCCAATCTTTGCAATAGAGGGGGCAAATCAGGTGGAATCACACCCATGAGGACAAGGGTGGCCGCAACAACGATTGCATCTGCAATAAGGAAGAAAACAAAGAAAACCAGAGATATGACATAACCTAATGACCTTAAGGGGTTTTCAGGGTCAAAAACACGGTCTCTTTGAGCGTTAATAAATTTTGTTAAGGTGCCGTCACGCTTAGAATCGTTATTGGTCTTTGAATCGGGATCGGTCTTGGCCTCACGACGGCTATTTAGCGCCAATTGCTCCAAGAATTCCCTTGGATAAAGCGGGGGTTCATTTGGTTCCTTATCCTTCTTGAAAATTATTGGCTTGGTAATCAGTTTACCGAGTCGTCCGATGAGATTCTGCCATCGCTTGACCCAAACCAAATCTACCACTATCCATATAATCGCGACTATCCCAAAGTATTGCCAATGAAAGAGATCATAGAAGAACTGTAGTAATGTGGACATGGCTACCTCCCGATAGCATCTATCAAATTTACTTCAGCACGCACGCCATTCCAATAGACCACTTTCTCAGCGCCGTATTTTTTGAATTCAGGACTCCAATACTCTCTTAATTTCATGCAACTTGGCTGATCTATATCCCTGCAATTTGGCAAGATAGCATATATATCTACACCACTTAAGTTGATAAACAGATTGTCAGGGTTGTATTCCCTATAGACCTGCAAATCGTCGATAATTATTAAAGTACATTTACTGTAGTTTTTACATTCAGCCTGAAAAACTATTGATGCAAAGCTTAGTCCATAGTAAACGCCGCCATAATAGAGTTCATCAGTCCTAAACGGCGTTTCTATAACACCTAGACCTTTGTCGTGATTCGTAATCTCTGTAGCAAAGTTCTTCTCTGCATCATTTATTTCAGCAGTTGCAGTTCCGTTCCACGCAGTGGCTGTTAGTTTAACCACAGTATTCCAATAAGACACCCCACAGGCATATCCCGCCGCATTTGCAGTTTCAACAGCCGCCCTTCCAATTGCCTGTTTTGTCTCAGCTTGTTTTGTTGCAACATAGCCAAATCCAGGTGTTAGAGTAACTACGGGAGATGGCAGAGGCGTTAGAGTCTGTGGAAGCGAAGGTGTATTATAAAGTTGAGGAACCGATATATAGGAATAAAGTCGTGCGACCCTTGCACTATCATAAGAAGAATAGCCCAATTGAAAAATTGATACTTGACCACCTGGTTGTATAAGATGAGGAACTATTGTATCAACAAACGAGGGGATGTCTCGAATTTTCTCTTTGGTCTCCAATTCGAGGTATTGATCGCCTATGGTTCGAGGGCGAGGGTCATATAAAATAACAATTAATTGAGTCGCTCCCCATTCTGAGGGCGTAGACAAACTCAGGTTAGGGTCACAGGTTGGTGTTGCGGATGGGGAAGACGTCCAAGTTGCGTATCCAGGCGTCTGCTGACTAGGAGTCCCACCACAAGCACCCAATACTAGCAATATGAATAGAGAAAAGACTAGGATAAACTTTATCCCTGTTGAATTCCAAACCCTTGTCTGTAATGTTTCCATATGATTGCTCAATCTCCTAGATGAATGACCCAATCGAGAGTGATTCAATGGAACCAGAATATATTAATGTTGCCCTAATTTAGCACAAAGTCAAAAAAAAAACAAGTGGTTTTCTTCAACTTTTTGCTTCCTCCTCGCTCTCCACAAAACCGTCAAATACAACGTGGTCTCTACCCCGCCAGCACGGACTCCACGGTCAAATCCTGATTGGCGTTGATCAGCCGCGTCGCGTTCTCAACTGCGGTGAGAATCTTTTTTCGGTGCGCCATCAGGAACAGGTCCAGGGCATCGCCGCGGGCGGAGCAAAACAGTTCGCGGGTTTCCAGTGGAATCCCAAACGACTCCTCGCACCAACCCGTCAGATAACCCGCATTGATGTGGCAAATAGCCTTCTGAGTCTTTTCCCCTTCCGCTAAGAAGCCTTCGGCCTCAAAAGATTGCTGGTTCGCAAACACCAACAGGAACGTTTCATCTGCCACGGGATGAGTGGGATAGAGCAAATTGACAAACGCCCAGCCGGAAAACGAAAAATACGTGGGACCGAAGCCGAATTTTTCCAGCGGATCCTTCAGCCCAAAACGGTCGAAGAATTTGCGCGCTTCCGTCCGCCCCACGGCTTTGCCGAACGCGTACAAAAGTTGATCCGAGCCATGCTCTCCATAGATTTCAGTCAGCACATTGCGCAGGACTAATGATAGTGAATCTGTACGCGCCAGAATGAAGCGGTCCTTGCTGACCTCCACGCGGCCGCGCGCCGGCACGCTCTTCAGGGAATCAAAGTATTCCTTGACCGATTCCCTAGCTTTTTCAAAAACGGACGATAATTCAGGAGGGACTTCTGCGGCTCTCATGACTCACTCCAAGGGAAAAAAATTTGATCAAAACCAGCATGTCATTCCACTACCGTGTTTTCGCGCTCCCGCATTGATCAAATGGGGCTTGCCTCGTTCTTCAAATATTCATCAACATCTCGAACAAATCTCTCAGATGTCGAAAGGATTTCTTCTGCCTGGTCTCTTTCGACAGCAAGAAGTTCGCGATAGTCGCCAATCTGTCGCAGGTCAAAGGCCCGATGAAGGGCCTTGCTGATTTCCTTTGGAAACTTACCTTTCTTCACGAAATGCTCATCAAATAAGGCGATCACACCGCTATGTTTCGATGTGCCTTTGTCCACGGTAATCAGAAGAGCGAGCACGCTGTAAAACATGGCGTAATAAGCGCGATTAACCACGCTCGCGGGACTACCACTTTGATCGAAAAGCAAACGCGCATCACGAAGTGTCTCGCGAGCGCGTTCCATTCGATATTGGATGAGTTCCTGTTTGTCAAAAGACTCTTCGCTCACGCGGCAATACCTTCATTTTTCACGGTGCGGAAGAATGGCGAAGCAGATAGTCGGATTAATTCACTTTCGGTGGCAGGAATGATGGAGAGTACCTGCCCGGCTTCGAAGCCTACCTCCCATGCGGTATCCAAAGCAATATTCAAAGTACTTTTTTCGAGAGTTGGAAGAATTACCAGCAAATCAACGTCAGACATCGGTGAGGCCTCATTACGCGCTTGCGAGCCAAACAAAATAACGCGCACCGGTTGACCCAATGCATTTGTCAGCCGCTGACGATAGCGGGAAGCCAATTTCAAAGCCTGTGAGCGAGAAACATGACGAGCCATAGAAGAAATTATACTCTCCTATCCATTTGGTTTTGGAATCATTTTCACCTCATCCTCCGACCTCACCCCACGCTTCGCGGCCATCTCCTAAAAGGAGAGGGGGGAATCTGTTCTTTAAAAATCCATCCGGGTTCATCCGCGTTTATCTGTGGCTATTTCCTCCGCGCCCTCCACAGCACCGTCAGATACAACGCGATTCCAAAGTTGAAGAAGTTCGTGCCGCGAATATCGGGAACCATGCCGATATAGACTCCCTGTGGCCAGAGAAACGCCAACAGCGCGGCCAACTGACCGATGAGGAATTTATCGTAGCCATAGATCAACAGCGTACCGAGGATCGCGCCGGTCACACTGCCGGCGCCGCCGAGGATCACCATCGAAAGCATCATGGCCGAGACGTGAAAGGCCGCCACGTCCGGGTCAATGTAACCAAACGTGCCCGCGTACAATGCGCCTGCGATTCCCGCGAGAGCAGATGAGATCACAAAAGCCAGAATGCGATAGCGCGCCGTATCCACGCCAAACGAAATCGCGGCGGTTTCATCTTCAGACGAGGCCAGCCAGGCGCGGCCCGTGCGTGACGACATCAATCGTCCGCTGGCGAAGACGGCGAGAAGCACAAACACGAGGACGAGATAATAGCCTGCGGACGGGCCAGCCAGCGTCAGTCCGAAAAGATGCGGCGCGGGCAGAGCGCTCATCCCGCCCGATCCGCCGGTCACGCTGCGCGCGTTCACGATCACCTGTTGAGTCATCAATCCCAGCGCAAGAGTCGCGACCGCCAGATAATCGCCGCGCAGTCGCGTCGCCGCCGCGCCTTTGATCACACCAAACAAAGCCGCCACACCTGCGCTAATCAACAGCGCCAACATGAAATCAAGTTTCCAATGCAACGTGAGCAGGGCCGCGGCATAACCGCCAATCGCAAAACTCATGGCATAACCAAGATCGAGCACGCCCGCCAGGCCAAGCAAAATGTTGAGGCCAAGTGTGAGCAAAATGAAAATGCCAAGGCCGCGCAAAATGACCTGACCGCCGAAACCGAACAACGATGTGACGATGGGCAATGCGGCCAATGCAATCAACAGCGCGATGAGAAACCGCTTCGCGCGCGGACCCTGAACGGGCGCCGTCAAAACGACCGAGTCGCGCGCCGCAACTTGTTCCGTTTGCCCGTCGCCGCCTGCAAAGCCGCCGCGCCGCCAAACGAGCAACGCGGCCAATAAACCAAGCAGGAGCACCGGAGTCCACGAACCGGTGAGGAAGTAATCACTGAACGAACCGACCACGCCCAGCAGAAGTCCGCTCAACAACGCGCCGACCGGACTGCCGACGCCGCCAAGTAGGGCGGCGGCAAACGCGAAGAGTCCGCTCTCCGCGCCATCCTTTCCAAATGGACGCGAGTAATACATGGCAAAGACAAAGGCCGCCGCGCCCGCCAGCGCGCCGCCCAAGGCGAACGCGCGCCGAATGGCTCCATCACGATTGACGCCGACCATCTGCGCCAGGTCTTCATTCTGCGCCACAGCGCGAATGGATTTGCCCAACCTGGTGCGCGCCAAAATATAAGTGGTCACGACCACAAATAGAATCGCCGCGACCCACACGAAAACATCCGAGGCCTGCAAAACGACTTTGCCGTGCAGTAAATTTCCGAGCGGCAGGAAGTTGGGGATGCCGTCCGTCGGCACTTCGGGCAGACCCGGCACACTGCGATGCTCGCCGCGAATGAACGATTTCTGATACGTGCGCCACACGAGCGCGCCTTGATAAAGAATAAATGAAATGCCAAGCGAAGCAATGACCGGCGCCAGTTTAGATCTTCCGCGGAAAGGACGGAATGCGGCCTCTTCGACCCCAAGACTCAGCAACGCGCCGAAGCCCACCGAGGCGATCAAAACGCTAACCAAAACGAGAACGCGCGTCGGCGCGGGCCAGTTGAGATTCAGTCCAATGATGTTGATGGTTGAAGTGACAAAGGCGCTGGTCAATGCAAAGACATCACCATGCGCGAGATTCAGAGTCCGCACCGTGTTGTAGATCACCGTCACGCCGATGGCGTTGAGGGCGAGAATCGCGCCGTTGACCAGGCCGAATATCAACAATTGAAAGATCAGGTCGCGGCAGTTGACATTTTTTCCACACCACGTCGAGGTCACGGGCGCGGCGGTTGTTGTTTGCACGGCTTGTTGTTTCGTCGCGGTCCAGTCGGCTTGCAGGGACGTCTGGCAATTGGCACGCCCTTTCCAAACGATGGAGATGTGCCCCGACGCCGAATCACTCGATGTGAATGTCGCATCCGCGGTCAAGTCATCGCCGAATTTTTGAGAGAAGGAATTATTTTGAACACGAGGCTGAGATTCGGGCGGGATAAGAGAGTGGTCAATACCCGTGCATTCAAGTCCCAGCGCGCCCATGTAATTGTAGACAAAAGAAGTAACCGCTCCTTCCTTTATCGTAAATATGACCGTGATCTCACGGCCATCCTGCGCCGTACCTTTTCCTTTCCAATCTCCGTCATAGGGACTCGCAGAAGTCGAGACCCGTGTTGGAACGAGAGTTGGCGTTTGAACGGAGGGTGCACATGCCGCCAGGACCGCGGCGGTAACAAAAACAATAAAGAGGGACGTTATCCTTTGGCGAGACATGTCGGCGAGTATAGCATACACAAATGGAAAGAATAAAACACGAATGATGCGAATGGCGAATTGCACGAATTTTTTTCGAAGCATTCATACATTCGCTGATTAATGCAATTCGCGTTGAAGCCGATTTTTTAAGCCGCACGCATCTTCTGTGTTTGAACATGCGTGCTATAATCGCCTCCATCCACCGGATACTGGTAACTGATTACTGAATGCTGATCACCTGAAATGTCCTTCGCTCACCTCCACGTTCACACCGAATATTCCCTGCTCGACGGCTTCAGCAACATCAAGAAGTTGGTCCAGCGCGTGAAGGAAATGGACATGCCCGCCGTCGCCATCACCGACCACGGCACGATGTTCGGCGTGATTGACTTTTACAAGGCGGCCAAAGAGACGGGGGTCAAGCCCATCATCGGACTCGAAGCCTACATGGCCGCGCGCGGCATGAAAGACCGCGACTCCAAGCTGGATCGCTCATCCTATCACCTGCTTTTATTGGCGGAAAATGAAACCGGTTACAAGAACCTGCTCAAGATTGCATCCGCCTCGCAACTCGAGGGCTTCTATTATTATCCCCGCATAGACCATGACTTCTTGGCGGCGCACTCCGAAGGGCTGATCTGCACCTCGGGCTGTATGTCCGCGGAAATTCCGCGCGCCCTGCTGGACGACAATCCGCAGGAGGCTGTGCGGCGCATGAACTGGTACTACGATGTCTTCGGCCCTGACCGGTTCTTCGTTGAATTGCAACAGCACAACATCAAAGAAATCACAGACCTGAATTGCCGCCTCGTTGAAATGGGCGCGCGCTACTCTGCCAAATATGTCGCCACCAACGATGTTCATTATATAAATCCCGAAGACGCGCGTTTGCAAGACATTCTGCTTGCGATTCAAACCAACGCCCTGTTGACCGACAAAGACCGCATGAGAATGACGGACGAGTCCTATTATCTGCGCACGCCGCAGGAAATGAGTCAGTTGTTCGCGGAAGTGCCGGAGGCGTTGAGCAACACGCTTCTCATTGCCGAGCGTTGCAACGTGGACTTGTCGTTCAAAGGTTATCATCTGCCTGAGTTCGCAGTGCCGGAGGGATTTACACCCAAAAGCTATCTTCGTCACTTGTGCGAAGAAGGAGCGAAGAAGCGCTACGGGGAACGCGCCGCCAGTCCCGAGGTCAAGGAAAGACTCGATTATGAGTTGAGCGTTGTCCACAAAATGGGATTCGACGCCTACTTCCTGATCGTATGGGACCTGTGCCGCTACGCGCGCGAAAATGGAATCTGGTACAACGCCCGCGGTTCCGCCGCCGGTTCGATCATCGCCTACACGTTGAACATCACACTCGTGGATCCGATCCAGCATGATTTGATCTTTGAACGGTTCCTCAATCCGGGCCGTATCTCGATGCCCGATATTGACCTCGACTTCCGCGATGACCGCCGCGCCGAAATGCTCGAATACACAGCGCGTAAATACGGCAATGACAAGGTCGCGCAGATCATCACGTTCGGCACGATGGGGACAAAGGCCGCCCTGCGCGACGTGGGCCGCGTGATGGACATCCCGTTGAATGAAGTGGATCGCGTGGCGAAACTTGTGCCGTTCGTTTCGGGCCGCACCACCACCATGCAAGACGCGCTCGAAGTTTCAGAGTTCAAAGAACTTTATGAGACTCAGGATCATTTGCACGAACTAATTGACATCGCCTCGCGCATGGAAGGCACGGTGCGCAACGCGGGCACGCACGCCGCAGGCGTGGTGATTTCTGACAAGCCCATCATCGAATACCTGCCATTGCATCGCCCCACTTCGGGATCGGAGGAGACGCCCATCAAGACCGTGACTCAATTCGAGATGGGCGTCCTCGATTCGCTCGGCATGTTGAAAGTGGACTTCCTCGGGCTGATCACGTTGAGCGTGATGGCCAAGGCCTGCGACATGATCGAGAAACGTCACGGCGTGCATCTCGATTTGGACAACATCCCGCTCGATGATCCGAAAGCTTTTGAATTGATGGGCGCGGGACAAACTGCCGGAGTCTTCCAGGTGGAAGGCGGCGGCATGACGCGCTGGCTCGTGCAGATGAAACCCAGCAAACTCGATCACATCATCGCCATGGTCGCGTTGTATCGTCCCGGCCCGATGCAATTCATCCCCGATTACATCGCGCGCATGCACGGCGAGGCGCAGGTTGAATACCGCCATCCCGCGATGGCTCCGATCTTCGACTCGACGTATGGAATTCCTGTTTATCAAGAACAATTGATGCGCGCCGCGGTTGAATTAGCCGGGTACACTCCCTCCGAGTCCGACGAATTGCGTAAAGCGATCTCGAAGAAGAAGAAAGAAGACATCGAGAAGCATCGCAGGAAATTCGTCGAGGGCGCGGTCAGGCATGGCATGGCGCGCGAGACTGCCGACGCCATCTATGCGGACTGGGAAGAGTTCGCGCGCTATGGCTTCAACAAATCCCACGCCGCGGATTACGGCGTGATCGCGGTGCAGACCGCGTATCTCAAGGCTCATTACACTGCCGAATACATGACGGCTTTGCTCTCGGCTTCGGCGGGCCAGACGGAAAAAGTCGCCTACTACGTGGCAGACGCGCGCACGATGGGCATCCCGGTCCTGCCGCCGGACATCAACGCCTCAGGCTGGGACTTCGAGATCGAAGATGTGGATGGGAAGCCCAGTATCCGCTTCGGCCTCGGCGCGATCAAGAACGTGGGCCAGGGCGCGGTGGAATTGATGATTGCCGAGCGCAAAGCCAACGGCAGGTTCAAAGACCTGAACGATTTTGCGCGCCGCGTCGATCTGCGTTCAACCGGCAAACGCGCGCTGGAATGTTTGATCAAAGTCGGCGCGATGGATTCGTTCGGCAACCGCGCCGCGCTGCTCGCGTCGCTCGAACGCGTCGTGTCCATCAGCAGTAATCACTTCCGCGCCAAAGAAGCCGGGCAAATGAGTCTCTTCGGTGAAGCCACAGGCGTGGTCGAGGAAATTCATCTGCCCGATGTCAACAACGTGGACAAGCGCGAGATGCTCAACTGGGAGCGCGAACTCATCGGCCTCTACATCTCCGATCATCCGCTCACGCCGTATCAGCAAACCTTCGCGCAGATCGTCAGTTATTTTTCCGGTCAACTCTCCGAAGCGCAACACGAAGAAAAAGTGCGCGTCGCCGGCCTCGTCACCGCGGTGCGCCCATACGTCACCAAACAAGGCAAGCCGATGGGCTTCGTCACCCTCGAAGATATCCAGGGCAACATCGAACTCGTGCTTTTCCCCCGCACGTGGGAGAAACATCGCGAAGCACTCTCGGTCGGGCAGATCGTGATCGTGGAGGGCAAAGTGGACGCAAACTCCACGCCGCCCAAGATTCTGGTGGATGTGATTCGCACCGAAATCAAGATGATCGAATCGGTGGACGCGCAACCGCCTCGATCCGCCCCGATCACGGCTCCCGTTTCAAAGACCATGCCGCGTCCCGCGCCGCAGACCGCCAAACCTGCAACAGCGACTCATCCGCGCCAGGTCGTGGAACAACCATCAACTTATGCAGTCAAGCCCCTTCACCCCAGCTCCTCTCCCGCTGGGAGAGGGACACAGGGTGAGGGAATGCAAGATGTTCCTCCTCCTCCCGATAACTTCCCCGCGGGCTGGGACGATGAATGGCAACCATCCTTCGAGGAAGCCGCCATCGCCGCCAAGGCCGAACCGCGGCCGGATATGAAACCCATCGAGCCGCGCGAGGTGGTGGAATCGACTCAAACTGAATCTGAGCCTGAAGACCAGAAGCCGGTTGAAGTCCCGCGCGAAGCGGTGACTCAGCAACCCCCTTCTGCACTCCCTCCATTTTCAGAGAAAATGGGGGGAGAGGGAGGGGGGCTCCCACCCTCGCTCTACGTCCCGCTCGCAAAGGAAGAAAAAGATCAGGATCATCCGCCGAAGCAGATCACGGTGCTGTTGCGCTCGACCGGCGACAAGGAACGCGACAAGCGCCGCATCAAGACCATCTACGGCACGCTGATTTCGTTTCATGGGCGCGACCGGTTCAGTTTCCAGATTTTCGAGAACGGCAAGGGGCACCTGATTGACTTCCCCAATGACACCACGCGCATCTGCCCCGAGATGCTGGCGCGCCTGCAAAAGTTGATGGGCGAGGAGAGTTGGCGCGTGGAAGAGATTCGGTTTCAGTAGTCAATAAGTAAACTATTTGATGTTAGCCATCACAAATTATTAAAGTGTGTATGCAAAATCAATTTCATGTGTCATTCTGAGGAGCGAAGCGACGAAGAATCTCAAATTTTGAACGAAAAAAACGAGATTCTTCGCTCCCGTTGGTCGCTC